>NZ_JBYZMP010000009.1:0-188343 GCF_058216375.1 Pontibacter sp. GD7 | reverse complement strand
CGTTTTTAGAAGCAGAACACATAGAAGCCTCCTGTCTTTAGGTGATACATATAGCTATATCCCTAAAACAGGAGGCTTCCCTTTTTCATCCCATTACAAAGTTCGGGATGACTCATGCTTTGTTTTTTCTGCTGTTCCGGACATTCTTGTCCGGAACCTTACTGATTGGGACATCCTTGTCCCCGTTTCAGCTATCCCGGATCCAACCACCCCTGGCCCTCCTTAACCAAGGCGGGGAATTTATACTTACTGCTTCAACAGCCTTCATATTAGTTAAAGCCACTCCTGTTTGTCATCCTGTAAAGGATCTTGTGGGAAGGGAGATTGAGCATAAGCTACAGAGCTTATACTTTTGTCAGAGCTATAGCAGGCTCCCCGCCTTAGATTAGTGAGAACGCGAGATCGAAACTAACGAGTGTAGCTCTGAGGGGCAGAGGTGGTTGGACCCGGTGCTGCAGCACGTTCACTAGAATGTACCAACCTTGCACCTTGAGTTATACTTAGTTATTGCTATATTGCCGGCTCAAATCTTTGAAAGTATAAAACAACGATACAGATATGTCTTATAATCTGCTTAAAGGAAAGAAAGGAATCATTTTCGGTGCACTTGATGAAAAGTCTATTGCCTGGAAAGTAGCGAAGCGTGCCAAAGAAGAGGGTGCTGAGTTTGTATTGACGAATGCGCCGCTTGCCATGCGTATGGGCGAGATCAATAAACTTGCGGAAGAGTGCAACGCGCAAATTATACCTGCCGATGCAACTTCTGTTGAAGACCTGGAGAACCTGTTCTCAAAAGCTCAGGAGATCCTTGGAGGCAAAATCGACTTCGTGCTGCACTCTATTGGCATGAGCCCGAACATCCGCAAAGGCAAAACTTACGGCGACCTGAACTACGATTGGTTCCTGAAGACACTGGATATCTCTGCACTGTCTTTCCATAAGGTGATGCATGTAGCCGAGAAGCAGGATGCCATGAACGAGTGGGGTTCTATTGTAGCCCTTTCTTACATTGCAGCCCAGCGCGTATTCCCTGACTATACCGATATGTCGCAGGCTAAGGCGGTACTGGAGTCTATTGCACGTAACTATGGCTACCGTTTAGGCCGCAGCAAAAAGATCCGTGTAAACACCATCTCGCAGTCTCCGACTAAAACAACGGCTGGTACTGGTGTAGGTGGTTTCGATGCGTTCTACGACTATGCAGATAAAATGTCGCCGCTTGGCAACGCATCTGCAGAAGCATGCGCCGATTACACGATCACGCTGTTCTCTGACCTAACGCGTTTTGTAACCATGCAGAACCTGATGCACGACGGCGGTTTCAGCAGCATGGGTATCTCTGAGGATATCGTAGAGATGATCTCAAAGTAATGGCTTAATATGCTAATTGTTTAATGTGATAATTAGGCAATAATAGAAAAAGCAAAGGCCTCTGAAATTTCAGAGGCCTTTGCTTTTATAAGTCTAATTTAACAATTAGCATATTAACTAATTAGCACATTAACTACTCTTCCTCACGGTGCACAGTGTTTATGTCGAAGGCAGGCACACAGACTGACCAGTATTCTGTCTCCTCGTCGTAAGGATTGGAATAGCGCACACGGCTACCGGCTTTTATAAGTATGGTTTCGCCGGCCTTAACTTCTACTTCCTCACCGTCAATCTCGATCAGTTTTCTGCCTTTCAGTACAATGGTTACCTCATCGAATTCAGGGTTCTGGTGTGGTTCGCTCCAGTTAGGGGGAGCCACCATATGGGCCACACTAAAGCCAGAGGTACGGGTAGAGGCATGCCCAAAATGCTCCTCGATCAATTTGCCGTCGGTGGTAGGAACCCTGAACGGGTTGGTCTGCTTGATGTATTTCTTCTCGCTCATGTAATTAGTGGTAGCTTATTTTTTATCAGGACATTCGCCTTTTGTATAAGAGGTAACGCCGGCACGGTCAGCCTCGCAGCTGTTGCCGTATGTTTTTCCGTCGCAGCCGCAAACCGGGTCGTATTGCATGGTGCACATCTGGTCTGGGTTTATCTTGCTTTCGTCTATGCAGGCGGTGGCGTCCTGGGTTGGTTTTGTACAGGAGTTGCTCATCAGCAACATTGCCAGCGAAAGTATGGCAAGTGGGTTTTTCATAGTATAAAGTTATTTGCTTGGATGTTATACGGGTTGGTACAGTTTTTTGCCGGTTACTAACCAAGTATGGCTACAACCGTATGATACTTCAAGCGCAAAAGTATCTAAATTATCCATAGCCTGCCATAGGTAAAATTAATATACCAATGCGCTCCAATATAAAAGTAGAACCATAGACAAACCAGAGATGGATAACATGAAGAACAACAACGGCAGAATTTTAATGGCGACAATTGCGGGATTAGGAGCTGGTATTGCTGCAGGCATATTGTTATCACCTAAAAACGGCCAGGATAACCGCGAAGACCTGAAACGCACGCTGACCAAAGCCGGTGACGACATTAACACCAGGGTAAGAGGCTGGACAGACGCCATTAAATCAAAGATGGAGAATAAGCCAAACCAGCACGAGGAGCACCTGGTAATGCACGGCTCCTGGGAAGACGTAAAGCGCCAGCTAAGCGCCAACTACGCAGAACTGACCGAAGAAGACCTTTCTTACGAGCATGGCAGAGAGCATGAGCTGATGGAGCGTTTGCAAACACGCCTTAAGAAAACAAAAGACGAAGTACGCAAGCTGATCTCTGACCTTAAAAGAAGTTAGAAACTGAAAACTTCTGCGACAGAGCAATTAGATATTCGGGACATTTTTTATACTTTTATTTAAAGTATAATAGTATTCTGTTGTATAGATATAACTTAATGCTGTGTACTGACGTTAGTAGTACACATAAGATTTAAAATGAAATTAAATTAAAATAAAGACTATGAAAGACAATAGCGGAAAAGTGCTTCTGGCCCTTTTGGCAGGTGCAAGTGCAGGCGTTATCGCTGGCTTGCTAATGGCTCCGGATACTGGCGAGGCTACTCGCAGCAGTGTGAAAAAATGGGCTGGTAAAGTAAGCAAGGACCTGGAGAAAAACCTGCAGGCTGGCCTTGACGAAATCAAGAACATGAGTGGCAGCACATTCGGTAAGTCTGGCTCAGATACGGGCAGCACTTCCGGTAAAACTGGTAGCTCAAGCGGAACAACCGGCAGTACAACAAGCAGTGGCTCTGGCTCATCTGGTGCCGGCTCTACAGGTAGCACTGGCGGTAACGCATAAAGTATAAATCTTATTGAAGGCACATAGTGTGTTTATGCTAAGACCCAAAGCCGAAGCCGGTAATATTATTATGGCGGCTTGCTGAGGCGGCTGAGGTCAGTGTGCCGGTTAAAACGCCTGCTATTTAAGTATAGCAGGCGTTTTTTGTTTACTGTTACCCCATATTTTTAAACCTGCACAAAGGTATCGCGTTATTAAATATTAGATTAATGTATACTAATACCCATTAATTTTAAGTTAACATATAAACAATTTATAAATACAACTATGAGAACTAAAATGGAAAGCAGATCGCTTGGAGAGGATAAGTCAACGTATTCGACGAATGCATCGGTGCGCCAGATAAGACAGCAGGGTGCTACGGACAGAAGTGACAAAGGCAGCAATGCAGGCGCTGTAGCGCTTGGTTTGTTGGCTGGTGCCGCAGCTGGTGCTATTGCAGGTGTGTTATTAGCCCCGGACAAAGGTGCTATTACACGTAAAAAAGTAGCAGACTCTGCCTCTAAGCTGGGCGATCAGGTTAGCAAGGGTTACTCTGCTACAAAAGATAAGGTAAACTCCTGGACTGGCAAGAAAGAGCCTTATCAGAATCCTAACCTTAGCAAGAATCAGGCAGGTACCATGAGCAGCTCTTCTTCTGAACCAAACAAGAACTGGGATGATACAGAAGTGAACAGAATGATCAACGATTCCAGAAGAACTCCAGGATTATAAGATCTGGCAATAAATTAAAAAAGCGTCCCGAAATTCTTCGGGACGCTTTCTTTTTATACTTTGGGTAAGCAATTAGCCTACTTTCTCTTCTTCTTTTTTCTCCTGTCTTTCAGGCTTCATCTGCGGGAAGAACAGCACATCCTGAATAGAGTTTGAGTTGGTCATGATCATGGTTAAACGATCAATGCCCACACCTAAACCTGCAGTTGGCGGCATGCCATACTCCAATGCACGCAGGAAGTCTTCGTCAAGGGCCATGGCCTCTACGTCGCCACGCTTAGCCAGTTCTAGCTGCTCCTCGAAACGGGCACGCTGGTCTACCGGGTCGTTTAGCTCAGAAAAGGCGTTGCAGATCTCTTTACCGTTACAGATTGCCTCGAAACGCTCTACCAGGCCAGGCTTGCTGCGGTGCTTCTTAGCCAGTGGGCTCATTTCTACAGGGTAATCCGTGATGAAGGTTGGCTGTATCAGGTATGGCTCAGCAGTCTCACCGAAGATCTCATCGATAAGCTTTGCCTTGCCCATGGTCGGGTCTGTGTGGATACCCAGTTTCTCAGCAGTCTGGCGCAACTCGGCTTCCTCCATGTTCGAGATATCAACCTTAGTGAAGTGCTCGATTGCCTCGTACATCGTATAACGCTTCCAAGGACGGGCAAAGTTGATCACGTTCTCGCCAACTTTAACCTCTGTGGTACCGTGCAGGGCAAGGGCTACTTTCTCCACCATCTCCTCCACAAGGTCCATCATCCAGTTATAGTCTTTGTAAGTAACATAAAGTTCCATTACCGTAAACTCAGGGTTATGGAAACGGCTCATGCCCTCGTTACGGAAGTCTTTCGCAAACTCGAACACGCCATCAAAGCCACCCACGATCAAGCGCTTCAGGTAAAGCTCATTGGCAATACGCAGGTATAGCGTCATGTCCAGGGTGTTGTGGTGTGTTTTAAACGGACGGGCCGCAGCACCACCGTGTATAGGCTGCAGAATTGGCGTTTCAACCTCCAGGTATCCTTTCTCGGAAAGGAAGTTACGCATGGTATTTACCAGCTTGGTACGCTTTGTAAATGTCTCGCGTACATGCGGGTTCACGATAAGGTCTACGTAACGCTGACGGTAGCGCAGCTCAGGGTCCGTGAAACCGTCGTGTACGATCTCATTGCCATTCTCGTCAATCTCACGCTTTACGATAGGCAGCGGCTTCAGTGATTTAGCCAGAACGGTAAGCTCGGTTACGTGCACCGAAATTTCGCCTACCTGCGTTACAAACGCGTAACCTTTAATGCCAATAAAATCACCGATGTCGAGCATTTTCTTGAACACGGTGTTGTACATGTCCTTGTTCTCGCCCGGTGCAATATCATCTCTCGAAACGTAGATCTGGATACGGCCAGTGCTGTCCATCAGCTCCGCAAAAGAGGCCTTACCCATAATGCGGCGGCTCATCAGACGGCCTGCCAGTGTTACGTTCTGGTAGTTATTTCCTTCCTTATCGAAATTTTCCTTTATCTCCTTGGCAGTAGCAGTAACTTCAAATGTTTCAGAGGGATATGGGTTGATGCCCATTTTCTCCAGCTCTTCGCGCTCATGGCGTCTGCGTAGTTCCTGTTCGCTGAGTTGCATGCGATTATCTTAAAAATGTGTTGTGTTATATCAAACAGCAAAAATAAGGAATAATTGTGAGTTAGAAAGGTAAAGTGTTAGAGAGTTTGGGAGTTAACAAGTATAAATTAGTAGAAACTTAGTAATTTTTAATTATCTGAATCAGAGTTTGTGAAGATTTTAAGAACCGGGTCGAACCACCCCTTTATCCCCTCAGAGCTGCGCTCGCAATCTTCAAACTCTCGTTCTCGATTGTCCAAGGCGGGGAATCTGCTACTACTTCTTCTCCTGCCAACACAATAGCAGCTTTACCTCTCCTTTTGTCATCCTGAAAGGATCTTGGTAAAAGGGAGGTTAAGCTGCAGCTATAACACTCATGCTTTTGTAAGAACAATATACTAACTCCACCCCTTGGACAAGGCTACTATTAGGACACAAATTTACATTCGTTGTTATTCCTGCCGCGAGTTTACAACTCGTGGCTTATTATGTGACAAGCTTTCAGCTTGCGTAGGTATGCAAAAGTATAAAAATCGACTCACGCAAGTTGAAAGCTTGCCCACATGGACAACCACGAGTTGAAAACTCGCGGTAGACAGAGCATTTTATACTTGTGTCTTAAGTATAGCCCCTCTCAAGAGGGGTGGTTTACCCAATAAATAATCATCCTAATCAATTAAATCCCCTTAACCACCGGCCCAAAAAACAACTCCTGCAAGTATAAACCTGCAGGAGTCTGAAGTATAAATATGAGCAAAACGTAGTTACGCTGCCTGACCAAGCTGATATTCCTGATCGCCGAACAGCGGTTTGATGTGCTGCTCCAGCCTGGCTGCCACAAACGAGTTTTGCAGGTACGTGGGCAGTTCTTTCACAAAAGCCTCGTATTGCACAACGCCCATGGCTTGCGCCACATAGCTTTCGTGTATGCCGTTGAGGTAGCTTACAATCTCCAGCAGCGATTCATGGAAAAGCTTAAAATCGATATCTGCCTGCACGAAGCGCTCTATTTCGCGGTGCGAGGATGAAATGCGTAACCGTGCCAGTAGATCGAACAGGGTAGTATAACCTACACGCCAGGTAAGCTGCTGCCAGTGCTGTGGGCCAAACTTCTGCAACACATCACCGGTTTTGCTGCTTCGGATGGCAAGTGCCGGGTTCGCCTGCACCTGCTGCCTAACGGCCTTGGCCTTCTGGCGGCGCGTGGTTCTTAAAAACTGACCAATCTGTGCCTGCGCTTCCAGCTCTTTACCGGCTATTTGCAAGCCCGGCTTGTAATGCGACAGCGGCAAGCGGTGTATGTTATACTCGTCGTAGTGCCCCGAAGCGTAAAATCCGATAGCCTTAGGGTAAGCGTTTTTCACTACCAACCTGCCAGCCTCACGAAGTATAAGCGCCTCGTTGCCGGACTTAACCCCACGTGTAAGCAAAAAAGCCTGCAAACCTGAAAATACAGTATAGTATGCCTGCGGGAATGTCCAGTGCAGGGCGTTGCGCATATAGGCCTCGTCGCCGAGGGCGGCTGTGGTACGCATGGCATACTCGGTATTCCAGGAATTTAAGAGGTAACGCTTCACTGTTTCAAGTTCCTGCTCGCTCAGCTCTTCCTGCGTTTCTCTGAGAAAAGCCAGCTGTTCCACACCGCTTGTTTCGCCGTGCTGAATGTGGTAGCTTATCGCAAAAAAGTAGTTCAAAAATACCTGCGCCGGAATTGACTTTTGCCATTCTTTATCGTGCTCTGCAGGCTCATTCTGGGTTAGCTGAAATACGTTGTTATCTTCTCTCTCTTTCATATTTTAACAACAAAATTCAGCTACTGGCAGTTGCATAAATAGCTGAAAATCATTGTATTTTGCTTATTTTAAAAGCCTGTAAATCAGATGGTTGAGAAACGGAGTTGATGTATTTTATACTTCTGATTTTTATGCTGGTAAAATGCTGATAATAAGGGTGGTACAGACGCTGTGATTTTGGGCAGAAGACAGTTTTACCATAAGGTTTACTTACCATAGTTTACAAGCCAAAGGCTTGGCACAGATTGATCGGGCGATGAATAAAACAACAGCATTAAAATAAGAGTAAGATAACTGCAAAGGGACCTGCTTTATGGATTTATCTTACATATTAAACGAGTTAGGCGAAGACAGGGAATCATACTTTAACGCCGTTGCCCCGCCCATTTTGCAAACCAGCAATTTTGCGGCCCGCTCTGTTGCCGACCTGAGGCATATGCTGCAGCATGAGCCGGAGGCATCCCTTTATACACGGGGCAATAACCCTACGGTAACCATGCTGGAGCAAAAAATTGCAGCCTTAGAAGGAGCAGAGCATGCCATTGCTTTTGGCAGCGGTATAGCCGCAGTGGCTGCTGCAGTGCTGTCGCAGGTAAACGCCGGTGACCATGTTGTATGTGTGAAAAAGCCCTACACCTGGACCAATGCCCTGATGAAGCGCTTCCTGCCAAGGTTCGGCGTGGAGGTTACCATGGTAGACGGCACAGATGCAGAAAACTACCGAGCCGCCATAAAGCCCAATACCCGCCTGCTGTACATGGAAAGCCCCAACTCCTATACTTTTGAACTGCAGGATATTGCCGCCGTGGTGGCCATAGCAAAACAACATGGCTGCACCACCATAATAGACAACAGCTTTGCCAGCCCTATAAACCAGAACCCGATTGCATTTGGTGTAGACCTGGTGGTACACTCCTGCACCAAGTATATTGGAGGGCATTCTGATGTGATGGGTGGCGTAATTTGTGGTTCGCGGGAAAGTATAAACAGGATCTTTGAGCGGGAGTACATGACCCTTGGAGCCATACTTTCGCCACACGATGCCTGGTTGCTGATCCGGGGGTTGCGCACGCTGCCTATACGCATGGAGCGCGTGGCAGCCTCTACCCGAAAAGTAGTTGATTATTTAGTGCGGCACCCAAAGATAAAGGAAGTATACTTTCCGTTTCTCGCTACGCATCCGCAACATGCCTTAGCCAAAAAACAACTCCGCGATAACACAGGCCAATTTTCGATTTTGCTGGATACAAATGATATTAAGAAAGTAGAGCTTTTTTGCGATAGTTTGCAGCATTTCCTGATGGCAGCCTCCTGGGGTGGCCACGAATCACTGATTTTTCCGATTGCCGCATCTTATACAGAAGGAGGATTAAAGCCTACACTACCTTTTAATATAGTGCGTTTTTATGTGGGCCTGG
Source organism: Pontibacter sp. GD7 (assembly GCF_058216375.1). Lineage (NCBI taxonomy): Bacteria > Pseudomonadati > Bacteroidota > Cytophagia > Cytophagales > Hymenobacteraceae > Pontibacter > Pontibacter sp. GD7. Next base: position 179,582 of record NZ_JBYZMP010000009.1, on the reverse strand, counting down.
AAGACCCTGAGTATCTGATAAAAGACATTGCGCAGGCACTGGAAAAAATAGCACTGTAAGAAACTCAAAATCAGTGCTATAATTTATCTTTTTCTAAGATAATTGCCAGTGAAAGCCTCTTTTTATTGTAATGTACTTATTCTTAATATAGTGGTAATAAATTGTATTGTATTTGGCGTTAGCTTTGTACAATGAATAAGGCCTTCCAGTCTCTCACGCTTACTCCTTATGCCCCTGAATGGGAATGCCTTTCTATCTCTGTAAATCAATCCAATTTATATCTATTTACTAAACTTTATGGTCAAACATTTACAAAAGCTATTCGCTCTTGTGCTGGTATGCTGTGCCTTTTTAGGCAGCAGTAGTGAGGCGTGGGGGCAAGAAATTAGGTATGAACCTTTCAATTATACGGTGGGGACAGCTCTTGGTGGGCAAGGTGGCTGGGTTAACGCTAATTCAGGAGATGAAATTGATATCGTAGCCGGTAATTTAAGTTATGGTAACTTAAGGCAGTCTACAGGTAACATGGCCTCATTCAGTGGAGATGGTAAGGACCCACAACTTGTTATTGCAAGCCCTATTACTTCAGGCTGGGCTTATTATTCGTTTGTCTTCCGTGTAACTGATTTAAGCGCAGTTGGTACCGGAGCTAATGATGCTACTTATTTTGCAGGTTTGGGTAGTAATTCAACAAATTTCGGCTCAACTCTTTGGATAAGAAAATCTGGTACAGGATTTAATATTGGTATCTCTAAAAGAACAGCCTCTGCGGATGTAAACTGGCAACCTGATGTTTATTCACTCAACCAAAACATACTTGTTGTTGGTGCTTACAACTTAATATCTGGTACTGCAAATGACTATGCAAGGGTTTGGATAAACCCAGTAGAAAGCAGTATTGGAGGAAATGAGCCTGTAGCTACTTTAGAAACTACTCTAACCGGTACTGATTTGTCAAGTATTGACAGATTCTTTTTACGTCAGGATGCAAATGCTAAGACTCCTGGTATTGTTGTCGATGAATTAAGGGTTGGAACTAACTGGGCATCTGTTACACCAATAGTTGATAATATCGTCCCATCAATTACTACGTTAAATCCATCAAATGGAGCAACTAATATTCCAACAACTACATCGAGCTTATCCATCACTTTTGATGAGGCGGTTGTAAAAGGAACTGGATCAATCGAATTACGTGAAGTTGGTAGTAACACGCTATTGCAGTCAATTGCGGTAACAAGTAGCAACGTAGTTGTGAGTGGAACTAACGTAACGATAAATGTTAGCCTGGTTGCTTCAAAAAATTACTATGTTGTGATTCCAGGTACTGCGTTTTCAGATGCTGTAGGTAATTTCTTTGCTGGTACTTCAGGTAGTACAACATGGTCGTTTACAACATCGACTCCAACCCCTGAGATTTTGACTTCGGTACAGAATCTGTTTTTTGGTTATTTGCAGCCAAATCAGAGTAAAGTACTGTCCTTTTTAGTTAACGGTACTGATGTAACTGAGTCAGTAACAGTAACGACTTCAGGTGTATATACACTAGCCACAGAGTTGAACGGTACTTATGCAAACAGCATTACTCTAAGCGCAGCAGAAGCTACAGCTGGTAAAACAGTATTTGTAAAGTATAGCCCAACGGCTGAAGAGCAATCAGCGGGTACAGTTACGATTGCCTCTAATGGTGCTGCTACAGTGAATGTTAAATTATTGGGCACAGCCTTTGCCACCTATGCACAAAATTTTGATGACTGTGCCTTTGGCGGTAACCTTATTGGTGGCTGGAAGCAGATTAGCCTTGTTGGTGCGCAGGTTTGGGGTTGCTCTTCATTCGGTAACAACGGTACGAACGGTGTTCAGATGAACGGCTTCAGCTCAGGCGCTAAAGACAACCAGGATTACCTGATCTCGCCAAGTATGGATTTGACCAACCTTAGTGTGCCAATGCTTAGCTTCTGGTCAAGATCCGATTTCTCAGGTCCTGCCATGACGGTATTGGTTTCTACGAATTATGACGGCGTGAGTGATCCAACAACTGCTACATGGGTAACACTTAACGCAGGTCTGCCAGCTTCAAACTCAGCTACCTGGAAGCAGTCAATTGTAGATCTTTCTGCTTACAAGCAACCAAACGTACACATCGCTTTCTATTATACTTCTACTACTGCTTCAGCATCACGCTGGACAGTGGACGATTTCAGCATCAACACTGAAAGCTATTTTGTAACTACGAGCAACCTGAGCCACAGCTTCGGAATTGTAGCACCACAGGCTACTTCGGCAAACAAGAGCTTCACGTTCTCTGTGCTGGGACTGACACAAGACCTGACTCTTTCTGTGCCTGCTGACTTTAAAGTATCAAAAGACGGTAACACATTTGCACAGAGCATTACCTATACGAAAGAAGAGGCAGCTGCTAACAATACTTTCTTTGTACAGTTTACACCAACCGTAGAAGATTATGTGCTAACAGGCGCGATTCAGTTTACAAGCGGTAACCAGCTAAACATTACAAGAGGTAATCTGGTGGGTTCTTCAAAGTCTAAAGAATCAACGCTGGACATTGTAACCTGGAACGTTGAGTGGTTTGGTGCTGATAAGGATTATGATGGCCAGACGTTAGGGCCGTCGAACGATGAACTGCAGTATGCAAACGTGAAGCAGGCAATGATAGCACTAGATGCAGATATCTATGCCCTGCAGGAGGTAGCCAATGACGCTAAGATGGCGCAGCTTGTTAGCGAGTTACCAGGCTACGACTTTGTAAAGTCTGATGTATACTCATACTCTATCAGGACTTCTGCAACTCCGCTAACTCCTCAAAAGCTGTACATCGTTTATAAAACTTCTACTGTAAAAGTGAAGAGCCAGAAAGTGCTTTTGGAGAAGCTTTACAGAGACCTTTTGGCTAATACTAAGGTACTGCCTAACTATAACCCTACGGTTACTACATCAACTGACGAAGTTAAAGATGACAGCTTCTGGAGCAGTGGCCGCTTGCCGTACATGGTAGAGGTCGAGGCCAATATTAATGGCGTTAAACAAAACCTACACCTATTAAACATACACGCCAGAGCAAACAGTGGCACAGCCATAGACCGCTACAACATGCGTAAGTATGACCTGCAGGTGTTGAAAGACAGCCTGGATGCTCAATACCCTCATGTTAACCTGGTAATGCTTGGCGACTACAACGACGACGTGGACGTATCAGTGGTTGGTACAAACGAGTCTACTTACAAGATTTTTGTAGATGATGCCCGCTACAACGTGCTGACATTAGACCTTAGCAAAACCGGCGTGGGTACTTACAACGCAACCAGCTTCCTGGACCACATAACCGTTGCGCACCACCTGAACGACGATTACGTTATGGGTTCTATCAGGATTGAAGATGGCCTTACTTCTTTGATCCCAAGCTACTTCACTACAACTTCAGACCACTTGCCAGTATCGGCTCGCTTTAACTTGTCTGCTACTCCGGCGGTTACTTTTACAGAAGCCACAGCAACCAAAGCAGAAGGTGATGCGAAGTATAACGTTAACCTTACACTATCTGCAGCGCAAGCCACAGAACAGACCGTAACAGTAAGTGTATTACCTACAAGCACAGCATCTGCAGCAGACTATACTATAACAGGTGCTACCAATGGCATGGTAACTATAACAGTACCAGCCAATGCTACTACTGCTTCCTTTGAGGTTGAAATCACTGATGATAACCTGGTAGAGGCAACTGAACAGGTGATTTTCCAGATCACTAACAAGAGTGCCAACCTGGCGATCGGTAGTGCTGATACATACACGCTGACAATCACAGACAACGACAAGTCTACAGTTAACTTTGCAGCGGCATCTGCCAGTGTTAAAGAGGGTGATGGTGAAGTAACCATAAACCTGACACTGGACCAAGCGCCTGTAACAGAGCAAACTGTGAAAGTGACCCTTGGCGGAGATGCAGTTTATACTACTGACTACACCTCAGAGCCAGCTGCTTCAAATGGCATGTTTACTCTTACACTGCCTGCCGGACAGGCAACAGCCTCTGTGAAAGTTAACCTGGTAAATGACTTTATTGTTGAAACTGACAAAGTTTTAACTCTGACGTTGTCGGAGCCAAGTGCAAACCTGCTAGTTGGTACTTCAAATGCATTTACACTTAACATTGCTGACGATGACAAATCAACTATCAGTTTTGCATCGAGCACTGCTACAGTAAATGAGAATGCCGGCGAAGTAACAGTTGCATTAACATTAACACAGGCAACAGTTACTGAGCAAACAGTTAAGATAGAGTATGGCCTAAGCACAGGTCTGGCTTACAATACTGACTTCACTACTACACCAGCACCGGTTTTAGGTGCCATTAACCTGACCATTCCTGCAGGCGCTTCTACAGCATCTTTCAAAGTGAACATCGTAGACGACGCAGTAGTTGAAATGGATGAGGTTCTTACTTTATACTTAAGAGAGGTAAGCAGCGGTTTAGTTATCGGCTCACAGCCAGCACATGAAATTACCATCACAGACAACGACAAGTCTTCTGTAAACTTTGCAGCTGCAGCCCTTAAAGTTAACGAGGAGTCTGGCTTAACCGAAGTTACGATCACACTTGATCAGGCTACTGTTAAAGCAGAGCAAATCACAGTTTCTGTGTCGAATGGTGTGGGTGTAACTTACGGCGCAACAGGCGACTATACGACAACACCTGCGGTGGAAAACGGTAACATTGTGATTGCTGTGCCTGCTGGTGCTACATCAGTTAAGTTTGGAATCAATGTGATTGATGATCAGGAAACTGAAGAAGATGAACTGATCAGCTTCGGATTGGCTGCTGTAAGTGATAAACTGGCAATTGGTACTTTAGAACCGGTATTTAACTTTACTATAGAGCGCAACGATCTGGCAACAGGCATTGCTGATGCTACTAAAGGACAGTTTAAAGTATATCCTAACCCAGCTACAAACTACGTTAACCTGGTACTACCTGAGAAGGCTGTTACTGGTAATGTAAACCTAAGCGTTTGGTCTGTAGATGGCAGAAGAGTATTTGAAACTACTGGTACGTTAGAAAACGCTAAGCAAAACCTGAACAGTAAAGTAAACTCACTTGCTACAGGCGTTTACATTATCAAAGTTCAGGCTGGTAAAGATGTATACCAGTCCAGACTAATGAAAAAATAAGTATAAGCCTATACTTTGAAAAGGGCCTGCCGCATATGTGGCAGGCCCTTTCTTTTTTCAGGGGGTGTATCAGGCAAATGTTTAACAGAAGATATATGAAGCTGCTGATTTATTGTTAAATTTGATGGCATAACATTGAGTATTGGCTTGTTGTTGTGCTGGAAAGGATATTGTTTGTTGAGTTTCCTTCCTGATGCCAACTTTAGTTGCAATGCCGAAGATCTAAACCATTCGCATCGAAACTGACTCATACTGCATGATCATTTATATCTTCTGAAAATCAACCTTATACTTTTATAATCTATGTTTAAACATTTACGAGAGTGCATTTTCTTGATGCTTTTTTGTTGTTTGTCATTGTTTGCGAACAGTGTTTGGGCACAAACTAACCCAACAGTACAAAGCATACCATTTAACACCGACTTTAGTAGTATGCAGAACACTACAGTGTTACCCAATGGTATTAGTGCTTGGGCAAACGCTTTTATGAGTTCAAAAGAGGCAGCAGAAGCGTCTGTGCCTAATGCAGATGCAACTGTAAGTGTTGTGTCTTCTGCGCAAAGCAGCAGTGGTAATGTTTACAATTATTTTAAAGACGGCAACAACAGGCTTTATATCCAACAATCAGGAAATACAACCACAGGTTCAAGTCAGATTGCAACAGCTATTAATACACTTGGCAAAACAAAAGTGAGTGTCTCGTATGATATAGAACTGATCAATAACCAGACACGATCTGTTGGTGTTGCGCTGCAATACAGAGCTGGAGAATCAGGGGGATGGACTACTATAGCAGGGGCAGATTATAGTTCCTTAGGCAGAACAACTGTTGGGGATATAGAGGCGATTTCAATATCTCTACCAGCAGATGCCCTTGACCAGCCCATAGTACAATTACGTTGGGTTACATTTGAAATTGTGGTTGATGGCGTTGGAGGTGCCCGTGATGGTGTTGCACTGGATAACCTGGCAATTAATGACGGAGCTAACACCACAACACCACTTACAACCAGCGATTCAGCGTTATCTTTTGGGTCTGTTTTGAAAGGTTCTGAAAGTCAGGTTCTGAGTTATACTTTATCTGGTAATGAATTAACTAATGATGTGATTGTTAGTGTAGAAACTCCGTTTGCTGTTTCAAAAACAGAAACAGGGAGCTTTGCGCAAAGTATTACCTTTACCGCAGCAGAACTGGCATCATCAAAGCAAGTTTATGTAAAACTCACTACTGAAGCATCTGGTATATTTGCTCAGAATATAACACACTCTTCAACAGGTATATCAGATGTTAGTGTAACCTTGTCAGCCAATGTTTTCAGTCCATACGAACAAGAATTTACAAGCTGTACAGGTGGCAATAGCTTAACTGGCGGCTGGATGCAGTATAGCGTAACAGGTACACAAACATGGGAGTGCACCACGTATGGCAAAGAGGGAAATGGGGTGCAGATGAATGGCTACAGCGGTGGCAACAACGAAAACGAAGACTGGCTGATTTCCCCATCATTAAACCTGACCACATTTGACAAGCTGCCAGTGCTAACTGTTGACTACCGCACAAAGTTTAGTGGTGAAGATTTAGTGGTGAAGGTATCCACGGATTACACCGGCTCCGGCAACCCGGCTGCAGCAACCTGGACAACCTTGCTTGTGTTAGAAGCTGACAACGCCGACGTTTGGAAAACATTACAAGGTATCAGTCTAGCTGACTACAAAGCTGCTAACACGTATGTGGCTTTCGTTTATACTTCCACTTCAACAGCCTCTGCGCGCTGGACACTCGACAACTTTAAAATTGAAAACAAAGAGCAACTGCTAAACTACAGCAGCCAGATGCTCAGGTTTGATGAAACGGCGGTAGGCAATGCCTCTGCGGCACAAACGTTTGAGCTGCGTGCCCTCGGCTTTACAGAAAATGTGGTGGTAACTGCCCCCGCAAACTTCGAGGTATCTAAAGACAATGTAACCTTTGCCTCGTCGGTAACATTTACAGCAGCTGAGGCTGCAAATGCAAATACCTTATACCTGCGTTTTAAGCCAACCGAGGCCAAAGCAAAAATCGAAGGAAAGCTAAATATAGCCAGCGGCTCTGCCATCGAAAACATCGGTTACCTGTATGGCTCATCAATCTTAAAAGAGAACACACTCGATATCGTAACCTGGAATCTGGAGTGGTTTGGCTCTGCTAGTAATGGTCCACAAGATGATGATGTGCAATTTGCTAACGCAAAAACTGTGATCCAGAAATTAGATGCTGATATTATTGCCTTGCAGGAGATAGTTGATGAGAGTCAAGTACAGAAGCTGGCTCTAGAAACCGGATATGCCTACGAAAGTATGACCATGACTGCGTGGCAGGATGCCGCAGACCAGAAGCTGGGCTTTTTATACAAGCCAGGCGTGGTTTCGGTGAAAAAGGAGAAAGTGATCTTAGCTAAACTTTATGCCGATATCAAAGCCGGCGCTGCTACGTTAACAGACTACCCGGGAGGCAATAGTTCTTTCCTGTGGTCGAGTGGTCGTTTGCCTTACATGGTGCAGTTCGAGGCAACCATTAGCGGAGCGAAACAACTTTACAGCCTGGTAAACCTGCACGCCAAGGCAACTGTAAATAACCCGGAGCAGGATTACCAAAGACGTAAGTATGATGCGCAGGTATTAGCAGACACGCTGGCAGCACAGTATGCTAATGCAAATCTGGTTATACTTGGCGATTTCAATGATGACGTTGACGTGTCGGTAGTAAGCAATTACGCTTCACCATTTGAGGTGTTTGTGAACAACAGCAACTACAGCACCCTGACCTATGATCTGAGTGCGAGTGGCGCTGTAACTTATAAGTCAAGCAGCTTAAGTAGTTTCTTAGACCACATTGTTATTTCAAGCACATTAACAGATGAGTACGTTGGTAACTCGATCATGATAAATGAGCAATTTGACGAGGAGATAGAGAACTACCGAAACTCTACTTCAGACCATGCACCAGTGTCGGCACGTTTCTTTGTTAACTCAGAGGTTACCACAGGCATAGCCGATGCTACCAAAGGCCAGTTCTCTGTTTATCCGAATCCTGCGCAGAACCATGTGCGCCTGGCATTGCCAGCAAAAGTGGGTGCGCAGCAAAGTATAAACCTGAGTGTTTGGTCCGTTGATGGAAGAATGATGTTTGAGACCACCGGTAAACTGACGGAGGCAAACCATAGCCTGAACCGTAAAGTAAGCACATTAAAAGAAGGTGTCTACATCATCAGGATAATGGCTGGCAACGAGGCATACCAGGCCAGATTGCTAAAAAATTAATCCTAATCAATAAGAAAAAAGAGGCCTGCAATGTAAGTTGCAGGCCTCTTTTTTATACTTCCGTTTTAATATCCCATTGCTTTGTCATCGCCTCGTGGGTCGGCGCCACCTTGCAACCTGACATCTGGCAAAACAAGTATGGCATCTATCCGGCCAAAAGGACCGCGTTCCTGTAGCTTATATCCTTTGACTGTAAGTATGGCCCTTACTGTAGGGGCAATGGCAGTTGGTTCGTGTTGTATCTCGTCGGGTAACCACTGGTGATGAAAGCGCGGAGCGGCAACAGCTTCCTGCATGGTCATGTTAAACTCCACCACATTAAGTATGGCCTGAAATACAGATGTGATGATGGTGGAGCCTCCAGGTGTGCCAACCACCATAAACAGCTTGCCGTCTTTCTCAAGTATAGTTGGTGTCATGGAGCTTAGCATTCGTTTGCCAGGCGCAATGGCGTTTGCCTTGCCACCAACCAATCCATACATATTCGGAGAGCCTGGCTTAACACTAAAATCATCCATCTCATTATTCAGCAAAAAGCCGGCACCTTCAACCACTACCTTAGAGCCATAGCTGCCATTAAGTGTGGTTGTTACTGAAACGGCGTTGCCCGCCGCATCTATTATACTTAGGTGGGTAGTCTGCTCCGATTCGTATACTGGCAAGGCGCCTTCTTTTATCTCTGCTGATGTAGTGGCACGGCTCAGGCTTACCGATTTCATTCTGTCTTTCAGGTATTCTGCATCAAGCAATTCGCTTACAGGTACTTTCACAAAGTCAGGGTCACCGAGGTAGGCGGCACGGTCTGCGTAGGCACGGCGTTCGGCTTCAACCATAAGCTGTATGGCCTCTGGGCTCTGCCAGCCATACTTTCCGAGGTTATAAGGCTCAACCATGGCAAGTAGTTGCAGCAACGCCACACCCCCACTGGAAGGAGGCCCCATCGAAATCACTTTATAGTTTTTATACTTTCCTGTAACAGGGTTGCGCCACACGGCTTTATAGTTTTCCAGATCCTGGTGCGTAATGATGCCTTCGCCACGTTGCATCTCCTTCACAATAAGGTCAGCTGTTTCGCCTTTGTAGAAACCATCCCGGCCCTTATCACGGATGCGTTCAAGGGTACGGGCAAGGTCCGGGTGCTTTAGTGTGTCTCCGGCTTTCCAGCTATCGGTTGCTACCAAGTAGGGGAGGTGCTTGTTATGTTTGATGAATTTTTCCCGGGCGTTGTTCATGCCTGCAGCCTCTTTTTCCGTTAACACAACCCCATTGCGTGCCAGGTCTATGGCGGGCTGCACCAAAGCCGCCCATGGCAAGGAGCCAAATTTCTGATGTGTTTCATACATTCCTGCCACGCTACCGGGTACTCCGGAGGCCAGGTGCCCTGCCAGACTAAGATCCTCGATCACATTGCCTTGGTTATCCTGGTACATTTTTTCATAGGCTGTGGCCGGTGCCATTTCGCGGTAGTCCAGGGAGCCAATGCTGCCATCTGTCTGGCGGTACACCAGAAACCCGCCTCCGCCGATGTTACCTGCAGCCGGAAACGCAACTGCAAGCGCAAACTGTGTGGCAATCGCTGCATCAAATGCGTTCCCACCTTTCCGTAAAACCTCTACTCCAATGCGTGTAGCCTCCGGATGTGCTGAAACCACCATGGCCTGGTTAGCAGTTTCTGCTTGTTGGCTTTGTTCGGGTAACTGCGATGTTTTACCACAGCCAAAAAACATCGCTGGAAAAATGGCTATGAAAAGCAGCCACACTTTAACTGTGGTGGCAGTTGTTGGCGCGCTTATATCACGGACGTTTATTTTTTGCATAGTTAAAAGTTGGGGTTAGGGCAGGTAAGATAAAAAAACGCCCGCTATGTAGTACACAGCGGGCGTTTAAAGTATAAATTTTTAATTTTATTTCAGGTCGTTCTGGATCACAGCAACAGCCTCTTCAATGTAAATGTCTTTTCGCAGGCTCTTAAGGAACTCCTTGTTGCGGGCCACCTGTGCTGTGTCGCTGCCAATTTCTTTCAGGTCTTCAGCCAAGCGCTTCACATTCAGTACAGGCACCTCTTTCTGAGCATCCTCATAGCGTTTTGCTTCAGCCTCTGCCTTTTTCTCATCTGCCATATACCTGGCAAACTGCAACGAACGAACCGTATTCTCAGACTGCTTCTTAAGACGCTCACCGCTCTCTTTAATCAGCGTGAACGACTTGTTCTGAGCAATTCTGTTCTTGCTGTTTGCCTGTACTTTGGCAATGTTCAGCTTGTTGTTCATCCAGGTTTTATAGTTAGCTGGCGTAATCTCATCAAACGGCAACGGGTATTCCTGCTCCTTTTCGCCAAACTCCATGTAGCTGTAAGCATCCGGAAGTATGATATCCGGGGTTACTCCGCGCAGCTGCGTAGTGCCACCGTTAATTCTGTAAAACTTCTGTGTAGTAAGCTTTAATGCACCAAAAGGCTTATAGGCGTTAAACTGAGCCGGAAGTGCCTCGTCCAGTTCAAAGAACTGCTGCACTGTGCCTTTGCCATAGGTTGGGCTACCGATAATCACGGCACGCTTATAGTCCTGCATGGCAGCAGCCAGAATCTCAGAAGCAGAGGCACTGTTGGCGTTTACAAGTATGGTAAGCGGGCCGTCGTACTGTATTTTCGGATCACGGTCATCAAGCACAATAGACTTGCCTGATGATGTTTTAACCTGAACGACAGGGCCTTTCTCGATGAATAAGCCAGCCATTTCAACGGCATCAGCCAAAGAACCGCCACCGTTGTTGCGAAGGTCAAGTATCAGGCCTTTCATGCCGGCAGCTTTCAGTTTCTCAACTTCTTTCTTCACATCGGCGCCACTGTTACGGCCTCCGTTGCGCTCAAAATCAGCATAGAATCCTGGTAGTTTAATGTAACCAATCTTCTCCTTATCCTCGATCAGGGCAGACTGTGCGTAAGTTTCCTCAAATATGATCACATCACGGATGATCGGAATAACCTTCATTGAGCCGTCCGGCTTTTTAACGGTAAGGCGAACTTCTGTACCTTTTTTACCTCTGATCAACTGGATCGCATCATCAATACGCATACCCATTACGATCACAGGCTCTTCCTTACCCTGCGCCACTTTCTGGATCACATCACCAGGCTTCAGGTCACCTTGTAAGTAGGATGGGCTGCCAGGTACGATCTCGTTAACCTTGATCTGCCCGTCTACCTCAAGCAGTGATGCTCCGATACCTTCCAGGCGACCAGTGAAATTGATGTCGAAATCCGATTTAGCTTTTGGAGGGAAGTAACCCGTATGCGGATCATACACATTCGTGATTGCGTTGATGTAGATAGCACGGCGGTCTTCCTTGTTTATTTTGGATAGCCTGTCAAAAAGGTCCTTGTAATTCTTTGTAAGTTTCTCACGGGCATCTTTTTCCATCTGCTCAAAAGTCTTTTTCTCAACTTTCTCGCCTTTGGCAATTGCTTCTTCCTGCTCTTTGTGCATATCTGCCAGACGTACCAGAGCCTGGTACTTCAGCTGCTTGCGCCACTCCTCCTTCAAAGCCGCTTTATCCTTGGCATACGTAAGCTTTTTGCTTTCCAGTTCAATCGATTCATCCACATTAAAATCGAATGGCGTAGCCAGTATCTCCTTATAAAAAGGCTCTGCTTCTTTCACGCGCCTATCGATCAGTTCTGCCGAAAGATCAAAGAATGCGTATGAACCTTCCCTCAACTCGTCGTCAATAGCAGTTTCATACTTGCGAAGCTGCGCCACATCCGAAGCCAATAAGAACTTCTTGTTGTAGTCCAGACGATCCAGGTATAGGCCAAAAGCCTTCTTCGAGAAGGAATCATCTATTTTTTCTGGTCGGTAATGCCCCTGGCTCAGGCCTTGCATCAAAGCCTTGATCAGAATCTCGTTTTTGCCCTCCGGCACATCCGTAGACTTGTACAGGATAAATGAACCGGTGAGTAGAACAACAACGAGTACCGAAAAAATTATTTTAATTCTGGTTGTCAATGATAGCATCTAATTAGTTAGTTGAACCCAATTAATCTTGTGCAAAAGTAGTGCCGTTATTTAAAACGGAGATGAACTGTTTGCACGTATTTTAAAGCGTAATGTACTATAATTTAAAACTAAATCATAAATACGGTAACAGGCTTTATACAGGCTGTGCTTTTGACCGGATAAAGACCTGATTTGTCTATACGATACGTTTAGAGCATACAGTTATTATAACTATACGCCTGATTTTTTCGTTTCCGTTTATAGAAACAAATATTTGAAAGCTATGAATAACAATGAGAAAGCCGTTGATGTTTTACAAGAGTTAAACCAATTTGTAAACGACAGAATCGAAGGCTATAAACACGCAGCCAAGCTTACGAAAGATCCATCTCACAGATCATACTATAATGATCTGGTAAACCAGAGTACTAAGTTCTCGAACGAGATAAACAGTACGATAAGCAGTATGGGAGGAACAACTGAAACCGGCACAACTGCAAAAGGTAAAATTTACCGTGGCTGGATGGATGTGAAGAACAATATTACAGGCCGCGATGAAGAATCGGTGATCGAATCTAATATTTATGGTGAAGAGTGGGCACAAAAAGCTTATAACGATGCCCTGGACCATAAAGGTGAATTGCCACCAAATGTTGTGCAGATGGTAGAAAAACAAAAGCAGGCATCGTTAGCCGCTTGTGAGCACCTGCGCCAGATGAAGCATGCCGCTGATTAATAAAGCGCCAAGTTATTTTAAGGGTTGCCTGATTAAGGCAGCCCTTTTTTTATTTATACTTCGTGATTTGCTACACACGCTATTGCAATGAAAAACATCCTGTTTTTAGGGGACAGCTTAACGGCAGGCTATGGCCTGAGTGCAGCTGAGGCTTACCCAAGCCTGATACAGAAAAAGTTAAGTGAAGAGGGCTACACAAGGTACAACGTTATAAATGCAGGCCTTAGCGGCGATACTTCAGCCGGAGGCCTGTACAGGCTCGACAGGTGGCTGACAAAGCCCATCAAGATCTTTGTGCTGGCACTGGGAGCAAACGATGGCCTGCGTGGCATTCCTACACGCGAAACATCTCAAAACCTGCAGCAGATCATTGATAAGGTACGATTGCACGCCCCGGATGCCAGGATCATACTTTCAGGCATGGAGATACCGGATATCGTGCCCGGCCGTTATGCTGCGGAATTCAGAAAGCTATTCAGAGAGCTGGCCTTAAAGAATAACATAGCGTTTATACCTTTTTTGCTGGAGGGAGTGGCAGGGGTGAGGCACCTGAACTTGCCAGATGGAGTGCACCCCAATGCGGAAGGGCAGAAGTTGCTTGCCAGGCATACCTGGGCTGTTTTAAAAAATCACCTGGAACTTTAAAGGCAGCCGTTCAGCTGCCTTTTCCTAGTTTTTCATGTCCTCAAGTATGGGTTTGGCTATACCTCCCTCACGGTTCTTCAGCTCTAAATCATACTTTGCGGCCTGCGTTAGGTATGCCCTGAGTTCTTTTGCCGTATTCCGTAGCCACAAAGAATAAGCCGTTATATCTGCTTCGTCATAATCCTTTATAGCTTCCTCAAAATCCTCTGCGGCATCGCGCTGGGCATCTTTTATACTGTCCCACAGTTCTAAGTCATACTTATAGTTTGTGGCGTCTTTCTCTGTCACGTCTTTTATATGCTTCATCTGCCTTCTCTCCATCTGGTCAGGCAATGTTACGTTGTATTGCTGGGCCAATTCCTGAAGCTCGTTCTGTTTTGTGGTTGCCCAGGACATCAGTTCCTGACCATAAGCCTTGGCATTGTTGGTTTCTGTGTTCTCAATGGCCATTATAGCAAGCTCCTTCTGCAGCATCAGGTTTCTCGCTGCCGTCATCATGGATTTTTGTTTCTTCTCTGATAATACGCTGTCCTCGTTTTCAACTTTGGAGTCAGAGTCGCAGGCAGTAAAGCCGAACATAATAAACAGGCTAAGTAGTACTGGCAGATATCTTTTCATAGTTGTGTTATTTGATGCTGACCTTGTTTAATTAGCATACGCAGATGGCGCGAATTGTTTGCTTAAACGGTGCTCAGGCGCAACAAATGCGATTCTTGTAAAAAAAAACGTACCTGCCCCGAAGTTACAGGACAGGTACGTTAGTTAGCATTTTACAATCTTATATTAGTAATAGATGTGTTCGCCTCTGTGCTTCTGGAAGTGCGTTTCGAAATAGCGCGCATCTTCTGCAGAATGAGGTTTGAAACCTAACACAATGTTGCCTTCTTTAATGCCGGTCTCGTATACTTTTGCGCGTTCTTCTGGTATGCCAGCTCCAACAAGTGCACCGATCAGTCCGCCTGTTAAGCCACCGGCACCTGCGCCAGCCAGGCCAGCAGCCAATGGGCCTGCCACAACAAGTCCAAGGCCAGGTATAGCCACGGAAGTACCAATAGCGGCAACAGCACCAACAATGGCACCTAATGTACCACCTATCGCTGAACCGGCTCCGGTGCCTTCCAGAGATTTGTTGCCAAGTTCTGTTTCACGGGCTTCATCTTTATCTGCAAAATGGCGGTCACGGGCTTTGTCCGACATTACCACATTAATATCATCTTTGTCATATCCGCGTGCTCTTAATTCGTTATAAGCACGCTCAGCGCTTTCTCTGTCGCGGAACATAGCAGTCATCATGCCTGAATTTTCTCTTTTGTCCATCATAGCTTTCTTTTTATAGTTTTGGTCAATATAGTTTTGTAACAGCCTTTTTTAAGTATAGGCTGCTGGTTAATAATAACGGTGCAAGGTGCATATAGTTACGGCTGCAAATGCATGCTATACTACTTAGATCATTGGTCTGTGTAACCTAGCCATGCCTTTCAGCAGCGTAAGCACTTACTTCTGGGGCGGCACCAGCACTTTGTCTATCACATGCACCACTCCATTCGATGTATTAACATCAGGTGTAAGGATATTGGCGCCACCCACGGTCAGGGTCTGGCCTTTCCTTTTCACGATCACTTCCTCACCCTGTGCGGTTTTCATGGGCATGTTGTCCTTCATTTCGGCTGCCGTTATGCGGTTTGGTAGCACATGGGCCTGCAACAGGCGCCTTAACTCCAGTTTGTTTTCCGGTTGTTTCAGGATGTCCACGGTGCCGGCAGGCAGTGCGGCGAAAGCCTGGTTGGTAGGAGCAAATACCGTATATGGCGCCGGGCTTTCCAGCACCACAACCAGATCAGCAGCTTTTATTAGCTCCAACAGGGTAGAGAGGTTTGGGTTTTGTTGCACCAGGGCCACAATGTTCATCTCACGGCCTATTGGGTTCTCTGCCGAAATGTTTTTATCTGTTTTTTCCTCAGCAGACATGTCCGTATCCGGGTCCATGGGTGCCTGACTGCCAGACTGGTCTTCTTTGATCTCCGACTCTATCGTTGTGCCAAGGGTGTCGGTGCCAGTAGTCTCGGAGCCGGCACAGCCAAAAAGCAGCAGTGGCGTGCCTAGCAGTAACAGAAGGTTGCGTTTATACTTTTTCATAGTCCTGGGTTATCAGTTAACAGTTTTATCATTTACGTGAAAGTGTGCAAAGCGCACAGCTGAGTATAAACAAACAGCTCCCCGTTAACTGAAGAGCTGTTTGGTAAATACCTACATCAGGTCTGCTTAGCGTAAACTGCTGTCTCTGGCATCTTTGCTAGGTATGATTACTTTGTCAACGACATGTATCATACCGTTTGATGCCTCTACATTAGGAACAACCACAGTAGAGCCACCTATGGAAATAATATTGTTAGCAGTGCTAACAGGCAGGTAACGGTTGTTGCCAATATCAATTCGCTGGCTGGAGTTAAACTGCGTAGAAACTACCTCTGATGGCAGAACATGTACTTTTAGGATAGAAATAAGTTGTGCCCTGTTCTCTAGCAGCAACAGCATCTCCAAATCCTGCTTGGGCAGTTTAGAGAAGGCCTCGTTTGTTGGTGCGAGCAAGGTAAACTTACCATCACGTTTCAGGTCGTCGTGTATGCCTGCTGCCTCTGCCAACTGGGCAAATGTGCTCAGGTTAGGGCTCATTTTGGCCAGTTCCATAATTGTATAGTTTTCTGTCTCATCTATCTTATCAAACATTTCATCCAGGTCGGTTGGGTTTGTAAGAGACAGGGTGGCAATAGGTATGGTGGCCACTGGCACTACAACGTCCGCTGCAACTACTACACTCTCAGCATCGTCCATTGTTTCTCCGGCCATTACTTGGGTCTCGCTCATGGTTGTGGTTTCCTCCATGGCTGTCTGGTCTGAGCTGGCACAACCAAACATAGCTGTGGCAGCAAAGGCTGCTGCAAAAATCTGTATCTTTTTCATCGTTAATTTAGCTTTATGGTTAAACAATACTTGCCAGGCACTTACATAGCCTGGGCAAAACTTATACTTCCCTTCGGCTTTCCGAAGGTCGGGTATAAAATTTAAGATCTTTAGGGTGGTTAACGGGCAGTGCCGGCTGTGGTAGTTACTAAACCGTCTACAACGTGCAGCACGCCGTTGGATGCGTATACATCAGGGCGTACAACAGTAGCTCCGCCTATTCGTAGTGCGCGGGTGTCTTTGTTGAGCTCTACGTTGATAAACTTGTCCTCACCTGCCTTTATGCGCTGGTTATCTGTAAAACGCGCTGAGGTTACCTCGTTAGGTAAGATGTGCAATTGAAGTACTTTTATCAGGTCGGCCTTGTTTTCGGGCAGCAGTAACCTGTTAAGCTCTGCTGCAGACAAGGAACTGAATGCCTCGTTGGTGGGTGCAAATATGGTATACTTTTGATCTGCCTTCAGTGCTTTGGGTATACCCGCCGCCTCAGCAAGGGCGGCAAATGTGCTCAGGTTAGGGCTTGTTTTTGCCAGAGCTATGAGGTCGAATTGTTTTGTGTCAGCCACTTTGTCAAACATGTCCTCAACCGGTTCCCTGTTTTCTACAGAGAGTATGATTGCTGCGTCGGCTTCCTCCATCTCTTCGGTTTCGCCGGCCATTACCTGCGTTTCGCTCATGCTTGTTGTGTTATCTTCCATGGCGGTGGATTGGCTTGAGCTTGCACAGCTAAACAGCGTAAACATGAGTGCTAAAGCAATAACTGCCGGCATTATAAGTTTCTGTTTCATAGTTTGTAAGCGTGTTAAGGTAAAAGGGCAGCAATTACCCACAGTACTTTAACTGAAACAGAAATAAAAATGTTAACCTGTGTACTGCATTAGGAGCAGCCTCAGGTTAACATTTATGCATTTCGCTAAAAAAGAAAGGTGCTTTACGGCTTAATTGTAAACCTTTACTACAAAAACGTAGTCTTTTAGTTTTTTTAACTGGTGTGGCCTTGAGTTGCCTAAAAGTGAATTATACTTAGGTAAGGTAACCGGCGCCATCTTAGCAGAAGCTGGCAGTTCCTCTATCATTTGTAACACATAAGCAGACTTTACCGCGAAGGCAGCACCTTCCTGGCCGGCTTGCTTGCCGCTGATCACGCCGATCAGGTTGCCCTTGTCATCCAGCAAGGGGCCGCCGCTGTTACCCGGGTTAAGCGGAATCGAGATCTGATAAGAAGTTGTGTCGCCTTCAAAACCGGAAGTAGAACTCAAAGAGCCTTCACCAAATACGATATCCTCACGTGGGTAGCCCAGTGTAAACACTTTTTCGCCCAGGTCAGACTCGTTCGTTTTGAAAGTATAAGGCAGCTTTCCAAAGCCGTTAAAAGCAGGATCCGATACTTTTAATATAGATAGGTCATGGATCTCATCGCGGTATACTTCGGTTACTTTATACTTTAAGCCGGCCTTGTTCTCTATCATGATAGAGTCAGCGCTTTCTACTACGTGCGAGCTGGTAACCAAGTAGCCATCTGCAGATATAGCGAATCCGGTACCGCTAAAGGCAGCTGCGCGTGGCGCAGGTTTAGAGGCATCGTTAATTCCGTTAATGATAGCTGTCTGGGTTTTCTTCAGGCGCTCCACCTCGCGGCGAAGTTCTACGTAGCGTGCTGTTTGCTGCTGTACAGGAGTTTTAAGCTGCTGTACGCTCCATAAAGTACCGAAAACAGACAGCATGGAAACGCTGGCAGCCACCGCTACTGTTTGCTTATGCTTGTTCCAGAAAATCTTCCAGCCATTAGGAGAGGCAGGTACATGTTCGGCTTCCATTTCAGCATGGATGGTTCGAAGTTGCTGTCTAAGCGTCTGGCGTTTACCAATTTTACGCATCGTGTCGAGCATCTGCCTGTGTTCACGCACTTGATCAGACAAGCGCGCATCAGTATGAAGCAAAGCCTCAAAGGCCTGCTTTTCCTCTGCAGCCATTTCCCCGTTCAGGTAACGTTCAATTTGTTCGTAAGCGCGGTACTCTAACATCTTCTTCTAAATTTTGGCAAAAGCCATACACTAATAAACCTTTGTTTGCTATACACCCGGCTTGTAGGTGGCAAAAAATATTTTCTTCAGGCGCTGCAGGCATTTATACTTCTGGTTTTTAGCGGTATCGGTATTGGTATAACCAAACTTATCCGTTATTACCTGCATTGGTTGCGCGTTAATATAAAAGTCCTCTAACAACGATTTGCAAGGCTCACCGAGCTGACCCAGCGCCTCGCCCATGATGCCAAACTGCTTTTCCTGCTCCTCGTGCTGCTGGGTGTCATCCTCTACAGAAACAAAGCTGTCGGTTTCTTCCAGTTTGTTGGCGTAGCGCCCTTTTTCTGCCAGCTTCTTTAGCCAAAGCCTTCTGCACACAGAATACAGGTAGGTCTTGATCTGGCAGCTTAACTCCAGGCTATTATCCCGGATCTTTTCATAGAACACGATAACGCCTTCCTGGTAAATATCCTTGGCTTCGTCATCGGTTCCGCTGTTACTCAAAATAAAATGAGAGATCATCGGGAAATAAAGTTTGTACAGATATGCAAGTGCACGCTCGTCGTTACGCCGAATGCCTTCAATCACCGCCTCATCCGTCTCATACAAACTCTTCTTCATTCCAGTCAATTTTTAATACAGTAAAGTGCCTCAGGTAACCCAACAAAAAATTAATTTAAAAAATTTTAAAAACTCGGGTTACCTCCTGCTGATTTCGGTATGAAGTGTCAAAATCGAAACCAAAACACTTAATCACAAATACAAAATGAAAAATTTATTCACTTTCGCCATCGTAGCTCTTGCTCTTTCTTTCACAGCTTGCAACAACGAAGAAGCAACTACTGAAACTGAAGCAGTTGAGACTGAGGTTGTAGAAGAGACTCCAGTTGTTGAGGAAGAAGTTGTTGCTGACTCAACTGTAGTTGTTGAAGAGGCTCCTGCTACTGAAGAAGCTGCTCCAGTACAGTAATTAAGCAAGAACTACAGCGAATAGCTTATAGTTCGAAACACGAGGCGAGGCCCCACACTTTTGTGCGGGGTCTCGTTTTTTTTAGAGACAAACCAGATTGCAAAGAACTTAGTGTAGACTCAGAAAAAAATAAAAAGTTTTTTTAAAAAGTTGGGTTACCTATCCGCAGTTCTGGTATGAAGTGTCAAAATCGAAACCAAAACACTTAATCATTAACACAAAATGAAAAATTTATTCACTTTCGCCATCGTAGCTCTTGCTCTTTCTTTCACAGCTTGCAACAACGAAGAAGCAACTACTGAGACTGAAGCAGTTGAGACTGAGGTTGTAGAGGAGACTCCAGTTGTTGAGGAAGAAGTTGTTGCTGACTCAACTGTAGTTGTTGAAGAGGCTCCAGCTACTGAAGAAGCTGCTCCAGTACAGTAATTAAGCAAGAACTACGGCGAATAGCTTATAGTTCGAAACACAGAGCGGGACCTCGCACATTGGTGTGAGGTCCCGCTTTTTTATGCCCTATAATTAATGGGCTGTAAAAAAGGCCAGCATTTGCTGGCCTTTCTGTTTATCGCTGTTTTTTTCTTCGTTGCATTTCGCTTTCGATAAGCTGAAACTCGCGGCTGCTTTGTCCGGCAATGGCCGTGTTCTCATTGGCCCTGCGTAGCAGATAAGGCATTACCTCTTTTACCGGGCCATAAGGTACATACTTTGCCACATTGTAGCCGGCATGTGCCAGGTTGTAAGAGAGGTTGTCGCTCATACCGTAAAGCTGGGCAAAGTATACGCGAGGGTCGTTATGTGCTATCCCATACTTGTCCATCAGGTCTATTAGCAGGTAGCAGCTAGCCTCGTTGTGAGTACCGTTGCAGATAGAGATCCTGTCGAGGTGCTCCATGCAAAAGCGCAGCGCATTGTCAAACAATTTGTCTGACGCCTGCTTGGTTGGGTTTATCGGGCTTGGGTATCCTTCCTGCTCAGCACGTTTACGCTCTTTTTCCATGTATGCGCCACGCACAAGCTTGGCACCCAAATAATAACCGCCTTTTACAGCATTCTCAAAGTCACGCTTCAGCACATCCAGCCTGTCGTGGCGATAAAGCTGGTACGTATTATAGATATTGGCTTTCTCCTTGTTATAGAGCTCCATCATCTCGTAGGTCAGGTTGTCTATTGTGTCCTGTATCCAGCTCTCCTCAGCATCTATAAAAACACGCACATCACGTTGGTGGCAACGCTTGCATATCTCGTTGATGCGGTCACGGCCACGCTCGTAGGCGGCACGTTCATCTACCGAAAGGTCTTGCTTTTTCTGCACCTTCTCCAGCAGGTTGATGTCCATCAGACCCGTGATCTTGAAAACCGCAAAAGGAATATTCTTGTTGCCATGTGCCTTCTCGATGGCACGAAGCAGCTCATCGCGGGTAGCGTCGAAGCTCTTGTCGTTGCCCTCGCCCTCAACGGAGTAGTCCAGGATGGTACCGATGTTATACTTGCTAAGCTGCTTAATGGCACGTTCCGATTCCTCGATGGTTTCGCCGCCGCAGAAATGGTTAAAGATGGTTGGCTTAATTATAAACTTAACGGGTAAGTGCAGGTTTATGGCCGTGTTTAAAAGTGAGCCGCCTAATTTCACAAACTTGTTGCTGTTCATTGCTTTAAACAGCAGGTACATTTTGTATAATTCAGCGTCTGATTTCGATGAGAAGGCTACAGCTGTATCATCGAAAGATACTTTGGTAATCGGGTTCATGTAAGAAAATTTTGCGCTGCAAAGATACTGCTTCGGGTATAGTTCACAACCATTTAGGGGTTCAATTAGGCTTAATTTCGTCTAAAAACCAAACCAGAAACAGAACCACTTGCTTTTATGTTCTATTCTTGGTCATCAGACTGTAATTATTTACCATGACTGTAACGTAGCCAAGGTCACATAAATAGTGGTCATTTGTGTAAACAAACGTTAACTTTACGGCAATTAGTAACATCGGATGAAGTTTAACACCAAAGAGTCTTATTTTACAAAGCTGCTGGCAGGGGGGCAGGGGCCGCTAAAGATAGCAGGACCTTGCAGTGCAGAAAGCGAAGAGCAGGTAATGCAGACAGCAGCGGCACTTGCCAGCCAGGGAATACATTTGTTCAGAGCCGGTATCTGGAAACCCCGCTCACGTCCGAACACTTTTGAAGGCATAGGCTACAAGGGTTTGGAGTGGCTGGGCCAGGTTAAACAGACTTTTGGATTGAAAGTAACCACAGAAGTTGCCAATGCCCGCCACGTAGAAGAGGCCCTCAAGTATGGCATTGACGTGCTTTGGGTTGGGGCCCGCACCACGGTAAACCCTTTTGCGGTGCAGGAGATTGCCGATGCCCTGCGCGGAGTAAAGGTACCTGTCATGATCAAGAATCCGGTAAACCCTGACCTTGCTTTGTGGATAGGGGCTATTGAGCGTGTGTACAGTGCAGGCGTTACCGATCTGGCTGCCATCCATAGAGGGTTCTCGTCTTATCAGAAGTCAAAGTATAGAAATGCGCCGGTGTGGCAGATTCCGATAGAGCTGAAGGCACGTTTCCAGAGCTTACCGATCATAGTTGACCCCAGCCACATTGCAGGTAACCGCGACCTGATATTGCCAGTATCGCAGAAGGCGCTGGACCTGGGATATGACGGCGTGATGATAGAAACGCACCCGGACCCGGACAAGGCTCTAAGTGATGCGGAGCAGCAGGTGACCCCAGCCAGGCTATCCGAAATATTTGAAAAGCTGCAAGTGCGCAAAACCAATTACGATGATGCGGAACTGGTAAACCGTGCCGAGGAACTTCGCCTGCAGATTGATGCTGCAGACCACGACATTATTGCCGCACTTGCCAAGCGCATGGCTTTGGTTGAGCAGATTGGGGAGTATAAAAAGCAGAACAATGTGCAGATTCTGCAGTTGGAGCGCTGGAAGGAAATCTTCAGGAGCAGGGCCGAGTGGGCCGAGGAGGCTGGCATTAACCCAGATTTCGTAGCCGAACTCTACAAGCTGATCCACGTGGAATCCATCCGTAAGCAAACGCAAATGTTAACCGGTGATTAAGGGGATTTTATAGATTAGAATTGATTATTTGAATCTGGGTTTTCTGGATCAGAAGAAATAAAGGATTGAATATCTATTAAATTAACTCAATTACAATTCTTTAACTCTCTAACTTTTTAACTCTCTAACTTTCTAACTCAGAATGACCGAAGCCATATACATTGGGCAGAACACGCTGCAGGAACTTGATACTTTTCTGAAAAATAAAGCTTTTAGCAAAGTAGCCGTGCTGGTAGATGAGAACACCCTGCACCATTGCTATACCTTGGTGAAGCCATACCTGCCAGAGCATGACCTGATTCAGGTACAGAGTGGAGAGGAACACAAGACCCTGCAAACCTGCGAGTATATCTGGGAACGCATGACCGAGCTGAACCTGGACCGCTGGTCGGTGCTGGTAAACCTGGGCGGCGGTGTGATAGGCGATATGGGAGGATTTTGTGCGGCGGTGTTTAAGCGCGGTTTATACTTTGTGCAGGTGCCCACCACTTTGCTGGCGCAGGTAGATGCAAGCGTGGGTGGTAAAACGGGTATCGACTTTCATGGACTGAAAAACCACATCGGGGTATACCAGGAGCCACAAGCCGTGTTCATCTACCCACATTTTCTGCAAACCCTGCCGCCCCGTCAGTTAAAGTCTGGTTACGCTGAGATTATCAAGCACTGGCTTATCGCAGACAAAGAGGCTTTTCAGACACAGCGCCATGTTGGCTTGTTTACAGAAGATTGGGAAGAGCTTATTCGCCACTCGGTAAGTATAAAATCCAGGGTGGTGGAGGCTGACCCACTAGAGGGAGGTTACCGCAAGGTGCTGAACTTTGGCCATACTGTAGGGCACGCCGTGGAGAGTTACTTACTAGAGCAATCTGGGCGTGAGCTGCTGCACGGCGAGGCTGTTGCGGTGGGCATGCTCTGCGAAGCCTGGCTATCTGTGAACCACGACCTGCTCTCCCAGGATGAACTGGATAAGATTGAAACGTTCCTGGTATCGGTTTACGAGAAGGTGCCGCTAACCGAAGCCGATATCCAAAGTATAGCCCTGCTGGCCCTGCAGGATAAAAAGAACACTCGCACTACCATTAACTGCACACTCCTAAACGGCATCGGGAAGGCGGTTTACGACCAGCCTGTAACGGTACAGCAAATTGTAGAGTCGTTGCGTTATTATAGCTTACTATGAACCAAAACCTTACCCTTAGCCACCCCATCGGTGCCATACATACAAGTATAAAATTACCAGCCTCTAAAAGCGAGGCAAACCGTGCCCTTATCATCTCGGCCCTTTCGGGTGGGGCATCAGAACTCCAGAACCTGTCCGAGGCTAACGATACGCAGCTTTTGCAGCGCCTGCTTAAGAGCAACTCCGAAACCATAGATGCCGAGGATGCCGGCACGGTGATGCGCTTTTTAACAGCTTACTACTCAGTTACAGGGCAAGCCAAGACCCTTACAGGTACGGAGCGCATGTGCCAGCGGCCTATTAAAGTGCTGGTAGATGCACTGCGTGAACTGGGTGCAAGTATAACTTACCTAGGGGAGGAGGGATACCCACCTTTGAAAATTGAAGCGTTTAAAGGCAGCGGAAAAAAGCACCTTAAAGTACGTAGCGACATCAGCAGTCAGTATATCTCTGCTTTGCTTATGGTAGCGCCACTCTTGCCCAATGGGTTGGTGCTGGAGTTGGAAGGTAAGATAGGTTCCAAGCCCTACATCAACATGACGCTCTCGCTGATGCAACACTTTGGTGTGGAGGCAACTTTCGAGGGAAATACCATTACCGTTCCGCATCAAAAGTATAAACCGGCCACTTTTCAGGTAGAGTCGGATTGGTCGGCGGCTAGTTACTGGTATAGTATGGTGGCGCTGGCTAAAGAGGCAGAGGTAACATTGCTGGGCCTCAAGAAAGATTCTTTTCAAGGCGACAGCGCTATTGTGGAGATCATGGACCACCTTGGGGTTTATACTTCTTTTACAAAAGATGGAGTTTACCTTACCAAAAAACACTGCGAAAGGCATCTGGTCTACGATTTTTCTGACTGCCCCGACCTGGCACAAACTGTAGTGGCCTTGTGCGCTGCGCTGGGAGTTACTTTGGAGATAACCGGCCTGGAGAGCCTCCGCATAAAAGAGACAGATAGAATTCATGCCTTGCAGATAGAACTACTAAGTATGGGAAGTAAACTGGAGGAAATCACTCCGGGAGTTTTTAGGATGGAGCCGGGTATTATTTCTAAAGAAAATTTCGAGTTCCGCACGTACCAGGATCACCGCATGGGCATGGCCTTTGCACCGCTTGCCCTTTTGGCCCCAACCAAAATACAGGAACCCTCGGTGGTGCGTAAATCGTACCCTGGATATTGGGACGACCTGGAGAAAGCCGGGTTTGAGATAAAGTATAACAACTAAAGCTTATGGCAGAACGGAAGCTGTATGGAGACGCAAAGCTTATAAAGGAGCTACTGGGTAAAATGCAGCTGATGGAAGAGTCCGCTGGTGGATGGGCTGCCGTATACAGAGACTCTGCCTCTGGCAAGTTCTGGATGAAGTGCTATACTACCGCAGGCGAGCAAAGCGCAGGTGGCTACGAACTGCTGATAAAGCTACCCCTGCCAACCTTCACCGAGCTGATTGCTGTTGCTATGACCTCGCCTCACGAGGATGAAGCAGTGGCAGCCATTATGCGGTTACTTGATGAAGAGGCTGTAGAAGGAAAAGACTTCCGACATATTTTGGTACAGCAACTGGAAGAAATGGATTTGGTGAAAGCTACATCAGACCAGAAGCAACGCATCCGCAAGATCATCACCCTAACCTCCTTAACAGACCCCACCAACAAACGCGAAATAAAAGGCAAAACTATTGAACAACTAAAAGCCGATGCTTTATACTTTGAGGCTGTTTCGAAAAAGGCCTTGGAGTTGTTGGATAGGTTGTAATTCATGCCGCAAGTTTAGCGTTAGCGCAACTTGTGGTTAAGAATAGTAGCAGTTTACAACTGCTTTGCTTTGGAAAAGTAAGAACAGCAAAGTTGTTAGCTGTACTTTATACTTTGGAAACTGTAGATTAACACACCCCTAGAGCTACGCTCGCTAGCTCAAAACTCTCGTTTTGGCTAGTCTGCAAGAGGGGAATCTTCTTTCAAATTATTTTTCTGCTCACACAGAAAGCCAGTTGCAAACTGGCATCATGTACAGCCACAAGTTACGCTAACGCTAAACTTGCGGCATGATAAGCTTTACTAAAGTCAAGATAACTCCTGCCTTGCCTCCTCAACTACCTGTTGCAGATATGCCGGTGCGTGTAGCAATCTGCTGCCATACCAGCTAAACATTTCACCGTCCACCACTTTTATACTTGCCTGCGGGCAAATCTCCCTGAACTCCTCTATGTGCTTTTCCTTGAAGGGGTAGGGCTCAGAAGAGAGAAGTATAAGTTGTGGGTTTGCCTCCTGTAATTGCTCTGCCGTAATCTCCGGATAGCGGGTTAAGTGGCCGAACGCATTCTCGAAACCGCAACGGTGCAGCATGTGGTCGATGATGTTGTGGCTGCCCACGGCCATGTAAGGCTTTTGCCAGATAAAGTAGGCTGTTTTTATACTTGGCTGTAGTGGTTGCAGCTGCTCAAAGCCGGCTTTTATACTTTGCTCTAATTCAGTTGCTCTGGCTTGGGTACCAGTTATTTGTCCGACCTGTTGTAGCATTTCCAGCGCATCGTCCAAAGTATAAATATCACTCATCCATACTTTATACTTTTGCTGCAGCTGCTCAATGCCCTCCTGGTAATTCTCTTCCTTATTACCGATGATCAGGTCTGGCTGTAACTCGTCAATCACATCAAATTTAAAATTCTTAGTACCTCCGATCTTGGTTTTATGCTTTACCTGCTCTTTGGGGTGGATGCAGAATTTGGTGACGCCCACTATACGATCTCCTAAACCAAGATCGAAAAGAAGTTCTGTTTGAGAGGGTACTAAAGAAACAATACGCTGAGGCAGGTAATCAAGCGTAATGCTGTAACCCATTTGGTCGTTGAAAAGCACGGTGTGGAGTTATGAATGATGAATTATAAATTATGAATGGACATGGGTTCAAAAACCTCACAGCGTCTTTCAGACCTGTGAGTGTTTATGGTTTCGCAAAGTATAAATGCCTCCACTCCTGGTAGCCGATGCCCGGTACAATGGCTTTTATAGTTGAGGACAAACTAAGACCTACCTGCTTTCGACGCGCATTAACTGCTATACTTTGCAAAGTCAAGATATTAAGTATAAAAACCCACGGGTGCGCTGTGTCTTTAAGTATAAATGTACTCAAGATAAATGCCAGCCAGGGTAAGATCATCAGTGCCCAAAACAAGTAGCGGTTCATAAGTATAAAGTTTGTTTCAAGTATAAGATACGAACAGGCCTACTAAAAACAAAAGCCCCGCATACCTGTAAGTTTGCGGGGCTTTGGTAGTATAAGTATAAATCTTAGTTCAGGTAGCGGAAGTCCTGCTTGTCCTGAATCTTAAGCACTGTTTCGTAAATTAGCTTTATCACGTTCTCCACGTCGTCTTTGTGCACAGTTTCGACAGTAGTGTGCATGTACTTAAGCGGCAACGAGATCAGTGCAGAGGCCACACCAGCGTTAGAATATGCAAAGGCATCGGTATCAGTGCCCGTGGCACGTGAAACTGCAGAACGCTGGAACGGTATATCTTTCTCTTTTGCTGTATTGATGATCAGATCACGAACGTTGTTTTGCACGGCCGGGCCGTAGGCAATTACCGGGCCTTTACCGCAGAAAATATCGCCGCTGGTCTTCTTGTCGTACATCGGCGACTGCGTGTCGTGGGTAACGTCAGTAATAATAGCTACATCTGGGTTAATGCGGTGTGCGATCATCTCGGCACCGCGTAAACCGATCTCTTCCTGCACGGCATTTACAACATACAGGCCAAAAGGCAGCTCGTGTTTGTTCTCTTTCAGCATGCGGGCCACTTCAGCTATCATAAAGCCACCGATGCGGTTGTCCAGAGCACGGCCTACATAGTAGCGGTCGTTCATTACTGTAAACTCGTCTTCAAAAGTAGCCACGCAACCTACGTGTATGCCCATCGCCTCTACTTCCTCGCGGTTGTTGGCGCCGCAGTCCAGGAACACAGTTTCGATGGTAGGGGCTTTATCATTCTCTACCTTGCGCACGTGTATGGCCGGCCATCCAAAAACGGCTTTCACAACGCCTTTGGCAGTGTAGATATTCACACGTTTAGATGGTGCGATCAAAGCATCAGAACCACCGTTACGCTTCAGGTAAATGTAGCCTTCCGGAGTAATGTAGTTCACAAACCAGCTGATCTCATCGGCATGCGCCTCAATGACTACTTTATACTCGGCCTTTGGGTTTATTACGCCTACTACAGTGCCGTAAGTGTCAACAAAGTACTCGTCAATGTATGGCTTCACATACTCCAACCACAGTTTCTGACCTTCTGCTTCAAAGCCAGTGGGAGAGGAGTTGTTCAGATATTTCTGTAAGAAATCAAATGATTCTTGTCTCATGTTTAAGGTGAAGGTTGTTTGGTTAGTTTAGTAAAATGAGCCTGTGCCCCGGCAATTTTCCCCCCGAAGCACAGGCCCTAAGTGTAGTATATGCGATATTAAAGCGGAATGTTGCCGTGCTTCTTGCGTGGCAGCGTAACCGCTTTGTTTTCCAGCATCTTAAATGCCTTGATCAGTTTAGCGCGTGTTTCCGAAGGAAGTATAACCTCGTCGATGAAGCCACGGTGCGCAGCACGGTATGGAGTGGCGAACTTGTCTTTATACTCCTGTACCTTCTCTGCCAGTTTCTCTTCCGGGTTCTCAGCTTCAGCAATTTCACGTTTAAAGATGATCTCTGCAGCGCCCTGTGCTCCCATAACGGCAATTTCGGCAGTTGGCCATGCGTAGTTCATGTCAGCACCAATGTGCTTCGAGTTCATTACGTCGTAAGCGCCGCCATAAGCCTTGCGGGTAATTACCGTGATACGCGGTACAGTAGCCTCACAAAGCATAAAGTAACTTAGCACCGTTCGTGATAATGCCTCTCCACTCCTGATCAGTGCCTGGCAGGAATCCCGGAACATCTTCCAGAACAAGCAATGGCACGTTAAAGCTATCGCAGAAACGCACGAAACGGGCAGCCTTGGTGCTGGCGTTGATGTCCAGTACGCCGGCAAGCACGGCAGGTTGGTTACCCACGATACCTATGCTTCTGCCACCCAGGCGGGCAAAGCCCACCACGATGTTCTCGCCGAAGTTCTTGTGCACTTCAAAGAAAGAATCCTCGTCAATGATGCCCTCAATCACCTCACGGATGTCGTAAGGCTGGTTCGGGTTCTCTGGGATGATGGTGTCCAGTACTTCACGTGTCTCGTCGCCCTGTGGCTCGTATGGCAAAGAAGGCGGAAGCTCTTCGCAGTTCTGCGGGATATAGCTAAGCAGTTTTTTGATGTAGTTGATACATTCCACCTCATTTGAGCAGGAGAAATGGGTAACTCCGCTTTTTGAGCTGTGCGTGCTGGCACCGCCCAGTTCTTCTGATGTTACGTTTTCGTGTGTTACCGTTTTCACAACGTTTGGCCCCGTCACGAACATGTATGAGGTGTTCTCCACCATCATGATAAAGTCGGTAATGGCAGGCGAGTATACAGCACCGCCGGCGCATGGGCCCATGATAGCGGAGATCTGTGGGATAACGCCAGAGGCCAATGTGTTGCGGTAGAAAATATCGGCATAACCACCCAGCGATACCACACCCTCCTGGATACGGGCACCACCAGAGTCGTTCAGACCGATAACCGGAGCACCGTTCTTCATGGCTAGCTCCATGATCTTCACGATCTTCTCAGCGTGGGTTTCAGAAAGTGAGCCGCCAAGCACCGTAAAGTCCTGCGAGAATACGTAAACCAAACGGCCGTTGATTGTACCGTAGCCTGTTACAACGCCATCACCCAGGAAGTACTGCTTGTCCAGGCCGAAGTCTTTGGAGCGGTGCATCACAAACTTGCCGATCTCCTCAAAAGAGCCTTCATCCATTAACAGGTGAATTCTTTCGCGTGCTGTCAGTTTTCCTTTCTTATGCTGTGCTGCAATACGGTCTTCGCCGCCACCTAATAGGGCTTCTGCGTTTTTACGCTCGAGGGTCTCTATCTGGGCTTCTCTGATTTCTCCGGCCATGTATGAAAAGTATGTATAAGTAATTTATTCAGATTATTTAATCCTCAAATTTAAAAACTCTGCACCTAAATCCTGTACTATTACAGTATTTTTTGAATATATAGTTTTAGATCAGGTTCTATAGATGCTATTTGCTGTCAGGGATTAGAAATGAAGTACTTAACCCAAGTTGCGCAATATGCTAAACCAGGCAGGTATAAACACACCCCTTCACCCCTCTCTTTAAAGAGGGCCCCTACCCCCAGAGGGGAATTATATGCACGATCAAAATTGACCTCCTCTGGACTAGCCGAAACGAGCGTTTTGAGCTAGCGAGCGCAGCTCCTTCGGGGGTGGGTTAATAGCAACTTGAGTTACTTACTCAGAAGTTGTCCAGAGTTTAAGTAAAAAAATATGACCCGGCCATTGCTGGTGTTTTCAAAGGCTGGTAAAAGGCACTGGCAATTATACTTTCCGGAAAAATACTTAGCCAGGACAGGCAATGGGGATTTTAAGTAAACTCTGTGCAGACTTAAAAAAGAATTAGGACTGCCTGAAACAGACAGCCCTAACTTTATACTTTAAACTTTATTCTTATTATTCTTTATCGCTAGACTTATCAGTGCCTGACGGTTTGCTGGACTCGGTTTCCTCTTCGTCGTCTTTAGCTGCAGAGGCTTTGCCTTTTTTGCCGCCACCAGACTTGGCAGAGTTAAACGTAAGTTGCTCCTTGCCTTCTTCGTAATCCACTTTGATCGTGTCGCCCTGGTTTACCTCGGCTTTCAGAATTTCCTCGGCAATCGGGTCCTCGATATACTTCTGGATAGCACGGTTCAACGGACGGGCACCATACTTCGGATCGTACCCTTTCTCAGCCACATAGTCTTTGGCTTTGTCGGTAAGCTCGATCTTGTAGCCAAGTGCCTCCACACGCTTGAACAGCTTGCCAAGCGAAAGCTCGATGATCTTGTGCATGTCCTCACGGTTAAGCGAGTTAAACACGATCACATCATCCAAACGGTTCAGGAACTCCGGAGAGAACGTTTTCTTAAGCGCACTTGCAATGGTGCTCTTCATGATATCGTCCACATTCTCCTGCTTGCTCTTCGACATGAAACCGATACCGGCACCAAAGTCCTGCAGGTCACGGGCACCGATGTTGGATGTCATGATGATGATGGTGTTACGGAAGTCAACCTTGCGGCCCAGTCCGTCAGTAAGTATACCATCGTCAAGTACCTGCAATAGCAGGTTATAAACATCCGGGTGTGCTTTCTCGATCTCATCCAGCAATACCACAGAGTATGGCTTGCGGCGGATCTTCTCGGTTAGCTGGCCACCTTCTTCGTAACCCACATATCCCGGAGGCGCTCCAACCAGGCGAGACACACTGAATTTCTCCATGTACTCACTCATATCGATACGCACCAGCGAATCTTCTTTATCGAACAGGTAAGTGGCCAGCACTTTGGCAAGCTCAGTTTTACCTACACCTGTCGGGCCAAGGAACACAAACGAACCAATCGGCTTCTTCGGGTCTTTCAGGCCAACGCGGGTACGCTGAATGGCTTTTACCAATTGGCTAATGGCCTTGTCCTGACCAATTACTTTGCCTTTCAGTTCTTCGCCCATGTTCAGCAATTTCTGACCTTCGTTCTGAGCGATACGCTTCACCGGTATACCTGTCATCATGGCAATAACCTCTGCCACATTTTCCTCTTTTACCGTGTAGCGTTTCTTCTTCGTCTCTTCTTCCCAGTCTTTTTTCGCTGTTTCAAGCTGGTCGATCAGTTTTTTCTCTTTATCACGCAGCTGGGCAGCCTCTTCATACTTCTGGCTCTTCACTACGCGGTTCTTCTCAACTTTAATGTTCTCGATCTGCTCTTCCAGTTTTAGGATATCATCCGGCACCACAATATTGTTGATATGCACACGCGCACCAGCCTCATCTAAAATATCGATGGCTTTGTCTGGCAAGAAGCGGTCACTCATGTAACGGTCACTTAGCTTCACGCAGGCCTCAATGGCTTTATCAGTATAGTTTACATGGTGGTGGTCCTGGTATTTGTCCTTGATATTGTTCAATATTTCAATGGTCTCTTCCGGTGTGGTTGGGTCTACCATTACGATCTGGAAACGACGGGCAAGGGCACCATCCTTCTCGATGTACTGGCGGTACTCATCCAGGGTAGTTGCACCGATGCACTGGATCTCGCCACGGGCAAGAGCGGGCTTAAACATGTTAGAGGCATCCAAAGAACCGGAGGCACCACCGGCACCTACAATTGTATGCAACTCATCGATGAACAGGATCACGTCCGGAGACTTTTCAAGCTCGTTCATCACGGCCTTCATACGCTCCTCAAACTGACCTCTATACTTGGTGCCTGCCACAAGTGATGCTAAATCCAGGGTAACCACTCGCTTGTTAAACAGCACGCGGCTTACTTTTTTCTGGATGATGCGCAGGGCAAGACCTTCGGCAATGGCTGTTTTACCAACACCAGGTTCGCCTATAAGTATAGGGTTGTTCTTTTTGCGGCGGCTAAGTACCTGTGCCACACGCTCAATTTCTTTTTCACGGCCAACGATCGGGTCAAGTTTATCGTCTTCAGCCAGCTTGGTTAAGTCACGGCCAAAGTTGTCCAGCACCGGGGTGCGCGATTTTTCGCCAGGCTTCTTGCTGCTGCTTGAGCGGGAAGAAGAACTGCCCAAAAACTTGTCAGAGTCATCGGTATCATCTGTATCAGACGACGCAAGTGGATTATTGCTATGATAATCCAGGGAGTCGCGTATTGCTTCGTAGTTCACGTTAAATTTCGCTAAGATTTGAGAAGAAATATTGTCTTCATCCCGCAGGATGGATAATAAGAGGTGCTCAGTACCTATAATATCACTCTTGAAGATCTTTGCCTCCAGGTAAGTAATTTTCAGCACCTTCTCGGTCTGCTTGGTAAGCGGGATACTGCCGGTAATGTTGCTGCTTTGCGTAGCTGTATTTCGGGTAGCTTGTTCTAAAGCGTACTTTAATTCATCTATCGAAACGCCAAGCTTCTTAAGCAGAGCAATGGCTGTACCTTCTCCTTCCCGTATCATGCCCAGCACCAGATGTTCGGTGCCAATGTAATCATGGCCGAGACGGATAGCTTCCTCACGGCTGAGCGAGATGACCTCTTTCACTCGGTTTGAGAATTTAGCTTCCATGTATACTTTGTATATTCTTTAAAAAAGTCAAAAATTTATAATTGGCTGAAGCTCACTTCGAACGCTACCTTTAAACAAGCTGTACACTATTAATGTTCAGCGCGTTGAACCACTTACTGCAGATGTGAAAGCGATGCTGGCCCCTGGGTAAACAACAAGTCAATTATACTAAGCTCTGGTACAAATTGTTTGCCAAATACTTGTGTATAGGGTTTTACGTGCAAATTGTCAGGATAGATTTTGGGATGGATTTTATTTCGTAAATCCACCACGTTATCCGGTGCCGTTTCATTGTAAGCCGCTGTAAACTGGAGCGGCTTGTTTACTTTCAGTAATTTAAAATAAAGCCGCAATAAATCAATGTTCAGCTCAAATAAAAATTTTGGTTGCCGTTC
Source organism: Pontibacter sp. GD7 (assembly GCF_058216375.1). Taxonomy (NCBI): domain Bacteria; kingdom Pseudomonadati; phylum Bacteroidota; class Cytophagia; order Cytophagales; family Hymenobacteraceae; genus Pontibacter; species Pontibacter sp. GD7. The sequence goes on along the minus strand of NZ_JBYZMP010000009.1, from coordinate 145,914 downwards.
ATACACCTCTTTGATGTAGTCACTGTAAAATTCAAAATATGGTGCACGGCCATAAGCTGCCTGTATCGTACGCCAGTGCACATTGTACCACTTCTGGCTATAGTCAATTTCAATTTCCGTGATCTTAGTTTTGTTTTTACTGCTGCCTTTTAGCACAGGTATACTAAGGGGCTGCACCCCCTGCGCCGTAAGTACATGGCAGCGATTACGGTAGCTTTGCTTCACATAGTTTTCGTGTGCCTCTATTAAGATACCTTCGGAGCGAATGGCATTATAAAAGTATGCAACAGGCGGGTTGTACAGTGTTTCGGTAAGTAAGACCAAATTATGAGTTATGAATTATGAATGAAGAGATGCAGATACGAATTACGCTTTCATTTCTTTAACAACAAAATATAGTATTTTGTGTGTCGTGTATACATACGGTTTTTACGCTTGCTTTCTATTTTTAATCCCTGAGCCTGTTTAGAGTTTATTGAAATCCATACTGCCTGCCCTTGCTGCGTGTTCTCACCAGAAAGTATAATAGCCAGAGCCTTAAATTGTTGGTGAAAAACACCAACAATGGCGGGTTCGATTTCTTTTAGCCAAAACCCTAAACAGCTTCCCTGTTTTTCAACTCATAATTCTTAATTATTAATTCGTAATTCAAAATGATTGTACCTTTGCGGTTGCTTAATAACTGCATGAGTAAAAGTATAAAAATACCGCCTTTGTATTTCCCGCTGTGGCTACTGTTAAAAGGTTTGTCCTTGTTGCCACTGCCGCTGCTGTACATCCTCTCCGATGTTTTATACTTAGTAGTATACTACGTTGTCAGGTATAGGAAAAAAGTGGTGATTGGTAATTTATCTAATGCTTTCCCGGAGAAAAGTGCTGAAGAAATTAAGCTTGTCGCTAAAGATTTCTACAAGCAGTTTATGGATGTGGTGGTGGAAACGCTAAAGCTGCACTCTATAGATGCTGCTGAAATGAAGCGGCGAATCACTTTCTCGAACCAGGAGTTACTGGATGATTTTGTGCAGCAAGGCAGAACAGTTATTACTATGGGTTCACATTCCTGTAACTGGGAATGGGTACTATCAGCAGGTGCGGTTCAGTTTAGCTTTCCCGCTTATGGTATTTACAAGCCCCTTAATAACCCGTTTTTTGAAGCTTTCATGCTTCAGGCTCGCACAAGATTAGGGGCCAGGCTCATTAAAATGAAAGATACCCTGCGCAACTTTGCTGCCAACCGCCATCAACCACGTGTTGTGGCCATGCTATCAGATCAAACCCCTCTTAAAAGTGAAATCACCTTCTGGACTACCTTTTTACATCAGGACACACCTTTCTACGAAGGAGCAGAGAAACTCGCTATTCGCTTTGGATGCCCTGTCTTATTCCTGGATATAAAAAGGACCAGGCGGGGATATTATACTTTAACATTTGAGTTGATATCAGACGGGAATTCTGTGGATAAAACCTTGCCAGAGCCAGCCTCTATCACAGAGATATTTGCTCAAAAGTTAGAAGCAGCCATCCGCCGCGCTCCCGCCGATTATCTCTGGACCCACAAACGCTGGAAGCACAAGCGGCCGCAGGCTGCTGAGTTTAGGAGTTAGAAAGTTTGGGAGTTAGAGAATTTAGGAGGTAAAGGTTTCTGCCGCAAGTTTAGTGAAGCGTAACTTGTGGCGGAAGATGGTAGCAGTTTTCAACTGCTTTGCTTTGAAAAAGCAAGGGTTGCAAAGGCTGAGGCCATACGTTATACTTTGGCTGTGCAGAACCCACCCCTAGCCCCTCCGAGGAGGGGAATCCTTAGAAGCTTGCGTTATGCATAGCCACGAGTTACGCTCATGCTAAAACCGCGGCAAAAAAAGACGCAAAATATTGCGTCTCTACATTTTAACTCCTAGATTCTCTAACTCCTATAAATATTCCTCAATATCGCCGGCGCCTTCGCGCAGCACTTCAAAGTTATTGGTTACATCCACTACCGTAGAGGCAATGTTGTTGCCGTAGCCGCCGTCTATTACGCAATCCACCAGGTCTCTATACTTTTCATAGATCAGTTCGGGATCGGTGCTGTATTCTATTACCTCATCTTCATCGTGGATGGAGGTAGACAGGATAGGGTTACCAAGCTCTTTTACTAACAGCAATGCAATGTTGTTGTCGGGTACACGAATACCTACTGTCTTCTTTTTGCCACCCGCATACTTGGGCACATTGCTCGTAGCGTTCAACACAAAGGTGAATGGGCCCGGCAGCGCCTTTTTCATAACCTTATAGGTTGGGGTATCTATCTTGGCATAGTCGGAAATGTGGGTAAGGTCTGAGCAGATAAAGGAGAGGTTTACCTTTTCCGGTTTTACACCTTTTATCTGGCACACGCGCTCCACGGCCCTGTTGTTGTGTATGTCGCAGCCTATACCATAAATAGTGTCGGTTGGGTAAATGATCACACCACCGTTGCGGAGTATCTCTACAGCTTCCTGTATTTTGCGCTCCTGCGGGTTGTCGGGGTGTATCTGGAGGAATAAAGCGTTGGCCATGGTTTTGTGTATAGAGATTAAGTCTAAAGTAACACATACTTGAATAAGCAGATGTGCGTTTCAGCGAAGCTACGCAAGAATACGAATGCATACCAATTTTTAATTATGCTATTATGAAGTTCATACATTCACAATTAGCTGCATATGTGTTATTTTTGCGACCCAAATAGAATAAGGTGCGGAACCTAAATATGGTTTCAGGCCTTTTACATGAACTATGGCTGAGAATTTGAATACAACAACCAAAAGAAAGAGAAAAGAGAAAAGCAAACTAGTGCCTAGCCTGATCGTGCTTTTCCTGTTCCTGTTTGTGAGCTTCTCTTACTACGCTTACCAGATTGTGTACACGCCGAACGTAGACACTAAAAAGCAGGATGCCTATGTTACCATACCAACAGGAGCCAGCTACGAGCAGGCCATGGACTCAGTAGAGGCATCCGGGGTTATCATCGATAAACTTTCGTTGCGGTTTATGGCTAAGCTGATGGACTATGACCAGTTGGTGAAGCCCGGCCGTTATAAACTGGAGCATGGCTGGGGTAACCGCCAGCTAATCGGGGTGCTGCGCGCCGGCCAGCAAACACCCGTAGACCTTACATTTGCCAACATACGCCTGCGCAGCCAACTGGCCGAAAAACTGGCAAACGAGATAGAGGCCAGCGAAGAAGAACTGGATAGCCTGCTGAACAATGAGGCTTACCTGGCCACTCTTGGCTTCGACACCACTACCATTGTAAGTATGTTTATCCCGAATACCTACCAGGTATACTGGACTACCACTGCGCCCAAACTGATGGAGCGCATGAAGAAGGAGTACGACACTTTCTGGACAGCGGAACGCAAAGCAAAGGCTCAAAAGCTAGGTCTGAGCCCTAAGGAAGTAAGCACTCTGGCTTCTATTGTGCAGGCAGAGACTATTAAAAACGACGAAAAGCCGCGCGTGGCAGGTGTGTACCTGAACAGGCTAAAGAAAAATATGCTGCTGCAGGCCGACCCTACTGTGGTGTATGCAGTGCGTGACTTCACAATCCGCCGTGTATTGAACACACACCTTCGCCACCAGTCGCCTTACAATACCTACATCAATAAGGGGCTGCCTCCGGGGCCGATAAACGTACCTACTATCTCAAGTATAGATGCAGTGCTAAACCCGGAGAACCACGAGTACATCTATTTCTGCGCCAAAGAAGACTTCTCTGGGTACCATGCCTTTGCCCGCACCGAGGAAGAGCACCAGGCTAACGCACGCCGTTTCCATGCCGCGTTAAATGCCCGCAAAATAATGAAGTAATTTAATTGCTGAATGGCTAAATTGATTAATTGTTGTTTTGGTATGTGCATGCCAAGGCAGTAATTATTAATTTAGCCATTTAACATTTTAACCATTTAACAATTTAAGCAGTGTTCGAATCAGAAGTGCAGATACGGGTGCGGTATGCCGAAACCGACCAGATGGGCTATGTATACTATGGTAACTATGCGGCTTATTACGAGGTAGCGCGTACCGAGGTGTTCAGGAGGCTTGGCATCCATTACAAGGAGATGGAGGCAACCGGAACCATGATGCCCGTGCTGGAACTGAAGTGTAAATACCTGCGCCCTGCCAAGTATGATGACCTGCTAACCATAAAGCTACTGTTAAAGCATAAACCGAATGGTTCTCGTATACTTTTTGAGTACGAAGTATATAACGAAGAGCAAACGTTGTTAAACATCGGCGAAACCACGATGGTTTTTGTAGATATGAAAACAGGCAGGCCAACAGCAGTACCCGACCTGATTCATGAGAAACTGGACGAATACTTTAGTGCATGAGGCTTAACCAGCAATACCTGAAGCGCCGCAGAGCGTACCGCAAGTTCATCGTTTTTTTAAAGCGATGGCGGTTCAATAATGGCAAGTCTTCGGTGTATGATGTGGTAGATGTACTGATAGGGGAACTGCGCCTGGACTCTGTTACAAAGCGTGCCTCTTACATGGCCTTTAACTTTACGCTGGCTATTTTCCCGAGCATCATTTTCCTGTTCACACTTATCCCGTACATCCCCAATATACTTTCCTTGGATCTGGGCCAAAGTATACTTGATTTCCTGGGTGATTTTATGCCTGAGGAGATGTATGCGGCCGCTTATACTACCATCGAGGATATTGTGAACAAGCCGCGCGGGGGCTTGCTGTCTTTTGGTTTTTTGTTTGCGCTGGTGCTTTCTACCAATGGCATTATGTCGCTGATGGATGCCTTCGACAAAAAATACCATACTTTTTACAAGCGCAGCTACCTTAAAAAGCGTCTTATTGCCACAGCATTAACAGTGGTGCTCTCACTTATACTTTTTACGGCGGTGGCGGCTATCTTCTTTGGTCAATGGATACTGGACGCCCTGGTTTTCTATGAAGTTGTTACCGAAAGCTATACTTATACTTTGATCGTTATCCTGAAGTATGTAGCGATCATCCTACTTTTCCTGCTGGCTACCTCTATTGTATATTACTTCGTGCCTGCCATAGAAGACAAATGGCCCTTTTTCTCAGCGGGTGCTGTGGTGGCCACCGGTCTGATCTTCCTGGTTTCCATGATCTTTTCTACATATATCAGTGCTTTTGATACTTACAACAAGTTCTATGGCTCCATTGGGGCTCTAATAGGTTTGATGATCTGGCTGGACTTTGTATCTATGATCCTGATTCTTGGCTTCGAGATCAACGTAAGTATAGACTCCGTGACCAAGCGTATGGTTAGGGCAGGAGGTAAGGCTATGCACGTAACAGCAGCTAAAGTATAAACATAAGCACTCCGTGAGAAACCTGGCTTAAGGGTTCTGTTTCTGAAATTTTTTAGCTTATAAATCAGAGTTTTATACTTTGTGGCTTAGAAACTGCAGAAAAATTTTTGCGTATAGTTTTGATAATTCGGAACGGTGCCATACTTTTGTACTCGAAATCGTTAGAGAGTTGGCGGAGTGGTCGAACGCGGCGGTCTTGAAAACCGTTGACTGTAACAGGTCCGGGGGTTCGAATCCCTCACTCTCTGCTGGTAGCAATACCCGCTTATATAAAGAGCCTGCAAAGCAATTTGCAGGCTCTTTTGTTTTAATCAGCACGCTATACTTTCGAAGTATAACTCAGTTGCTTGCTCTTTCTTTTAAGGCCGGAGGTTCCTGTACCTGTTCTGTTTTAGCAACTATCTCCCTGATGATCCCATCAAGCTCATATGCTGAAGACTGCAGGTATTCCATTATTTCTGATATCCCACTATCGGAAGGTTTGTCTTTTTCGAGCAGGCTGATCAGTCCCATCATGCGGGCCAGCGGAGCCCTAACCACATGCGATTGCATCCAGGCAATTTCACGAAGCTTTGTGTTTTGCTCCTCAATGGCTTGTATGTACTTAACTCTCTCACTTACATCGGTAGCCAGCACAATCCTTGCTTCAACGCCGTCCAGGTCAATGGCGCTGTTTTTAACGTCAACGTAAAATATGTCGCCGTTTTTCTTCTTATGACGGGCAATATCGTGGTAGTAGGCTTTGCTCTCCCGCAGCGACTGGATAATTTTCTCCAGATAACCCAGGTCTTCCTTAGGTCGGATATCCATTACAGTCATCTTAAGAAATTCCTTCTTTGTATAGCCGTAGAGCCTTATCGCTGCCTCGTTTACATCCAGAAAATGCAGGGTGTGCATATCGAACAACCACATGGGCATGGGGCTTAAATTAAACAGATCGCGGTATTTCTCTTCGCTTTTCTCAAGGGCAGTTTTAGCAAGCTTCCTTTCCGTAATATCCCTGAAGTTAAGTACAATGGCGGCAACGGCAGGGTTTGTGAGTTGGTTCTGAATAGTGGTTTCCAACCATATATAATTGCCGTCCAGCACCTGAATCCGGTACTCTACTGTTTCAACGGCATTTGGCTGTGCTTTAATGCGGTTTAAGGTATTTGTAAGTATATGCCTGTCGGCGGAGTGAACCAGGTCCATTCTGAAGTTATCTGTAACACTGCCTGCTTGCAGCCCTAAAATATTAAGGGCAGTGTTGCTTCGCTCTATAACGCGGCCATCCGCTGAAAGCAATAGCAGGCCGTCCGCGCTGTTAAGTAACAGTGAACGGAAGCGCTTTTCATTGTTTCGGATCTTTTCTTCGGCCTTTCTTATGTCGGTTCCGTCACGGGCAATGCCATAAAGCAATTGCTCTTCCGCAACCCAGTGGCCAGACCAGAAGAGCGTGACGAGGCTGCCGTTTTTATGCACAAACCTGTTTTCGAAAAATGAGCAGTCCACGCCACCCATGATCTCTGTTATGATGTTGATGGTTGCAGGCCGGTCAGGTTCGTAGATCAGGTCAACGGCTTGTTTGCCTGTAAGCTCTTCGGGAGTATATCCCCACAGCCTTTCCGAGGCGGCGCTTAATGTTACAAACCTGCCATCCGCATCGGTAGTGCAGATCACATCAAGCGAGAAGTCCATTATTTTCTGGAGCTGTTCTTCGCGCTGTTTTAGGCTTTGCTCAGCAATTATCTTTTGGCTACGCTCTGCCGCCTCGTTCAGGGCACGCTCTATTTTCAGGGCAATGTGCTGCAGGTTGTCTTTAAGCACATAATCTGTTACGCCCATCTTAATAAGCTCAACGGCTCTTTCTTCGCCAAGCGTGCCGGATACTATAAGAAATGGAGTGGCGGGTGCAATGTTTTGCTTTATGCGGAAGGCAGACAAACCATCAAAAGAGGGTAGGGTGTAATCCGATAAAATGATATCCGGCTGAAAGGTGTTTAGCAATGCTTTGTAGTCCTCCTGGTTTTGCACCATCTCGGATATACAAGACAGACCACTCCTCCTGAGTTCGCGCTGCAGCAACTCAAAGTCGTTGGGGTCGTGCTCCAGAATCAGGATCTTTATGGGCGTTTCCATGGGGTAAGGTTTGCGTCATAATTTGTTCGGCGGCTGGTTTAACTCCAGCCAGTAATAGGTAAGGCTGGAAATGGCATCTACAAAGCCATCGAAATCAACAGGTTTTACAAAGTAGCTGTTGGCTCCTAATAAGTAGCTCCTATGGATATCTATCTCTTCTTTAGAAGAGGTAAGTATCACTGTTGGGATTATTTTAGTGCGTTCGTCCCATTTTATCCTCCGGAGTATCTCTACCCCGTCAACGCGTGGCATCTTCAGGTCCAGGAGTATGAGCTTTGGGATGTTGTGAATGTTGCGGGCACTGTATTCGCCCTGGCAGAAAATAAAGTTAAGGGCTTCTTCGCCGCTTTGTACATGCACCAGCGTAGTTGCCTGTTTTGCCTTTTTCAGGGCTCTGATCGTCAGCTCTGCTTCATCCACATTATCCTCCACCAGCAATATGTCAATCTGATTCGTGTTCATGACCTTAGTAATTATGGTTTTGGTAATGAAAAGTAAAATGTGGCGCCTTTGTCCGGTTCGCCTTCGGCCCATACCTGGCCACCGTGTTTCAGTATTACCCGCTGCACAATGGCAAGCCCAACCCCGGTGCCTTCAAACTCCGCATCGGTATGCAGCCTTTGAAAAACGCCAAATAATTTATGCGCATAATCCATGCTAAAGCCGGTCCCGTTATCCCTGATGTAGTAGGTAACCTGATGGTCATTGGGATAGGAGCCGATCTCTACCTGCGGTGATTCTTTTTTAGAGGAGTACTTAACGGCATTGGAGATCAGGTTTACAAAGACCTGGTATAATAAAGTATAGTCTCCCTCTAAAGGCAACAGCTCTCCAAGTTTAAAGTTCACCCTGTCTTTTACAGCCCCGTTCAGTTCGCCTATGATCTGCTCTATCATAGAGGCTGTGTTAATACGGGTTTTAACGAGCTCTTTGCGACCCAGTTTCGAGAAAGCCAGCAGGTCGTCTATGAGCCGGCCCATCCTCTTGGCATTATCCTGAATAACCTGAAGCAACCGTTTCAACTCATCATCTAGGTTGTCTTTATAGTCTTCCCTGATGATGTTGGCATAGCCGTTGATAGCACGGAGCGGAGCCCTTAAGTCATGCGACACAGAGTAAGAGAATGACTCCAGTTCTTTGTTGGTTTCTTTAAGCTGATCCAGGTGCTGCTTCAGATCGGCGTTTAGTTGTTTGATCTCTTTTTCAGCTTTCTTCTGGTTTGTTATGTCTCTGGCGTTTGCAAACCACAGTCTATCCTTGCATACGATGTTCCAGTCCAGCCATTTCCTGTTGCCGTCCTTGTCGTATACTCTCGTTTCAAAAGAGGCAGATTCAGGCTTTTGGTCGCACAGTGACTGTATGTCCTGTGCATGGTCTTCAGCCAGGTAAAGCAGCAGCGACGTTCCTTTAACCTCATCAACGCTATAGCCGAGCATTGTCTTTACGGCCTGGTTTACCTCCTCAAGTATAAGCGTGCCAGCGTTGATGATACAAATAAGGTCTGCGGAGTTGTTTATGAGCAGGGCATACTTCTCAAGGGCTAAATTGTTTTCCAGCAGCTTTTTCTTTTGCAGGTGCAGTTCCAGCAACACTGATACTTTTGCCTCGGTCAGCTCTTTGTTCAGCGGTTTATAGAGGTAATCTACTGCGCCTTCCTCAAAGCCCTTTAGCATGAACTGGTGCTCTGTTTTCTCGGCAGAAGCGAAGATGATGGGAATCTCCCTGGTCCGCTTGTTCGACTTCAGGATCTGGGCTACTTCAAAGCCATCCATCTCAGGCATCTGCACATCCAGGATGATAAGGTCTATTTCCTTATTCAAGGCGGTTTTCAGCGCCTCGTTCCCGTTTGTAGCGCTCAGAAAGTTCCTGTCAGGTTTTAGCAACATCTGCTCCAGTGCGAAGATGTTATTAACCTTGTCGTCTACGATCAGAATATTTACATTGTCTTTTTCAGGCATCCGGAAAAGGGTGAACGCTTAGGTAAACTCCTGTATACTTAGTGATGGCTGGGTGAGACAGTGGAGTAATTAAGTATCAGGAGATACGAAGGAAAAGAGCCTTCGCATCAGCTTTTTTTTAATTAAGCATGTATATATCTACAATTTACATTTTATCAACGAAATGTTCAAACATTGGTTAAGAAAAAATACGTAGTTTTTTTAAGTGTTTTTACAGACTCACGAGATACTGTTTGATTTCTTCTGTATCCAGGACTTTTTGTATGCAGCCTGTATTAATGGCAGCATTCGGCATGGCGGGATACAGGGCATTTTCAGGTGATTGAGCCACGGTGGTGCCGCCATACTTTCTGATGGTGGCGATGCCGGCTGCGCCATCGTGGTTTGCCCCGGTAAGTATGATAGCCAGCAGGTGTTGCCTGTATGCATATGCGGCCGTCTCAAAGAGCACATCAATAGAGGGCCTGCTATAGTTAACCCGTTCATCACTGGACAGGGAAAAGGTGTGGTCCTGCTCTATCAGCAGGTGGTAGTCGGGTGGGGCAAAGTATACTGTGCCTTTCCGTATCGGTTCTTTCTCGTCGGCCTGTTTGATCCTGATCCTGCACTTTTGGGAAAGTACTTCCTCCAGCAGGGTTCTTTCTTCTTTAGAGCGGTGCTGCACCACAATTACAGGCAGTTGGAAAGTTGGTGGCAAAGCCGACAAGAGGTCAGTGAGAACATACAGCCCTCCCGCAGACGTGCCTATGACTACTGCCTCATACTTCATTATCGTTGCCTTTGGCTACCGTTTTCCTTTCGGTAAATTTTCTCTCTCTTATCGATGGATGTAAATTCCTGCTGCTTATCAGAGAACAACAGCGACTCTTTATTACCCAGAGCAAGAAATCCGAAAGGGCTCAGGCTGTTGTAAAACAGGTTGATCACCTTTTTCTGGAGACTCTGGTTGAAGTAGATGAGCACATTGCGGCACATGATCAGCTGAAATTCGTTAAACGAGCCGTCAACGGCCAGGTTATGCACCGAAAATACCACATGCTTTTTTAAGGACTTGTCTATCATGGCCGCATCATACTTGGCGGTATAGTACTCGGAGAAAGCTTTTTTGCCGCCTGCCTTCTGGTAGTTTGAAGTATAAGTTTTGATCTGGCTCATGTTGTATACCCCTTCCCGGGCAGTGTTCAGTGCCCGTTGGTTTATATCAGTGGCATATATCACGGTCCTGTCAAGCAGGCCTTCTTCCTGAAGCAATATTGCCAGCGAGTATACTTCCTCGCCAGTAGAGCATCCCGCAATCCATACTTTAATAACGGGATAGGTGGCCAGGTGCTTTATTACATTTTCGCGCAGGCTCATGTAAAAGGAGGGGTCCCGGAACATCTCGGTCACATTCACTGTAAACTCCATCACAAACTGCGAGAACGTGTATTCATCCTCTAAAAGAGTTTTCTGCAGTTCCTGTACCGATGCGATCTTATTGGCTCTCATGTAGTGGGAAATGCGCCGCATGACAGAGGCCTGGGCATACTCCGTAAAATCATAGCCATACTTCTTTTTTACAGATCCGAGCAGGTCCGTTAGCTCCTCATCTAAAATCATACTTTATGCTGTTCTCTGTGCTTACCAGGTGCCCCCGTTAATACAACGGGCAAACCTGGCTGGTATGGCAGTTTAACGGAATAGGTGCCGGAATGATACACTGCCTGTAGTATAACCCTTGGGTATGCCTGAGTTTTATACTTTGGCACTCCTGCAAAAGTATGCTTACCTGTACAGCCACACCCGCATCAGGGAAAGCAGCTGCTCCATGTTCACGGGTTTTGTCACGTAGTCAGACATGCCGGCCTCCAGGCTGCGCTCCCGGTCTCCTTTCATGGCCTTGGCAGTAAGGGCAATAATAGGCAGTTTGGCATACTTGTCATTCTTTCTTATTTCCTGCGTAGCCTCATAACCATCCATTTCAGGCATCATGATATCCATCAGCACAATGTCTATATCCGGGTTGTCTTTCAGCATCTGTATGGCTTCTTTCCCGTTCTCTGCCGTCAGGCATTGCATGCCCTCGTCTTCCAGCGCATTGGTAAGCGAGTAAATATTACGCATGTCATCATCCGCGATCAGTACTTTTTTATGTTGCAGCACTTCGTCTGTTTTGTGCAGTTTGCGCAGTATCTGGCGCTTCTCCTTTGGCAACCTGGCCTCTACGCTATGCAGGAAAAGCGTTGTTTCGTCAAGCAGGCGTTCTGCGGAGTCTACAGTCTTCAGTACCACGGTGCTGGCCAGCTTATTTAACCTCGAGGCTTCGTCGCGGCTTAATTCCTTGCCAGTATACACGATCACAGGTATTCTGCTAAGCTCTTCGTTGGCTTTTATCTTTTCAAGCAACTCAATGCCCCCCATGTCAGGCAGGCCCAGGTCTATGATGATGCAGTCAAACTTCTCTTTTTGCAGCATCGAAAAGGCCTCTTCGCCGGTGTAAGCAGAGAAGCATTTTACCTCGCTGTTGCTTACCAGTTCCCGGATTACCTTGTTCTGCATCTCATTATCCTCTACAATAAGCAGCTTTTTCAGTTTTCTGCTGATAAAGTCCTCTATCCGGTTAAAGGACGCGTTCAGGTCGTCCTGCGTGATGGGTTTCCTGATAAAATCAAAAGCCCCCAGGTCAAAGCCTTCGCTTCTCAGGTCTTGGCCCGAGATAGCCTGAACAGGAATGTGACGGAGCTCCGGGTCGTTTTTCAGGTGCCGGAGCACTTCCGTCCCGTTCATCACTGGCAGTTTCATGTCCAGTATGATGGCATCCGGAGTGTAGTGCCTGGCAAGGCTGAGTCCGATGTTACCCTGGTGGGCAAGTATACCTTTGTAGCCTCTTTCCCTAACAAAATCCAGCAGCAGTTGGGCAAACTTCTCATCGTCCTCCACGATCAGGATAACCTTGTCGTTTTTCTGGATAGAGTGCCTGTCATCTGCCACGTTCTCATGCAGCGCTTCCACCTCAGCTTGTTTGCTCTCGGGTATAGGTAACCTCACAGGCCTGGCTTTTACCGTGATCTCTTTTTCGGTGGGTGCGGCCAGCGAGGTATCGTAAGTATAAGGCAGATAAAAGGTAAAGGTGCTGCCCTGGCCCTCCTGGCTGTCAAGGAGTATCTCGCCTCCTAAGGCATTTGCCAGTTCACGGCTAATAGACAGGCCCAGGCCAGTGCCGCCATACTTGCGTTTTGTAGAGCCATCGGCCTGCTGAAAAGCCTCAAAGATCACGCTTTGCTTGCTTTCGGGTATACCTATGCCTGAGTCGGTTACGGCAAAGGAGATCACTTTGTCCAGTTCGCGCAGGTTTGTGTTTTTAAGGCGGAGCGGAGGCACGGATTTGTGGATGTCCAGCGTTACACTGCCCTGCCTTTCTGTAAACTTGAATGCGTTGGAAAGCAGGTTCTTCAGTATCTGTTCCAGGCGTTGCCTGTCGGAAGTTAAAGTATAGCCTGTTTCGGAGGGGTTGTAGTTTACTTTAAAGTTGATGCCCCTGCTGCCTGCCACCTCTCCGAAAGTAGCCTGCAGGCTTTGCGTGATAGTGGGAATCTCCACCTCTCCAACTTCCAGCTCTATTTTACCAGACTCTACTTTAGACAGGTCCAGTATCTCGTTAATGAGGTTGAGCAGGTCGGTGCCGGAGTTGTAAATGTTGCGGGCATACTCCACTTCCTTTTCGCCGAGCACCTGGTTTTTATTCTCGCTAAGAAGCTGTGCAAGTATAAGTATACTGTTTAGCGGCGTGCGCAGCTCATGCGACATGTTGGCCAGAAACTCAGATTTATACTTGTTGGAGATCTCCAGTTCCCTGGCCTTCGTCTCAATTTCCATGTTGGCCGCCTCCAGCTTGTTTTTCTGCTCCTCCAGCAAATTGGTCTGCTCTTCCAGTTCCTCGTTTGTCTGTTGCAGCTCTTCCTGCTGTGCCTTTAACTCAGCCTCCGACTCCTGCAGCAGGTTTGTTTTTTCCTGTAGTTCCTCGTTTGCCTGCCTTAGCTCTTCTTGTTGGGCCTCCAGTTCCTCGGCCTGTCGCTGTGTTTCTTCCAGCAGCTCTTTTAGTTGGGCCGTTGACTGGGCCGAGTGGAAGGAAATACCGATGTTCTCTGCCACGATTTCCAGAAACTCCATGTCATGAGCCGAAAACTCACGGGCCGATCCAATTTCTATAACTCCTTTCAGTTCGTGGTCGTGCAGGAAAGGGTAAATAATGATGTGCCTGGCCGATGAACTGCCAAGGCTCGAGCTGATCTTGATGTAATCGTCCGGGATCTGGCTAAAGCTGATAGGTTTTTTTTCCAGTGCGGCTTGCCCAACCAGGCCCTCACCGATTCTGATCTGGTGGCTGTTGTTCCCGTTCCGCTCAAAGGCATAGCTCCCGGCCAGCTGCAAGTGCTCATTCTGGCTCAGGTAGATGGCGCCTATCTGCGCGTTTAGGTAGGTTGTAAGCTGCTGTATTACTTTTTGGGCAAGGTCCTGGATGTCCTGCTCGCCACGCATCAGGTCGTTCAGTTCACTGTTGCCTGTCAGCAACCAGTGTCGCAGCTCGTTCTCCCGCGAAAGCTCCTGCAGGTTTCTCTTCATGTTGTTGAGCGACTGGCCCAGTACGTCGTTTTTGCTGCGCACATGAACTACAGGCGTGTAATCGCCGCGGCCAATCGTTTCGGCTGCATCGGCGTAATTTTTAGATACCTGTATGAGCTTGTCGAAGGAGTAGGCCAGGTTTCCGATCTCATCTCTGGAGCGGACAGAAAGGCTCAGGTCCAGTTCTCCTTTTGAGATCTGGTCGGCAGCCTGCTTTATCTCCACCACGGCATTTACAATGTACCTGATGGTGTAATACAACAGCAGTGAAATAAGCAATAACACAACTGCAGTAATGGCAATGTTGCCCACTACCGTGCCGGCGATTTCATCAAGCTGCTCCTCGGCGGTTTGCCTGATGGATAGGGCGGACCTGTCTTCTACCTCTTTCAGCATGTTCAGGTAGGCCACGCCGTTAAGCCACCACTCTTCCTCAGGGTAAGGAAACTGCGCCAAAGCAGGATTGCGGAAAGCAGCGGTTAAGATCTCGTTTACTTTTTGGGCGGCTGGTGCTGCTGTTTTGCTGGTGTGGTAGGCCAGTAACTTTTGGGAGGCATTCTTTCTGAAGTTCTCGAGGCTGGCCTCATACTTGCCCTTGATGGCGGCAAACTGCCCGTAACCATCTTTGTCGAAACCGCCTTTGAGCAGCGCCTGTTTCAGGTTGGCACGTAACTGCCCAAACTGCTCTTTACTGTGCAGCAGGAAAATATGGGTGTTGAGCTGGTTCTTTACTTCAGGGCTTTGGGAGTATAAGGCCGTTTGGTTTATCTCATCGATCAATGTACTGTTAATCGCGCTCAGTGCTATTATCACGCTGTCTGGGGCCACATTTAAGCTGTTGATGCGAGCTCTTAACCCAGGAATGGTCTCCAGTGATTCCAGCAAATCCGTTACACCGGTATCCTGGCGGGCTAATAGTTTTTCAAGCTCAAAAATGGATTGGTCGGTGAGTTGCCGCTGCTGGAAAAGTTCGCTTTTTTCTTCCTTGCCCTCACTCAGGATATAACCAAGCGAAAAGCCTCGTTCCTGCTGTATCTGGTGAAGCACATCTGAGATGGCCTCAAACTTTAGCGTGTCATCGTATACCTGCTGTACCCTTTGCTTGGTTTCTATCTTCTCAAGTATATCAACCAACAGAAAGTAAAACAGCGCAATTAGCGGAATAAGCGAAATGATCAGCAGTTTATTTCTGATGGAAAGGTCCCGAATAAATTTCATACTTTTCCTGGGGTATAGGGTGAGTTGCTGCTCGCAGCCTGATTATCAATAAATAAGCTCTACTGCAAAATACTCTTTTTTTCTGTTTCAGGATATCGGAAGGTATATAATTTCATGCATTGCTTCCTTTACAGGCCTGTAGCGGCATAGTATAATTTTGCTGCAGTGCATAGGCGGCCTGGGTGTTGCTACAGGGCCATAAAAATATAAAGCCGCACCAGAAAGTATGGTGCGGCTTTATATATGAAATGTAAGGGCAGTGCCCGTGCAGTTAAAATCTTATTGTCCTCTGCTGTCGATGGTGCAGGTAGTGTTAATGCCTCCGCGCACGTTGTACACAGTCGTTACTTTCAGGTAATCAACGTCAGGCAGAATTCTGCTCAGGTCCTCGTAAACATAGGCCGTGATGTCTTCCTGCGCGGAGCCGATATTTCTCCAGGACAACAGGTAATACTTCAGGCTTTTCAGTTCAAGTATGTGCGAGCCCGGAACGTATTCTACGCGCAGTGTGCCAAAGTCAGGCAAGCCGGAGAACGGGCACAGCGCAGAGAACTCTCCCGGTTCAGTTTCATACACAACCACCTGCTTTGCCTTGTGCTTGTAGGGCATCACATGTATGTCTTGCTGGCGGGTATCCGGCGAGAAGAACAAGCCAAATTTGCCATCAGGCTTAATGCCATACTCAGCCATGTAATCCAGGGCGCTGCTGGTGTGCTCTAGGGCTTTTCTGTAAGTGTCTTTTAATTGTTCCTTAATATCAATCTGTTCTGTACTGTTCATCACTTTAACTATGCATGATTTTTTGGTTCAACAAAGTTAGTACTTAATTGGTGCTATTTGCATAAATATATCGGCATAAGGAATGAAAGTGCTATAAACAAAGTTAATTTATGAGTAAATTGCGGGGTTAATGGCGCATCGGCTTTTAAAAGCTAAAATGTTGGCTGATAAAAGTATAGCAGACAAGTTGCGCTCAAGATTTAAAGCCGGGCTGGATTTATACTTTGGCCAGGCATTTACAGGAAGTATGAAAGTTGCCAAAAGATTTAGATGGGAGGGGGCGCACAGGTTGCCCTGGCACACAGACGGTTGCCAAAACCTGCACGGGCACTCTTACCAGATGTGGGTGGAGTTAAGTGGCCCTGCCTGCAGCAATGGCATGCTGATCGATTTTAAGGAGATCAAGAAAGTACTCTCTCCGTTGGTAAAGGCATGGGACCATGGTGTGTTGGTTGCCGAATCCGATACAGACCTACTTCAGGCTGTGGCACTGCTAAAGTCGAAGCACTTTGTGCTGCCCTACGATACCACGTCCGAGAATATCTGCCAGTTCGTGATCGATTACCTTGGCAGGCATGGGTTGGATATTTTGACAAAGTATAACATCGAGAGTGTTTATGTAAAGCTGCAGGAAACGGAAACCTGTTACGCAGAGCATGAAGTTAAGATAGCCGCATTGCTGGCTGATAAAGTAGAAAGATGTGTTGCAGAGGCAGTTACTCTATAGCACGTCAGTTTTTATTTACAAGAATCAATTATGTCTTTAACGACAGATAAAGCCCTGGTGCTTTTTTCGGGTGGCCAGGATTCCACTACCTGCCTTTTCTGGGCAAAAGAGCAATTTAAGAATGTTGAGGCGCTTGGCTTTAAGTATGGCCAAAAGCACGAGGTTGAGTTAAAGCAAGCGCAACTGATCGCTGAAAAGGCGCAGGTGCCTTTCCACGTCATCGATATCAGCGGCATGTTGCAGGGGTCAGCCCTTACGGAGCACGACAAGGATATGTCGGCACCGCATGAGCTCAACGAGGCTTTGCCGGCCTCTTTTGTGCCTGGCAGAAACGCTGTTTTCCTGACCATTGCCATCAGCCATGCTTTTACAAGAAACATAACAGACATTGTAGGAGGCATGTGCCAGGCAGATTACTCGGGTTACCCGGATTGCCGCCGCGTGTTCATCGATTCGCTGCAAACCACTATGTCGCTGGCCCTGGACAAGGATATCCGCATTCATACTCCGCTTATGTATAAGAGCAAGGCAGAGGCCTGGAAACTGGCTCACGACCTGGGCGTGTTGGATATTGTGCGCGACATGTCGCATACCGATTACAACGGCGACCGCACCACTTATAATGAGTGGGGCTACGGCAAGCTGGACAATCCGGCATCTATACTTCGGGCCAAAGGCTACGAGGAGGCTAAGGCAAACGGTTGGTTAGGATAGGAGAGGGAAAGACACATGAGCACTGAAATATTAAAAGCGAAAGCTACAAAGTATAGAGTAAAATCGGTTTGGAAAACACTGCAGGGAGAGGGTTTGTTTGCAGGCCGGCCTGCGGTATTTGTGCGAATGGTGGGCTGCAACCTGTGGTCTGGCTACGCCGATACCCGTGACCGCGATGCTGCACGTACCGGTGCCAACTGCCCATTATGGTGCGACACCGATTTTACCAAAGAGGGGAGCAAAGCCTATACTGCCAAAGAGTTGGCCACAGAAATGCGCCAGGTGGGAGGCGATGTGAAATTTTGCGTGGTTACCGGTGGCGAACCGCTGCTGCATTTAGATGCTGAATTGGTGAAGGCCTTGCACCAGGAGGGCTTTTTTATCGCCATCGAGACCAACGGCACCGTAAGTCTGCAGGAGTCTTGCCAGGATAAACTGACCGGAGAACTTGTGGCCCCCGACTGGATTGTATGCAGCCCAAAGTTACCTGAAGAGCAGTTAACGCTTGAGTACTTTGATGAACTGAAACTGGTACTGCCAGATTATCACCCGGAGAAGTATAGCAACTTTGCCCAGCGCCAGCGACAACACCAGGTGCAAGGCGACAGGCTGCCATTATTGTGGCTGCAACCAGAAGACGGGGCAAGGCTACAGCAGGCTACCCAAATGGCTATTAACTTTGCCCTGGATAATCCGGAGTGGCGGGTATCGGTGCAAACACATAAAATATTGAACGTAGAGTAAGCAATACTTTAGTTTAATGTAATATCAAAACAGCCTCTTAGAGTTTACTAAAATCCATACTGCATGCCCTTGCTGCGTGTTATCACCAGCAAGTAAAAAGCCAGTGCCTTTTAATTGTTGGTGAAGAACACCAGCAATGGCGGGGTCAAATTTTTATACAAAACTCTAAACAGCTTCTTTCATATCATTAAAAGTATAAATTCAGGGTTGGGTTGCTAAATCCCGGACAGGGTTTTAAAGTTAAACTATGATATAAGTATGGAATTGCAAGGCTGGTGGACCAAAGACGAAGAGGGTTACATGGAATTCGAGACATCTCAGTTGCAGCGAATTTACGAAGCAATAACCGACAGCTACCACGAAGTATACAACGGCTTCCTGGATGAGTTTGACGATGAGGACGAAGCTCACTACAGGTCACAGGAACTTGGCTATGAAATGGTGATGGACTACAAGCAGATTAACGGGGCCGATGAGTTCGCCACCACTTACATTACCCCACACTACGTAGCAGACCTCTGGTACGAAACGGACGAGGATACAGGCAAAAGAGTATACGACAGAGGGTTTATACGAATTGTGAAGAAGTAGCTAAGGAGTTGTAAAAACCTTTGTTTGTGCCCAACTAACTATGTCTTGCCAGGTCAGTTAAGTCAGAGACTTAACACCATTTCAAACCAAAAGTTGAAAACTTGCGGTAGGGAGAAAGAGAATGAAACGACCCTGTCTTTAAAAGAGGAGTTTAGACTGGAGATCACCGGGGTTCCCAAATTACCAATACTTCAAATGACCTCGCAGCGTGCGCAGCTCCTGCGAGCGTCTAGATTATGGTACCGTTGAATTGTCTTTAAATCCGCCGCATCGAATTCTTTTGGTACATGGGTTGGTTTAAAATCTCTTCCAGATATTGCTTTTCGCCATCTGGGTTAACTACCTGCTCACAGTAATTGTGATGCGCCAGTGCCCGGGCTCTTTGATCTCATATTCCATTCTGCTTTGCATTAAATCATTGGTGCCGATAGTGGCCGGAGTGGAAAACTGCACACTGCCCTGGAATGGGTAGGCCACCTCACGGTGCCCCATAAACATGCCACTGTTCACTATAGCGCCGCTGGAGCCTGCCAGTATCACGTCCTGAGGAAAAAAGGCGCCGGTGGATATGATCTTATACTCTACCTGAAGTTGTTTGCTGTCTGCCACCTTTGTGAAAGTAACACGGTTGATGTTCATCTTGCTGATGACCTGATAGCCTTTGGTGCTGGCCTTTCGCTTGTCGAAGTACTCTACGTCTGGTGCGGGGATGGCCGGGGGCACAGCAGGGGCCGCGTTCAGGGCATGTCTGCGTTTGCCCAACACATAAAAAGCTGAGGCCTGCAGGGTGATCAGTTTTTTCCAGTTCTCTTTGTCGATCAATTCTCTAAAACCCTGGTTAAATCGCGCGCCCAAACCAAGCCCGGATTCAAACTGGTATCCCAATCCGCCAGCAAAGCCAACATCAACCCGCTCTACAAGGCGGCTCAAATTGCGGCTGTTTTGGTGGTAGCTAAATGTGCCATTTGTATTGGTGGTACGTGTTTCGGTGCGCTCCCCACTCAGGAAGAAAGAGAACTGCGGACCAGCCTCAACATAAACTCCCTTAGCTTCCAGTTTAACCAGTAAAGGCACTTCCAGGTAATCGATCCTGTTTTTCTCCTGATATTTGATCGTATCACCACTCCTTTGTTCTTGCGGTCTATTTCATAGCGATAGCCCTTCTGGGAGTAAAGCAGCTCGGGCTGCATGTAAAGCTTGTCGCCTATCTTATGCATAATAAAAAGGCCGCCATGCGCCGACTGTTGCCAATCGTAAGAGCCTTTTGTTGTACTGATGCCGTTAATCTTGCTGTAACTCCCGCCAACCCGCAGCCCTGGCAGCGTTTGGGCTGCAAGCAGGTTTATACTGAAAAAGAAAAATAGAAAGGGTAAAGTCTGCTTCATAAAAGTAAGTGCAAAGTATACTATAATAACGAATCAAGTTAACATAATGGGTGTCTAATTACAAGCCTTGGGTATGAATTTAAGTAAGTGATACTCAGGTTTGTGTGATGCTGTTTGAGAGGAAAGTATAAGTAGGCGGGGGAGAGGCAGACAGCAGGTATTGCCTTAGAAAAACGACAGGATAAAGTCTTCCGGCCAGAGCCACAAAACCAGCAGTCCGCCTGCCAGCACAATGCCAAACAATATGGTAATTCTGGCAAATACTTTGGTGTTGCCCAGCACTCCCACCAATGCCCCTTTAAACACAAGGTTCGAGAGTGCCGCTACAAGTATGACTTTCCAGCCGTTCTGCACCTCCAGGTTTCCTATGTTCATGAGGCGTGCCGTAGAAAGTGTAATAGCGTCCACATCTGTCAGGCCGGAAATGATGGCTACTATGAACAAACCCTTGCTTCCCAGCTGATCTTTGGCGAAGGCCGTGGCAAGTATAACAAGGGCATAAACAGCTCCGAAAACAAGTGCAGTCTTAAACTGGGCTGGGTTGCCTTGTTCGGGCATGGTGTCGTGCTCTTTCCTGCTAAAGATATAGGTAACGGCGCCAATTATCAGCATAAGTATAAGCAAAGCTGCCAGCGGAGGAAGCACTACACCTAGGGTAGATGGCGCAACCACCGCCACCTCCGTAATGATCCGGACCACCGACACCACAGTAGCGATGAAGATCACCATAGCGGCCAGGCTGGTGCTTGTATCACTCTCTTTTGTGCGACGCGCGTAACTGACGGTAGTTGCCGTGCTGGAGATCAAGCCACCTAAAATGCCCCCTAACAAGGTGCCGGCCTTACCTCCAAATATCTTGTAGGCAAAATAGGCAAGCAGGCTTATACCCACGATCAGCACCACCATCAGCCAGACATTATGGGGGTTCAGGACATCGTAAGGGCCATAGGTTTCATCGGGAAGTATGGGCAGTATGATCAGCAGGATAACCACAAACTGCATGATGGCCTTTAGGTCTTTTTCGCCGATACGCTCTACTATGCGGTGCAGGGTTTCTTTAAGATGAAGCAAAACCGCTACTGTGGCGCCAACAGCAATGGCAACCGTGCCGCTGCCCATCATGGTGTAGGCTCCTACGCCATACATCAGCAAGGCGGCAGCTTCAGTTGTAAGGCCAGGATCAAAATGAGGGTTTTTCCTTTTCAGGATGTTGGCAATTGCTACCAGTATCGTAACGCCCAGCAACCCCACTGCTATGATCCAACCGCCAAAATGCTGGCCGAGCAGGGCCGCAACCGACCCAAACAGGGTGATGAGTGGGAACGTGCGTATGCCAGCCAACTCCGACTTCTCGTGCTGGCGTTGCAAGCCTACAAGTAAACCTAATCCAAGCGAAATACCCAGCTTCAGAAATAACTCTGACTCCATAGATCAGTAAATGGTGCTGCCTTATATACTCCTGAAAAAGATAAAAGTATAGCCATGGCTATACTTTTATACTTGCATACTCATAAAGGAGAAATATATGCTTTAAGGTTTTATTTCCTGCAGAAGGTTGCTGCTAAGTCTTTTTAACTCTGTTTCAGCAGTTTTGGCCTCATACTTTATATCAATAAGCCTGTTCTCGGCTAAGAGCTGGTTACGTTGTGCCTCACGTAACTCGATGGCTGTAAGTAGACCAAGCTTGTAGCGCTCCAGGGCAATGTTGGCATTCTCCTGGGCAAGTTTCACGTTAGACTCTTCCAGTTCCAGGAGTTTTAAGCGGTTGGCATACTGGCTGTAAGCCCTGGCCACCTCTGCCTGCAAGCGATTCTGTTCTCTTTGCAATTCAAGGTTGCTGGTTTCCAGGTTTATGCGTGCATTCTGGGCCAAACGGTTAATATTGAAGCCGTTGAAAATAGGCACATTAAGTGTCAGGCCATAGTTGTAGCCATGGTTGCGGTTAAACTGCGCCTGGAACTCGTTTAGCGGCTCAGCCTCTGAGCGTGAGAAGTTGTAGGCACTCGCGATACCGATAGTCGGGAACCGGCTGGCCCTGACTGCTTTAATGTCCAGTACAGCGATTTCGCGGTTCAACTGCAGCCGCTGCAACAGTGGGTTAGAAGCCATTAAAGCATTATCAACCTGGCTATAGTTCAGCGTATGGTCCACCTGGATAGAATCAGTGGCTATGAAAGTAGTGGTAGGGGCACGGCCCAGCAACTGGTTCAGGGTTATTTTTGCGTTATGCAGGGCTTCTTCCTGTCTCAGCAACTCTGATCGGTCAGCATTGAAGTCAACCTGCGCGCGCAGTATCTCAACTTTTGCCCGAACGCCAACCTCATACTGTGCCTGTGCCAGATCGATGCGTTGCTGCGAAATGGCAATGGCATCCTCCAGGGCCTGTATCCTGCGACTTTGGCGCACCACCTCATAGTAGGCATCCGAGATATCGGCTACAGTGTTCTCTATTACTTGTCTTGTCAGCAGCTTGCCGGACTTCTCCAGTGTTTTTAATCTGTCCAGCTCAATGAACATGCCCATACCATCAAAAATGGTCCAGTTAAGGGCTACACTGCTGCTGATGTTGTTGGAGGTGGCGCCTGTACGCACCACAGGTGGCCTGGCCTGGAACTCCTGTCTGGAGTTGTTCTCGCTGAACGTGCGGCTTGCACGGCCATCAACGTTTGGCAGGAAACCGGCGTTACCCAATGTGACATTGTTTTCAGCAATATCTTCCTGCTTGTCTGCAATCCTGATATCATAGTTCTGTTGCAATCCTATCCGGATCGCTTCCTGAAGTGTAAGCCCTTCCTGGCTATAGGAGGTGGCTGGTAAAAGCAGCGCTGCCACGGTAAGCAGTAGCGCTGCTGTTTTTAACGGAGACATTAATCGTTTATCCAAGGTTGGTTGTAAAACGGAAGTTTCAGATTATACTTTTATTTGGCAAGAACAGGCTCTGGCATCTGCTTTGCCTTCGGGGTATCTTCGCCTTTGTCCTCATCGTCATCCTGCATACGACCAACGTTTGCCTCTGCGGATGAGAAGAACGAGTAAACGGCCGGGATAACGTAAAGTGTCAGGCCGGTAGAGAAAATCAAACCACCCACCACGGCTATACCCATCGACACGCGGCTTTCCGAACCGGCACCCAATGCCAGTGCAATTGGTAAGGTACCAAGTATGGTCGAAAGCGAGGTCATCAGGATTGGGCGGAAGCGCTGCACGGCCGCATCGGTGGCTGCCTCCAGTTTGGTAAGGCCAGCCTCTTTGCGTTGATTGGCAAATTCCACCAGCAGAATACCGTTTTTGGTTACGAGACCCACCAGCATGATCATACCGATCTGGCTGAAGATGTTAAGCGTTTCGCCGAAGTACCAGATGCTGATCAGGGCACCTGCAAGGGCTAGCGGTACGGTAAACATGATGATCACCGGATCGCGGAAACTCTCGAACTGGGCGGAAAGCGCAAGGTATATCAGGCCAAGTGCAAGAAGGAAAGCAAACATTAAGCTACTGGAGCTCTCCGAGAAGTCACGTGACTGGCCTGCCAGTGAAGTCTGGAACGAGTCGTCAAGTACTTTATCGGCGATGCCATCCATGGCCTCTATACCTTCACTAATGGTTTTGCCCTTTGCTAAAGAGGCACTGAAAGTAGCGGAAGCAAAGCGGTTAAAGCGGTATAGTTGTGGAGAGGCGCTTTCTTCGCTGAGCTCGATCAGGTTATCCAGCTGGATCAACTGTCCTGCATTGTTTTTCACATACAGGCTGCGCAGGTCTATCGGGGCAGCGCGGTTTTCGCGTGCTACCTGGCCAATAACCTGGTATTGCTTGCCGTCTTTTATAAAATACCCGAAGCGCTGACCGCTGAGGCCGGCCTGAAGGGTTTGCGCCACATCACGCACACTAACACCCATTGCCTGTGCTTTTTCGCGGTTTATATCTACGCGCAGTTCCGGCTTGTTAAATTTCAGGTTCACATCCACAAAACCAAAGGTTGGGTCCTGGCGGGCAAGGTCCATGATCTGAGGTACGATCTCACGCAGCTTCGAACCATCCGGCGACTGCACCACAAACTGCACTGGCTGTCCGGCACCACGTCCGCCACCCAGGCCCTTATCGCCGCTAGGGAAAGCGCGGGCACCTGTCAGTTGGCCCGTTAGTCTGCTTATTTCCTCCACTATCTCTGTTTGTGACTGGCTGCGTTTATCAGGGGTAACCAGTTTCACGCGCAGGAAACCGGAGTTGGAGCCGCCACCGCCAAAGCCTGGCGAGGTCATGGCCACCATGTTGTCAATGCCTTTGATGGAGTCGTTTACCAGTTGTGTCAGCTCACCCATGTACTCATCCATAAACTCGTACGAAGCACCCTCGGGGCCGGTAACGCTGATGCGCAGGCCATTGCGGTCTTCGTCGGGGGCAAGCTCGGATGGTAGCGTGTTCATGAACATATAAATGGCGCCGGCTGAAACAAGTATGATCACAAAAGCAACCCAACGCACGCGCATAAAACTCTCTAAACTGTTGCGGTAACCATTGGTAAGTGCGGTGAAAAATGGCTCCGTCTTACGGTAGAACCAGTTTGGCCTTTCGCGGTGCTTCAGCATGCGCGAACACATCATGGGCGTTAGCGTTAGCGACACAAAAGACGAAATAATAACAGAGCCTGCCACTACCAGTCCAAACTCACGGAAAAGGCGTCCGGTTATACCTTCCAGGAAGATAACCGGCATAAATACCGCTGCCAGGGCTACCGTGGTGGAGATAATAGCGAAGTATATTTCTGCAGAACCCTTTTTGGCCGCTTTCATCGGTTGCTGGCCGTCCTCAATCCGGGCATAGATGTTCTCCAGCATTACAATGGCATCATCCACCACAAGGCCAATGGCTAGCACGATACCAAGCAGGGTCAGCACGTTAATGGAGAAGTTCATCAGGTACATAATGAAGAACGCACCGATAAGCGATACCGGAATGGCTACCACCGGGATTACCGTAGAGCGCCAGTCGCGCAGGAACAGGAAGATGATGACCACTACCAGGCCAAATGCCACAAATATAGTTTCTTTCACCTCTGCAATAGAAGCCCGGATATACTGTGTGTTGTCAAAGCCGATAACAACTTCCAGATCTTCGGGCAGGTCTTTTTTGATCTGCTCCAGACGCACATAGAACTCATCGGCTATCTCCACTTGGTTAGAGCCTGGCTGTGGTATCAGCACAACACCCACCATCGGGATACCGTCGCGGCGAAGTATGGATTTCTCGTTTTCCGGTGCCAGTTCTGCGTGACCGATATCACTGAATCGGATCAGTCTGTCAGCCTCTTCCTTTACGATCAGGTTGTTAAACTCATCAGGCGTGGAAATGCGGCCCATGGTGCGTACCGAAAGCTCCGTAGTGGCACCCTCGATCCTGCCGGAGGGCAGCTCCAGGTTCTGGCGTACCAGGGCGTTCTGCACCTCGATGGGTGTAACATTCAGCGCGGCCAGTTTATCCGGGTCCAGCCACAGGCGCATAGAGTAGCGTTTTTCGCCCCAGATATCCACGGAGCTCACACCCGGTATGGTTTGCAAACGCTCTTTAAACACATCCTGGGCTATGGCAGAGATATCCAGCAATGAGCGGGTCGGGCTTTTTATACCTACAAATATGATCGGGTTGGCATCAGCATCGGCTTTGGACACCGTTGGAGGATCGGCATTGTCGGGGAGCCTGCGCTGGGCACGGGCCACGCGGTCGCGCACATCGTTGGCGGCGGCCTCCATGTCTACGCCCAGGTTAAACTCTACGGTAATGTTGCTGCTTCCTTCGCGACTGCTGGAGGTAAGCGTACGGATACCGGCAATACCGTTGATAGATTCTTCCAGCGGTTCCGTGATCTCAGACTCGATGGTTTCGGAGTTTGCCCCCGTGTAGCTGGTTGATACGTTTACAATGGGCGGGTCAACGCTGGGATACTCCCGCACCCCCAGAAATGTGATACCAATGATACCAAACACCACGATCGTGATGCTCATCACGATGGCCAGTACCGGACGTTTTATACTTATGGATGATAAGCTTGCCATAAATCAGTTTAATAATCTGTCAATAAGCAGTTTGTGGTGCCTGAGGGAGTATAGATTTATACTTTTATACTTCATCAGGGGCCGCACTCCTGCTTTTTTCGCCAATAAATCAAAATCCGGTTTCTGTAACCGGCCAATGTTTGCACCTGCAATAGTAAGGTCCTCAGGCTCAAGGGCGCCACTGTAATAAAACAGCGGTTGCTTATACTTGTTCTTTAACGGCTGTGGCTTTACATAATGCAGTGGTGCAAGGCTTTTTTTACTTACCGGTCTTTACCTTCCGGATAGACAGGTCGGCGCCAGGGCGGGCCTGCAATACGCCAGACTGAATAACAGAATCGCCGGGGGCTAGGCCTTCCAGTATCTGTATCATGGTTTCGGAGCGTTGTCCGATCTTCACCATTTGTGGTACTGCCTTGCCACTTTTAGCCAGGAACACCTTATGGCCGGTAGCCTCCGGTATAATAGACTCTGTTGGGATAAGGATGGCTTCGTTCTGCTCTTCCAGGTTCAGGTTGATCTTTACGAAAGCACCCGGCTTTACCTCTTCGTTTTTGTTGTCGTAAAGGGCGCGTACCTGCATGGTGCGGGTGGCGGGGTCTATGATAGGCTGCGTGGCATACACAGTGGCCTCATACTCGGTAGGGCTGCCTTCTGCCGTAAACCTGATCTTGTCGCCGGTTTTAACCTGCTGGCTGTAACGGCCCGGTATGGAGAACTCGATCTTTACAGGGCTGATGTCTACAATGCGGGTGATCGGAGTAGCAGCGGAAACATAACTCCCTTCGCTAACCTGCCTTAAACCAACCACGCCATCGAAAGGAGCCCTTACATAGGCTTTGTCGAGGGAGGCTTTCAGGGCCTGGATATCGGCAGTGGCCGTGGCCAGTTGGTTGCTTACCTGGTCATACTCCTGGCGGCTGATGTAATCTTTTTCCAGCAGGGTACGCTGGCGCTGCTCCATTTCGCGGTACAGCTTTTGGTTAGACTGTAGTTTGCGCAACTGGGCCTGCATTTCTGCGGCATTTACGGTAAACAGCAGCTGGCCTTTACGCACGCGGCTGCCTTCCTGGAAGTTGATGTTCGTAACACGGCCGGCAATTTCGCTGCGCAGTTCTACCTCTTCGTTTGGCAACACGGTGCCTGTGGCTGCGATATTGTTTTGGAAAGCAGTAGGGGATACCACAAACACGTCTACGGCTACTTTCTGTGCCATAGGGCCGCCGCCACCTCCACCACCGCCTGCTGCCGGGGCATCGTCGCCGGCAAGTAGCTTGGAGTAAATCAGGTAGCCAACAGCCACCACCGCCACAAGTATTAGTATGGATTTTAAGGGTTTGCTCATGTATGCTTGATCAAAGTTTTATCTGTAATGCGTTATATTTACACAGTTTAAAGTACTGCTGCCTGGTGCGTCTGGTCTTAGACTGGTAAAAACTGAAAACGTTTAAAGTTACTAACACACTTCATTAAACAAAAACAGTAGCCCAGGGCACGCTACCAATTGTGTAAAATGCCCGATATACTGCTGATTATTATGTTTAAACAGTAGTATGGCCTGATTAGTCCCGATATGAGTGAGAATAATAAAAAGAAAAATTTTTTTCAGGATGTGTATGAGGTGGTAAAGCTGATACCTGAGGGTAGAGTTACCTCTTACGGCGCCATTGCCAGTTACCTGGGTTCTAAAGGATCGGCACGCATGGTAGGCTGGGCCCTGATCGCCTCGCATCCCTTGACCCGGATCCCGGCTCACCGGGTTGTTAACCGCATAGGCATGCTTACCGGCAGCCAGCATTTCGACTCACCCAACGCCATGCAGGAGCGGCTGGAGGCTGAAGGGGTAAAAGTAGAGAACAACCAGGTGGTAAACTTTGACAAGCTGTTCTGGGACCCAGCGAAGGAACTGATTTGAGTTTGGGAGTTAGAGCGTTTGGGAGTTAAAGAGTTATACTTGCCTGCAAATGATTGGCACAGCCCAGCCTCACCTCAGAATTGAAGGATTACGCCAATGTAAAGTTCGCTTGCCTATATCACTATCTCACTAGTGCTTAATGTGAATGGATTTGGAATTATAGCCTGCAAATATTCCGAACCCGTTTTTTATGTTGTTATGCACTGGGGTTGGCGTAGTTAAAAAATTATCTCTGTAAGACTGTTTCTCCAGCGTTTTGGAGTAAGTATAGTAGTCCGGAGATACCTGGGTTATACTTAGCGTTAGTAGTTTGCCATTCGCTGGCCTTTCATACCTTATTTTAAGCGTGGCAGCCTGGCCATCTATAAATTTGTCGCTAAAGAAATACCGGCTTCCAATGCCGAACTCTTCCCCGAATGGAGCTACAAATTTAAGGCTGGTGTAGTTTTTAAAGGGCTCTCCGGAATGTGAAGTGTCATGTATATAGGCCTTTATGTAATAATAGTTTGCTTTCCCTGGCTCATCCTGCAATGTAAAGGTTACCTCTACCTCTCGTATCTGCGGGTCTTTGGTGTTCGTAACATTGGCTAACTTTACATTTTTGATATCTGGGCTGGAAGGCACAAAGTCGGTTGCGGTACAGCCTGGTAAACCCGGGGCGCTTACTTTTATAGTATATTCCTGCTGCGCTTGTGGCTTAACACTATCCGATTTATACTTTCCTTTGCCAGTATAGGGTAGCGTGGTTATGTGCTGGCCCTCATGGTATACTTCCACTACGGCATTCTCAACCATATGGTATGGCTGGCTCACTAAGGAACTCTGGCTTGTGCTTACCTCCACTGCCCAGGCACTGTCCGGGGTAAAGGTGCTGTTTACTACCAACTGTGCCTTTGGTTCGGGGAGCTCTAATTCTACAACATCGGTACATGCGCTTGCCAGGATAAGAAAACTGAGCAGCGAAGTTAGTTTTCTGATATATCTAAAACTTAAAACCATAGCTGAAAGAAGGTAATATCGGGAATAATGACTTTTGGTAAAGCTTGCGCGTAGAGGTGGTGCTTGTACTTGTGCTGGCATTGGTCAGGTATAAATAGTATGGATTTCTGTGGTTGTAGGCATTGTAAACCGACAGGTTCCAGCTGCGTTCGCCCCACTTTTTAATCTTTGTGTGTGTCAGGCTTAAGTCCAGGCGGTGGTAAGATGGCATGCGGTAATTGTTGCGTTCGCCCATGTAATCTATGGTTTCTATGTAGGGAGACGAGGCACCGGGTCTGTAAATGGGCTCATCGTAGGCTTTGTACCTGACCATGGGCAGCGTGGTGGCATAGCCCGTGCGGTATACCCAACTGCCGCCTATACTTAGCTTCTCAGTAAGCTGGTGGTTGGCAACAAGAGATACACTGTGTCGGCTGTCATAAGTGTAAGGGTACTTTTGGTTAAAGTTTATACTATCCAGTTGCCTCCACGACCAAGCCAAAGTATAACCCAGCCAGCCGGTAGTTTTACCTTGCCGTTTTCGCAGCAACCACTCTGACCCATAACTCCAGCCCTTGCCGCTTGCCATGCGCGTCTCATAAGACGGTGCTACAAAATTGGCAAAATTGGTCTGGGGGCCGCTGCGCAGAAAGTCGCCTACAAAATCTCCCCCGTCCCTGAATTCTGACACATCCTTCATCTCTTTGTAATAAAAGTCGGAGGTTAGTTCCAGGGAGTTTTGCGCAAACAGAGCCGCTGCACCTAGTGTAGCCTGCCACGAACGCTGCGGTTTTACTTTATCCGTGGCCGGTACCCAGATATCGGTTGGGGTGCCTGTTGTACTGTTGCTAACCAGGTGCAGGTATTGCGCCATCGTAACGTAAGAGGCCCGTAGGCTAATGCCTGTTGGCAAAATATAGCCCACTGCCAGGCGTGGCTGAAGCGAAGTATAAAATTTGCCGTTTACACTGAAGCCAGAGAAATGCAGTCCGGCGCTTGCCTGCAAACGTTCTCCAATCTGTATCCTGTCTTCGGCATAAGTATAAAACTCATGGGCAAGTATAGTGGAAAAGGAATCAGAGATAAATGTAAGCGTATCGGTGCGGAGTGTTGCCTGTTCCGGTTTGAAAGTATGGTAAGTATAGCTGCCGCCAAAGCGCAGGTTATGCATCGCAGAAGCCATGTAATCAAAATCGGCTTTCGCGCCCCAGTCGTTTATACTTGAACTGTAGTCGATAGTCCGTGCTGTGGTAATGTCATTCGCTTTTCTGCTTGACGCTGTGTTCTGGTTGAAATTATAGTTACTGTATATCAACGTGAGGTTACTGAATAGCTTGGGCCCAAAAACATGGTTCCAGCGCAAAGCGCCTGTTGCGTTGCCCCAGTTCATCTTAAAGCTTTGCTCCTCTGTCTGGCCCGATGACATAAATTCCTCCTTATCGGCATACTTATCCTGTCCGCCATAAATACTCAGGTAGATTCTGTCTGTAGGCGAGATAGTATGATTGATCTTGGCGTTCAGGTCATAGAAATTATACTTGCTGATCTGCTGGTTATTCATGGCAGCAGCGGCTGCCGCCAGTAAGTCCAGGTAGGTACGGCGGCCTGCAATCAGGAAGGAAGTCTTCTCGTTCTTTATCGGCCCCTCCAGCAACAGTTTTGATGATAACAGCCCAACTGCCCCCTCGCCTGCAAATTGCTGGTTATTGCCTTCTTTTAGCTGCACATCCACCACCGAAGAGAGCCTGCCTCCATAAGGCGCCGGAAAGCCTCCTTTTATCAGATCCACACTCTTAATGGCATCCGGGTTAAAAACAGAGAACATGCCCAGCAAATGCGATACGTTGTAAACCGGAACGCCATCCAGCAAAAGCAGGTTCTGGTCGGGACCGCCACCGCGCACATGTAAATCGGAAGAGCCCTCTCGCCCGGATTGTACGCCCGGTGTTAGTTGTAGCGCTTTCACAGCATCTGCCTCACCCATAAGCTTGGGCAACTGCTTTATTTCAGCGCTGCGCATACTAAGGCGGTTTGCCTGTTGCAGGTCCGTTACTTTCTCGGCTGTGATGTTTACTTCCTTTAGCTCATTAGAGAGCGGCTGTAGGTGCAGTATAACTAAGCTATCCCGGCTAAGAGAAGGCAAAGAGAAGCTGAGCGGAGCATAGCCCAGGTACCGTACCTGCACCTGCTGCGTACCAGCTGGCACAGTCAAACTATAAAAACCATAGGCGTTTGTAGTGCTTCCTGTGTTGCCAGATGATACAAGAGCCCCTGCCAGGCGTTCTCCTGAACGGGCATCCTGTACAAAGCCACTTAAGGTTAAATCTGTTTTCTTGGTTTGGGCAATGGCGAAATGGCAGCTGACTGCAAGTAGCAGCAACAGTAAAAAGCGAGACATATAACCCTGTTGCTACCTCTCTAATACAATTCTTACATCAACTCTTTTTGGTGTAGGCGTGGAAGCATTAAATACGGATAAACCACCCTCACCCTCTAATTCCAGCCTGTTGTCGCTTCTATGAACCATTTTAAAAGGTCCATACAACATATATGTAAATCCAACATGTGAGCCAACGGATGTGAAGGACATTGTCTTTCCTTTATCCATAACGGAGTACACCAGTTGCTTGCTCGGTTGGCTGTTAAAAATAAAGGTGCCAGGGCAGGATTTGGCGTCGCCGTCCAAGTCGCATTTGGTAAGTATAAGGGTGCCTGAGGTTGGTAACTTTGTGGTGTCTTGCTTCAGATGAGTAACCTGCTTTATTTGCCAGGTGCCTTCCAGTTTGTTCAGCGTATTTTGATCTTTGTCGCAGGCAGAGATGCCGGCTACTAGCAGGAGCAGTAGTAGGGTGTAAATTTGCTTCATGTAAAGTAGAATAGGTTAGATTAGAGCACTAATATATTATTATTATTATTATTATTATTATTAAAAGTTCACATGATTATATTTTAATCTAAAGAGAAAGTTAGCCTCATATCACCGAAACTGATCATGCCGCGAAAAGCTGATTAAGAGCTAAAAAAAGCTGCCATTAGTTTAGCAATCCAGATGATGTTAAATTGATTTGTGCACGTAAGTTAAGCTCATATGGAGAACACGAGCAGGCGCTACTTAAACAGTTTACTTAGCAGTAGGCATTGGCCTGTCAATAAACGCTACACCATAGCTGCTGGCCAGTTCTGTTAAAGCGCCGTAGTCCAGAGCAGCCTCTTCGGGAGGCGGTGGCACAAGGGAGGTGGCCGGGGTGCTCATGGCTCTGACCAGATCCTCGAAGCCTGCAGGTGAGCAGATCATTAAAACTCTGGCATGCCCCTCAGAGTCTACTGTATAAGTATGTGGTATGTCTTTAGGGGCTATCAGGTAATCGCCGGGTTTTGCCTTTATTACTTTTTCCCCCACATAAAATGTAAAGGCTCCATCAATAACATAAAAGGCTTCATCTTCGCGTTGATGCACATGCCAGGGAGGGCTGCCCTCTTTTGTGGCATACAATTCTATTGCACAATAACTGCCATTTGTGTCTTTGCCGGTTGCATGAATAACAGCCAGTTCACCTAGCCAGATTATGGCCTCCTTTTTAGTAGTAAGAGTATGAGTTCGTGGATTCTCCATGCGCGTTCTAAACTATGTTTTAAGTATAACTTTGGGCCACCAGAGTGTAAGTGTTATAGTGTTGCCAGAAGCTTTAAGACACTGGACATCGATATAAAACCTTTCTGAGAGCTTAATTGCAGTATTCTATTTTTACATCCGGGGTATCATCGGCTAAGTTAGATCCTGGGTAAATTGCCAGTATCCAGGTACCCTCGTTAGAATGTTCAACATAATCCCACATATGTTGCCCGGTGTTGTCAGAACTATAATAATCCCACGGAACCACTAACTCCCATTCGTCAGATCCGTCTCTTTTTATATAGAAATTCTTGATATAGCTGTTTGCCGGTAGGTAAGAAAAAACATCACGAATACTAATTTGCGTGTACCAAGGGTGACCCCACTTTAAGTCTGTTAAAATAAATTCTTTATTCGCAGTAAGGCACTTCGGATCAGCCACTGTAACTTTCATTGTATCAACCGATGTCAGGTTGTAGGAATCAGTTACAGTAAGTTCGAATTCATAAACACCAACCTTAAAAAGCCTGTCTACAAAAGTTCTATGCCAGTTTCCAGAGTCGTAACTTCTTGTATCTGTTTGGTCTGGAGACTTAATCAAATTCCACTTATACGATACGATGCTGCCTGTACTCGCCTTTCCATTGAGGGTAAGGCTGCTAAACGGAGTATAAATTGTTGTATCGTTTCCGGCATTAGCAACAGGTGCTATATGACCAACCGGTGGTGTAGGAGGCGGTATGGGGGTAGGAGGTGTGTTGGGTGGTGGAGAGGCTAATGGCGGTGGTTTTATTTGCAAAGGGCTAATATCTTCTTCTTCTGAGCAGGCCAGAAGTATAACGGAGAAAATAAGCGTTGTAAGTGCCAAGGAATGAAATCTCTTTTTCATCAACCTTGAGTTTGAGGTTAAATTAAGGCATAAGAGGTAAGGTTAAACTAGGTACAAGTCTTTTTTAAGTACATGTAACTCACATGCGGTTTCTGCTATTAGTATACGAATCTGCCTGTTCTGCAAGCTTATAGTAGGGTATATCTTAGTGAATATAACTGCTTTAAGGGTGAAGGTTAGAAAAGATACTTAATTCAAGTTGCGCTATATGATAAACCAGGTAAGTGTAAACACACCCCTGCACCCCTCTCAAGAGCAGGGCCGTTTCATTCTAGCAAGGACTGTATTTGTGTTGCAAACTGCTTTACTCTTATCCTGCATTTTGGCCCTCTGGGCCAGTTGAGGAAGCCTGTCCCGGGCGGAGTCCCGGGAAGACTCAACCTTACTCGTTAGTCACGAATCTGGAGATTCGCGCCAGGAAAAATTGAATGAAACGGCCCTGCTCTCAAGAGGGGAATCATGAACGATCAAAATTCCCCTCTTCTGGACTAGCCAAAATGAGAAATTTGAGCTAGTGAGCACAGTTCTTTAGGGGTGAGTTAATCCAGCTTGAGTTTAGGAATGAGAGTCCAGAAACTGTGCATCGGGGTAAACCAAAAAGCCTATGAATGAAAGGTTCACAGGCTTTAATTGTGAAATTTAATATGCTATATCCTATTTAAAACCATAGCCCAACGAAAGGCCAAACCAGGCAGGAGAGAAGCCTGTACTGTTAAATGCCGGAGTCCAATCTACCCTCAGCATAAAACCGTTATTTAACGGCTGGAGGCGATAACCAAGGTTCAAGAAGCCGCTTGAGCTCCATCCGCTTTCATCTACAAGCTTAGGTTTAGTCGGACTGTAAGTGTCTACAGTAGCATATATAGGGGTTATACCGATACCTGCTTCAAAGGCACTTCGTTTATCGCCGACCAAATAATTAACCGTGACCGGGAAAGTAAGCAGTTTGTCCTGTATAGTGCCGCCATCATAGTCGGCGCTTCCCAGGTGCAGGCCTCCAATACCAGCCCTAAAACCAAAGCCGTCTTGTACACCCTTCTTAAAGCGCATATCAAAGTTGGCTGTAAGCCCTAAGCCATTGCCAAGTCCTTCTATAAAAATAGCCTTGTTATGTTTTGCAGGAGGATTTATTTCACTTTGGGCAAAAGCTCGAATTGATACACAAGTGCTCAGAATGGCTGTAAGTATAAGTGTTCTCATATTATTTATTTAAGTTTCGTGTAGCGTAACTAAAGGAGGATATCTTAAATATAGTATATATTTTTTATAGATTGTAACTAAATCCAAAAACCCTTCTCAACAATGTCATTTTTTGTAAGCAGGTAATTATTTTTCTGTTAATGCTGTTTAGGTACCGCAGCCTGTTGCTCAGACCTCATTAAAGGCTTACTGTCTAAAACCATCGGGTAGGTATTAGTACGCAGCAGGATAAAGTATAACTTTGTAATATGGAGGTAAAGTTAAGTACAGCAAGAGCCCTGGACCCGGGAGTATGGAGCTTACCGGAAGTGGGCAGGATTTCGCAGAACCGACTGATGCTGCACATACAGTTCTGGACGCTGTACGTGCTGTTCTTCGGTTTGCTGTACGGCAGCTACATCGACGACTACTACAATGCTTTTATGATAGAGCTGGTAGAGTTGCCGTTTAAAATGCTGCTGGTATACTTTAACATGTACTACCTGATGCCCCGCTTCCTGCTGCAAAGGCGCTACCATGAATTTTTTGTGTACCTGGTTCTGCTGATGGGAGCAATCGTAGCTATTGTACAGTTTGTGCTGGTGCCCTTTCTCATCCATCCGCTGTTTTGCGCAGAGTCCTGTACCGGCGATAGTTTTACACTTTACCGCTTTATCCGGAACGGCATCAACATCAGCTATGTGGTGGCCATCACCACGATCATTGCCTTGCTTAAGATCTGGTACAGGCAACAAAAAGCCGCCCAAAACCTGAAGCAGGACAAACTGGAGGCGGAGTTAAAAGTGCTGAAGGCTCAGATACACCCGCACTTCCTGTTTAATACCCTTAACAGCCTATACTCGCTCACGCTCAGGAAATCTGACAATGCCCCGGAAGTGGTACTGAAGCTGTCTAGCTTGATGGACTACATGCTTTATGATGCCAATGCCGCCATGGTGCCCTTGGAAAAAGAAATGGCTTACATTAAAAATTACGTGGCCCTGGAGCAGATGCGTTACGGCGATAGAGTAGATGTAAAGCTAAACGAATCGGGAAGTATGGCCGGGAAGCAGATTGCCCCCATGCTGTTGCTGCCTTTCGTAGAGAATGCCTTTAAGCATGGCGTTACCACCGAAACCGAGAATGCCTGGGTACGCATAGACGTTAAAGTAAGCGACAAGAAACTGGTGTTGCTGGTAGAGAACTGCAAGTGCAGCACAAAAGCCGCCAGCAGTTCGCGCGATATGGCTTCCGGTATCGGGCTTAAAAACCTGCAGCGCCGCCTGGAGCTGTTGTATGACGGTAAGTATAAACTGGAGATAGAGGATGAACCGGATCATTACTCGGCCATGTTAGAGATAGAGTTTAATTAAGTTTTGTTGATAAAGACACAAGGCAATAGACACAAGATTCAGGACTAAAATTTATAGCATCAAAGTAAGTCCGGTAGTTGAGCTAGCTCGCCTGTAATTTCCTGCTTTTGCGATCTTATAATCTTGTATCTGATGTCATATGTCCCATAAAAGTATGAAGTTACGCTGTATGATTGTGGATGATGAGCCGCTGGCACTGGATGTGCTGGAAACGTTCATCGAAAGGCTTGACAACCTGGAACTGGTGTGCCGCTGCAGCAATGCCATGGAGGCATATAACTGCCTGCAAACCCACGAGGTAGATCTCTTGTT
Organism: Pontibacter sp. GD7; assembly: GCF_058216375.1. Classification (NCBI taxonomy): domain Bacteria; kingdom Pseudomonadati; phylum Bacteroidota; class Cytophagia; order Cytophagales; family Hymenobacteraceae; genus Pontibacter; species Pontibacter sp. GD7. The sequence continues at coordinate 109,451 of NZ_JBYZMP010000009.1, read as the reverse complement.
CCTGGACATACAGATGCCTAAGCTAACCGGTATCGATTTTCTGAAGACATTGGCCAATCCGCCGAAGGTAATTTTTACCACTGCCTACCGCGATTATGCCCTGGAAGGTTTTGAGCTGAATGTTGTTGATTACCTTTTAAAGCCCATTGCGTTTGAACGCTTTCTGAAAGCTGTTTCGAAAGTTACGGCTTCCGATGCTGCCAGAGCTACCCCTGCTGCTGCGCCAGCCAACGCCGCCCATACTTCTGGACCTGATTACAAAGAGGCGTTTATTTACCTGAAGGCCGATAAAAAGATGGTGAAGGTGATGCTTGCCGACATACTTTACATCGAAAGCCTGAAAGACTACATCCGGGTAAAAACGGAAACGAAAGAGATCATCTCTTACCAGAAAATATCGTTCCTGGAAGAGAAGTTGCCAACCGACAAATTCCTGCGCATACACCGTTCCTTTATCGTAGCCCTGGATAAGATACATGCCTTTTCGGCCACAGGCGTAGACGTAGGAAAAACCGAGATACCTATCGGCCGGTTCTACAAAAACGAGGTGCTGCAGATACTAAACCAGAACAACCTGCTGGAAGCCTAAGGCTTAACTCTGAATTATGAATGCTGAAGTATGAATTGATCGGAGTATCAATTTATACTTTGAATTGCTAACTTGATAAGTATGGGGTTAACCTGGGTTTTATACTTTAAGTATACTTTTGTTAAGGCTTCAATTCATCATACATAATTTATAATTCAGAATTCTTTTGAACGTCATCTCCAAAAAGAAGCAGTTTTACTCCATCTCTGATGGGCTAAGAAAATACCTGCATAACTACGACCGCGAAACAAACCTGCCGGTAAAGTACGAGGACCTGCAGTACTATTCTGATGCTTTCCCATACTATGACAAGCAGGGGCACGATACTTTGTGGGAAACGGTGATGTATGAGCAGCAGTCGCAGCTGGAACTGAACCGTGGCCTTACCATGATCTATGCCCTGCTGAAGACAGACGGGGACATGTCGGTGATGGAGCACCTGTATGTTTCCAGGATAGATTACTGCACCTTTGGCAATTCCAATCCCTTCAGGGTGCAGATCATGAACCAGCTGAACGATAACTACGACTATTTTTACGTGAAGCGCGCCGATGCCTCGCGTATCTATGGTCTGGAGCTGGAACATATCCTCTCGCCGAGCCGCATTAACTACCTCGTGGATGGCGACACGCTGATTGAAGAGCACATTGCCGGCATACCCGGCGATGCCTTTATAAAGAACTATGTAAGCCGCAAAACCGCCAACAAAGTGCGTATTGCCAAAGAGTTTGTGAAGTTTAATGAGCGTTGCTTTATCCGCTTGCTCGGGGATATGCGCTCTTATAATTATGTAGTGGATGTTACCCCGGACTTTGAAGATGAGCAGTACCGCGTACGGCCTATCGACTTCGATCAGCAGTCTTATGAGGGCAGGAAGACCATGTACCTGCCACAGTTCTTCAAAGACAACAACGTGATCGTGGAGCTGGTGCTTACTTTACTGAAACCCGATGTGGTAAAGCAATACCAGAACGAGGAACGCACCCTGATGTTCCGTCGCCTCAAGTCTGCCCGCTACCGCCTGAAGGACCTGATAGACTGCATGCGCAGCGATACCATCTCCACCCCGGAAAAGGTAGAAGAGCTGAAGCAGCAGCTGGCCAAGCACCACAACTCCAAAGAGTTCCTGAAATGCAAAGGCATGGGCGACCTGGTTCGCCTGAACCTGAAAACCATACTTGTGAAAGTGCCCAGGATAGCAGAGGGGAAAATATAATTGTTAATTGTTAATTGTTGATACGCAATACCGGGTCAAACCACCCCTAGCCCCTCCTTGTCCAAGGTGGGGAATTCTGGTATTACTCCTCCAAATTTAACTGTAGTATTGCTAGAGCTTAACCTCCCTTCACACAAGGTCCTTTACAGGATGACAAAGAGAGATGTCATTAACTATTTTGATGGCGATTTTAGCAGTAAAAACAATTTTCCCGCCTTGGACAAGGAGGGGCAGGGGTGGTTTGACCCGGCAATGTGAAGATTCCCTTCTTGAGAGGGGCGGGGGTGTGTTAATCGTGCACATACTCCCCACGGCTTGGCCAAGAGAAAGGGTAACTCAACACCGCTAGGTGCAATTTCCCAGAAACTATAGCCTTTCCAGATCGGTGCGGGTGCGCTGGCTGTTTTCCAGGTTGCCGGTATTTACAGTAGTAGCTGGCTCAAACATGAGTACATCGGCCTCTGTGGGAGCCACAGGTTTATGCTCCACGCCTTTCGGTATCACGATGCACTCGCCGGGATTTAACACAATTACCTTATCGCGCAGGTGCATCTCAAACATACCGGCTATCACCAGAAAAAACTCGTCTTCGTGCTCGTGGTGGTGCCACTCAAACTCGCCCTTAAATTTTGCCAGTTTTACCTGCTGCCCGTTTAGTTCGCCGGCTATGCGTGGGTTCCAGTAATCGTTTATGTGGCTGAACTTCTCCGCTAAGTTTATCTTTTCAATTGTATGCATCGGGATAGTGATTAATATCAGTTAAATTTATTTGGACTCATTCTAAATAGTGTGTAGCTTTGCACTATCAAGAACATGGAGCTACAGCTAAGTTAAGTTACAGGATGCAGACATCTATACAATTAACCGATATTTATACTTCTGAGGCAGGAGCAGTTTACCAGTGTGACCGCCGAAATAGGCTTTTGGTTGATTTTGCAGGCGAACTTACAGTGCTTAAAGTAGATGCCTTCCTGCGTCTGAAACGCACCGTGGATAGTATAGACCTGGAGCAGATGGCGGCGAATACTGGCAGGGCTTCAGATTTCGAGATCGTTTCGGTTTGCGGGTGCGATAAATGCTATGTGCTTACCCTGCCACAGCTGTATGCTTTTAAAGAACTACTGTCGGGAGCTAAGTTTGCGCTGGACCTTAACAGCATGCTGCACGAGTGCCTGTACACACAGTTGGCCTAAAGCCAGTATACTTCAGAAACAGGATGGCACAGCTAAAACGCTGTGCTTTTTTATTTAGACTACTTCCATATTTTGGCCCCAGTGCCGTATTTACAACAATTCTGCGTATAATAGGGTATGTATAAGGAGGCCCGATCCGTGAGGGCCTGCAAGCTAAAAACCAAACTACCCTAACTACATGAAGGATTTACTTAGATTAAGAACCTCCCTTACCGAGGATATAGAAAAAGCTCTGAATGACCAGATTAAAATGGAGGCAGAGGCATCGGCGATGTACCTGGCCATGAGTGGCTGGTGCGACCGAAACGGCTTCGATTTCAGTGCCGGGTATTTTAAACAGCAGTCGGATGAGGAGCGTGAGCACATGCTTCGTCTGTTTAAGTATGTATCAGACATGGGCGGACGCGCTGTATCACCGGATGTAACCAATGTTCAGGTCGAGTTCGACTCTTTCAGGAGTGTGTTTGAGCAGGCACTGCAACAGGAGATATCTGTAACGCAGTCTTTTAACCGCATGGCAGATAAGTGCCAGAAAGCCAAAGACTACGTTACTTTCTCGTTTTTACAATGGTTCCTGCAGGAGCAGATCGAGGAAGAGTATGTGGCGCGCCGTGCACTGGAGCTGTTTGAGATCATAGGTGAGGAGGGCACCGGACAGTATGAGATTGATAAGCGTGTGCCTAAGGTAAAGTATGAAAAGAAGTATGAATAATTCGTTTAAGATAAAAGAAAGCCCCTGGCAGTAATGTCAGGGGCTTTCTTCTTTTTGTCTCAGCCCAGCTTCAAATGTCCCGGCTCTCAAGTAGGCTTTCTCCTCAAATTAAATATATAACTCAAGTTGGGATTAACCCACCCCTAAAGCGCTGTGCTCACTAGCTCAAAACGCTTGTTTTGGCTAGTCTAAAAGAGTAGAGTATTTAGGCAATACCGGCTCCAACCACCCCTAACCCCTCTCCCGAATCCAGTCCGGGATCGTAGACTTGTCCAAGGCGGGGAATTCTTGCATTACTCTGGTAAAAGTATAAATCCTGTTTTTTACGCTTAACCTCCCTTCCACCAAGATCCTTACAGGATGACAAAATGGAGGAACTGCGAATATCAAGATTACAGTAGAAGCAGTAAGTAAAAATTCCCCTCTGGGGGTAGGGGTGTGTTTACACCTGCCTGGTTTATCATATAGCGCAACTGGAGTTAGAAACATCCCCTGGATGCCAGCCTGAAGTGTGGGTTAAATGCAAAGGGGGCTACTTATTGTCAGCAGGCGGAGTGGCTGTTTTTAAAATGATCTCCTCGAATGCCTGCTTTGCCTGCTGCTCGGTTGTTTGGTACAGCCAGTAGTTCTCAGGCTGAAAGCACATAACTGGTGCGAAGTCGCAGCGGTCAGAGCAATCGGTCTTGATAACCTCTACACTGCCCTTAAGGCCTGCCTCTTTTATTAGAGTTCTTATTGCCTTGCTGTTCTCTTTGCCTCCCCTTTTTTTGCACTTACTGCCTGTGCAGACATAAATTACTTTGTCAGGGGTTTTAAAATTCTTGCTCATCTAATGGGTGCTAGTGTTTCTGGTAAAAGCCTAAATCGCATTAATAAGTTTCTGGCAGAGGCAAAAAGTATACTTATGCAAGGGCGCTTATACGTTAGAAGGCAGGCATCAGGGAATGGCGCAACCATTGTTGTGCTTCATCCATGTCGCAGAAGACCTCTACGTTAAAACGGCCCGCCACCAGTGCCTTCATCGCTTCAGCAGATTCCTGCGAAAATGACTCCTCGCGTACCACCATGGCATAGTGGCGCAGTCCGTGCTTAACCGCCTCGGGTATCCATACTTCTTCTATCCAGGGTAAAGACCTGTCCCAGGGGCCAACCAGGTTAAGGTTGCTGTTTAGGCCGGCGCAGCAGTTGTGGCTGCGTAATTGCTCCAGAAAGGCGAGCCCACCCTGGATCACGTTGTCAAGGGTTACGTACCCAAACCAATCGTTCATGATCCAGTTGTTTTCCTGGTCGTAGGTAATAGTCAGGAAAGTTTTACCTGTAGCGCTTTTAATTTCTCTCATATCGTGCTTATCGCCTCAAATCGGCAAGCCTTCATTAGAACCTTTAATAGCTGCGCTTAGTTCTATGCCGTGCTAAATAACCTGAATTAATTTAAGCTGGCAAATTTAAATATTCAGAATTTACTATATAAAGCAAATATTGGAGAATACTTTATAGTTGGAAGTATAAGGTAAGTATAAATAAAAATCGCCATCCCTGGTTTAGAGATGGCGATTAGTGCTTTAAAGCGCTCTTGCTGTTTGCCTTGGTTTTGGCAACGGTTTGCGTGGTATCAGTTTGTCGCGCATGGCCGTGTGGTAAACAATTGAGGCAACTATGGTGGCGGCCTGTTTCAGGTCGTCGGCCTGCAGGCGTTCGTATGTGTCCTGGTTGGTGTGGTGCGTGCGTGTGTCGTACTCAATCTCATCCTGAATAAACTGGAAACCGGGCAGGCCAACCGCGTCAAATGCCAGGTGGTCGGTGCCGCCTGTGTTGCGTATGGTTACAGTTGTCGCACCCAGATCGTGGAAAGGTGCCAGCATGGCTTCCATAAATGGCCTTACGGCATCGTTGCCCTGCAGGTAAATACCCCTGATCTTACCAGTGCCGTTGTCGAGGTTATAGTAAGCAGAAAGCTTTTCGTGGGTTTTGGTAAGCTCCATGGTGGCAGGGTCTCCGAAGTGCTTTTTCACGTATCCTCTGGAACCATACAGGCCCTGCTCTTCGCCGCCCCACAGGGCAATACGGATGGTACGTTTCGGCTGCAAACCTAATGACTGAAGTATACGCACGGCCTCCATCATCACGGCCACGCCTGCGGCATTGTCGGTAGCGCCGGTAGCGGCGTGCCACGAGTCTATGTGCCCACCTAGCATCACTATTTCGTCTTTCAGTTTTTTATCTGTGCCAGGTATTTCCGCAATTACATTGTACCCTTTCAGATCATTGGTATGGAATTTTGTTCTGGTTTCCACTTCAAGCTCTACAGGCTGTTTGGCTTCCAGTAAGCGTACCAGTCTGCCGTAATCCTCCAGGCCCATTTCCAGTTCTGGCAGGGCAGGGGTGGCGTCTTTAGCGTAAGGGGCGCCGTTGCTGGTAAAGTGCGTGCCATGAATACCGCCTCTGGAGCTAAGTATAACAGCAGCGCCTTCCGCTTTAAAGAACTCAGCGGCTTTGTTGCGCAATGCCATGCGTGCTCGGTACTGGGCGATGCGTTCGGGTGTCCAGCTGCTGTTGGTATTGCCGTTTGCCTCCGGGCTCATGGCCAGCTTTTCCAGGTCCTCGTGCGAATGGCGCCTGGCATCGGCTTCAAAGCTTGTTTTAGCCTCGGTGTCTAATTTGGTAAGTATGATCTTGCCTGCCAGCTGGCCTTTATACTTTTGTAGATCTTCTTCTTTCTCCAATTCTACAAGTATGGCCTTAGCTTTTACAGGGCCGTTGGTGCCCGGTGTCCAGGCTTTGGGCGTTGCGATCAGGTGCTGGTAGTAAGGGGCTGTCATGGCGATGTATGATTTCTCGATCTCCCAGCCTTTGCCGAACTCACCCCACTCTTCGAGGCGGGCATTTTTTAAGCCCCATTCAGTTAGCTTGTTTTTTGCCCATTGGTTTGCCCTGTCAAGACCCGGCGAGCCAGAAAGGCGTGGCCCAGATACATCGGTCAGGTAAAAGGCGGTTTCCATTACCTGAGAATTTTTCAGGCCTTCCTGTTTAATGCGGTGTACTGCATCCAGGTTAACGGGCTCTTGCTGTGCCTGCGCTACAAAAGCAAGCTGTAAGGCCACAGCTGCCAGCAGTAAAGGTTTTTTTAGCATAGTTTAGTTTAGTGTATAAGTGATTGTACCCATGCAAGATATGGATTGTGGCGTTATTCACAAACTTTACTGCACAAGGTTTATACTTTAGCTTTTTGGGCACTGCGCAATGCTGTCTTACTCCGCTCTATTTTATTTTTAAGCATGCAAAGAATAATTAAACCTTACCACTTATATTTAGTCTACAGAATCAACTTTACTAACCTAAATCTATCGCATGAATTTTACCAAAACCAGAACTGCCAAACGGGTAGCATCCTCGTTGTTATACCTGTTGCTGTTGGGCGGTACTGCGCCGGTTGCTGTTGCACAGGGCGGGCAGGACACCAACATCGGCTATCAAAGGCCACCACAAGCCATCGCCGATATCATTGAGGCACCGGCCACGCCATCGGTTAGCCTGAGCGCCAAAGGCGATTGGATGCTGCTGCTGGAAAGCCCCGGTTACCCAAGTATAGAAGAGGTGTCGGCACCAGAAAGCCGCATTGCCGGCCTGCGCATTAACCCTGCCACCAACGGGCAGAGCCGTGGCAATTACTACAATGGCCTTAAGCTGAAGCAGGTAAACGGAGGACAGGAGTTTGAGATAAAGGGTCTGCCAAAAAATGCCCAGTTATCCTACGTTTCCTGGTCGCCGGACGAGAAGTACATCGCTTTTACCAACACTATAGCCAATGGCATTGAGCTCTGGATCGCTGATTTAAGCACAAAGCAGGCGAAGAAACTAACAAGTGCCGTAGTGAACGATGCTTACAGCGGACGTCCGTTTGAGTGGGCCTCTGACAGCAAATCGCTGTTGGTTAAATTTATTGATGAGAACCGTGGCGAGATGCCAAAGTATAGCTATGTGCCTGCCGGGCCAAACGTGCAGCAGAATATTGGCAAAGCAAGACCATCGCGCACTTACCAGGACCTGCTGAAGAACCGCTACGACGAAGATCTTTTTGACTACTACATGGCCACGCAGCTGAAGCTGGTTACTTTAGATGGCAAGCAGCAGCCAATCGGTAAGGCCGGTGTCATCAAAAGCGTAAACATGTCTCCGGACGGGCAGTACCTGTTGGTGGAAAATATCCAGAAGCCATACTCATACTTAGTACCATCATACTACTTTCCTTACACCGTGGAAGTATGGAACCGTGATGGAAAAGTGGTAAAGGAGCTGGCTAAGCTGCCATTGGCCGAGGATATTCCGATTGCGTTTGATGCCGTGGCAAAAGGCCCGCGCAGCTACAACTGGCGACCTGACAAAGCTGCCAGCCTGTACTGGGCAGAGGCGCAGGACGGTGGCGATGCCAACAAAGAGGTAGCTATTCGTGACTACGTTTATACTTTGGACGCGCCTTTCTCTGCTAAGCCTTCCAAAATTGCTGAAACAAAATACCGCTACCGTGGCATGCAGTGGGGGCAGAACAACATGGCCATCGTGAATGAACGCTGGTGGAAAACCCGTGCAGAGCGTGCCAGCCTGATAGAGCCGAATAACCCATCGAAAGCTGCTGTGGTACTGATCGAGCGTTCTTACGAGGATGGTTACAACGACCCAGGCTCGCCGGTATTCACTAAAAACCAGTATGGCCGCAACGTGTTAATGACGGATAAGAACGGTCAGAACATTTACATGATCTCGGAAGGCGGCTCTCCGGAGGGTAACAGACCTTTTGTGAGCGAGTTTAACCTGAAGAACAAGAAGGCGAAGATTCTTTGGAGATCACAGGCTCCATACTATGAACGCCCTGTTGATATCATAGACTTGAGCAGCAAGAAGATCATCACCAGAAGAGAGTCTGAGAACGACCCGCCAAACTACTTTGTGCGCGACCTGAGCAAGAAATCGTTGAAGCAGGTAACCAAATTCCCGCACCCAACCCCGCAACTGGAAGGTGTGCAGAAAGAGATGCTGCAGTACGAGCGTGCCGATGGCGTGAAACTGACAGCAATTTTATACTTGCCAAAAGACTATAAGAAAGGCGACAAGCCACTGCCGGTGCTGATGTGGGCTTACCCGCGTGAGTTTAAAGATGCAGCCGCAGCCGGTCAGGTAAAAAGCTCGCCTTATGAGTTTACACGCATTAATTCAGGCTCACCACTGTTCTGGGTAACCCAAGGCTATGCCGTACTCGACAGAACCGACATGCCGATTGTGGGCGAAGGCGATGCGCAGCCAAACGATACTTATGTAGAGCAACTGGTGGCAAGCGCCAAAGCCGCTATCGATAAGGTGGTAAGTATGGGTGTTGCCGATCCGAAGCGCATTGCGGTTGGCGGCCATTCTTATGGTGCCTTTATGACGGCTAATCTGCTGGCGCACTCTGACCTGTTTGCTGCTGGCATTGCACGTAGCGGAGCCTATAACCGTACCTTAACGCCATTTGGTTTCCAGCAAGAGGAACGTAGCTATTGGGAGGCCCCGGAAGTATACTTCCAGATGTCGCCGTTCTCTTATGCGCATAAAATAAAAACTCCGATTCTGCTTATTCACGGTGAGGCTGACAACAACTCCGGTACGTTCCCGATCCAAAGCGAGCGTTTCTACAATGCCCTAAAAGGCCACGGTGCTACAACCAGATTGGTGTTCCTGCCTGCCGAGTCGCATGGCTACAGAGGCAAAGAGTCTATCATGCACATGTTATGGGAAATGGATCAGTGGTTGAATACTTACGTGAAGAACCGCCCAGTGCAGTAATAAGCTATACTTTATACTTTGCAAACCGCCCCGGCTATACTTTAGCCGGGGCGGTTTTTTGTGGGGATTGACCGGTGATTAAGGAGATCTAATACTATTTAGACGTGCAGTTTGAATGTTTTTGTAACTGTTGTTTACCTGGCTGCTTTTTCTCCGCCTTTCTATCTAACAACCGTTCTTCCTCAGTCTTGCTTGCCTATCGTTCCACATCTGGCTTTGGTGCGCTCAAGGCCGCGGGGCCTCGCCATTGCGCATCGCGCTGTCTATTGAAGCTGCTCCGGGGGAAGGGGCCCCCTTTGAGCTCTGCTGCGGGCTGCTTCGCTCAGCACCGCAACAATAGAAGGTGCTCTTTATCGAGGGCCCCTTCCCCCACCCAAAGGCTGGGATGGACACTTCTTCGCCAGCGGCTGATGCAACTGAGAAAAAGTACAGATTATGATTTGTAGGGACAGGTCGCGACCTGTCCGCAGATTGACTGTAGCTATAGCACTTATACTTCCTATAAGCAAAGTCAGAAATTCCCCTCTTGAGAGGGGCAGGGGTGTGTAATCGTTTGCAGAAACTCCCTTCTTTGGTCAAGGAAGGGCAGGGTCAGTTCAAAATGCTAAACAGAGATATTGAAAACTACAGTTGGTAAACACCTCTAGCCGGGTCTTGCAACAATAACTGGCTTAGTGCCTCATATACATCCGGGTTTGCTTTCCGGAAATCGTGTGGCCGCTCAAAAAACGACTCCACACAAACGGCAAAGAACTCGTGCTCATCATCGCAGGCCTGTCGTCTTAAAAAACCAGCCGGAACCAGCCTGAGCTTCTCCATCTCACGATGGGCAACTGTGTTCCATACCTGTAGGTGCTGCCTGTCCAGGAAGTTGTATTCGTTGTTCCGGATCGCATTTTCGAGGTGTAGCGCATGCGCCATTTCGTGCAGGCCCAGGTTAAGGCCGTCTGTGTAATTATGGTATCCACTTTCAAAATCCCGCCACGACAGCACAATGAGCCCGCGCATGTTTACCTCTCCGCAGTGGTAGCGCTTATAAATAGTGGAGTAATACTTGTCGGGGTAAATAAGTATGGCTTTGAAGTGGGACAGGTATAGAGGCCCTAATCCGAAAGTAAGTTGCACAGCGCTTGCTGCAATCTTAACCTGCATTGGCAAGGTTATTTCAAAGCCATCGCCACGGGCTGTAAAGTTTTTCTGAAGTATAAACTTGGCTACTCTTTTTTCAAATTCCTTTTGCTGCTTAAAAGGCAAAGCATTGTAATACGGAGGCTGCAGTCGTCGCAGTTCCAGCATGTAAGGGCCTTGCCGGAGCACCATTGCACTATACTTTATCAGCTCGATAAGCCCGAAAACTGCCAGCACCGCAAGTATGGCCTGCCATGGGCCAAGCGCTGCCAATGTTTTCCGGTCTTCCGATACATGCCTGATACAGAAAATTGACAGCGAAGAAGTATGGGTTAGAAGAAACGAGATCAGAGCACTTAAAGTCATAAGATTAAAGATATAACTTTTTGGCGTCAGGTCGTAAGGCCTATTGTACTTAATAAGTCCACTCAGTCAAAAAATCTTGAAGCTAAGCATCATCATACCCACCCTGCAGGAAGAAGCAGCTATCGGCGACTTGTTAAGTTACCTGAAGCGGCATACAACACCTGGCACAGAGATTATTGTTGCGGATGGGGGCAGTACCGACACCACCCAAAGTATAGCCCGTGAGACCGGAGCAAAAGTTATCGTTTGCAGGCAGCGGGGTAGGGGTTTCCAGATGAACCGTGGGGCAGAGGAGGCTACCGGGGATGTGTTATACTTTTTGCATGCCGACACGCAGCCGCCTGCAAACTTTGAGGAAAGTATAAGGCAGGCGCTTACTCATGGCTATGGTTGTGGCTGCTTTAGACTGTTATTCGATTCGCAGCACTGGTTCTTAACGCTGAATGCCTGGTTCACACGCTTTAACATAAACGCACTCAGGTTCGGGGACCAAAGTCTGTTTGTGCAGAAAAGCATTTTTGACCAGGCAGGTGGCTTTAACGAAAAAATGCTGCTGCTCGAAGACCAGGAGGTTATTGGCAGGTTGCGCCGGCTTGCACCATTTAAGGTGTTGCCGCAATACGTTACCACATCAGCAAGAAAGTATAAACAAGTTGGCACGTTTAAGCTGCAGGCAGGCTATTTCGTGATCTATACTTTGTACCGGCTCGGGTTTACGCAGCAGCGACTGGTGCGTACTTATAAGTGGTTGCTGCAAGTATAAAAGTTAACGTGCAGGCACCCGGCCTCGTAAAAGCAAGTTGGCTGCTTTTTGATTTCAAGCCTTCGCCCTACCCTAACGGCGGTTACAGTTGCCCTGCTGTTTCCGTGACCAAACCATCATCAAACTAAACTTTAAAGCATCATGACGAAACACATACAACTGTTTTCTTTTCCTGCCATACTAGCGGGACTGCTGTTGGCAGGCTGCAGCTCTTCCAGCACCACAGAGGAAACCACCAAGCAAAGCCAGACAGTGGAGGCAAGTATGGGCAGGGGCCTTGACCTGGCAAACCTTGACACAACCGTTAGCCCCTGCGTAGACTTTTACCAGTATGCAAACGGAGGGTGGGTAAAGAATAACCCCATCCCGCCTGCCGAAAGTGCCTGGGGCTCATTTAACGAACTGGCCGAAAAGAACTACGCTGTTTTGCGGGATATCCTGAAAGAGGCTTCTTCCAACACAACGGCCCCGAAAGGCTCTGCTGCCCAGATGATCGGCGATTTCTATGCAGCAGGTATGGATTCCGTGGCCATCAACAGGGCGGGGATTTCTCCTATCAAACCAGAGCTCGACAAGATTGAGGCTGTTAAAAGCAAAGAAGAACTCATCAATACGGTTGCCAACCTGAAGACCAAAGGCATCAGTGGCTACTTTACAATGTATGTTGCCCAGGATGACAAGGTAAGCACGCAGTATGCGCTGCAGGCGGCACAGGGTGGTTTGGGTTTACCTGACCGGGATTACTACCTGAAGACTGATGAACGGTCTAAGGGTATACGCACAGCTTACATGACGCACCTGCAGAATATGTTTAAGCTGCTTGGCTACGATGCGGCAATAGCTCAGAAAAAAGCCAATACCGTGATGGACATCGAGAACAGACTTGCAAAAGCCTCCCGTGCCCGAGTAGACCTCCGCGACCCTTACGCCAACTACAACAAGATGACCATACAGCAGTTTGCCAGCAAAAACCCGGACCTACGGGTAACCGACCTGCTGACTGGTATGGGAGCACAGGCCGCCAAAGAGGTTATTGTAGGGCAACCGGATTTCTTTAAGGAACTAAACACAATGCTGAAAAGCATGCCCCTGGAAGACTGGAAGACCTATACCCAATGGCACCTGGCCAGAACCATGGCACCATACCTTAGCCAGCCTTTTGTGCAGGAGAACTTTAACTTTTATGGCAAGGCCCTGGGTGGCGCCAAAGAAATGCAACCCCGCTGGAAACGTGTGTTAAGGGCAACCGATGCAGCCATGGGAGAGGCGCTGGGGCAACTTTACGTGCAAAAGACCTTTTCGCCGGAAGCCAAGAAGAAAGCCATTGAGATGGTAAACAACCTGCAGGAGGCATTTAAGGAACATGTGCGCGACCTGGACTGGATGAGTGATGCCACCAAGCAGCGTGCCCTGGAGAAACTGGGAGCCTTTGCGGTTAAGATCGGTTACCCCGACAAATGGAAAGATTACAAAGGACTTGATGTGAGCCGTGACTCTTACGCAGCCAACGTGATGCGTGCCAGCCAGTTTGCGTTTAAAGATAACGTGGGCAAAATAGGCAAACCGATAGACCGCACCGAGTGGTTTATGTCGCCGCCAACGGTTAATGCCTATTACAACCCAAGTATGAATGAGATCGTGTTCCCTGCCGGTATTCTGCAGCCACCCTTCTTCGACCCGAATGCCGACGATGCGGTTAACTACGGCGGCATGGGTGCTGTGATCGGGCATGAGCTCACCCACGGTTTCGACGACCAGGGGGCCAAGTATGATTTCGAGGGCAACCTGAAAGACTGGTGGACCAAGGAGGATTTAGCCAAGTTTAATGAGCGTGCTAATCTTGTGGCAGGGCAGTATGACAAGTATACCGTGCTGGATAACCTACACGTGAATGGCAGACTTACCCTTGGCGAGAACATTGCCGATATCGGTGGGCTTAATATAGCTTACACTGCCCTCCAGAAAGCGCTTCAGAAGAATAACCCGGGTAAAATTGCCGGCTTTACCCCGGAGCAGCGTTTCTTCCTGGCCTGGGCACAGATCTGGCGCATCAATGCCCGCGACGAGTACCTGAACCGCCAGATATTGACCGACCCACATTCGCCGGGACGTTTCCGTACCAACGGGCCTGTATCCAACATGCCGGAGTTTTACAAAGCCTTCAACTGTAACCAGGGAGACCCTATGTTCCGGGCCGAGGCAAACAGAATAAACATCTGGTAACAGTAGTTATACTTTAAGAAGGGCTGCAATTAAGGATTGCAGCCTTTTTTATTGCCTTTCCCTAATTGTACATATCAGTGAAGTTGCTGCAGATGTATAACATTATGCAAGTATCACAGTATTAATATGTTACAGGGGTTATTTGGTAATCCCCCAAAGCCCTTCCGCCTAAACGCGTCAAACTATGAAAAGAACCCTTTAGGATAACTCTTAGGGGTAAAGCAAGAACTTTTACCAAACATGAAATGGATATGAAACAGAGAAACTATCTCGGCAAAAGACTGAAGATGGCCCTGGCCAGCTTTTGTACGATGGCAATATTATTTGCTGTAACCTCCTGCGAGAGAGATAACCTGGAAGAGATGGCGCCACTTAGCAGCAGCAGTACTGAAGAGTTGCAGGGTGGGCCTGAGAGTGGGGCCGTAATTCCGGGCAGGTATATTGTGGTTTTTAAGGATGATGCTGACTTTGGCATTAACAGATCTGATTCCTATGAGAGGCGGCAGGCGAAGATGAGAGCCGCCAGCCAGGCGCTGCTCAGAGGTAAAGGAATCTCGGCAAATAATTTAGGCCACGTTTATGAAACTGCTATTAAAGGCATGGCAGTTGGGCTCTCCAATGCAGAACTGCATCGGCTGCGCCAGGACCCAAGAGTAGCCTACATTGAGCGGGATAGAGTTATTAAACTAGCGCCGCCTCCTGACAGAGGACCCAACAAAGACAAAGGAGATGGGGGTGACTCAGGGCAAGATACCGAAGTAAAACCATGGGGCATAACTCGGGTGAATGGAGGTGTCAACTACACTGGCAGCAATGTAGCGTGGGTTATAGACACAGGCATTGATCTGGACCACCCAGATCTGAATGTTGATACCAGCAAAGGCTTTACTGCTTTTACTTCTGGCCGGGATGCAAACCTGGAGGATAACAACGGCCATGGCTCCCATGTGGCAGGTACGATTGCTGCTAAAGATAACTCATTTGGTGTAATTGGTGTTGCCGCTGGGGCAACGGTAATACCTGTTAAAGTGCTGGATGGTCGTGGCAGTGGCTCTTACTCTGGCGTAATAGCCGGTGTAAACCATGTGGCTGCAAATGGTAAGTCCGGAGACGTGGCTAACATGAGCCTGGGTGGTCCTGTTTACCAGTCATTGGATGATGCTGTTAAAGCAGCGGCATCTAAAGGTATAAAATTCTCCCTCGCTGCCGGCAACGATGGGGCAAATGCCAACAATTCCTCCCCGGCAAGGGCAAACGGTAACAACATTTATACTATATCCGCAGTGAACAGTAGCGATACATTTGCCAGCTGGTCTAATTATGGCAACCCTCCTGTAGATTATGCAGCGCCCGGTGTAAGTATAAACTCTACCTGGAAAAACGGAGGGTATAATACGATAAGTGGTACCTCTATGGCGGCACCGCATGTGGCAGGTATACTTTTGCTTGGAGACATAAAGACCTCAGGCAATGCAAAAAACGACCCTGACGGTAACGCAGACCCAATTGCATCTCATTAATTTATGAAAGTATAAGTATAAAATAAAGCGGGACGGCTTGTAGAGGCCGTCCCGCTTTATTTTATACTTATACTTTTGATTACTCATTGGTTACCTTCACGGTGTGCTTTACAACGGTAATTGGCCAGCTTTGTGCGTTAACAGGCTCTTCAGCAATTTTCTCCACTACATCCATTCCTTCTATCACTTCCCCGAAAACGGTATACTCCACATCCAGGCTCGGTTCTCCGCCTATGGTTCTGTATATCTCTTTTTGCTCAGGGGTATACTTCATGTTTCGCTGCTGCTCATAAGCTGCCAGTTCGGCCGCAGAAACAGGCTCGCCCAACACAATGTAGAAATTATGCGACGATGACTCCTTGTCCGGGTTTCTCTCGTCTCCGTAGCGTGCCATTGCCAGTGCGCCTCTTTTGTGGATATACTTTGGGTTATACTCCTGCGGTATTCTATACTTGCCTATCTTCATGGTACGGTTATCGGAGTCGCCGCCCTGTACGGCAAAACCTTTTACCACCCGGTAAAACTCACCCTGATCGTAAAAGCCAGTTTTTGCAAGCCTGACAAAATTGGCCCGGTGCAGTGGCACATCCTTAAACAAGCGTACCTTAATCTCGCCGTGGCGTGTGCCGATCACCACAATACTATCCGGGTTCTCTGCGGCGTATGCCTTAAGGTCGGCCTCAATGTTATCATGGGTAAGGTGTGCCAGCGGAGAGACTTTCTTTTCCTCGGTTTCGTTTTCCTGCTGCTCTTGGGCCTGGTTGCAGGCAGCCGCCATAAAAACACAGGTAGCCAATAGCAGCGCCCTTTTTACCAATCGTTTCGGATATAAGCTTTTCATCATGTTCATAGATGCGTTTCGTGGTCCTCTAATCTACATATTCTCCCGCATAATTACCAAAGAAGCTCTTAAGCTGATTAATCCGGCTTGGGGTTGAAATTGTGTTTTATTAATATATTTAAATATCGTGTATCTAAAGCCCTTGTCAGTTGCGTATAGCCTTAGTGCGCGTAACAAAAGATATACTTCTAAATATTTTTTTCAAAAAATGTTAATCGGTGCCAAGCATGCATTTAGAGGCCAGATTGACGCAAAATTGATGTTATAACACTTGGTTTTGCACTGTTTAGCGAAGCTTTAGGAGTAAAAGGGATTGTATATATTAATTATAATCAATATATTAGAATTGACGTCACTAATATTTTTGTTCTTTTTTTAATCATTTTCACCTTAAACAAGTATGAGAAACACCTTACATTTTCGTGGAATAGTACGCTCAGTGCTGTTCGGAGCCGCTTTAACTACCGCAGCCTGCACCTTCACCTCCTGCGAACAGGACACAACAGAAGCCATGAGCCCGCAACAGGAAGTTGACAAAGTGAACGAGAACGGGGCCGTGATCGCAGGTAAATATATAGTTGTATTTAAGCAAGATGAAACACTTAGGCTAGATGCTAACGCTACGTATGAGCAGCGCATAGATGCCGTGCGCAACATGGGGCGCAGCATTTTAGAGGCCAACGGTGTACAGAATGTAACCATTGAGCAGGCCTATGGCAAAGCGATCTTCGGTATTGCAGCCAGCCTTTCTGACAGTGAGCTGGCCAAATTGCGCCAGGACCCGCGTGTAGACTTTATTGAGCAGGACAGAGTAGTTGCCCTTGCGCCTCCGGGTGGTAAGCCAGGCGGCGGCGGTGGCAGCACCGCACAGGAAACACCATGGGGAATTACCCGAATCGGGGGAGCCTCCAGCGGTGCCGGTAAAACTGCATGGGTAATCGATTCTGGCGTTGACCTGGATCACCCGGACCTGAATGTAGATGTTGCCCGCAGCGTAACTATGTTTACTTCCGGCAGAGACTCTAAGTCGGCTGATGACGGCAACGGACACGGAACGCACGTGGCTGGTACTATTGCAGCTCTTGACAATTCTATTGGCGTGATCGGGGTGGCACCAGGCGCCACGATAGTAGGCGTAAAAGTGCTGGACTCTCGCGGTAGCGGTTCATACTCTGGCGTAATTGCCGGCGTTGACTATGTGGCGGCAAACGCAAGCTCCGGCGATGTGGCCAACATGAGTTTGGGAGGCCCGGTTTCGCAGGCATTGGATAACGCGATCATAGCTGCTGCCAATAAAGGTATCAAGTTTGCGCTTGCAGCAGGTAACGATGGCTTGGATGCCAATAACTCGTCGCCGGCCCGTGTAAACCATGGCAATGTGGTTACGATCTCAGCCAGCGATGTAAACGACAGAATGGCAAGCTGGTCTAACTGGGGCAACCCGCCGGTAGATTACGCTGCACCAGGCGTAAGCATTTCATCTACCTGGAAAGACGGTGGTTACAACACGATCAGCGGAACTTCCATGGCATCGCCACACGCAGCCGGCATCATGTTGCTTGGCAATATCAATATAGATGGTGTTGTTACCGGAGACAAGGACAGCACGCCAGACCCGATCGCACACAGGTAGCGAATTCAGTTTAAAGTTTAGGTTAATTGAGGGGGCAGCCAATGGCTGCCTCTTTTTTTATACTTTATACTTTAGTCGTCAGGTCTTTTCGCATCACATAGTCGTTCATCCAGTAGGGGCCTATGGCTATGTCTTCCTGCTGGTGCACAATATAGCCGCAGCGTTCGTAAAAGCTTTTGGCTTTGTTGTAGCGGTTTACGTTCAGGTCCAGGGTGGTGGCGCCGGCTTCGCGTACCTTATTCTCTACCGCCGCTAATAAGCTGTGTCCATAGCCTTTGCCCTGGCACTCCGGTAGCAGGTAAATCTTGTTCAGCTTGTATACTTTAGCGGCGGCATCCTTCACAGAGTACGAGGCATAGCCAATGGGTCTGTCATTCTCAGAAAGTATAAGGAAAACCTGCCCTTCCTGCATTTGCCGCTCAAGCGCCTCTGGGGTATAGATCACTTCAAACATGTAGCTGATCTGTTCCTGTGAGAGTATGTCGCAGTAGGTAGGTTCCCAGGTGGCCTCTGCCAGTGCAACGATAAGCGGTATGTCTTCGGGGCTTGCCTCTTTTATACTTAGGTCTGGCTGCATGTATACTTTTATGGGTTTGGCCGCAAGATAAACGGTGAAAACGTAACTGCCAATGGTAGCGGTACTTTTCACTTTTAACATAAATGTTACCTTTGTAAGTATAGCCTGAAACAACTAGAACAAGACTAAAATGAAAGCAATATACCTGGAGGCCATTGGCAAACCCTTTACACTGATAGAGAAAGAGAAACCAACTGCCGGGCCCGGAGAGGCCATTGTGCAGGTAAAGGCAGCTGCTTTAAACCACCGCGATGTATGGATACAGTACGGACGTTACTTTACCAAAGAATACCCAACCATACTTGGTTCCGATTGTGCCGGTATTGTAACCGAGATCGGGAAGGGTGTAGAGGACATCTGGCTTGGCAGGGAAGTGATCGTGGATCCATCTACGGACTGGGGAGATAACCCGAGGGCGCATGGCAATGACTATAAAGTGATGGGAATGCCGGAAGATGGTGCTTTTGCAGAGTATGTAAAAGTGCGCGCCGAAAACCTGCACCAGAAACCAGAGCACCTTAGCTTTGAAGAGGCAGCCGCTTTGCCTTTGGCAGGTGTTACCGCTTACCGTGCCATGTTCACGAAATGTGGTTTGCAGGAAGGCGACAGGGTGTTGGTGACAGGTGCTGGCGGCGGTGTGGCCTTGTTTGCTATACAGTTTGCGGTTGCCAGCGGTGCCGAAGTATGGGTAACCTCAGGCTCTGACGAAAAGATAGGTCTGGCCGTGGACTTAGGTGCAGCCGGAGGCATCAACTACAGATCCGAGAACTGGGGCAAAGAACTGAAGGCTAAAGCAGGCGGCTTTGATGTGATCATTGATGGAGCAGCAGGAGAGGGGTTTGTGCAGTTGGTAAAGCTGGCCAAGCCAGGCGGCCGCATCGGAATCTATGGTGGTACCACGGGCATGATCGGGCAGTTAAACCCGGCAGAGATTTTCTGGAAGCAACTCTCCATACACGGCAGCACCATGGGCACAGCCCAGGATTTTGCCGAAATGGTTCGCCTCGTAGATGAAAAAGGCATCCGCCCGGTAGTGGATATTGTATACCCGTTGGAGGAAACTGCAGCCGCCATGCGTTACATGGAAGCCGGAAAGCAGTTTGGCAAAATCGTGGTAAAAGTAGATTAGTAATTGAGGCGATTTGATTATCACTATTAATCCTTAAAGTATAAAAAGGCCGCTGCTAAAGTATAGCAGCGGCCTTCTTTTTTAAAATCCACTAAGTCGTTATAACGGGTTTCTTAATCTAGTAAGCTTAGGAAGAAAGCGTATTGCAGCGCAGTTTCTTTGTAGCGCTCAAACCTTCCGGAAGCACCGCCGTGGCCTGCCTCCATGTTGGTGTGCAGTAGCACCAGGTTGTCTCCGGTTTTGGTGTCGCGTAGCTTGGCTACCCACTTGGCTGGCTCCCAGTACTGCACCTGCGAGTCGTGGAGGCCGGTGGTTACAAGCAGGTTCGGGTACTCCTGTGCTTTTACGTTGTCGTAAGGCGAGTAAGACAGCATGTAATCGTAAGACGCTTTCTCGGCCGGGTTGCCCCATTCATCAAACTCTCCGGTAGTTAAAGGTATGCTTGTGTCCAGCATGGTGGTTACCACATCCACGAAAGGCACAGCGGCAACCACGCCTTTATACAGATCAGGGCGCATGTTAATAACCGCACCCATTAACAGGCCGCCGGCGCTGCCACCCATGGCAAACAGCTTGTCCGGGTTAGTGTATTTCTGCTCGATCAGGTATTCAGAGGCATCTATAAAGTCGGTGAAGGTATTCTTCTTTTGCATCATCTTGCCTTCTTCGTACCATTTTCTGCCCATTTCCTGTCCTCCACGAATGTGGGCTATGGCATACACAAAGCCACGGTCCAGCAGGCTCAGGCGCACCGAGCTGAAGCCAGGGTTGATGCTATTGCCATACGAGCCGTAGCCATAGATCAGGGTTGGGTTGTTGCCATTCAGCTTAGTGCCTTTTTTGTAAACAAGTGAGATCGGGATCTTTGTGCCGTCCTTGGCAGTAGCATAAACACGCTTCGCTTCATAGTTCTCCGGGTTAAAATCGCCTACTACCTCCTGTCGCTTCTTCAGTTCCTTTTGTTTGGTCTGCATGTTATAGTCGTAGGTAGAGTTTGGCGTGGTAAGCGAGCTGTACTCATAGCGCAGGGTATTGGTGTCGAACTCCCGGTTCACGCCAATGCTGGCGGTGTAAGCCTCCTCACCAAAATCAACATAGTAGTCAACCTTAGGGTCGTTCCACTTCTTTATCCTGATCTGCGACAGGCCGTTTTTACGTTCCTGCAGAGCCAGGTAGTCCTTGAAAATCTCGATGTCTTCCAGTAAAACATCTTCGCGGTGCGGGATCACGTCTTTCCAGTTGGCTTTGCCTGTTTTACTAACCGGCGTCTGCATCAGCTTAAAGTTGGTAGCTCCATCCTTGTTAGTGACGATGTAGAACTTGTCGCCGAAGTGGTCTACGCTATACTCCAGTCCGCGCTCACGGGGCTGAATAACTTTGAACGTGCCATTCGGGTTTCCGGCATCCAGGTAGCGGTACTCGTTAGAGAGCGTGCTGCTGGAGCCAACCATGATATACTTGTCAGACTTGGTTTTGAAAACGAAGGTGCTGAATGTCTCGTCGGCCTCGTGGTATACTTCTTTGTCCTGGGAGGCTGGCGTGCCCAAGGTATGTTTAAAGATCTTGTACGATCTCAGCGATGGATCTTTTACAGTATAGAAAACGGTTTTGTTATCATTGGCCCAAACAGCGCTGCCGGTGGTGTTCGGAATACGGTCCGGTAAAAACTGGCCGGTGCTCAGGTCTTTAAAGCGGATGGTATACTTGCGTCGGCTCACGGTGTCTTCACCGAAGGCCAGCAGCTTGTTGTTAGGGCTCACGTTCATGCCGGCGGCGGCGTAGTAGCTCTGGCCCTCGGCGCGGTCGTTGGCGTTTACCATTACCTCCTCTGGTGCCGAAAGCGTTCCTTTTTTGCGTGCATAGATCGGGTACTCTCTGCCTTCCTCGTAGCGGGTATAATACCAATAGCCATTGTCTTTAAACGGTACTGACTCGTCTTTTTGCTGGATGCGGCCCACGATCTCCTGGTAAAGCTGCTTCTGCAGGTCGTCGGTACGTTCCAACATCTTTTTGGTATAGGCGTTTTCGGCCTCCAGGTAGGCGATCACCTCCGGGTTTTCGCGTTCGTTTAGCCAGTAATAATTGTCTATGCGCGTATCGCCGTGCTGTGTAAGCTCTTTAGGCACTTTTTTGGCCACAGGTGGCTGGGGTGCGGGTGTTGCAGGAGCTGTAGTAACCTGCTCTGCGGTAGTAGTGGCTGTTGTTGTGGTGCTGCCACTGCCACTGCTGGAGCAGCTGCTTAGCAGCCACACGGGCATAGCGGCAAACACAACCGGTGTAAGCACTAGTTTAAACTGTTTTTTCATATAGCTTTTGTGTTGATATGTTAAAAGTATAGATTTTATTCTATTCTGTGCATGCATGCCTTTAAAAGGCAAATTATTGTAAAAAGTTATGCATGCAGTATAAATTTTATTTAACTTGTAGTCTCACCTTAACAAAATCAAGTTTATGGCTACACAAGAAGAATTCGAGAGTGCAGTAGAAAGATCTAAAACTTTAACTGAACGCCCATCAAACGATGTGTTGCTGCAGTTATACGCACTTTTTAAGCAAGCGACTGATGGCGATGTGAATACCGAACGCCCAGGCGGTTTTGATTTCAAGAACATCGCCAAGTGGGATGCCTGGAAAAAGCAGGAAGGTAAAAGCAGTGAAGAAGCCCGCTCAGAGTATGTTCAGCTTGTAAACAGACTTAAGTAAGTAGCCATACTTAGCTGCCCATAGGCCTCTCCCAAAAAGGAGGGGCTTTTTTTATGCCTTTACAGCAAGGATGCCCTGCCACTTATATATTGTAAAGTATACCTGAGCTTTGGTTGAGATACGTTTAAACCATCTCAGGCTATATTTTATGTGAAAAAAGGCATTAAAAATTTACATTTTTAAGGACAGGCCGTATAAATGCACTGTTAAAGCCGAAGTGCTTTTTTACAGTCTCTCACCTTAAATAAGTACGTATGAAAAAATTCTATCTGATCAGACTGCTGCTCCTGCTGCTTCTGCTGGTTCCTTTGGTGCTTTATGCGCAAACAACTGTGCGGGGCGTTGTTACGGATGCCGGAAAGGGTGCACCACTGCCGGGAGTGAGCGTGGTGGTAGTGGGTACCACTGTAGGAACTTCTACGGATGCCCAGGGCCAGTACAGTATACAGTTGCCTTCCTCAACGGGTAAGCTAACATTCTCCTACCTGGGTTTCGTACCGCAAACTTTCGATATCACGCCGGCTGTAAATGTGCTGAACGTGGAAATGAAGGAACGCCTGACCAGCTTGAGCGAGGTGGTGGTAACGGGCCTTGCCACTACCGTAAAGCGAACCAATGCTGCCAATGCGGTGGCCGCTCTTAATACACGCGAGATCACGGGCATTACAACCCCGCAAACCGTTGATGGTGCCATTAGCGGTAAGCTGGTAGGGGCAAACATTGTGTCTAACTCCGGCGCACCGGGCGGTGGCATTGCCTTAAAGTTGCGGGGCATCACCTCTATTTTCGGAAACGCGCAGCCACTCTTTGTTATAGATGGGGTCATCATAGACAACTCGTCCATCTCGGCAGGTTTGAACGCTGTTACCAATGCCGCCGGCGGTGGCAGTTCATCTAACCAGGATAACGCCTCTAACCGCATCGCCGACATCAACCCAGACGATATTGAAAGTATAGAGGTTTTGAAAGGAGCCTCTGCTGCGGCCATTTATGGCTCGCTGGCTTCGGCGGGTGTGGTTATAATTACCACTAAGCGGGGTGCGGTAGGTAAAACCCTGGTTGATTTTTCGCAGGATATTGGCATTACCCGGGTGTCCAACACGTTGGGCATGCGCACTTATACCGAAGAGCGGGTAAGAAAGTCGTTCGGGGCCAATGCAGTGCCGTTGTTCCAGGAGGCGCAGCGCCTGGGCCGCTTTATAGATTACGAGGATGAGCTTTACGGCAACACCGGCTGGCTATACAACTCCAGGTTAAACGTAAGCGGTGGTAATGAGAAAACGCGCTTCTTTGTGGGTGGCCTGGTACAGGATGAGGAGGGTATAGTTGAGCGTACCGGCTATGAGAAAAAGTCGATCAGGTTTAACCTGGACCACATACTTTCTGACCGCTTTGACTTTAGCCTGACATCGAACTATATCAATTCTGAAAGCGATCGTGGCCTTACCAACAATGATAACGCAGGTGTGTCGTTTGGCGTGGCGCTTTCTTCTACGCCTAGTTTTGTTGACCTGCGGCCAAACGCGGAGGGTATTTACCCTGAAAACCCTTTTGCGGGTTCTAACTTTTTGCAGACCCGCGACCTGATAACCAATAACGAGGCCACAGACAGGTTTATAGGTGGCTTAACCCTGAACACAAGCTTGCAGAAAGGCGAAACCAGTAATACCAAACTGGTGCTTCGTGGTGGCCTGGACTTCTACAACCTCAGAACGACGGCTATTTTCCCAAGCATACTTCAGTTCCAGATAAAAGGGCCTACTGCCACGCAGGGGGCCTCTATCCAGGGTAGTGCCTATAACCTGAACACGAACTATGCCGCCTTTATCGTAAACAATCTTTCGCTGGCTGATAATAACCTGACGCTGACCTCAACGCTGGGCGCCACACGTGAGAACTTTAACCAGAACCAGGTATTGAATGTGGCCACCAGGCTGATCGGGGACCAGACCAACCTTGACCAGGCGGGTGCTGTTAACGTGTCTCAGAACAGGCTGATCGTTCGTAACAAAGGCCTTTTCTTCCAGGAAGAGGTTAACTTCCGTGATCGCATCATTGCCACATTGGGCCTGCGCCTGGACAAGTCCTCCAACAACGCAGATGTGAACGAGTTTCAGGCATTCCCGAAAGCCTCTTTGGCTGTGAACGTTGCAAATTTTGATTTCTGGCAAAACGAGACCATTAACCTTCTGAAACTGCGTGTCGCTTACGGGCAGTCCGGCGGCTTCCCTCCGTTTGGTGCTAAGTATACTTCGTTTGCACCATTTAACGTAGGTGGCTTGCCTGGTCTGATACCGGCTACACAGCGTGGCAACGACAACATACAGCAGGAACGCCAGAAAGAACTGGAAGCTGGCCTGGATGTAGCGCTTTGGGACAACAAGATCATATTTGAGGGTACAGTGTACAACAAAACCGTTACCGACCTGATCCTGATCCAGAACGTGCCGGGCTCATCCGGGTTTACAACCAGGGTAGTGAACGGTGGCGAGTTGCAGAACAGAGGTATAGAGCTTGCCCTGAACGCAATGCCTTTCGAGACGCCATCTGTTAAATGGAACTCCAGAACCAGCTTCTGGCTTAACCGATCAGAGATTACGGAGTTAAATGTGCCGGCTTTCCCGCTGGGAGCTTTCGGTACCACACTCGGTACATTCTTTATTGAAAAGGGCGAATCGGCCACACAAATCAAAGGTATAAATGGCGATCAGGGGATTGTTAAGCTGGGTGACGCGCAGCCTGATTTCCAGATGAACTTTCACAACTTCATCACCATCAAGCAAAACCTGACGTTCTCGTTTCTGCTGCACTGGAAAGAAGGTGGCGACAACATTAACCTGACAGAATTGCTGACCGACCTGGGCGGTACATCCCCTGATTTTGACGATGACGATAATGGCAATGGTGTAACAAACGCACAGGAACGCATAAACGCTTTAGGGGTGTCGGCTGCCCCGTTCGTGCAGGAGGCAAGCTACCTGCGTCTGCGCGAAATAGGCTTATACTATAACCTGCCTGAGCCAACACTGCGCAATCTGTTCGGTTCTCTTGTCCGTACCCTGCGGGTAGGTGTTTCGGCAAACAACTTGTTCGTGATAACCGATTATCGTGGCTACGACCCTGAGGTATCGAACTTTGGTGCCAATGGCCTCTCTACTGGCGTGGATGTTACCCCGTTCCCACAATCCAGAAGGATGTTTTTCCACTTTTCGATTGGCTTCTAACTTAACCTGACTCAGCAATGAAAAAATATTCGATAAAGTATAAGATTGGTCTGTGTGCCATACTTGCGGCAGTTGTTTTGCCTGCCTGTGACCTCGACGACATTCCGGATCCCAATAACCCAACCATAGAATCGGTGCTGGAGAATGCCGGTATTCCATCGCTAAACAACCTGGTTACTGGCACTGAGGCTGCCATGCGAATTGATCTAGGGACTTATTATGATGACGTGGGCGTAGTGGGCCGTGAGCACTATCGTTTCTCCGGTGCGGATCCGCGCTTTACCTCTGACCTGCTCGGAGCCGGCAACGCCGTGCTGGATAATAATACCTTCTATACTACCCGTCCTTGGAATGCCAGGTACAGGGCCGTTAAAAACGCCAATATCCTGATCGCCTCTGCCAAAAACACCAACCAGATATCGGAGCAGCAGCGGCAGGGGTACCTGGGTTTTGCCAAAACCATTAAGGCGCACCAGTTGCTCATGAACCTAACCCTGATGTACAATAACGGGATCAGGATTGATGTGGACAACCCGGATAACCTGGGGCCAATTGTTGCCCGGCCGGCTGCTTTAACGGCTATAGCCGCCTTGTTGGATGAGGCGCGTACGCACCTGCAGAATGCTGGCAGTACTTTCCCGTTCTCGCTATCTAATGGATACGAGGATTTAGTGGCTTCGCTAGGTACACCGAACAGTTCCCTCGAGCCTGCTGAGTTCCTGCTGTTTAACCGTGCGCTTGCGGCACGTGTGGCCGTGTATCGCGAAAACTTCAGTGAGGCGCTTCAGGCTTTGAACGCCTCGTTTCTGGAGCTGAACACAAACTTCGACAAGGGAGTGTACTATACTTTCAGCAATGCCTCCGGCGATATCCTTAACCCACTGTTCATAGGCCGCAATGCCACAGGCGAAGTGCGCCTGGCACATCCTAGCTTTGTGGCCAATGCCACTCCCGGCGACGATCGTTTGTCTAAAGTGGCCTTGCGGAATGAGCCGGCTACCCAAAGTGGTTTAACAAGCCAGTATGATGTGGCATTGTATACTTCCAATACTGATCCGGTGCCTATAATCCGGAACGAGGAGCTGATCCTGATCTACGCTGAGGCGAAGATACAAACCGGTGCTCTGGTAGACGCTGTAAATGCACTGAACATCATCCGGACAGGGCATAAGTTACTGCCATATGCAGGGCCGGTTACAAAAGATGCCCTGATCACTGAAATGTTGCGCCAGCGCAGATACTCGCTCTTTTTTGAAGGACACCGCTGGGTTGACATGCGCCGCTACAACAGGCTGAACGAATTGCCGATTGACAGGGCAGGAGATGATGTGTGGGTGAGTTTCCCGATTCCGTTTAACGAGGGCACGTAGCAGGCCCGGTTTGAAGTATAAAATAAAAGAGGGGCCAGGTGCCCCTCTTTTATTTTGTTTTCCAGATATGGCCACATTCATGGCAAATATACTTGCTGCGGTTCAGGAATGGCAGCGGGAAGCCAAGAAACAGGTAACTGATGGAGAAAATCGTTTTGTTGAATTTTTGTTGCTCTACATAATCAGAGCCGCAATCAGGGCACACAACTGCCTCTACATGTTCCTGCATGGGCGGTGCCAGTTCTATCGAGTCGTAATCGAAAAGCGTGTTGCCTTCCTGTATCCGGCTAAGTATGGCTTTTGCCTCCATCACGTCGGTTTCCGGCACTTTAAGCTTTACGCCGCCAACAGCCGTGGCGTAAAACGGATGCACCCCAACGATGTTCTCGTCGCCTAAAAAGCAAAGTATACCTTCTGCCTCTAAACGCCCTTTAAATATGTGGGCTTCTGTTACATCGTTAAAGGTAGCTACAGTAATCAGGCGCTCAGCCATACGTTGCAGTGTTATTTTTTAGGTGGCAGGTCAAACGCAACAGCCTCGTGCTCAAAATGCCCTTTGTGTGCGCCGTCGCAGAATGGCTTGTTCTTGGATAAACCACAGCGGCAGATAGAAACCAGTTCCCTTCCGCCCAGGCCATACACATTTCCGTTTTTGTCTACAATCTCGAACTCGCCCTCAACGCGCAGAGAGCCATTGCTATTAACAGTAAGTTTTGTCTTTGCCATTATACTTTGTGTTTATTGGTATAGACAAATATACAGAATTTTAGACAGAGCCGCAGGTATAGCTGAAGTATAAAAAAACCGGCCCCGTATTGCTACAGGGCCGGTTTAAACTAATGTTGCGCTTTAACGGCTTATTTGTTGTACACGTAGGTGTATGTTTCGCGGCTGCCGTTTGGTTTAACCACTGTCTGGCTTAGCGGGAAACCGGCTTCATCATACTTGTAAGTATACGTATACTTGTAAGTCTTGCCAGTGCTATGTACCGTGGTGCTTGATGCGATCAGGTTGTTAGGGCTGCTGGCTGTGCCTGGCTCTGCTACCTCGAAGAACGGGTTGTGGTTAGAGTCGTAAGAGAAAGTTGTAGTTGAGAAAAGCTTGGCGGTACCTTTGTCATCTACAATATACTGCTTCTCCTGGGTGTAATTTCCGTTTGGAAGCGCCTCGTAAGTTGTGTATGATTTGGCTTTGGCCTTGTCGCCGATTCCCTCGTACACTGTTTTCTTCTCTAATGTCTGGTCTTGTTTGTAGCTGTAAGTAGCTTGTGTGCTATACTCTACTTTGCTGCCACTGTAATAAGTGGATGTGGTTCTCTGTAGTTCCCCTTTTGTCGAGTACTCGTATACTTCCTCAGACAACAACGCATGGTTGGCGCCAGCGTGGGTTGATACTTTTGTTAGTTTGCCTTTCGCATCACGCTCAAATTTTTCGAACGTTTCCAGTTCGCCGTTTTCGCGGTCGTAGTGGTTAATTTGAGTTACCAGCTGGCCGGCAAAATTATAGGCCGTAACTTTTGATGAATCTGCTAATACTTGTGAGATAGTGCCTTGCTCGAATGTTGGCTCCATATTCTCCTGCTCACTCTTCTCACAAGAACTTAGCGCTACCACACCCAAAAATAGCATGGCAGGTAAAAATCTGTTTTTCAATTTCATTTGGCTAAAAGTTGAAAAGTTGAAAAAAAATCGAACACTACGGCACCTGCTGCTGTAGGTTGCATTGAAAACGGCAGAAGTGTAAGAATAATTGCACTTTTGTTAAATATTTTTCAGGTACCCCTGTTTTTTAGCAGCAATATTACAGGGTGTTTGTGTGTTAAAATGCTGATAAATAGGTGTTTGTGTGTTTGTGTTAGCCGGGTTATTTTTTTTGAAAAAATCTAAGAACTGGCTAAGATATAGGATTATATATATGTTGCGCTTATTGCGAAGCTAATTTAAACTTGCACTTTGGGCTATACTTAGCAGCTCATCGCCGGCATCTATGTCATGTCGCAGGTGTTCTACAAAGCTCACCTCAATGCGAAGTGCTTTTAAACCCTGCACCCCCTGCATCTCCTCCAGTTCAAGGCGCTCAATGGTACTTCCCACATAACCCTCCGACTGCAAAAACTCAATGTAACGCATGTATTCCTCAACTTCTTTCTGTTGGGTGTATACTATAGCAATCTTATTCGGCTGTGTTAAGCGTTCTTCCGAACCGCGCAGGGTGGCTTTGTCTAATCGTTTCTTAATGATCTCGTACCGGATGTTGTTGGCTCCCTCCACGTCAAATTTTTTCTCATCCAGCCTGAAACGGATAGAGATCGGGTCGCTGTGCACAAGTATAAGCTGCGTGATCTCTAAAGGCAGTTTCAGGTTTGCCCGCAGGTTGTGTATGCGCCTGGCCACCTCGCAGGTAAGCATTAGTTGCCACAGGCGCATGTTTTTGAGGTATATCGGCTGAAAATTGCCATTGTTTAGCAGGGACGCGCCGATGTAGATGTTATACTCCAGTCCATCAGTCTTATACTTTTCAAAATAGTGCGGGAAGATCTGCTGCGCCTTTTCCTCCTCACGCTCCAGAAAGGTAGAGATGGTCTCGTTTATCATGAACATACTTTCTTCGTATGCTCTCCTTTTATTATAAACTACCTTGTATGGGTTGTTTATCGCAGACTGATAGGTCTGTATGGCTTTGGCTGCTCCGGGGTTCTGCTGTGCAAAATGCTCGAACAAAGGCTCGATCTCCTCGCGCAAAAAACTAAGTATGATCGCCTCCTCGTCAGAGGCCAGGTCCTGCACAATATTTTGGGAAAGCTTGTCTATCTTATAAATAAGCTCGTCGAGTATGGTAAGCGGCAGGCTGTCTTTGGCTGCCAGCACCACCTCCTTAGCCAGAACCAGTTGTTCCAGCAGGTCGCCTTGTATGGCTTTGTTACGCTCAATGGCAGAGCCCCTGATATCCGAGGAGCCGTAAAGCGGGAAAACATCCCGGAAAACGATCGGCTCAATTTCAGGGGCGACGTTGCGCTCCATTTTCTCGAGCAGGTTAATGGCGGCCTGCGTAAAGCGCCATTCCACGATCGGGTGTATAGCAGTATACTTTTCCTTGATGATATTCTGTATGCTGCTGCGCAGTTCCTCCAGGCCACGGTTCATGGCCAGGGCAAATAAAGGCAGTACCTCTTTCAGCCTGATAGTTGAAAGCGCATTTAGTTCGCCGGGTATGGGAGAGGCCAGTTCCATCATGCCGATTATACTTCCCTCGTAAATAAGCGGCGCGATGATGAGGTTGCGCACCCCGTGCTCCAGCAGGCTTTCTTCTATCTTGGTAAGCTCCGGCAGTACTTTAAGGTCCTCTACTATAATGGTGTGGCCTTTTTTTATAACAGGCTCATAAATGGAGCCTTTCAGGTCGGCAAGCTTCAGGTCAGAGCCGTGCGTAAACACCAGGCCATTCCATATCTTACGGGCATAGGTGGTATCGAACTCGCGCATGGCAGGGCAGGAGGCAAAGCCAAGCCTGATGCCCGGCAAGCCAAACAGCACCCTTAGTTTTTGCTGCAGGATATCGAAGCCCTCTTCGGTGGCAACGGAATCACGGTCCAGCAATTCGTAGCGGAGCGACGAAATGGTTTCTTCAATGGTAACATCTGTAAAGTCGTAGATGGCAAAACCGGAGAACTCAAAGTTATCCGGCGGTAGTTTCTGCATCCAGAGGTCCAGGTTGTTGTAGCGGTTTATGAGGTAGTTTATTTCCTGTGCCCTTAGCTTCTTTACCTCTTTTTTGGCCTTTACCTCCATAAACTTCAGGTCTATGGTTAGCTTGTAGTGGCGGTCCAGGTTGGTAAACTTATCCCTGATCGTAAAAATAAAGGGCTCATCTACGTAGAAGTTGGCATTGTAAAACTTGTCCAGAATAATAGTATAGGCTGTAAGGGTAAGCCTGAACAGCAGGGTTTTTTTGTCGATATTGAGCTTTTCGGAATAGTTGTCGCCACCGAGCAGCTTCAGTTCTTCCAGTTTTGGAGTAGCGTAGAAACTCTCAAAATGGAACGGCGCCACCACCGCTTTTAAGTCATTTTCCCACAGTGCCCCTGCAAAAATATCCTCCATCAGCAGGTCCACGGTGTCAATGTGTTTGTCAATCACCGAAACATCATGGATAGGAGAGATGAGGTCAGCCTTTTTACGGAGCAGTGCTGCCAGTTCCTTTATCTTGGAGGCGTTGCAGTTTGGGTCGTTCAGGAGTTTCTCTTCCCAATAGCCTATCAGCGGCGAGAGGCTAAGGGCGGATTCAAATGGGAAATCATCCACGCTCAGGGTAATCTCGTCGTTATTTGTGATGGAAACAACAGTTTCGTGAAAGCTGGTTTTGTGCTGTCTGCTCATAGGCTCGGGTACGTACCGCAGGTTAAGGGTGTTTATATCCTCTCTCTGATATATTATATTACTTTGTGAGATAATGCCTCTCAAGCCTATTAACGAAAGTTTTTGCTAAAAGATAGTGCAATTCAGGTTAAGGCTTTGTTATGATGTTGGCCGTAGTTGATTTTTATTTATTTTGAGGATAATTCCTTTTGGAAGGGAGAGTAAATATATTTGTGGCATAATATTTACTGTAGCGGAGAGTTATACAGCAACCAATACAGCTTTTACTATGATCAGAAGTACAGTTACAAAGTGGGCCTTTACGCTTGTCCTGGCAATGGTGGCCTTTGCAGTTCAGGCGCAGTCCCAGACTCAGTTAGAAAAAGACCTGGCGGCATTCAGGAGTTGGATGCAAAGCAAAGCCAGCCTGGCCGATAGCACGATACGCAGGGAGTGGCCAACCGTGAAAAAAGAATACCGCGAGCTTACCTATTCCCTGGATCAGAATTCCCGCAAAATGTCTGAAAAGTCGCGGGACGAGTACGGGCAGATGAAATCGCGTTATAAAGAGTGGGAGGAACGTAACGAAACCCGGCAGCCTGTAAGCCTGGAAAAGAAGCATTTGGAGCGTTGGGAAAAGATAATGACGGGCACTACACGGATTGCAAGTATAAAGCCTGCCAACCTGCGCGATGCCTTTGTGCTGGCCCTTGACGTTACCCGCGAACACCGCCGTACCTGGGACGCTAAGGACTGGGAGTACGCCGAGTTTGTGGTAGGGGAGCTTAACACCCGCAAAACAGAAGTGCTGGACCAGCTGAACAACAGCGATAAAATTAAAATAGCAGCACTGCAGGTAGAGTTTGCAACCCTGAAGAAAAGCAAGGAGGCAAAAGACAAATACCAGGAAATGCGTGAAGACCAGCGCCGCTAACGTATAAACTAACAAGCAAAAGCCCTTGCAAGTATAAATTGCAAGGGCTTTTTGTTTTAAATGGCATTCTGGCCTTTAGTGCCTCCCGACTGTTTTTCGTTTGCATTACGGCCCTGGTCAGGGCTTTTGTTCTGCTTTTGGTCGGTAAGGTGGCGGTTTTCTTTTACATTATTTTTTTCGCGTGCTTCAGGGTTGCTTTGTTTATGTCGATCCTGATTGTGTCCTTTTGTCATGGTTTGTTTTCTTTTGGTTTGTATTATTATTTACGGCATGCTGGCAAAGGAGTTAAAAACTGGCTGATCTGGCATCAGGATTTGCACTTTATGAATTGTGGATAACTAGTGGGTAATTCTCTCGAAACTTGGCCCTGCATCTGAGCAAAAAGCCCTACTTTTGTAACCGGCTTTTACTAAAAACCTCAGATTACCATGCATATTGCTATTGTAGGCAACATTGGCGCTGGCAAAACCACCCTGGCCACCAAGCTGTCGCAACACTTTAAGTGGGACTTATACTTAGAGGCGGTTGAGAACAACCCCTACCTGAAAGATTTCTATGAAGACATGGAACGCTGGTCGTTTCATTTGCAGGTGTTTTTCCTGAACAGCCGCTTCAACCAGGTACAGCAGATAAAGTCTAATGGGCGCAGCGTTATCCAGGACCGCACCATTTATGAAGACGCACATATTTTCGCCAAGAACCTGCACCAGTCGGGCCTTATGACCACTCGCGACTACGAAAACTACTTTGCCCTTTTCGAGTCGATGATCACGATGGTAAAAGCCCCGGACCTGATGATCTACCTGAAGGCAGACCTTCCTAAGCTGATCGGTCAGATAGAGAAGCGTAATCGCGATTACGAAAACAATATCCGAATAGACTACCTGCGTAACCTGAACGAGCATTACAATACCTGGATGAGTAGCTATGATCAGGGCAAACTGCTTGTGATCGATGTAAACAACCTGGACTTTGTGGCAAACCCAGAAGACCTGGGCACTATTATAGAGAAGGTGCAACGCGAGCTTTTCGGCTTGTTTTAAGCCATACTTATACTTGTATCAAGGGAGGCAGTTCACGCAGGTGGGCTGCCTTTTTTCTTGACCGGAGATTAAGGGGATTTAATTGATTTGAGGGATTGTCCAAGGCGGGGAATTTTCTGCAAGCGATTAACACACCCCTACCACTCTCAAGAGGGGAATCTCTGTTACACCGGGTCAAACCACCCCTTTATCCCCTCCTTGTCCAAGGAGGGGAGTTTACCTCCCCTAGCCCCTCCTAAAAACAGGAGGGGAACTTCTGCTACTAGCAATTCAGACATACTCTCCAACTGCATCAGCCGCTTACAAAGAAGTGTCCATCCCAGCCTTTGGGTTGAGCGCCTTCTATTGTTGCGGTGCTGAGCGAAGCGAGGCAGCCCGCAGCGGAGCGAGGAGCAGCTTCAATAGACAGTGCGATGCCCAAAGGCGAGGCCCCGCGGCCTTGAGCGCACCAAAGCCAGAACTGAAAAAATAGGTAAGTAAGACTGAGAGAACAGTTCCTCGATAGAAAGACGGAAAACCGGTTACATACTTGAATACAGTTAAACCCTAATACAAAACTCCTCGTTTTCACATCAACCTAAAAATCACTATATTCATACCTGCAACTAACCCTTAAAACTATAATGAAACCAAAGCACATACTTTTTGCCTCGGCAATTACGGCGGCTACCTTTGGCTGTACAAGCAAAACAACTGAAGGCGAAACAGCAACTACGGCAGTTGAAGCAAGCGACAGCATGAAACGAAAGCTGGACATGTACACTACTGTTCGCTTAACCTCCGACCTTAGCCATCTGAGCGAGAATGAGCGGAAAATGATACCATTGCTGATAGAGGCTGGGGACATCATGAACGAACTGTTTTGGTATGAGGCATATGGTAAGCGCGACTCCTTGATGTCGGCTCTGAACGATGAGCAGATGAAGCGCTTTGTGCAGATTAATTACGGGCCGTGGGACAGGCTGAACAACAACGAGCCATTTGTGCCGGGTGTAGGGCCAAAGCCGGATGCGGCCAACTTCTATCCCGCGGACATGACAAAAGAAGAGTTTGAGCAGGCAAACCTGAAAGACAAGGCCAGCCAGTATACTTTTCTGCGTCGGGATGCGAACGGCAAATTGATTACAGTGCCTTACCACGTGCAGTTTAAAGACCAGGTAAAGCGCGCTTCTGATCTATTGAAAAAGGCAGCTGCTCTGGCTGAGGAGCCTGGCCTGAAAAAATACCTGAACCTGCGCGCCGAGGCCTTGCTGACAGACAACTACCAGCCCAGCGACCTGGCCTGGATGGATATGAAGAATAACAAGATCGATGTGGTGATTGGTCCGATAGAGACGTACGAGGACAAGCTGTTTGGCTACAAGGCTGCGCACGAGGCCTACGTATTGGTAAAGGATATGGAGTGGAGCAAGCGTTTGGCTAAGTATGCAGCTTTCCTGCCAGAGTTGCAGCGAGGCTTACCAGTGCCGGCCAAGTATAAAAAAGAAACTCCCGGAACAGACTCTGATCTGAATGCTTACGACGTGGTGTTCTATGCCGGCGATAGCAATGCCGGTAGCAAGACCATAGCTATTAACCTGCCAAATGATGAAGAAGTACAACTAAAAAAAGGCACACGCCGCCTGCAACTTAAAAATGCCATGCGGGCAAAGTTTGATAAAATTATGGTTCCGATTGCAGAAGAGTTGATCGTAGAGGACCAGCGGAAGAACGTAACCTTTGATGCTTTCTTTGCCAACACCATGTTTCATGAGGTAGCACATGGCTTGGGGATTAAGAATACGGTTAATAACAAAGGCACTGTGCGCGAGGCCCTGAAGGAGCACGCTTCAGCTTTGGAAGAAGGCAAGGCCGATATTCTGGGACTTTATATGATCACGCAACTGCAAGAGAAAGGTGAACTGGAGGGCGACCTGAAGGATTACTACACCACTTTCCTGGCTGGTATTTTCCGTTCAGTGCGTTTTGGTGCGGCCAGTGCGCATGGCAAGGCCAACATGGTTCGCTTCAACTTCTTTAAGGAAAACGGGGCTTTTGAACGCGACGAGCAAACTGGAAAGTATAGAGTGAATTATGAGAAGATGCGTGAAGCCATGAACAAGCTATCCGAGAAGATACTTACCCTACAAGGCGAAGGCGACTACGCAGGCGTTGGCAACCTGCTTAACAACCAGGGGCAGGTTAGCCCGCAGCTGCAAGCCGACCTTAATAAGCTGGCCAAGGCCAACATTCCTGTCGATATCGTTTTCGAGCAGGGCGTGGATGTGCTCGGCCTGAAATAATTATCGAATGGAGATATTGAACTGGAAGCAGGAGGGCTTTTCCGGACGGAAGTATAGCGTAAGCTCTGCTGAGGGCCATGTCGGTAAACTTGTATTTGAAGGCTGGTCAAGCTACAATGCCGTTTATACTTCAGGAGAAACAGAGCTGACCTTCAGATCAAAAGGCTGGTTTGAACAAAAGGTGACCGTTCGTTATAATGGTGAGATCATAGGAGAAGGCGTCACTTCTGTTATGGGCAAAACGCGTATCGAAATGACATCGGGAGAAAAGTATGTTTTACAAAACAAAGGTTTCTCCCAAAAACTGGTGATGTCTGACCAAACAGGACAGCATGTGCTTAGCTTTAAGCAAGCGAGCTTTAGTATGGGCAAAGGGCAAGTTGAGTTGGCTGATAACATTCCGGAATTGACGAAAGCTGTGCTGGTAAGTATAGGTTTATACTTTAAAGCTGTAGCAGATAGTCAGGTTGCCATTATGATCGCCATCTTAACACCTGTATTTATCCAGCTGATAAATTAAGTCTATGCCATACTTATAAATCTAAGCCATACTTTTAAATAGCCCGGCCACCAATGGTCGGGCTATTTTTTTGCATCAGGGTATTGTGTTTTGTTTTTTAAGTTGATGATAAACAGTTGTTTGTGTATTGTTTTTGCGATGAATGTAAAAATTGGCACGAGGCTTGACAAAGAGTGCGTAACAGTGGCTACAGATATGAGATGTATAAAAGCTTGTGCCACTGTTCACTTAAATCAGAAATAACATGAAAACTAGTAAAACATTGATCGCATATTTACTTGTGGTGGTTTTCTTACTGGGAACGATAGCCGCAAGTGCACAGACAACAACTAAAAAGCCTGTAAGCAGAACCGTAAAAGGCGGTGCCATTGGCGCAGTAGTGGGTGGCGTAGCAGGTGGCCTTATTGGTAAGAAAAAGAAGAATACCGCTGCTGGTGCTATTATAGGTGCTGCCGTGGGAGGTGCCACAGGTGCCGTAATTGGCCGCTACATGGATAAACAGGCCGAAGAACTGCAGCGTGAGCTGGAAAATGCAAAAGTAGAGCGTGTTGGCGAGGGCATCAAAATCACATTTGATTCCGGTATACTTTTCGACACCAACTCAGACCGCTTAAGTAGTATAGCTCAGAATAATATTGCCGAACTGAGTAAAACCCTTAACAAGTATAAAGACACAAATGTAGTGGTAGAAGGGCACACTGACGCCAGGGGAACAGCGGCTTATAATCAGAGTCTGTCTGAACGAAGGGCTAACTTAGTATATCGCCAACTGTCTCAGAGTGGTGTGGCAGCGAGTAGGGTAACTGCCCAGGGCTTTGGAGAGGAGATGCCAGTAGCTAGCAACACCACAGCATCAGGCATGCAGCAGAACCGCAGGGTAGAAGTGGCCATTTTTGCAAATGAGAAACTCAAGAAAGCTGCCGAAAAAGGACAGCTATAACATAAGATTACCTAAATAATTAGTGAACCGGTCGTATCATTTTGGTGCGGCCGGTTTATTTTTAGTGAAGGGGCCTTGTGAGGTTGATTATCAGGTTGTTGTTTAAAAATAAATTAAACAAAATGATGGCGGATGGAGTATGATATTCTTGCTGAATTAGCTAAAAATCAATTGTTTAATCCTTTAAAATAATCATGAAAAGCTTTTTTGAATTTAACAGAAACAGCCCTGCAGAACGACAGGAACGCAACCGACTTTACCCCGAATTAGCCAACTTTCACATTGCCTTACGAGAAGAGATGAGTGAAGAAGAATACCAGGCCTTCTTTAACTCAGAAAAGGAAGCTTTAAGGCGCAGCAGACCGATTTTGAACCAAACACGACACAAATGGATATCAGCTTAATAACTTGCAATAAGCACCCAAACTAAAAAGGCAAACACATCAGTTGTTTGCCTTTTTAGTTTTAAAGACCTCTCAGTACCAGTTCAGCCCCTTCTTCACCAACCAGAGATCCTATTGCCACTCCCATGCCGCCCATACGCACGGCACAGCTTATACTTTCCGAAACCTGCTCTACAATAGTAGTTTTCTGATTTCCCAGGCCCATGATGCCGCTCCAGCGGTGTTCCACTTCATAAGACGTATCCGGAAGTATGACCGTAGTCAGCAGGTCTTCCAGTTTTTGCTGCACAAGCACTGTCAGGCCAAGTTCTGTTGTTTCCTCTGCTTTAAAATCCAGGTTGCGGCCACCACCGAACAATACTCTATTGCCGATGTTCCGGAAGTAATAATAGCCGCAATCGTAATGAAAGGTGCCTTTGAATCTGAGGTTTTCGATAGGCTTTGTAATAAGAACCTGTGCCCGCGCTGGTTTCACCTGTACGTAGGGCAAAAGCTTTTGCGCAAAGCCGTTAGTGGCAACCAAAGCAGCCTTTGCTTTTATAGGTATGCCTTGTGTGGTTGTGGCTGTAACACCGGGTCCTTCATCATTCAGTTTCTGAACCTCCAGGCCGTTTAGCACAAGTACACCCAGAGCCTGCACCTTTTGGGTAAGCGCCAGTATCATCTTGCCGGTATCTATTTGCCCTTCGGCTGTGCTCAGCAGGAGGTGCGCTACTTTCTTAAAACCGAAGTCCGCAATTTTATCGTCTGCCTCTCTGAAAACGTACGGCTCGCCGGTTATACTTTGCAGGTGCCTGTTCAGGTAAGGTAATTTATCCAGACAAGAAGTATAAAGTTCCTGCTGGGCATCTGTAAAAAGCTCATAGCCTCCCCAGCGGTTGTAGTCGATCACTGTATCGCCGAGGTTCTGTCGCAGGCGCTGTAGTCCTCGCCAGCGGCGCTCTACCAGGCCAAACACCTGCTCTTCGGTGTGGTTAGCCAGGTCTTCCAATAACTCTGATGGACTGCCGAAGCAGGCGAAGCCAGCGTTTTTGGAACTGGCACCCGTAGGCAGAAGGCCCCGTTCAGCCACCAGAATCTTGAGCTTTGGTTGTGCTTGCTTCAGGTGCAGGGCCGCATTCAGTCCCACAATACCGCTGCCAACAATTAGCACATCAATATTGCCAAAGTAGGTTTCTTTTTCCCAGAAGCTTAACTGCATAGGCTTGTTAATCGTCTTCGCGGAAATATTCGTGCTTGTAATTACGAGCTGTTTTTTCGTCCAGCATCTCGAAATGGGTAAGCATAATTTCCCGCTCACCACTGTTCAGGGCACGCACAAATTTACCCTCAGGTGTTTCATAGATGGCGTAGTTATGCACCCCAAAAGGGTAAAGGTTATTGCTTTTCAGGGTAATGGCGTTTGTCAATTCCACTGTGTGGCCATCGGTGGTATTAACTATAAACTTATTCTTGTCTGTCATGGGTGCAATCTAGTAAAATTCGGCTTAATATAGCACTTACTTCTTCTGCCCGGTGTATCACCATCAGGTGCTCTCCATCCTGTACTTTAATTGTATTTAAAGAGTCGGTCATGGGTAAGACCTTGTCGGCGGTGCCGTGTATCTGTACCAGGCCGGGTAGTATGGTTTCCTGTTTCCAGTCGAGCAGGCGTGCCAGGGCCCAGCGCAGAAAACTTTCGTTGATCCTGAAGAAAACCGACTTCAGCAACCTGCGCTCATACGGCGATTTTGCCCCGAAAAAGTATGGCGCGATGGGATAAGTGTTCTGCATCACCTGAAATGGCATATACTTGTGCATAAGCGTTTTGCCAGCAAGGCGGTAATACCAGGGCAATGCATGCCTGGTAGCCAGACTGGAAATAATGATCGTCTGGAGCGGGTGTATTATCTTGGCCAGCTCAATAGCCACCAGCCCCCCGAAAGAGAAGCCAACAAGTATAGGGTTAGGGTCTTGTATCTGTGGTAACAGGCGCCTGGCATAGTCTTCCAGCGGCTCATGGAAGTTTTGGGGCACGAGCCATTGTATCTGGTGTTGCTCCAGGTGGTCCGGTAATTTTAAGAACTGAAACATACGCCAGTCGGCACCAAGCCCGCTGATAAAGTATACTTTACTCATGGTTTGGTTTTACTCAAGGCCAGCTAAGAGTTATCAGCAAAGATCACATGTTACATTATAAGTGGATGGCTTTTATTCCAGCACCAGGTTTCCGCTCAGAAAAGCAAGCGCATCGGCAACGGTTTCCTGTGGCAGTTCCTCCATTGGTATGTGGCCTGCACCAGCATAGGTTTTCAGTTGCGCGCCTTTTATGTCCTGCATAAAACGGGTGGCGTTTGTGGCGGGAACCCATGCATCGGCCTCTCCCCAAAGTATAAGGGTGGGGGCTTTTACCAGCTTCAGTTTCTGCAGGTTGTCAGTGTCCACGGTGTTCATTCGAAGTATAAATGCCTCGCGGTTGCCTTGGTGCAGCAGGAGGTCGTGACTCATCGTAATGGCTTCGTCTGTTAGTTTGCTATCATCGCCGTACACTTCCTTCAGACTCTTTTCTACTATAAAGCGCGGCGTAATATACTTCAGAGATTCCTTCAGCACTGGTGTCTGGGCCATCCGGAATGGCATGGATATGCTTTTGTCGTTGGCGTTTGTTACTCCTGTAGGCGACACAAGTATAAGTTTCTGTACACGATCGGGGTGAGAGGCTGCAAAGTCGAAGGCTATCTGGCCACCCAGCGAACTGCCGGCCACATGCGCCTGCTCAATGCCCAGCTCATCCATGAAGTGAAGCACCAGTTCGGAGTAGTAGGCAATGGAGTAATTGTCGGTTTCGTTGCGGCTGGTCAGGCCAAAGCCAGGCAGGTCGAGGCGCAGCACACGGTGGTTTTTGCTCAGTTCTTTTGCCCAGCCATCCCAGGTGTTAAGCGAGGCGGCGGTGCCATGCAAAAGTATGATGGGTATGCCCTGGCCCTCGTCGCGGTAATGCAGGTTGGCACCGTCTATTTTTAAAAACCTGGAGGTTGATGAGGTATATTTTGCCTTGAGTTCTTCGGCAGGAATATCGCTGCGGATCTGAAGGGCTGTACTAACCAACAAGGCTGCGAGGGCAGCAATAAGAATGCGGCTTTTTCTAGATTTCATAGTTTTATGGTATAAGTGGCTTGTAAATAATAACAGTTAAAGTATGAACAAATGCCTTTAGTTGTATCGGCAGGCAGCAGAATTTTTGCTTCAAGCGCTGGAATATTTGTCTAAGCAATATAGCCTGTCAATAAGTGCCATTACTAATCTTAACTCAATCATAACCAGTTCATAACCTGTAGGTAATACAGGCATATTAATTTAGCAGCGTAGTTTAGAAGAGCTTTAGCCAAAGGAGTTTTTAAACCGCTAAAAATACCGTTATGGAAAAGGTTAAAAGAATAACAGATGCCGTTATCAGTAGACTGCTGGGCGTTTTCCTGTACAGGCTACACTCATTCTACTCTCCATTTAAATTTAACAGGACTTAAAAAAAACTCACCCACGCCACCCTTATGGCAAGAAAAAGAAATGTAGAGGTTGTTGTTATATCAGACGTGCACCTCGGTACCTACGGTTGCCACGCAAAGGAGCTTCTGGCTTACCTGAAAAGTATAAAACCCAAAACACTTATACTTAACGGCGATATCATCGATATCTGGCAGTTTAGTAAAAGCTATTGGCCTGCTGCTCACATGAAAGTTGTGAAATACCTGATGGGGCTTATCGCCAAGGGCACACAGGTGTATTACATCACTGGCAACCACGACGAAATGCTGCGCAAGTTTGTCGGCTTCAAGATGGGGTCTTTCCAGATTGTGAATAAGGTGGTGCTGGAACTGGACGGTAAAAAAGCCTGGATGTTCCACGGGGATGTGTTTGACGTAACCATGCAGCATTCCAAATGGCTGGCCAGGTTGGGTGCACACGGCTATGACCTGCTTATCCTGCTAAACCGCATGGTAAATTTCTTTTGCCTGAAACTGAACCGGGAAAAAGTGCAGCTGTCCAGGAACATAAAGAACAGGGTGAAAAGCGCGGTAAAGTTTATCAATAATTTTGAGCAGACAGCAGCCGACATTGCCATCTCGAACAAGTATGATTATGTGGTTTGCGGCCATATACACCAGCCCGAACTCCGCGAGGTTAGCAACAGCGAGGGCAAAGTTACCTATCTGAACTCCGGAGACTGGATTGAGAACCTGACCTCTCTGGAGTATAACAACGGCGCCTGGAGCCTCTATAATTTCAGGGACGACCTGGATGTACTGGTGCTGGAGGAGGAAGAGGAACTGGTGCCGACCAACGTGCAGCTGTTCCAGAGCCTGATGGTTGAATTTAACCTGAAACGCGCTTGAGGATCCTGTATGCTATCCAGGGTACCGGCAACGGCCACCTGACCAGGGCGCTGGATATTATTCCGGAACTGCAAAAGTATGGCGAACTGGATATACTGGTGAGTGGCTGCCAGGTAGATCTGCAACTACCTTACCCGGTAAAGTATAGGTTGCGTGGGCTCAGCTTCATTTTTGGTAAAAACGGAGGCGTGGATTTTTACAGGACCTTCGCACAAATTAACTCCAGGAGCTTTTACAAGGAAGTGCGCCAGTTGCCTGTTTCCGATTATGACCTGGTTATCTCCGATTTCGAGCCTGTGTCGGCGTGGGCTTGTATGCTGTTAAAAAAACACTGTGTAGGCCTGAGCAACCAG
Organism: Pontibacter sp. GD7; assembly: GCF_058216375.1. Classification (NCBI taxonomy): domain Bacteria; kingdom Pseudomonadati; phylum Bacteroidota; class Cytophagia; order Cytophagales; family Hymenobacteraceae; genus Pontibacter; species Pontibacter sp. GD7. Next base: position 67,243 of record NZ_JBYZMP010000009.1, on the reverse strand, counting down.
GTGGCAGTGCTTAACCATAATGCGCCCAAGCCTAAGCAGGTTGACCCGATGGGAAAGTTTATACTCAAGAATTACGCACCAACCACAGCACAGTATGGCTTCCACTTTGCCCGATTCGATGATACCATCTTTACACCAAACATCCGCAAAGAGGTACGCGACCTGCAAACCAGCTGCCAGGGGCACTACACAGTATACTTGCCAGCACACTCAGACAATAAAATCCTGAATAAGCTGAGCTTGTTTAAAGAGGTGGAGTGGCAAGTGTTTTCTAAGCATAACAGGCAGCCGTTCAGGCAGGGGAATGTTTCGGTGCAGACAATCCAAAACGAAGCATTCCTGCAAAGTGTAGCAGCTGCAAAGGGCGTGCTTTGTGCTGCGGGTTTCGGTACGCCGTCTGAGGTGCTTTATTTACAGAAAAAACTGTTGGTTGTACCCATGAAAAACCAATACGAGCAGATTTGCAATGCAGCCGCCCTGAAGCACATGGGGGTAAGCACAATCAAAAAGCTTAAAAAGAAACAGCTGCCTGAAATAGAAGAATGGCTGCAGCAAGGGCAGCCGGTTAAAGTCGATTACCCTGACGAGACCGCTGCCATTGTTGCACGTATAGTAAGAGAAAATACATAATAAGTTTAAGTTTAGCCTCTTATGCAGCACGCACCTGTTTGGGTGCTGCTGCTTTTTTCATGGTATACAATAGCAGTAATAGCATACAGGAACAGCCAGTATTAAATAGAAGCGCCTTCGGGGAGGATTTTAAATGGGGAGTGGCCACAGCCGCTTACCAGATAGAGGGCGCGCATAATATGGCAGATAAAGGTGCCTCGATCTGGGATGTGTTTACAGCCCAAAAGGGCAAAATAAAGCTAAACCAAAACGGCAACACTGCCTGCGATTTTTATAATCGTTACCCCGCCGACCTAAAACTGATGCAGCAGATGCATATTCCAAACTTCAGGTTTTCGCTGTCCTGGAGCCGCCTGTTGCCACAAGGTACAGGCAAAGTAAGTATGGCAGGCCTGGATTACTATAACCGCTTGATAGACCAATGCCTTGAACTCGGTATTGAGCCTTGGGTAACGCTGTACCACTGGGATTTGCCCCAGGCGTTAGAACTAAAAGGAGGCTGGACAAACAGAGAGGTTGTGGCCTGGTTTGAGGAGTATAGCCAGGTTTGCGCCCAAAGCTTCGGCGACAGGGTAAAGCACTGGATGGTTCTGAATGAGCCGATGGTTTTTACTGGCGCCGGTTATTTTCTTGGCGTGCATGCCCCCGGCAGAAGAGGATTTGGAGCTTTTGTGCCTGCGGTGCATCATGCTGCGCTTTGTCAGGCGGCAGGAGGGAGGGTACTCAAAAGTATAATCCCGGATGCCATGGTCGGTACAACCATCTCCTGTTCTTATGTAGAGCCACTACGCCAAACTGAAAAAGACATTCGGGCAGCGCAACGGGTAGATGCTTTGCTTAACCGGCTTTTTCTGGAGCCGGCGTTGGGTATGGGCTATCCCTTGCAGGATCTGAAATTTATGCGGCGCATCGAAAAGTACATGCTGCCCGGAGATGAGCAAAGCATGAGCTTTGATTTTGACTTTATCGGAATCCAGAACTATACCCGGGAGGTAGTAAAGTATGCTTTCTGGACGCCCTTCATCCAGGCTAACCTCGTCTCGGCAAAGAAACGGAAAGTGCCGCACACCCTCATGAACTGGGAAGTATACCCGGAAGGGATTTACCACCTGCTGCACAAGTTCAGTAAGTATAATGGCATTAAGAAGATCATCATAACCGAGAATGGCGCGGCTTTTAAAGATGAGGTGATAGATGGACGTGTAAATGATACAGAGCGGCTAAGCTATCTGCAGCGTTACCTGCAGCAGGTGCTTAGGGCCAGAGAAGAGGGAGCAAAGGTAGATGGCTACTTTGTATGGTCGTTTCTGGATAACTTTGAGTGGGCCGAAGGTTTTACTCCCCGCTTCGGGTTGGTACATGTGGATTACGAAAGCCAGCAGCGCACCATAAAAGCTTCTGGATTGTGGTTTAAGTCCTTTCTTACAGATAAATAGCACTTCTTTTTACCAAAAAATCAACCTTATAAGCAGCTTTCGGGCAAAACTACTGTCTTTAGGTCAAATCCAGTTAAAAACGGTCAATTTGGTAAAATCCATTAATCCTTATCTGAGTGCCGTTCACGGATAAAAAGGGGCTGTTTGTATAAAATAGTAGTAATTAATGCAACAGTACCTTGCATAACAAAGTACTGTATAATATCTTTGTAATGTAAATCAGTCATAAACCATTAAACTTTACAACTATGAAAATCATCGTATTATTATTCGCCTTTTTATTCGGTTTTGGAGCCACAGTTAAAAAATCAGCCGACGACATGAAAGCCATGCAGGAGAGAGCAGAACTTAATGAGTACAAGTCTTATCCAAACCTGCTACCTGAAGTCGAGATTGTTGCCGAGAAGCAGTAAGCAGCCGCAGTTTTAAAATTAATTTGAACCATTAGTCAAAATAAAACCATGAAAATAATTGTGCTGTTATTCGCTGCATTTTTAGCCTTTGGGCTTGCTACTAAAGAAACAGTAAGCCCAAAGGCTCCTGAAAAGGAAGTTGCTCAGGTAACGCAGGAGGCTGATGCCCCGGTTATGGAAGTATTGCTGGACACCGTGGAGATTGCGATAAGCTCACAGAACGTGATCGCCGGTATCTGATTACAGTGAAATTTTTAAAGTATAGCTTCGGCTATGAGTTACCCTGATCTGAATAATCCTGCTGCGTGCGTGCGTTTTGTGCATGTTGCGTATGAGAGTGCCAGATCGCTTTCCAGCCTCCACCATAATTGCCTTTAATCTTTCCTTTTACAAGTGATAAACTGGCTACCAACGCACCTATTACCATATCGTTGGTGATAGCGGCAGTATCTGAGTAGCCCAGTAACCAGGGGGCCAGCAAAAGCCATAAACCCAGGGGCAAATTGTAAAGCCGAACTACACGCGTGGCTTCCCACCACGAGATCAGGGCAAAACTGGCAATCACAGGTCCTACAATATGGTCATTGTCTGCTGCGGTACCTTCAAACCCAAGTACGGCGGGTGAGGCCATCAGCCATACTCCCAGAACTACATTTATTATTTGTGCCCACATACTTATAATACTTTACCCTGTACACTGTCGTAGCCCCAGAAGGCTTTCCACATCGATTCACCGGAGTTTTTCACGCGCTTCATGTACTGCATGCTGGCAAGCATTTCGTCCATGGCCGGGCCTATCATCACGATAGAGATAACCGCAGAGGCCAGGCAAAGCGTACACCAGGCATCGTATAACACAGGCTGCAACACCACCAGCAGTACACTGATAAAACCCAGCGGCCCAACTGCCAGGCCAAAGGCGATCACGATCCAGGGCATTTTGCGCCAGCGCTTGGTACCGCCAATGGCGCCTGTAACGGCATCGGTTAAATACCCTAGGGCGCCTAATGCAGCGTCAGGTATCGGTAAAATGTTTGAGGTTTTGGATGTCAGGATCTTACGGCTTCCGTTACCAAAAAATGGCTCCCATACTTCACTTACAACTTTAAACTGAAATAAGGCCAGGTAAGTGGCAATGCCAAAACCAACAATGGCAAGTATGATGATGGGCATGCGTTCTCCCCAGGTTGCAGGGTTGTAGCTCCACCCTGGAGGAATACCGTTGTCGTGCTGCATAACTGTTCAGGTAATGGTTATTCCATACTTTATACTTGTAGGAGTATTTAGAATGATACTACGCGGATAGTTAAATAGCGTTATTAAAAGGGCCTTAGCGCCTTTTCTGGCATAAGGTTGCGGTAAATTATGGCACTTGTTGGCATATCTAAGCCAGGTGGTGCCGGCAGTTCCTGATCCATACTTCGGCCTCTCTTCTTGTCAGAAAGTTCTCCATCTGTATATCCGGTATTACGCGTAAGTATAGATCGCGGGAAGAAAGCGTGCTGAAGAGGTCTGGGGAGTAGACGTGTGCAAAGCACCTTAAGCCGGCGTCAATGGCCTTTGGCAGCCACTCAAATTCCAGCCAGTCGTTTGCGTCCACCCAATCGCCGCTAACCTCTGTTTTGTCGTTCAGTAACCTGGGGTTAGGGTTCTTTTTGAGTAGCTCCAGGTATACTTTGGCTGCGGTTATCACATCGTTGGCAGTGATGTGGCCAAACCATTTCGCCTCTATGTATTCTCTCTTAGCTGTGAACATCAAAAACACGTCTCCCTGTTCATGCTTTAAAAGCACCGGGTGAGGCCACACTGCCACCAATTCGCTGTATTCACAGAAGTATTCATTCATAAGTAAAAAATAGTACGGGGTAAACTAAAGGGGGTGCAATAGTTTTTTCCCTTATACGGCATCAGGTTGCCAATGTATACACAGGCGGTTTTTGCTATTCCAGCTTTACCCTGATCGCCTTTACGTATCCCTGCACCGGCATCGACTCCATGATATTGCCTTCAAACCAGGCTTCAATCTCATGTCCCTCGCGCAGTTGCTCAATTTTGAGGTGCTCACCGCTCTGGGTTTCGATCAGCGTGTTTTTATCGATCCTAATATTGGCCTCCTTATACCTGGTGTCATTACCTTCCATTGCCTTCACCAGCACCACCGCTTTCGACTTTTCGGATTTCTCGTTTGTTTTCTTGATGTTGGCAATATAGCCATGAACATCCGGCAAAGTGTCGGGCAGGCGCTTGGGCTCGTCTCCTCTACAGCCAGCAAAAACGATAGTTAGAAGTATAAATAATGCAGCGGTTCTCACGGGTATAACGGTTTTGTTTTTTATGTGCTTTGCGCCTTTAGCGCTATGAGTTTTTATCATGGCCAGGCCAGGTGCAGGTACACAGACACAGCATACTGCCAGATATACAGTAGAAAATAAATAAAGTTATACCCGTTGCAGGATTAATGTTTGGGCGTTTTGGTGTATAACCAGATTGCTGCGCCTATCAGTACCAGTACCAGTATGATGATAAGTATAAGTGTCATTTGTTTTCATAGTTTGGTGTATGTAATTGTACTAAACAAAAAGGGCCCTTGTTGCATCTGTCAGCAACAAGGGCCCTTTCGTCTGTATCTTGTCTCCTTAAGCTACACGCAGTATGGTATCGTCCTGCACGGCTTTGCGGATGCTCTGCTCTGAAGCGTAATGAGAAAGGAAATCGCCTTTGCGGCAAATGTTTGTGCGTGGTTCCTGCACCAATACCACCTTGGATCTTTTACCAACTGTTATAATTCCAATGCCCCGGCGCTGGCAGAGTTTCAGGAGGTAGTTTGCAAGGCTGTTGTTCCGGAAAGTAAGGCTGCTGATGGAAATCCCCAGCCACTGCTCGTTGGCCTGGTGTAGCTTTAGCACATCCACCAGCTTTGTGATCTTGTGCTTTAGGTATACTTTGGTGAGTACGCTGTGAAGCACGAAACCCAGAATAGCAGCCAGCGCGGTTAAACCAAACCCAGTTATGCCAGCCTCTAAACGCAAGCTCAGCAAAAAGCCGGATAAAAGTATGATGGCCGGAGTCAGGTACCTTAACCTGCTTAAGCCTTTCTTCTTGTAGTGTGTTAAAATGGAGGCGAGGTGCTCCGTACCTTTAAAGGTAACAGTTGCCAGAAACAGTGCGTTGTCCGCCTGCCTGAAAGCAAACAGCCCCTCTACTATAACACCCTGTCTGTTTTTCTCCGACCTGCCTACAAGGATGTTCTTGGCTCCCTGTTGTGCAGCATAATACCCCTTAAGGTAATCGAAGGCGAAGTCTTCTATCTTGCTTTCCTGCGGGTTAGGCATACTACTGTAGCATTAAATGTCTATAGAAAAAGGCGGCTCTTGTAATATTGGCGCAATCAAGGCAGCTGCATGATATATTGCCTGCAAAAAAGAAATTAATCAGTTAGTAGTGCCTACTTAAGTTTGCTAAACACCCGCTCTGAGCGATACAAACATAAATATCTGTAAATATAAATCCTAATATATTCATGGATTTATTATACTTATGGCTTTGTTGCTATAAATCAATGACATAACAACGAAATTGGCACAATGCTAATTAAAAAGAGTACGTTTAATCTTTAAAAATGGATGTATTTTAGGATATATAGTAATAGGCTGTTGTCTGTCTGTTAAATTTCACTTTCTGTCTTAATGTAAAAGTGTACGTACAGTTGCTATGCTTAAAATTTTATAGCTTTACATACAGGTAATTATACAAGTAGCCTGTATTTGATAGACTTTACTATGAAAAACCTGATATCGAAGCTTTGCTGTATTGGCCTGTTTGTAAGTATACTCGCCAGCATGCAGCCCTTGGTTGCACAAGCGCCGGCCCGTCCGTCTGCCGCAAAGATTTTGCAGGAGATCAAAAGGCTGAACGTGCTGGGCTCCGTGCTTTACGTGGCTGCCCACCCCGACGATGAAAATACCCGCCTTATAGCTTATATGGCCAATGAGAGGCTGTACAATACTGCTTACCTATCGGCAACGCGCGGCGATGGCGGACAGAATTTAATCGGGCCGGAGATTCGTGAGAACCTGGGTATCATTCGCACACAGGAGTTGTTACAGGCCCGCAGAACAGACGGAGGACAGCAGTTTTTTACACGCGCCAATGATTTCGGCTTCTCAAAAGACTCCAAAGAAACATTCACTATCTGGGATAAAGAGCAGGTGCTGGCCGATATGGTATGGGTTATCCGCAAGTTCAGGCCCGATGTCATGATCACGCGCTTCCCACCCGATGAACGTGCCGGCCACGGGCAGCATGCGGCCTCGGCTATACTTGCCGAAGAGGCTTTTGAGGCAGCCGCTAACCCTAAACGTTTTCCGGAGCAATTAAAGTTTGTGGAGGTTTGGCAACCAAAGCGCCTGTTGTGGAATACCGGGTCCTGGTCCTTCGCCAGCCAGGCAGAGTTTGAGAAATATGCGGATCAGCTTTTGAAATTAGATGTAGGGGCATATAATCCACTGCTAGGCAAATCATATGGGGAAGTTGCCGCTGAAAGCCGAAGTATGCACAAGAGCCAGGGCTTTGGAGCTGCCAGCGCCAGAGGCGTTTCTGTGGAGTATCTGCAGCACACCAAAGGCGACAAAGCGCAGAAGGAGCTGTTTGAAGGTGTAACCACTACCTGGGCAAGGGTTAAAGATGGGGAAAAAATAGAGAAGATCATCCAGCGGGCCATTGACGGTTACAAACCCACAGAGCCAGCTGCCGTGCTACCCATGTTGCTGGAGGCACACAAGGAGTTGAGTAAACTACCCGACGGCTACTGGAAACGCGTGAAGCAGGAAGAACTGCAGGACGTAATACAGCATGTGATGGGCTTTTACTTAGAGGCCACTGCCGCAGACTATGCCGCCACCCCCGGTGAGCCGGTTCAGATTAACATAGAGGCCATTAATCGTTCTGCTGTGCCGGTAACGCTTAAAAGTATAAACTACACGTTTGCCTCTAAAGACACTACCTTAGATAAGGCATTGCCAAACAACGAGGTGCTGAAGTTTAACAAGCAGTTAATGTTGCCTTCGGGTATACAAACCTCGCAGCCGTATTGGTTACGAAAGGAGGGAAGCTTGGGCATGTTCTCTGTCGAAAAGCAGCAATTGGTAGGCATGCCAGAGAATGCACCCGCTGCACAGGTTACCTTTAACCTTTCTGTTGCCGGTGAACCGCTGCAGCTTACCGTGCCGGTAGTTTACAAACGCACCGATCCAGTTGAAGGCGAAGTATACCGTCCGTTTGTGGTAACGCCGCCTGTGTTTGTAAACGTTTCTGAGCAGGTATATATGTTTGCCAGCCACGAGCCAAAGCAGGTGCAGGTAAGGGTTAAATCAGGGAAGGCCAATATAAAGGGTACTGTGCAGCTTCAGCTCCCGAAAGGCTGGAAAGCGGAACCCACAGCCATACCTTTTGATTTGAAGGCAAAAGGGGCAGAGCAACTGGTAAGCTTTACCGTTTATCCGCCCAAAGACCAACAGGATGCCACTTTGCAGGCGGTTGTGAACTCTGAGGGCAAAACCTTTACACAGGGCCTCAACGAGATCAACTATAGCCATATTCCGGCGCAGGTTACGTTTCCGGAGGCTACCGCCAGGATCGTGAAACTAGACCTTAAGAAGCGTGGGCAGAAAGTAGGGTATGTGATGGGAGCCGGGGATGAAGTACCGAAAAGTCTGCAGCAGATTGGCTACGATGTAACCATACTTAAGGATGAGAAGATGCAGCTGAATTACCTGCAGCAGTTTGACGCCATTATACTTGGGGTGCGTGCCTATAACACCGTAGATCGCCTGAAACATTACCAGCCTACCTTGATGGAGTACGTGAAGAATGGCGGCAACCTGATCGTGCAGTATAACACGAGCCATGGGCTGGTAATGCAGGACATCGGCCCATACCCGCTTAAATTGTCCCGCGACAGGGTAACTGTGGAGGACGCGGAGGTGCGTTTTCTGGAGCCAAACCACCCTGTGCTAAACACGCCGAACAAGATCACCAAAAAAGACTTTGAAGGTTGGGTGCAGGAGCGCGGCTTATACTTCCCGAACGAATGGAGCAAGGAGTACACGGCCATACTTTCCGCGAATGACCCCGGCGAGCCTGCCCGAAACGGTGGCCTGTTGATAGCGAAGTATGGAAAAGGCAATTACATTTATACCGGTTATTCCTGGTTCAGAGAGCTGCCTGCCGGTGTGCCTGGTGCCTATCGTCTGTTCGCCAACATGATCTCCCTGGGAAAGAGTGAGGAAAGCGCGTCTGGAAGTAAAGCACAGAATGCGGTAAACTAAAAGCGTATCTCGTAGCACGTATCAAGTATCACGATACTATACTTTGAAATGAAGTCATGATACTTGATACGTGCTACGAGATACGTCCATTTTCAAAAAAACTATGAAACAAAATCACCCTGTAGATGAAGAGGCGCCAATTACAAAGCCTCCGTTTTTTAAAAGCTGGTCTGGCATGTACTGGCTGGTGCTGGGCAACCTGGCATTCCTGATCATCCTGTTTTATATCCTTACAAAGATCTACGAATGAGACCACTAGACTGGATCGTATTACTGGGCACCTTGGGCTTTATCGTGATCTACGGGGTTTGGAAAACGCGCGGCAGCAAAGACATAGAAGGCTATCTGAAAGGCGACAACAGCATGAAGTGGTGGACGATTGGTTTGTCCATTATGGCGACTCAGGCAAGTGCCATCACCTTTTTGTCAACGCCGGGGCAAGCCTACGAGGATGGGATGCGCTTTGTACAATTCTACTTTGGCTTGCCGATAGCGATGGTTATTATTTCCATCACAGTTATCCCTATTTTTTACAGGCTAAATGTATTTACGGCCTATGAATTCCTGGAAAACCGCTTCGACCTGAAAACCCGTTCGCTGGCGGCTTTGCTCTTCTTGGTGCAGCGTGGCCTGGCAGCAGGCATTACCATTTACGCACCGGCCATCATACTTTCTACCATGCTTGGTTGGAGCCTGACCATCACCAACCTGCTTATCGGTATTCTGGTGATCGTGTATACTGTGTCGGGTGGAACCAAGGCGGTTAGTGTAACACAGAAGCAGCAAATGGCCGTGATGATGGGAGGCATGATCATAGCCGGGATCATGGTGGTAAGCTACCTACCCGACAATGTTGGCTTGGGCGATGCCGTGGCTGTGGCCGGAAAAATGGGCAAGATGAATGTGGTGGACTTCTCATTTGACTGGGATGACCGCTATAACTTTTGGTCAGGGTTAACCGGAGGCTTGTTTCTGGCGCTGTCATACTTTGGCACCGACCAAAGCCAGGTGGCACGTTACCTGGGGGGCAAGTCAGTGGCTGAAAGCCGTCTGGGCCTGCTGTTTAATGGTTTGCTAAAGATACCGATGCAGTTCCTGATCCTGTTTATCGGCGTGATGGTGTTTGTGTTTTACCAGTTTAACCAGCCGCCAGTATTTTTTAATGATGCTGCCAAAAGTAAAGTATACGGTACGGCCTACGAGCCGGAGCTGCGCCAACTGGAGTCGAAGTATAGCGACCTGTTCGAGCAGAAGCAGCAGGCTGTACAGGGATTGGTTACGGCACTAAAGGCTGAGGATGAAGCTGCTATTACAGTGGCAGAAGGAGAGGTAGCAGCCTTAACCGCAGCTGGGAAGGAAGTACGCGAAGAGGTTAAGGGGCTAATTTCCAAAGCAAACCCTGAAGGAGAGACCCGCGACACAGACTATGTTTTTATCTCGTTTGTGATGAAATACCTGCCAACCGGATTGGTAGGCTTGTTGCTGGCTGTTATCTTCTCGGCGGCCATGTCTTCTACGGCCTCTGAGTTAAACGCGCTGGCCTCTACCACCGTGGTAGACATCTACAAGCGTTCAGTAAACAGCACAGGCGATGCCAGGCATTACCTGAACGCCTCCAAACTGTTTACCGTAGGGTGGGGCTTGATCGCCATACTTTTCGCCACGTTTGCCTCGCTGCTCGATAACCTGATCCAGGCAGTCAACATTATCGGCTCGATTTTCTACGGCACTATACTGGGTATTTTTCTGGTGGCCTTTTACATCAAGCGCATAAAAGGTAACGCCGTTTTCTTTGCTGCCATACTTGCCGAGCTGGTGGTGCTCTACTGCTTCAAATACACCGAAATCGCTTTTCTGTGGTTTAACGTAATTGGTTGTGTTTGTGTGGTGGTGTTCGGGTTTATACTTGAAGGGCTGATCGGGAAGAAGAGAAAGGGAGTGGTAGCGGGGTAGGTTGCTGTTTGCAAGTGCCGGGTTGAATACCTACTCCATCACCTTTTTATAAGCTTTTTGCTCGTTGCCAGCTTTTCGCCTCGCCGGCTGGGCCTTACTTTTCTCCTTGATGAGAAAAGTAAGCAAAAGAATCAAGACGATTTTGAACTCGCTGAACGCTCAAACAAAAAATCGTCGGTGGTGCACATGGCTAACACCGTTGCTGTGCAGCACAGGTGTGTATCACACCCCTACCCCTCTCAAGAGGGGAATTTCTGTAAAACCGGGTCAAACCACCCCTTTATCCCCTCCTGGGGGTGAAGGGGCCCCCTTTAAAGTCCAAGGAGGGGAATTCCTGCAACTACTTATTTATAATTGCTTGCAAATTACATCAGCCGTTAGCGAAGAAGTGTCAATCCCAGCCTTTGGGTGGGGGAAGGGGCCCTCGATAAAGAGCGCCTTGTAGCTGTTGCGGTGCTGAGCGAAGCGAGGCAGCCGGAGCAGAGCGGAGGCAGCTTCAGGTACACAGCGCGATGCCAAAAGGCGAGGCCTCCCGGCCTTGAGGGTACCAAAGCCAGAGATGAAACGATTGGGAAATAAGACTTAGGATGAACAGTAGATCAATAGAAAGGATAAGTAAACTTGAAATTTAGCAGCTAAAAAGCATAACAATAAGTATAATCTTACCTCGGTTTCTGGGCCGCAACAATATAAACCAAACTACCACCAGCCGAAACATACTCCTGTTTCTCCAACTTCTGCTTTAAGGTGATCTTGTTGTACAGCAACTTCTGCCAGTAGGCATCAAATTTGTCTTTGTCACCGCCACCTGCCATGTAGTAGTTCAGGTTATCCTGGTAGTCGTAGCCCATCGCCTCCGATTCAATCCACTGTAGCATTTGCTCTACTCGCAGCATTTTTTCCTGGGTGTCATAAGGCGGGATAATGGAAAGTGCCTTGTCCGATATCCATACTTTTACATCCTGTAAACCAGCCTTTAAGAACAGGTCTGGAATAACATCGCCTAGTGAGTTGAAGCCTTCTCCGAGTTGCTTTTTGCCTTTCTCGATGCGAAGTTTTATCTCCAGCACGTCCAGCATCCCCTCTACGTTAAAGTCGGTTTCTCCGTAGCGGTCGAACATGAGGTTGGGCACCAGGTTGTTTGGCTCCAGGGCCAGCACCCAGCCGCCAGGCTTGGTTACCCGGATCATCTCTTGAATCACGCGCTGCGGGTTTTTCACGTGGATCAGCAGGGTCTGGCAAAGCGTTACATCGGCAATGTTGTCTGGCAGCGGTATGTCGGTGGCGTTGCCAACTTTAAACTCGTAATCAATTTTATTCTGGCCGAACTCGCTTTGGGCCCGCTGCCTGGCCTCGGCAATGTAGCCAGGTTCGTAGTCAACACCGTAAACTTTTGCACCGGCAGGCATGTACTTCGAGAACTTGAAGCCCATCATACCTTTTCCACAACCAATATCCACGAGGGTCTGGCAATAGTCTATGTACAGGCGCTTAACCAGCAACTCCAAATAGTCCTCGTTCCACCAATACTCCCGGGCCGGGCCCAGGTGTTCTTCCGAATGCATTTTCTCTTCCAACAGCGCTATACTTTAATGTGATTTATACTTTAACTAAAACAAAAGCCTCCGAAGTATACCTCCGGAGGCTTTATATACGGTAAATGCAAAGGTAGCTTTATTTCATCTTTTTCCACTCAGCAATCGCCTTCTCGTTCAGGCTTACATAATCGGCGTTGTTGGCTGCCTTTGCCAGCTCCATCGATTTCTCGGCTGTTTTAATGGCTTGCTTGTAGTTTTTCATTTTAGCCTCGATCTTAGCCTGTGTGTGCAGGTTCCAGAACTTAGCGTCTTTCTCGTTGGCTTTTTTCATCCACTCGTGTGCCTGCTTCAGGTCGCGGTTGGTTTCGAAGTAGTAGTTGGCCGCAGCAGCATATAGACCAGGCGTTGCGTTCGGGTTTTTAGCAACCTGCGCATCGATCTGGCTCATTACCCTTGTGTCTACGTCTGTTTTAACAGTAAACGGAACCATGGTTCTGTCCCACAGAATTTCCACATCAGTGCCATCGGCAGTAAGGTTTGTGAAGTTGATCGTGAAAGACTCTACCTTACGTGGGTTTTGCTGAGGCTTTACCTTAAAGCGAACCTGATCTTCTTCTTGTTTATACTCCGGGCCGCCGTCACCCCAGTGTTTTGTATTTTTATGAATAACGATGGTCCACTCGTCTTTACCAGGGATAGTATACAGGGCATATTCGCCGGCAGGTACTTTGTTGCCTTCAATTGTAACATCATCAGAGAACTTGATCTTGGTTGATGCGTTTGCACCTGTTCTCCATAGTTTGCCATAAGGCACCAGGTCGCCAAAAATTTCGCGGCCTTTCATGGATGGGCGGGAATAATCTACTGTAATAGTGCCTAAACCTACTGCCTGTTCTACTTTTTGTGCCGGGCTTGGAGCCGGCATTTTAATACCTTGAGCTTGTAGTGCGCCGCCGCCAAACAGCAGGGCAGCCGAAAGCAAAAAGCTAAATACTGTTTTTTTCATGATGATAGTGTTTATAGAGGTATATTTAGTAACGTAATATTACATAATCTTAAGCTTGTTGGCGAATTTGAGTAGGTTGTTTTACGGTCAATTTCGACAAACTAAAAGCTGCGCCCTATACTTAACCCAAATCGTGGCACCAATGCCAGACCAGGCGTGCGCACGTTGCTTTCAGACGATATAAACGGCGTAAGCGCAACCCGCACCACAAGCCCGCCTTCTGGTGGCTGGTATCTAAAGCCCAATCGTCCGAAGTACATATCATGCAGCAATTCAGGGTTGTCAGTGAACCTGCGGGTATAACCTAATCCGAACTCAAAATGTTTTTCTCGCCGCCCCATTAAGCCAACTGCCTCTACTGGTACAATGGGATAAGTGGTGTCTTCTTCGGGCAGAAAAAACAGGTTAGAGCCTATCCCCACCCTCAGACCTACTTTTAATTCAGCCTGCTGCAAAAACAAACGTTCCAGGTTTACAGAATAAGTGTCGCCATTGCCTCCTGCCTCAAAATAGGTCGCGGTCATGGCGCTGAAATTTTCTGCGGTTCTGTACCGTTGCGCCAACAGTTTACCAGGAAATAACAGGCCAGGCAATAATAATAAAAGCAGGGTGATGCAGAGGTGTTTTGGCATATAGTATAGTAAAGCCTGCTATTCTTGAGTAGGGTTTAGCGGTTCAGGACTTCTACGCAAAATATAGGCAAAAGTATATTATTAAAACAAAAAATCCTGCCGACTATTTAGCTGGCAGGATTTACTGATTCTTTTATACTTGGATTAGCTTAACTCGAACTGCAGTTTAAGCAGGTTAGCGTAAATGCCCTCAGGATTCACTGAAAGCAAGTCATGAGAGCCTTCTTCCACGATTTCGCCGCCATCTATCACCAGTATCTTGTCCACTTTGCGGATGGTAGCCAGGCGGTGTGCGATTACGATGGTGGTTCGGCCCTGCATCAATTCGTCCATGGCCTGCTGCACCAGGTGCTCCGATTCCGAGTCGAGGGAGCTGGTAGCCTCGTCGAGTATAAGTATGGCCGGGTTCTTAAGTATGGCACGGGCAATGGCCACGCGCTGGCGCTGCCCACCAGATAGCTTGATGCCGCGCTCGCCCACTAATGTGTCAAATCCTTCCGGGAACGACATGATGAAGTCGTAAGCATTGGCTTTACGGGCTGCGTCTATAATCTCGGCCTCAGTTGCTTCTGGTCGGCCATAGGCAATGTTCTCCCTAATGGTGCCTCCAAACAGCAATACCTCCTGCGGTACAATGCCTATGTTTGCACGCAAGGTGGTCAGATCCATATCGCGAATATCCTTGCCATCTACCGTTATGCCACCGCCAGTTACATCATAGTAGCGCATCAGTAACTGCACGATAGTAGACTTACCGGCACCGCTTGGGCCTACTAAAGCCACTTTTTCACCGGCTCTTACGGTAAAGTTGATGTCGCGCAACACCTGCACATCAGTGCGGGTAGGATAAGAGAAAGCAACCTGGTTGTAGGCAATATCGCCTTCCAGCCTTTTGATTTCACTCAGGGCTTTGTGGCTTTTATCGGTTGGTTCTTCCTGCTCCTGCAATATCTCCAATATGCGCTCCGTGGCACCCAACGACGACTGCACTTTGCCATACAGATCACCGAGTCCGCCGACTGATGCTCCAATGAACACAGTATACAGCACAAAGGATATCAAACTGCCTGGCTCAATGTCGCCGTTGGCAACCAGCGTGGCACCGTACCAGATTACAAGTATGATACCTCCAAAGAGGCCTACAATGATGAAGGTGATGAAGGCACCACGGTAGTAAGCAGCCGACAATGCGGTTTTAACAGCACGGCCCAGCGTAGTTTGGTAACGGGCAACCTCAAACATCTCGTTCGTAAAGGCCTTTACCGTATTTATTGCCTGCAGCGTTTCTTCTACAATCACGTTGGTATTTGCCAGCTCGTCCTGCGTTTTCTTAGACAGTGCCTTAATTCTGCGGCCAAAAACCAAGGCCAACGCTACCAGCACCGGGAAGGTCGCCAACATGAACAAGGATAGCTTGATGGAAGTCCACATGATGATGGCTATACCTACAATCAGTGTGGTTGTCTGGCGGAAAAGCTCTGCCAAAGTAATAGACATGGCATCCTGCACCTGCGCTACATCTGTGGTGATGCGGCTTGTAATCTCACCTACGCGCCTTTTCTCGTAAAACGAAACGGGCAGCTGTACAAATTTGCTGTACAGGTCGCGGCGGATATCGGCTACGGCATTCTCGCTTACCTGCGCAAAAAAGTATACCCTGAAAAACGAGAAGATACCCTGCGCCAGAATAACCAGAAACAGGCCAATGGCGATCATGTTGATGTCTTCCAGGAGGCCGTTGGCATTGCCAGTAGAGGAGTCGAATAGCTTGCCCACCAAGTATGGGAAAGCCATAAAAGTTAAGCTGGACAGAGTAAGGAATACTAAACCAACTATGAATTTATACTTGTAAGGTAGAACGTAGCTAAATATCCGTAGGCCACGGCGAAAGCTCTCTTTCGTGATTTTCTTTCTGCCTTCCTTTTCCTGCTCTCCGTTTAGCCCGAATCCGCGTTTTGCCATTAATGAAAAATACTTGTATAATTAGAAGCTGCTGTAAACTTGTAACAGCTTTGTGCTGACGGGGTTATAACAGTACAACGGCTAGAATAATGCCGCATCCCCGCAAAATCTTACAAAGGTAAGGAATGTTGGGGATATTATGGGTAATGGAGGGGTTGGAATGTGGTTTTATACTTTTTGTTGGTTACATTCTGTTAGTATCCGCTATTATATCTATCTGGTTGCATTCCTCAGTTTTGTATGCCTATTGTTTCATTTCTGGCTTTGGTGCGCTCAAGGCCGCGTGGCCTCGTTTCTCTGCATCGCCGCTGTGTTCCCTCCTGCGCTTACGCGCTGCCCTCCGGGCACCGGATCTCACAAGGCGGCTCAACAGAGAAACTGGGATTGACACTTCTTGGTTAAAGCCTTCTGCAACTGGCAAACAAGTATAAATCAGCAATAGCGCAGATTCCCCTCTTGAGAGGGGCAGGGGTGTGTTAATCGTCTGTAATAAATTCTGGAGATAAAGGAAGCAGTTAAACGCTAAAGTGTAAAAGCGAGTCTGGAGACTCGCACACACAAACAAGCACCAGTTGGATACTGGCGCCAGACTAGAATTAACCTAACGCTTCACCAATTCCAACTCCCCAACTTTACCCTTAGACAAAGCCATTAAACCGGTAAAAGTAATGAAGCTATTCAGGAGCAGCACCTCGTAACCAAAAACATAACCCCATAGCCAATCCATGGAGTTGTAGCTGATGATGTAGGTAAGAATTGGCGCTACTATACAAATAACCGGAACATACTTGTCCCGGATGGTACGCTTGGTGTAGAGGCCAAAAGCGTATAGCCCCAGCAAAGGCCCATACGTATAGCCAGCCACGGTAAACATGGTAGATATAACGCTTGCTGACTGTAACACATCAAAAGCGATTACCAGTAGCACCATCACCAAAGACATGCCCGCGTGCACCCAATGGCGCTGCCGAATACGCTCGTGTTCGCTTTTATCCTTGAAGTTTAGGAAATCGACACAGAAAGAAGTCGTGAGGGCAGCCAATGCTGAGTCGGCGGAGGCGTAGGTAATGGCGATGATGCCAAGTATAAACACGATACCCAGGAAAGCCGAAAAGTGGTTGAGAGCAAGAAATGGGAATACATCATCGGCCCTTTCGGGTAGGGCAATGCCTTTTGTTTCGGCGTAAGTATAAAGCAACACTCCTAAGGTTAGGAACAGCACATTAACTACTACCAGGATCATGTTAAACCAGAACATGTTTTTCTGGGCATCTTTAATGTTCTTGCAGCTCAGGTTTTTCTGCATCATATCCTGGTCCAGTCCTGTCATGGCGATGGTGATAAAGGCACCCGTTAAAAATTGCTTCAGGAAGTAGTTGCCCGCCTTAAAATCCCATACAAACACGTTGGAGTAATCGCTTGCCTGCACCATATCTACCATACCCTGATACCCCAAGTTCAACTCATCAGAAATTAGCCAGATGGTAATGCCCACTGCCAGCAGCATGGCCATTGTCTGGAAGGTGTCGGTCCAGATGATGGTTTTCATGCCACCCCTAAAAGTATAAACCCAGATAAGCAGAATGGTGATGATAACCGAAACCGCGAAGGGTACGCCCAGATCATCAAACACAGCCAACTGCAGCACACCTGCCACCAGGAACAAGCGAATAGAGGCCAGCAGTGTGCGCGAGAGCAGAAAAAAGGCCGCACCAGTTTTATAAGACCAATAGCCAAAGCGCTGCTCCAGGTAAGTATAGATCGAGACCAGATTGAGGCGGTAATAAAGCGGCATAAGCACCGTAGCGATAACCAAATAACCCAGCAGGTAGCCCAGCACCATTTGCAAGTAGGTAAACTGCGCACCCTTTACCATGCCCGGCACCGAAACGAAGGTAATACCCGACAAGGTTGTACCGATCATACCAAATGCCACTACAAACCACGGCGATTTGCGGTTAGCCAGAAAAAAAGTGTCGGAGTCGGTTTTGCGGCTGGTTAAAAACGAGATAAGTATAAGTATGCAGAAGTAGCCTGCAATTAAGCCAAGTATAAGGGTAGATGACATAACATTTGCTGTTGGTAAACCATTCAGGTGGGCAAAGATAGCAAAAGTATGGCTGCTGTTACGTTGGCCTATTGTAGCTCACTCAAAAGCACTGGCTCACCAATGGCAGGCAACCGCAGGCCCTGCAACACACCAGAAGCCGACACTTGTTGCAGGATACGCACAGGCTCACCGGGTGGCTCGTCCGACAAATCGAAGGTGCCAAAGTGCATTGGTATAAAGGTGCCACCACGCAGGTTGTTATAAGCCCTGACTGCTTCGTGTGGGTTCATGTGGCTTTGGCGCATCAGAAAGGCGGGTTTATAGGCACCGATCGGCATAATACACAGGTCCATAGGGCCAAGCAAGTCGGCAACTTCCTCAAAGTGCGGACCATAGGCCGAGTCGCCAGCAAAGTATAAGCTGAACGTCGGGGTTTTTAAGACAAAGCTTCCCCAAAGCATTTTGTTCATATCGGTAAGGCCGCGGCGGTGCCAGTGCATGGCAGGCATAAAGTATACTTCCACGGCGTCGGGCACTAAATCATACTTCTGATACCAGCCGGCTTCCTGGTAAGGCAAATGCGGACAAGTGCTGCGCAAGATCTTGCCCACATGCAGCGGGGCCAGGGCTTTTAGTTGCGGGTTGTGCTTAAATATGGTTTTGATAGACTGTGTATCCAGGTGATCGCGGTGCGCGTGCGAGATAAGCATGAAATCGAGGTTGCGAAGCTGATCGGGCTGGCAGGGTAGCTCTGTTTTACGCTTAATCACGGGCAGGTTGTACAGCACGGGGTCTGTGATAAAACTGATGCCGTTTAACCTGATGAAAAAAGTAGCATGCCCCAGCCACACCACCATGTCCTCGTCGGAGTTGATGAAGTCGGCGTTATGGTGCACGGTTGGCTTATAGGTATCGCGTTTTTTCTCTTCGCGCTGCGGGTTTCTCGAAAGCTGCCACTTTAGCACATTGCCGAAGCTTGGGGTGTATAGTTCCTCCCCGTTGGCAAACATGCCCCTGATAACCTTATTGCCCCTGTGGCTGGGTTTAATAGTTTCGAGGCGTTCGTTTTTAAGGTGGCGTATGTCGTTGTTGTTATGCTGCAATGCTAATCTGGTTTTGATTCGTTAACCAAAAGTATACGGATTTGGTTAGAATGATACAGTTGTTGTACGAGCGTTCAGGATTTTAGCCAAAACAAAAGCGCTTACCCGAGGTCGGAAAAGCGCTTTTATACTTTTATTAATTGACGTGTGCTAGTTACTCCCAAACAGCTTAATACCCTAAACCAAAACGGTTGGAGTTGCCAAACCCAGGACCGTAGAACGGAGAGCCAAAAGGTGCGGCAAATGGCGAAGCACCATCTGTATAACGCAGGCCTCCGGTAACCGTAAAGTGCTCTGTTATTTTGTAAGCGGCCCTGAAATCGGCTCCCATACGGCCCGGGCTGAACATGCTGTTGTTAAAACCATTGGCTGGCATGTTAGAGAAGTCTCTCCAGATATTGCCGCTCAGTATAAGCCTGTCGGTGGCAAGGTAATCTACGCCCACGCTGGCGATATAATGGCTGCTGCCATTGTTGCGGTATACCACGGTATTGCCCTCCGGACCAATCATGCTGCTGTTATGAGGCATTACGTTAATGTAAGAAAGGCTGGTATTTACCCTGAAGCGGTTGCTAACCTGGTAGCGCACCGAAGGCTCAAGGTAGGTGGCGCTGCCAAAACCATTGCTAAAGCTGGCACCCGCCGATAAACCGTAGCTAAGTTTAGGGCCAGTCCAGGCTGGTTTGGCGGCTGCAGCATTCTCCTGTTGCTTAACAGCTGAAGGTGCCGTAGTTGTTTCCGGAACAGGAGCAGCATTCAGGTTGGGCTTCACGTTCTGCGCTGTGGCCTGCGTTGCCCAAAGTAAGCTAACTGCCAGTATGGTTCTAAGTATATTTTTCACGTGAAATCTCTGAAGTATAAATCTTTATACTAAGTTAAGGCGCCATAAGTTTAAAAGCAAAAACGCTGAAGTTTATACTTTGTTGTGTCTGTTATTACTTTGTCTTAGAACCTAGCCATGCCTCTCTAAAATTCATCATCTCTGGTGTCAGTTCTTTGCCTATACTTTCATAGGTAACCAGTTCAAATGCCGGGTTCTCATCCAGTACAAGGCTGGTGCTACGTGTCTGGCCGTGGCGGTTAAACGTTATTTGGATGGTATCGCCGGGTTTGTGCTTCTCAAGTACTTTTTTCAGGTCTTTCTCCTTTTTTAGTTTATCCCCGTCCAGCGTCAAAATCACATCGCCACGGTCCAGGCCGGCTTTGTAGGCTCCGGAATTCACAAATGTACCGTTGCTTATTCTGGCACCGCTTTTATCCTCCAGGTAATCCAACGACACGCCCCTAAGTATTGCCTCGTTTGGTTTGGCTTTTCTCAGTTCCAGTCCGGCTTTGGCAAGCATGGGAGCCAGATCTGGTAACTGGCTGCCGTATATGCTGTTCCTGAAAAACTGGCTGGCAAAGGCCTTGTCGCCGGACACCTCAGCTAATGTCTGCTCTAAATCTGCCAACGTGTACGGTTTTTCGGGTTGGCCATACTTACGCCACAGGGCCTGCATATACTCGTCGAGGGTTTTGTTGTACTGCTGGCGCAACGTCATATCCAGGGCCAGGCCGGTTACCAAGCCATATGTGTAATATGAGATAAACGTGTTGTGGCGGTTTACAGGGTCCACGGAGCGGGCTGCATCCACGAAAGGTGCCTGCTGGCTCATCTCCACTAAACTATGATACTCCCTGCCCGGCGACAGTAGCACGTAGTTCAAATCACCTGCCAGGTCGGCTGCATACTTTTTAACGTCGTAAATGCCGCTGCGGGCCATGGTCAGGTCGCCGTAGTAACTGGTAAAGCCCTCGGCCAGCCAAAGCGCATCACTCATATTTGCCTCCTGAAAGTTAAACGGTTCCAGACTCTTAGGGCGAAGACGCTCCACGTTCCAGGCATGGAAAAACTCATGCGACACCGTGTTCAGCAGTGGCCCCATCGCCGTGGCAAGTGGTCGGGTGCTGGTAAGTATGGTGGAGTTGCGGTGCTCCATGCCATCGCCGACTGCCTGTGGCATGTAACAGCCAATAAACGTATAGCGGCCAAAATCAAAATCTGGTAACTGGCCAAATACTGCCTGTTGTTCTGCTACGATCTTCTTGGTTTTGGCTACATACTCCTGAAACTGCGCCTGCGTACCGTTGTGGTGCAGTGCCACCTGAATCGTTTTTTGTTTGCCATTGTCGTTTACTGTCCACTCTGCAAAGTCGAAGTTGCTGAGTTCAGCGGGGCTGTCCATCAGGTACTGAAAATTGGGTGCAGAATAGGTTGTACCTTGCTCGTGCTTTAGCTGGGTGGCTACTTTCCAGTTGCTGTTTTGCGGGATGTTATAATGCACATAAGCCGGAACCTGCTCAAAGCCTTTGGCATACATTAGGGTGGCTGGTGCGTTTAAGTGGGCATGGGTTTCGTCGATGCCGGCATAGGTGCCATCGGCGTGGTCGGCGAACAAAGTATAACTTACCGTAACATTGCCTTGCGGCTTTACCACATTCCACTGGCTGGTGTTGGCTTTGTAGATTTGCAGTGGCTTACCTTGTGCATCAGTGGCGCGCACGTTGTACACGTTTTTGGCGAATTCGTGCAGAGCATAACGACCCGGTGAGCTTCGGGGCATCAGCACCTGAAGTGTATCGGTGTTTACGCCGGAGAAAGTTACCTGTACCTCCGCTTCGTGGTGCACGGCATTCGGAAACGATAGTTTGTATTCTACTTTCTGTTGAGCTAAGGCAGTTGTAGTGGTTATGCCCAGCACCAAACAAAGTATGGCTAGCTTTATACTTTTCATAGTTGAGGATTTTAACAGATAAAGATAGGGATTGTGGGGGAGGTGGGCAAGGGGGATCTATGTTGTTTGTTTTGCTAGTTGCTGTTCATCCTCAGTCTTACTTGTCTATAGTTTTATAGTTTGCTTTGGTGCGCTCAAGGCCGCGTGGCCTCGCCTTTTGGCATCGCGCTGTCTATTGAAGCTGCTCCTCGCTCCGCTGCGGGCTGCTGAGCAAGCTCAGCACCGCAACAATAGAAGGCGCTCTTTATCGAGGGCCCCCTTCCCCCACCCAAAGGCTGGGATCGACACTTCTTCGTAAGCGGCTATCGGAACTGGCAAGCAAGTATTAATTTAAATTTATAGGTGCAGGTCACGTTCTGTCCGCTTGATGGCTGTACTACGAAGCTTATACTTCAATTTAAAAAAAGGCGGAAAGTCCCCCTTTGAAGGGGGTAGGGGGATGTTTACACCTGCGTAATTCCCCTCCTTGGACAAGGAGGGGCAGGGGTGGTTGGACCCGGTATTGCGAGATTCCCCTCTCCAGAGGGGTGCCGCAGGCGGGGTGGTTACTCTCATCAAGGAGAAAAGTAAGGCCCAGCCGGCGAGGCGAAAAGCTGGCAATAAGAAAGAAGGCTTATATGAAAGTATATGAGATGTATGTAATTATCATTCTACAAGGGAAAAAGGCAATGGCAGTTCAGCACGGTGCAGCGATTCGAAGACTTATTCATTCCTCTCAAAAACCTTACTCTGTACAAAACCACCATAAAAACTTCTCGAAGCTATCTCCCTATACTTCAGCTGTTCAAAATAATGCCTGTAATCAGGCAACCGCCGGGCCTCTACGCCACTTACAGCTCCAAAAAAAACATACATACCCCAGATCAGTATCTTTTGCCACCAGGCTTGCGGATGCTGCACGGGCCAGAAATCTGCGAAAAGCCACAGGCCATTCTCAGATAAAGCCTTATCAAGTTTCTGCATGAGCTGCTGCAAGCGTTTGGGCGGGAAGAGGTCGAGCAAAAAGGGCGTAATGACGATATCAAACTGGTCGTGTTGGAGCAAGGCCTCTTCGTTGCCCAACCGGAAGTCTACTTTACAAGTACAGGCATGTTGAAGCTTAGTATACTTTTGCTCTGCCTTTCGCAGCATCTTAGGGGAGGCTTCTAAGTATAAAATATCCAGCTGTTTGCCAGTGTGAATAAGTTGCTCCAAAAGCCAGCCGCTTCCGCCGCCAATCACCAGCACCCGGCAGTTGTCAGGGATAAATGGGAGCAAGTATAACTGCGAGCTTCTTAAGGAGTTGCCATACACCAGCTGTGCCAGTGGGTCGTAAAAATTGGCTGTACGGTCAAAGCCGCTGTCGGGGAGTGTTGGCAAAGTATACGTTTTGATGTAGCAAAGATAAAGCTTACCTGCTATTGTAGTGATCATCTACAATAACCTGTAGCTTTTGAAGAATATAATCAACCAGTTGCTTTCTGACGCTTTCGGTATTTCCCTGAAACACTTCCCTGAACTCTTCAGCTTTTCCATCATAAAGTATAGAAATAAACATGGTGCCGACTGGCTTTTCTGGGTTTTCGGAGCCGCCCTCACCTGCCAGGCCTGTGGTGGCTATATTTATGTCAGCGTTTAAGAGTTTCTTCAGGCCCATCACCATCTCGTTTGTTACCTGCTGCGATTCGGCAGTATACAGCTCCAGTGTTTTTTTCTTGACACCCAGTAGTTTCTGCTTCACTTCCGGCTGATACACTACCAGGCCCCCCTTTAACACGTCGCTGCTGCCTTTGGCCCTCACAAACTCTGATGCCAGCATGCCGGCGGTGCAACTCTCGGCAAACGCCACGGTCAGCTCCTTATCTTTTAACGATTTTACCAGCTTGGTAAGCTCTGTCTGGGTCATGGTTTGTTCTTTTTTGTAATGTGCATATCATACTTAATTCCGGTATGGCGGGTTTTACCCTAGTGGGTAAGCATCCAAAACAGAATACACCGGGTGCGGCGATGCCAGCTCGGACTGCCACAGCGCAATGCCGTTTACGTGCAGCTCAAGCGGTTGCGCACTTTTTACAAGGGGCAGGTTGTCGGGTATGGGTTTGTCTTTCCGGAAGCGGGCCAGGGTAACGTGCGGTATAGGTTTTTGCTTAGTTGCAGGCTCCTCAGAAAGTATAGTTGTGAGCTCTCTGCTTAGTGCTTCAAAAGCGGTGCTGGGCTCGAAGCGGGCCCATACCAGACGTGGCTTGCGTAGGTTTGGTCCTGGCTCCGTTTGCGCAAATTGCAGCGTGAAAGGCTGGTGCTGCTGTGCGGTCTGTTTTATATTTTGCTTTATACTTTCCAGGTTTTGCTGGGGCACATTACCGATAAAATATAAGGTGAGGTGCAAATTCTGCCGGGGTATAAACTTGATGTTCGGGTGCTCAAATCCGGTGAGCTGCTGTTGCAGTGTATCTTTAAGTGCTTCTGGCAAAATAGCCGCTACAAACAACCTGATCGTGTCTTTCATAGTTAAATAGATACATTTAATTTAAGAGTTACGTACAAGTTGCAAGATTGTGATTTCCTGACGGAGACAGGGAGCAAACAAAAGGGAGTGATATGATCAGTAAAGTATATAAAAGGATAGTGGCAGCCTCTGCGCTGTTTACAATTGAGCTGCTTATTGTGTGGGCGATATTCCTGGTGTGCATTGTTGTGTTCCTGTACCTCAGCACCATTATACTTTCGGGCGGAAAGCTCGGCGTAGACGAGGCGGCCTTTGGTTTTGCAAAAGACATCTCCAGTCCGGCCTTCAGTAGTTTTATTGAGTTTATCACATTTTTTGCCTCACGCCATTTCTTAACACCGGCCGCCTTGCTGCTGGTAGGCTACTTCCTGTTTATTCAGAAGCACCGCTGGTACTCGCTTAAGGTGCCGGTAGTTGCTTTGGGCAGTATCACGCTTAACGTGCTGCTTAAATACTTTTTCGACAGGCCACGGCCACTGGGGCCATTGGCAGAGGCATCGGGCCTGAGCTTCCCGAGTGGTCACTCTATGGTGGCGGCCTCATTTTACGGACTGCTTATTTACCTGGTGTGGCACAATGTTAAGAACGTAGCCCTGCGCAATTTTCTGATAGGTTTTTTAGTGGTGTTTGTAATTTTTATCGGGTTTAGCAGAATATACCTTAGGGTGCATTACGCCACCGATGTGATAGCTGGCTTTGCGGCTGGTTTTCTGTGGGTTGTGATCGGGATAGCCACGCTGCGCCGCATCGAGAGAGTCTCTAAAAAAGAAATTGACCCGGTTGTGGAGGAAGAAACGCCAGCCTGATCGCCAATATTTTTCTTTCAATATATTGCAGAATAAAATTTCCGCCGTATCTTTGTTGTCCCAATGAACAAGGGTTAAAGGGTTTTGGGAAATATTTTAATGTAGTGACCAGCGCGCACGTGGCGGAATTGGTAGACGTGCAGGTCTCAGAAGCCTGTGCCTTCGGGCGTGGGAGTTCGACTCTCCCCGTGCGCACACTAGTTAAACAACAAACGCCAGCTTCGAAAGAGGCTGGCGTTTGTTGTTTATATGCTGCAAAGATGTTGTAACACAGTTTTTGTGTTCTGCCGTTTCGTGTGGTTTCAGGTTGTAGAGATAAGGCAGCGAACAGGAGAGAATAGTGTTTAGTAGTTTATACTTGCTGCAATGTCGGTGGCATTTTCAATAATAAACAGTCCATTCTCCTGCCTGCGCTTTATGCCTGAAGTGCTCTAACATCCAGCTTTGGGTTACAGGCAGAGCCCTTTTAACAACCAGTACCGCATTTTTACGAAGCATCGAGCGCAACAGCCTCACATCTTCTGCCTGGTTTACATCCAACAGTGTCTTATGCCACCTTTCATCTTTTTCAAATTGTACATCGCGTTTCAGGTGCTTGCTCTGGTCTTTTACAGAGATGATATTTCGGTTGAGTTCAAAAGCAAGGGAAGGCAGCAGCTTATCGTAAACCAGTATGGGCCGATCCTGTAAGTTTTTGGCCATGATAACAGCTGCCACAGGGCGGCTACCTTTTATAAGGTGTGGGTTGCTGCCCATCAGGTGGGTGGAGTAAGGCAGGAGCAATAGTATAAAGACCAAGGCACCGCCCAATAGCTTGACAAGTGGCGGCAGAGGGCGTTTCCAAAGTATAAGCAAGACGAACAGCATCAGCACCGGGAAAATAAGTACCCACTTAGGCAGAGCTATGCCAACAGGAAGCATAGGCACAAGTAGTAAGGCTAAGGCCAGCACTGCAAAGTATAACAGGCAGCTTAAAGCGGTTTTTGTCTTAATTGGTTTTGTGAAATGGCAAAGCAACCATGCCGTTAGCAGGGCCTGCCCCGCAAAAAGCGGTAATATGTAAAGTATAAGCTTCGAGCCGGAAAGTGAGAAAAATGCCAGTGGAACCAAGATCCAAAGTATAAATAAGCGCTTTAAAGACTTTGGTAATGCACGCAGCTTTTTGAGATGCACTAAAAGTATGGCGGACCATGGTAAGCTTAGCGCTGGAGCAAGCACCAGGTAAAACCACCAAGGCTTGGAACGGCCAAAAGTTTCGGGGTTGGTATAGCGTTGCACGGTATGCTTAAAAACAAAGTAATCTACGAAGCCAGTGTTTTGGAGCATCAGATAGCTATACCACGAGCCACCCACTACCAGAAGAAGCAGCAGGGCAGGTACATGGTGCCAAGCGGATGGTAATGTACTGTACTCATTTTGCTGCTTTCTGTACCCAATGGCCACCAGTACCGGGAAGATCAGGCCTACGGGGCCTTTTGTTAGAAAAGCCAGCGCCAGCAACAGGTAAAAAATGTATAGCCACCCCGAGTTGTTTTTGTATTTATACTTTAGCCAAACCCAGATCCCGGCAAGCTCAAATGTTGTCAGGAAGGAGTCGGTGGTAAGGTTGCGGGCTGCCAGCAGCACTGCCGGAATAGTAGCATAAACTATGGCTGCCATCAAAGCCTGCTTCCGATCCCTGAACAACTCTTTTCCTGTTAGATAAACCAAAGCCACCTGAAGCAGCAGCGATACTTGTAAGAGAAACCTGGCCCCAAAAGCATTGGCTCCGAACATTGCCATACCCCAGACCGATAAAATATAGGTAACCGGTGGCTTATGGAAATGCTGAATGCCAAGCAGGCGCGGGTGAAGCCAGTCACGGTTCTGCCACATTTCGCGGCTGATCTCTGCGTAACGGGCCTCGCTGGTTTCTACAACACCCCAGCCGCCCAGGTTATAAAGCAAGGCCAGAAGCAAAAGCAACAGTATGAGGAACAGCATGCGGTTGATGCCAGGGGAGTAGGGAAGGTGCATAAGTTTCAATTTGCAGAGATTTGCCGTGCAGCTTTTTGGTGTTCTCGCAAACCCAGCACCAGGTTTCGGCTGTAGGCCGTAACCCCGAA
Organism: Pontibacter sp. GD7; assembly: GCF_058216375.1. NCBI lineage: Bacteria > Pseudomonadati > Bacteroidota > Cytophagia > Cytophagales > Hymenobacteraceae > Pontibacter > Pontibacter sp. GD7. The sequence continues at coordinate 40,024 of NZ_JBYZMP010000009.1, read as the reverse complement.
AGTCTGTCCTAAAAACAGAATAGGGTCCAGGCGCAGCACAGCATAAGAAATGATCATTAAACCGCCCACCAGGCTTATAGCCCAGAAGGCCGGTGGAATGACGGATTGCTGCAGGCGCTCAGAGTAATACCATTGGTACACAAAACGAAGCGTAAAAACCAATTGGCCTATGCCTCCCCAAGCTATCAGCGTGCCTGAAATTTTGCTGTGTTCCATAATGTAGCTAAAGCTATAGGTCTCGCTCCAGAATAGCCAGGCCATGGCTGCAAACGGAAAAAGTATAGCTCCCCAGCGAACAGGTGCAGCCAGGTTGTCCCAAACGTTTTTAAGTTTGATGTTGCGCAGGTAAATAAAGTAGGAGAGTAGCTGTCCGCCTACTATAACGATATCATGGCGCATTGCACCATAGGCCATTAAAAGTATAGAAGCCACTACGCTCGTAGTCCAGAAGGAGGTAGGCGAAAGTACTTTCCCGGCCCTCTCAGACAAGATCCACTGTGACAGGATACGCGCCGAAAAAAGTATCTGGGCAAGCAGGCCTGTGCTATAAATCACTACTTCAGAAATGTCCATTGGCGACAGGCTGGTTCTCGAACTCTTCGGCTATAGTATAGTTTAAGTAACGTTTTCGCATCCACCGGAAGGCAAACGTGTCGTTCAGCGGACCCCACAGGCGGTTAAACAAATGGTATTTGGAGTAACCCGCAAAACGCTCGAAATGCTGTACCGGCAACTGCTTTACCTTACCTCCTTGCAACTGAATAAGGGCTGGCAGAAAGCGGTGCATGCCATCAAAAAAAGGAACACGCTTGGCATAAGCCGCATCCATTATTTTAAGCGGGCAGCCAGTGTCCACGATGCCATCGTTGATCATGTAGCGCCTGAAGCCATTGGCGATCCTTGAGGATACTTTTTTAACAAATGTGTCTTTGCGTTTTTCCCTGATACCGATCACCATTTGGTAGTGTGGCAAGTGCTCGAAGAAAAGCATAAAGTCCAGGGGGGAAGTTTGCAGGTCGGAATCGATGTAACCGATGTGCGTGGTTTGGATATGGTCTATTCCGGCTTTAATAGCGGTACTAAGGCCATAGTTTCGATTCAGCGACAGGTAGCTGTAGCCGGATTTGGTTTGGCAGGTTTCCTTTATCTGGGTTAAACTGCTGTCTGTAGACCCATCGTTTACAAACAGCACCTGTGTGGGAACCGGTGTTTGCTGCAGAAAGGCGCCCATCGCCTCAGTTAGTTGCTTCAGGCAGCCTTCCTCGTTAAAAACGGGTACGATAACAGTAAGCGAAATAGAGTTCATCTTTTTTAAACTATTGCGTTGTAAGTCTTAATGAGCCATTTTAGAGGCTTTTTTGATTTTATTCATTGGGCTGCAAAAGGGATCTTGCGGAACCTGGCTTCGTCTCTTTTTCGTGCCATAGCGCTGCTATTCCACTTAAATGGAACATCCCGAACTTGATTCGGGAAGGAGCCTCGCCAGAATCCTAATAATCCCCTTTTCGCTTCCAACAATAATATCAAAACAGCCTCTTAGAGTTTATTAAAATCCATACTGCCTGCCCTTGCTGCGTGTTCTCACCAGCAAGTATAGTAGCCGGTGCCTTAAATTGCTGGTGAAAACACCAACAATGGCTGGTTCAATTTTTTTAATCAAAACTCTAAACAGCTTTAATCTATACTTGAGATCAGGCAAAGTCTTTTGCTATTAAATTTACCGGAACCAACTATTTAGGCTTCCACGTACTTTAGGCTAAACCTCCCATGAAGCGATTGCTAAAAAAGTTTATCAGCCTGTTAGCACTCCTCTCTATTGAGGTGGTAGTGCTGTGGGGTGTTTTTATTGTATGCCTGTTACTTTTCCTGTACATAGCCAATACGGTGTTCATCGAAAAAAACACTGCTTTGGATGTAGCGCTTTTCGAGTTCGCCAAGCTCCATACTACGGAGCAGAATACTCGGATCATGCGCATCATTTCCTTTTTTGCCTCTGTCGAATACCTGCTGGTTGTACCGCCGATATTTGTGCTGTTGTTCTCTTTTTTTGAAGACCTGCGCTGGTACGGGCTCAAGATATTGGTTATTTCTTTGTCCAGCTCCCTGCTAAACCAGTTGCTAAAGTGCTTCTTCGAAAGGCCCCGGCCCGAGATCGCCATGCTTCAGCAGTCTGGTCATAGCTTCCCGAGCGGCCATGCCATGATCGGGGGAGCTTTTTATGGCCTGCTGATCTACATTGTGTGGCACACGGTTCCCAGCAAAGTATGGCGCGTTATACTTGTCGCATTTCTTACCATACTTGTGCTCCTGATTGGCTACAGCCGGATCTATCTGCGGGTGCATTACGCCACCGATGTGCTGGCCGGCTACACGTTGGGTGTCATCTGGCTCATTATTTCTGTGCGCCTGATGCGTAAGCTTGAGAAGCTATACCTCTCTAAATACAAGCGTCAGGCCTGATTTATGTTGTAAAGGCAACCGTCTGTCACCTCTGTATCTCTACCTCTGTTCTAAGGGTTGTGTATTGCTTGTACCAGTCTACAAAACTTGCCAAGCCGTCCGCCAGCGTAGTGGAGGGGCTGAAGTTAGTAGCAGTTGCCAGGTCCTCTGCATCGGCATAGGTTTGCGTTACATCGCCGGGTTGCATGGGTAATAAGTCGAGTTTGGCTTTTCGGTTTAAGAGGCGCTCCAGGGTGGCCACCAGGTCCAGCAATTGCTCTGGTTTGTTATTGCCGATGTTGTACATTTTGTACGGCGCCGTTGTGCCTGATGTGGCGCCTGGCTCCGGGTAATTGGTTAACAGCTTCTCTATGCTTATGACCACATCATTTACATAAGTAAAGTCGCGCAGCATGTTCCCGTTATTGAAGATGCGAATATGCTGCCCCTTTAGAATAGCCTCTGTAAAACTGTAGTATGCCATGTCAGGGCGGCCCCAGGGTCCATACACCGTAAAAAAGCGCATGCCTGTTGTCGGGATCTGGTAAAGATGTGCATAACTGTGGGCCATCACCTCGTTGGCTTTTTTGGTAGCTGCGTAAAACGAGACCGGGAAGTCAGTCCTGTCGCCTGTTTGGAACGGAGTGTCGGCGTTTAGGCCATATACTGAACTGGAAGAGGCGAAAAGTAAATGCTTAACCCCATGCCGGCACGAGCACTCGAGCACATTGGCAAAGCCCAGTAAATTACTTTTTACATACGATTGTGGGTCTGTAATGCTATGGCGCACCCCAGCCTGAGCTCCCAGGTTAACCACTACATCAAATTTATACCTGGCAAATAACTGCTCCATGCCCTGTGCATCAGCCAGGTCCAGTTTTACGAAAGTGTGAGAACTGTTGTAGTTGTTAACTATTATCTTTCCGTACCTTATCCCCTCTACGCTAAAACTCTGTGTTTTAAGTCGTGCCAGTTTCAGGTTTGGGTCGTAATAGCGGTTAAGCACATCCAAACCTATAACCTGATGGCCTGTATGTTGCAGCCTCTGTATGAGATGGTGCCCGATAAAGCCTGCGCTACCTGTTATTAAAATCCGCAGCTTTTCCTCCATGGTTTTACCTTTATACATTACGGCCTTTGCAAGGCATATTTTGTTTTATATTAAATGTACTGTCCAATTCTGTAGAAAATCTGTAGAAATATTATATTGAATAGGATTAAACTGAAAAGCATGCTCGCAACCCTGTTTTTTAGTAGGTTTGAATTTTGCCAGTTACCTCTGTAGTCAGTTATACTTTAAGCAGGAATATGAAATTACTTTTAGTTGAGGATGAACCGGTGCTTATGGATGAAATAGCACACTTCCTGGGAGAACATTATCTGTGCGAGACAGCTACAACTTATACCGGAGCCGAAGAAAAGATAAACCTGCACTGCTACGATGTGGTGGTGTTAGACATTACACTGCCCGGCGGCAATGGGCTGCAACTGCTCAGGCAGCTTAAAAAGGTTAACCCCGAGACAGGCGTTCTCATCATCTCCGCAAAAAATTCTCTCAACGATAAATTGCAAGGCTTTGACCTGGGTGCCGATGACTACATTACCAAGCCGTTTCATATGGAGGAGTTAAACGCCAGGATTAATGCCCTGCTGCGCCGCCGCGACTTTAACGGCAGCTACATTATTACTTATGATGATCTTAAAATAAACACACAGGAGAAGTCTGTTAGTGCAGGGGAAAAATTGCTCACACTTACCAGGAAAGAGTATGAGTTGCTCCTATACTTTGTGGTAAACAAAAACAGGTTGCTTAGTCAGCAGTCTATAGCAGAGCATCTGTGGGGCGATAGTTACGACCTGCTGGATAACTATAATTTTGTTTACCTGCATATAAAGAACCTGCGCAAGAAAATAACTGGCGCCACAGGACATGACTATATTAAAACGGTGTATGGAATGGGCTATAAATGGGCTGGGGCATGAAACTGCTTTTCAAAACAACCTTGTTATACTTGCTGGTTACTACCTGCATACTTTTGATTGCCGGTCCGGCCTTGTTGTACATTATACATAAGCTCGAAAACGAAGAGATAGACGAAGAACTGCGCCTTCAGTATGATTCGGTGGTGGAGCAATTACATAAAGGACATGTGCAAAGTATGGCGCTCACTACTGTAGAACTGGTGGGGGCTGATGTGCCTGCTTCAGAGAAATATGGCGATACGCTTATTTATGACAGGATACAGGACATGTACGAAGACTATAAATACCTGCAGGTAGTCCGGAAAATTGATGGCAATAATTACCGTATTGTGGTTATGGACTCTCACATCGGATGGGGAGAATACAACAGAACGGTATTGTTTACTTTTCTGGCGATGGGGCTGATGCTGGGTATAGCGGGCACCCTTATCAATTACTTTTCTGCCCGTACCATATGGAAACCTTTTTTTACAAATCTCAGACTACTGAAACAATACTCGGTAAGCTCTGAAAAGCCGTTAAAGCTGCAGCCTTCCGGTATCATGGAATTTGAGGAACTTAGAGGTGTATTGGAAGAGATGGCACGCCGGGGAGCGGAAGAATTTCACGCACTGCGTGAGTTCACTGAAAACGCTTCACATGAGCTTCAAACACCGCTTGCTGTAATTAAATCAAAGTTAGACAGGCTTAGCCAGTACCCGATGAGTGTAGAAATGTCGGAGCATGTGGTTATGGCAAAGGCTGGGGTTGAGCGTTTGGCACGGCTAAATAAAAGTCTGTTGCTGTTGGCCAAACTTGAGAATAAAGCTTTTTTAGACAAACAGCAGCTGAATATTTGTGAAATTGTACAGCAACAGCTTGAACAAATGGAGGAGTTGTTTGCTCTCCGGAGTATACATGTGGATGCTGCCTGTAACAAAGTGTCAGTTATGGCAAACCAGTATCTCTGCGAAGTACTTGTTTCAAATCTGCTTGCCAACGCATTGCGCTATACTCCTGCGGGTGGCTTTGTAAAAGTAAGGTTAACGCAGCAGGGCTTGCTTGTCTGTAACACAGGTGCTCCCATCAGTTTGCGCGAAAAAGATCTGTTCAGGCGGTTCAAGAAAGGAAGCCAGGATGACAAATCGACGGGGCTGGGACTTGCGATCGCAAAAGAGATTTGTGTTACCCACGCGTGGCAACTCGTTTATGCATATGAACAGGACCAACACCAGTTCAAGGTTATTTTCGCCTGAGGGCAACGATCACTGGCTTTTGCCACCTTCTTCCTCCTCATCAGTTTAGCAAGTTTATACTTTCGATATACCACTTAAATCCTTATTTTTAAGCAAACAGCTATGCAGAAGGGGCTGCAGTGGCAGAACCCCGAAAACTTCCAACTCAATCTGAGGCACTATATGCGCTTATTTTTCACAAGGATTCCCTACCTCTTACCAGCTATACTTTTAGCTGGCACTGCCCTGGCGCAACACCCCAACGACATCCCGGCGATTCGTCAGAAACTGGAGCAGGAACGTGGGCAGGCACGCAGCCAAAGTATGGCAACGGCGGCAAAAGCTGAGAAACTGCTGGAGCTAGGGTTATGGCAGGATGCGAGGCAGGTGCTGCAAAATGCAAAGCCCAACACTGCCACCAAACTGGTGCAGGCAAAAATGGCTATACTGAACAATGAGTTTACTACAGCTGAGAAATTAGTGAACCAGGTACTGAAAACTGCTCCCACATTGCCAGAGGCTTTGTTGCTGAGGTCGAGGCTGGAGGTACAGGCCTGGGAGCTGCCGAAGGCAATGGCTACAGCGCAACAGGTGTTGCAGCGTGATCCAAAACAAGAGGCAGCCGCGCTGGCGATTGGCCGGGTACTGATGCTGCAGAAAAAGTATGATGAGGCACTGCAGTGGGCAAAGAAAGTGCAGAACTGGAACCCTAAAAATGCCGAAGCTTATTTGCTGGAGTCGGATGTGCATTTCTGGAACCAAAAGCCGGAACTGGCAGAGGAACCACTCATCAAAAGCCTCACCCTGAACCCGTTTAATGCCGATGCACGCTTTAATTATGGCTATGCCATTTGGCGGCGCGTAGATGCCACACAGCTAAACGATATGGCCGCACAGTGGGAACTGGCATTGGAACTTAACCCGCTGCACTATGTTACGCACTGGCACTGGGGCAATGGCCACACCAACCTGACCTACGCCGATTATGCCCAGCCTGAGGATGAAGAAGTCCGCAAAGCATTAAAGCCTGCAGATAAACTGATTTCGGAGAACAAACTGCCACAGGCATTTGCTGAGATGGAGCAGGTACAGCAAAAGTATAAAAGCTCGGTACTGCCGCAGATGCTGCGCGGCTCTGCCTACTACATGGCCTTCGACATGGACCGCGCTACCCGCCTGGACTCGGCGCAGGCAATTTTCAAGCGCATACTTTCTAAAAAGAAACACTACGGGCCGGCGCATAACGCCCTGGCTGCCGTGATCAAACAGAAACAGTTACCATACCTGCACAACTACGACTCGCTGCGGCAGGTGATCCAGACCACCGTTATCAAAGATCCGGTAAACTTTGCCCGTGTTTTCCCGGATGTGACGTATTACCCCGGCGATGAAGTGCAGAAAATGGTTTGGTCGCAGCTTTATGAGAGCATTGTATACTTCCCGTTTCTATCTAAGCAAAACGAGAAATTCGTGATTCCGCCGCTGCACGTAGACCTGACCATTGCCATGGGCTCGCCATACTTCCGGCAGGCCACTACTTTTGATAACCGCCAGTGGATGGACATACGCGGCGTAGGCAGCGGGGCCGCAGGTATAGAGTATGTGGTGCGTGGCTCCTACCTGGAGCGTAACGTGGTGCTGCACGAGTATGTGCACCTTTTCCATGGGCGTGTATTTACCGATGCTGAGAACCGTGCCGTGCGCCGCCTCTACAATAACGCCATGAAAGAGGGCCGCACCCTGGATTATTACTCCGCCAACAACGAGCACGAGTACCTGGCCCAGACCTATCCGGCATACTTCGAGCCAGTTAAAGTGCATCCGCTCAACCATAAGTCCATCAATACCACCTCCGATCTGAAGGCCAAAGACCCTGAACTTTATACCTTCCTGGATCAACTCGTGCAGCGCCAACGGGCATACTTAGCCGGTAATAAACAGGCCATGGCCAGCAACTGGGCCGAAGTATACCTGAACCTGGCGGAAAAGGCGCAGCAGAAGAAAGAATTTGCACAGGCTGCTGCACTGCTCGATACAGCGTTGGTGTGGGATGAAAACTACCAGCCGGCTCTGATTGCTTACGCGGGAGTAAAGCAGGAGCAGCAAGCGTATGCAGCAGCACAACAGTGGCTGGAAAAAGCAAAACAGGTTAATGCCGGCTATGCCCCTATCTACCTGGCGGAGGCCGAGTTGCTGGAGGCCCAGCGAAGAAGCGGAGAGTTGAAGCAGAAAGAGGCTGTGCCGCAACAAGTGGCCCTTTACCAGAAAGCCTGGGAACTGGAAGACGACCTTTTGATGCGTGCCTTTGTGAACCAGCGTTTCCGGGAGTTTTACCTGAGCCATGGCATGGTGCCGGAAGCGATCGCCGTGGCAGAAGTATACTTGCAGGATGCCCCCACGGTATCCACGTACCTCCGCGACCGTCGCGATGAGGCCATGGCATTTGCCAACTGGCTGAAAGGAACGTCCGTGAAAGGGGAGGAGCCGGGGCAGGCACTGGCAAAACTGGTAGCCTTAAAACCGCAGCATTACGACCTGCGCAGGCAGTATGCTGATGTGCTGTCAGCACAGGGCAAGTATAAAGAGGCCTTTGCCACCCTGGAAGAGGCACAGCGCATACTTAGTGCAGCCGGTACCCCGCGCGCAGATTATATGCTGAGAATGGCCAGTTATAAATCCCGTCTTCAGGATAAAGCCGGAGCCATGGAAGTTGCACAACCTTTAATAGACGGCAAAGTGACCTTAAGGGGTGAACCATACTTGCTGGCCGGCCTCTACGCCGACCTTGGCTTAACCGAAAAGGCAGAAGAAACACTAAAGCAACAGCCGCCGGCCACAAGTATATCAGAGCAGGCGCAGCGGCATTTTGCCTGTGCCCGGCTTTTAGAGGCCAAAGGCAAGACCAGGAAAGCGATCAAGGCCTATGAGGCTGCCTTGGACAAGTATCCGTACAACCTGGAAATGCGCCACAGGCTGGCTTCTTTGCTGCGCCAAACTGGTAAAAGTCAGCAGGCTGAAGCCTTATTTAGTTTGGTAAAGACATCATAACATTGTATATAGCATAACAAACATATTCAATCAACTAACCTTTCTGTCAAAAAACAATTATGAAATTACAATTACACCTGCGTGTATGGGCACTGCTGCTGATTTTGGGGACTGCAGCCTGCCGCAACATGCCTTCAGCCAACGAAGGGGCCGTAGCCATTGCCAACCAGCCAGCGGATGAGGTGGTGATGCAGCCTACCACTGTTTATTTGGTGCGCCACGCCGAGAAAGACATTTCTAACCCCGCAGACCAGGACCCAGGGCTTACAGCAGAAGGCGAGGCAAGGGCAGAGGCGCTGCGTGCGGAGCTGGAAGGCCAGAAAATTGATGCCTTGTATGCCACAAAGTATAAGCGCACGCAAAACACGCTAAAGCCTATGGCCGCATCCCGAAACTTAGAAGTGATCACTTACGAAGCCCACGACTTTAACGGGATAAGCAATAAGATCAAAACCGAGCATACTGGCAAAACAGTGGTGATTGCCGGGCATTCCAACACAATACTTCCGTTGGTAGAGGCCCTTGGAGCCAGACGACCTGTACCGGATATCTCCGATAGCCAGTATGATTACCTGTTCAAGGTTACGGTAGCCCCGGATGGCGTAGCCGAAGTAAAAACCACCAAATACGGAGCTACCGCAAATTAAAACTTGACAAAGCGCTTCATACAACTCCCGCTGCCGGCCAATGGCAGCGGGAGTTGTGTTTTTAAAGCCAGTATAACATCTGTAGCGCCGGTTCTCGTAGGTATGTGTACAGCAAAAAGACAGGTATGCGTGCACTAACAGTAAAAGTACCCGCCGGACAAGGTGAAAAAGTAAAAAAAGCAGCAGAGAACCTGCAAGGAAAGAACCTGAGCGTTGTCCGGACGGAATCCGGCGACCTGGTAAAAGTCTTTCTCAGCAACAAAAATGTAAACCAGTTTATCGAGGATATCGCCACTTTTGAAGAAGCGGAAATATCGCTGGTGCCGCGTGGTGTGATCACCTTATACCCACCCCAGGAAGAAGCCCCGGAGCAGGTGACAGATGTTACCTACCGCAGTCCGATTGAGGTATTTATGGGAGGGCTGCAAAGTGTTGGGTCCAAATTTGGTTTAATGAGTTATGCCGTTTCGGGGGGTATATTGGTTTGGATAGGCCTGTACACCAACACGATATACCTGCTTGTTTCCGCTATGCTGGTATCTCCGTTTGCCGGTCCTGCCATGAATGCTGCATTGGCTGCTGCGGCAGGCCAGAGGCAGCTTTTGATACGAAGCCTGGGCCGCTATACTTTGGCCATCGGGCTAAGTATACTTGTTACGTACCTGTTCTCCTGGATTGCCGGGCAAAAGCATGCCACACCAATTATGGTTGATGTAAGCCATATTTCGCAGATGGCGCTTATTTTGCCTCTGGTGGCAGGGTTTGCAGGCGCCATTAATTTGATACAATCGGAACGTGACAGCCTGGTGCCGGGTGCGGCTGTGGGTATACTGGTGGCTGCCTCTCTTGCGCCACCAACCGGCCTGATTGGCATGGCCCTGCATTTCGGTAACTGGCAAATGGTGCAAAGCGGTGTGTTTCTGCTTATACTTCAGCTTGCAGGTATACAATTGGCTGCCGCCCTGGTGTTCCGGTACATTGGTAAAGTTACCACCCAGGGGGTTCGTTTTGCCGATGGTAAAGAGTATGTGTATATACTTTCAATCGCGATCTCTGTCGTTGTTTTGGGCGGGCTGATGTACTGGCAGTTTAAAAAGCAGCCTGTCCTGCAAAAGGCCAGCCTATCCACCCAGATAACCGAAACCATCCGGAACACATTGCAGCGTTACGATAACATTGAGACCATAGAGGTAAGCGCGCGTTTTACCCGGGGCACGCTCAAGGACCTGAACCCGGTTATCTGCGAGCTGTATCTCTACAACCGCAACGACTCCATCCCGAATGAGCAGCTGAAGCAAATGCTGAAAGACGTGCTGTTTGAAGACATTAAGAAAAAAGACTGGAATGCTGACCCGATGTTCAACATCACCATACTGGATTACCAGGGCAAACCCGGCGAAAAGCCTTAGCGTGAGATAACAATGGACTGGGCCAGTCTATCGTGGAATGTGCGGCGGGAGAGCGGAATTGGGTTAAGAAATAGCCGAAGCAGCACGAGTATTGCCGAGAAAGGCTTAACAAAGTATCGGATGGTAGCATTTTTGAAAGTGATGCGGCTACCGTCCAGGTTGGTTACCTGCAGGCCAAGCAGGTATTTGCCGATAGTGCCCTGGCATGAGCAGATCTCCATGCCAGCAAAGTATAGCCACCCCAAAGACAAGTCCAGAATACGCTCCGGTTTTAACAGGTATGCCTGCTCGTCACTGCTATAAGTTAAATAATCGATCAGCCCGATCAATGATAGCAACAGCAGCATGTCTATGGTAAAAGCCAGAATGCGTCTGTTAAAACTAGCAAGCTCAACTTTCTTATTTGCCCCGGTATAAATTGCCTGCATAATGGTAATGGTAGAGTACTTCGCATTATCATATACTTTGCAGGCAACAGTTGGTTGCAGAATTCTAAAAGTATAGTGAAAAATACTTAAAAGTAAGTATAACGCTATATTTGATTAGTAAGCGAAAAAGACCATCTCATACTGGCAGGCTCAACTGAGTTGATAACTTGCTGCAGAAATTGGTAGAATGAAATATACCCTGGCCCATATACAACCTAAGTAAAGGCAAAAGGCGCTGCCAATTACAGACAGTGCCTCTCCTTTATACTTTCCGCTCAGATCTTATACTTACAGGTTAAGAGCCAGCCGATGCCGGAGCAAAGCGCACAACCTTGTTATTGTTTGGCTCCAGCGTTTTCAGGTATTTGTAGATGGCGCGCAGGTCTTCGTCTTTCATGCCGGCATACATGGCCCATGGCATTACCGTGTTCATGCCATCAGGGGCCACTTTTTGTGAGGCAACCGTCGGATTATCGAAAGCTTTAAAACGCTGCACAAACAGGTCCTCAGACCAGGCACCTATCCCGTTTTGCTTGTGTGGCGTGATGTTGGCAGAGCGCACCACATTGCCATTAGGAAACTGAAACTCAAACCCGCCTGCCAGGTATTTTCCCTCTATCGGGGCACCTTTATCCTGTGGCGTGTGGCAATCGTTACAACCGGCAATCGTCAGCAGGTACTTGCCTCTCGATACTTCGTCATCAAGCACCCCTTCATCCATAGCGGCATCCTCTTTCAGCGGCATGGTGCGCATGATCAGGTTCATCGGGAAATCAGGCTCAGAGGCTGGTACTTCGTGCCTGATAGGAGCCAGTGTGCGGATGTAGGCGATAATGGCATAGGCATCTTGCTTCGTCATTTGGTTAAAGGAGTTGTAGGGCATCAGTGGAAACAGTGGCTCCCCGTTTTTGCTTACTCCTTTGGTCATGGCGCGGTATATCTCACCATCTGTCCAGTTACCCAAGCCGGTTTCTTTATCGGAGGTAATGTTCTTGGCGAAAAACACCCCCGGAAACCCAAGGGAGTGGTCAAATTTGTCGCCGCCCTTGCCTTCCGTGCCAGGTTCGATTGGTCCGGCAAATTTGCTCCAGTCTCTGGTAGAGTGGCAATCAACGCAAACAGATACGTGGTTAGCAAGGTACTTGCCCCTTTCTACTATGGCAGGCGTTTTGGTAATAATGAGGTTTGGCGCAGCATCCACCTTCGGGAAAGCATACTGCATGTAAACCACAAAAGCGGCAGCGGCAGCAACAAGTACAACTGCCACATAACCCATAATTTTGAGGGCTTTTCTCATAGTTGTGTAGTTTTAATAATGAGTTGTAATTTTACTATTTTATATTCAAAAAGTCAAATTTATATTTTTGTAAATATTTAGTTATCAGGGAAGTGTGGGTTTTGTGTGATGTTTATAATAAAACGAGCCCCGGAGTCAGTTTTCCGGGGCTCGTGCCTAAAGTATAAAGTCGGTTTTATACTTAATTAAAGTAACGGGTTGTGAGGCGCGGTCAGTAAAATGTTAACCTCAAGCTTAGTTATTTGAATGTCTCTTTGCTATCTATGATCTTTACATCTTTTACATTCAGCTTATAGTTGGCGATAATTTCATCTTCAGCCAACACCTCCTTAGGCAGTCCCTCTTTTACCAGGTTTGAATAACTCATCGGCGACGGGGTATTGTTCAGTAAGGCCTGCTTCAGTGGCTCCGCCTCACTGTCGTCGGTAACGATCGTGATGAACATGTTTTCTGTTTGCCAGTATTTCTTCACAGCATTGTTCACCTCCTGCACGGTCAGGTTTGCCAGCAGCCTGTCCAGTTCCTGTATGTAATCCTGGCGGCCATAGAAGCGTGAATCCATCAGGAAGCCCAGTTGCTTGTCCATTGTCTGGATGTAGAGCTTGATGTAGGAGCGCAGGAACTTGCGTGTAAGCTCAAATTCCTCCTGGGTCATGCCATTCTTGATCAGGTTGTCTACCTCGCGGATGGCCAGGCGCAGCGCAAAATGAGCATGCCCTACATTGATGTCCTTTAACTCGGCGTACTGCTGCTTCAAGCCTTCGGCTATCTGCACCGGTCTTATCCAGAGGGCAAAGTAGTTGGAAGTGCGGGGTACACCCGGGTTTGGCAACTGGAACGAGCCACCCTGGTCGTACCACTCAATGTAGGAGTAGTCGCCGTAGTTCATGGAGCGGGTAGTTCGGATCTTGTCGTAGAGCTTGCCGTAGCTTTTGCGGTGCTCACCCAGAAACGAGTTGGCAACCATCAGGGCAGCAAAATCGTCGGCAGAGCGGGTTACAGGCATCGGTGCCCCGGTAAAGATGGCTGAGCCCAGTGCATCGTTTTTCTTTACAATCTCCACCTGTATGCCATTTGGCATGTTTGGCTTGCCGGCCAGCGGTATGTTTGGTTTCACATCAGAAAGCTGGGCCATGTCTGACTTTAGTTTGTTCAGGAACTCATTGCTGTAGTTTCCGGCAATGCCAATCAGCACATTATTCTGGGTAAAGTAGTTGCGCCAGTGGTTCTTAACATCCTCTAAGGTTATACTTTGCACACTCGCCGATTTGCCCTCTACCACATGCTGGTAATTAGTGCCTCTGAACAGCAGGTCTTCTAATGCCTTTTTGCTGTACTCCTCATCCGATGACGCGCGTATTACCTGGTCTACGAAGTTTTGCTGGTTGGCCTTCACGCGCTTAAAGTCTGCCTCTGCAAAGGCTGGCTGCAGCATTAGGCCCCGCACGATCTGGTAAAAATCATTCAGAAAATCGGTGTGCACGGCAAAGGTAAAAGTGGTTACCTCCTTATCCACGTTGGTATAATACTCAGCGGCCCATGGAAATATCTTGTCCTTGATCTGGGTAACGGTCATGTCCTGTGTGCCGCTTTCCATGATCATGCGTGCTGTGGTGTAGGTAAGGCCCTCTTTGCCGGGTGGGTCAACCATCGATCCATTCTTGAACATCAGTTTGATCACCACCTTGTTCGACTCAGGCTGTTTTAGCTCCACTACTTTGCCGGGACCAAAGGCTTGGTTTGCATCGTAGGCAGAAGGGGCTGTGGCAGCCTGTGTAGTGGTGGTTTCTGGTGTTGTTTGCTGCGTTGCCTGGGGCTGCTTAGCGCAGGAAATAGCCAGAAAGGCGACAGGCAGTATATAGGCAGCTAGTTTTTTTATGCTTTGTATCTTCATGTTCTCAACATTTTGTAGATGAAAGCCTTATTTAACAGGCGATTTTTCGGTAGGGGCGATGGTGCCCACGGTCATGGTCGCTGGAGTGAAATACTTTTTGGCAGCATTCATCAGGTCCTGCGCCGTAATGGTATCCAAAACCCCATAGAGCCTGTTTATTGACTCCGGGTCGCCGGTTAGCCAGATGAAGCGTGCCAGTGAGTTGGCGATAGCATCGGGGCTGTCCATACTCATGGCAAAGCTGTACCGTATGCGCGACTTGGTGTCTTCTATCTTCTTAGCATCGATAGGTTTGGTCTTTGCCTCATTCAGCGTTTTCATGATCTCGTCTTTCACGTACTGCATGTCCTCGGCCTTAAGCAGCGATGCGGCAACCTGGACAAGGTTAGGGTCACGGGAGAATTGCGGGCCGCCTGCTATAAAGCGCGCCTTTTGCTCGTTTACCACCAGCTTACGGTACAGGTCCGAGTTCTCAGCAAAAAGTATGGTTGAAAGTATACTTAGGGCCGGCAGGTCTTTGTCTTTGTCCGAGAAGGCGGGGCCTTTAAAGTTGAGGGTGAGGTATGGCGGAAAGCCTTCCTGTTTCACGTGTGCGTAGCGTGTCTGGGTTTGCTTGGGCTCTGTCGGGATCTCTGGCTTATAGTTGCCGCGCTTCCAGTTGCCGAAGTATTGCTGTGCCAGGCTGTTTACCCGCTCCGGGGTTACATCGCCTACCACCACAATGGTAGTATACTCAGGGCGGTAAAATCTGTCGAAGAACACCAGCGAGTAATCATACTGGTTTGGCATATCCACCACATCCTCGAAAAAGCCCATGGTGGTGTGCGAGTAAGTATGCTTGGTAAAGGCAGTACTCACTATTTTCTCGTACAGCTGCTGATAGGGGCTGGCCGAGTTCTTAGTATACTCACCCTTTACGGCGCCGGCCTCGGTCTTGAAATCGTGCACGCTATACTTCAGGTTCTGGAAACGGTCTGCCTCGATCTCGAAAATCTTGTCCAGCATCTCGGCGTTACCTGTCATGTGGTAAACTGTCCTGTCGATGGAGGTGTTGGCGTTTGCAGCGGCACCCATGGCTTTCATAATATCGCCATAGGCCTCTTTGCTATACTTTTCGGTGCCCCGAAACATCATGTGCTCAAAGAAGTGGGCAAATCCAGTTTTTCCTTTTTCTACCTCCTCCCGCGAGCCTGCCCTTACCACTATATAAAAGGCCGCCAGGCCAGGGCTGTTGTAAGGCACCGTGACCACGTTAAGGCCATTGGGTAGCTTTTTCTGATGGATGGGGTAGGGAAGGATTTTGTCTTTCTGACTGCTTTGTTGCGCTATTGCCGAGCTAAAGGCAAAAACGAAAAGCAGCAACAAGGCTACTATTCTGTTTTTCATAAGCTATACTTTTTTGGAGTAGTGTACTGTTAAAAGGCAATTTTATATACATGAATTTACAAAAAAGTATGATTTCAGTCAAAAAGTGGCGATTACAGCCTGTAAGCCATGTGTTATAACTTGAGGCAAGTGCACAAAAAAAGGCCGTAGCTTCGTAAGCTACGGCCTTTTGCTGTTATCTGATACCTCAAATACTTACACCAGTTCTACTTCTCTCTCCTCTTTCTCAGGAGTCTCGATCACCAGTTCTGGGTTTGTAGTCTCAACCAAACCAATTTCCGGCTGCGGGTTAAACTCGCCTTCCCAGCGGGCTACTACGGCAGTGGCAAGGCAGTTACCGGTAACGTTTACAGACGTACGGGCCATGTCCATCAACTCATCAATGCCAAGTATGGCAAACACCGGCCATACCGGTAAGTCGAAAGAGGCTACGGTGCCTAAAAGTATAACCAGCGACGCGCGTGGCACACCGGCTACACCCTTGCTTGTCAGCATCAGGGTAAACACCATCACCAATTGCTGCTCCCAGCTGAGCGGAATGCCAGCGGCCTGCGCCACGAAAACAGAGGCAAGGGCTAAGTATAAAGTAGTGCCATCCAGGTTAAAGCTGTAACCGGTAGGCATTACGAAGGCAACGATCTTGCGCGGTACACCCAGTTTCTCCATCTCTTCCATGGCGCGTGGCAGGGCAGCCTCCGAGCTTGTAGTGGCAAATGCAATAGAAACCGGGCCAGAGATAGCCTGTAGGAATCGCTTGATCGGAACACGGGCAATGAGGGCTACCGGAAGCAGAACAAGAAGTATAAATGCGATAAGCGCCACATACAAGGTAGCCAGTAACTGGAACAGGTTAACCAAAATGCCCAGACCCATATGGCCAACAGTGTAAGCAATTGCGGCACCAACACCAATTGGCGCAAAATACATGATCACGTTCGTAAACTTGAACATGGTTTCCGAAAGGCTTTCACAGAAATCGAGCATTGGCTTGCGTTTTTTCTCTGTTACCATGGCTAGGCCAATCGCAAACAGCACGCTGAATACCACAATCTGCAGCACCTGGCCTTCTGCTACAGACTTCGCAATGTTCTCCGGGAAAACGTGAAGTATAATGTCGGAGGCTGATTGCTTGGCTACAGGGGCAATCTCATTGTTTACCTCGGCCAGGTTCATGCTGATGCCCTCGCCGGCTTTGGTTATGTTAATGGCAGCCAGACCAATAAACAGGGCCAGCGTGGTTACTATCTCGAAGTATACAATAGCCTTCCAGCCCATGCTGCCCACCTGTTTCAGGTTGGAGTGACCGGCAATGCCTACCACCAGCGTAGCAAAAATAAGCGGCGCGATGATGGTCTTGATCATTTTGAGGAAGACCTTGCTGAGCACGTTCAGGTTGGTGGCAAAGCTCGGGAAGTCGTAGCCGATCTCGGCACCCACCACCATACTTATCAGGATCCAGGTGGTAAGCGAACGCTTCTGTATGCCATACATCAGCAACACGCCAATGCCGGCCCAGCGCACAGCAGTCAGCACATCCGCCGACAAAGCGATAAGACTATACTGTTGCAAAACAGTAAGGATGGCAGCCAGCGTAATGCAAACCAGCGTAGCCAGTGGTAGAAAAGATTTCTTCATAAATAAAAAGTATGGGCAGGTAGCTTTACATCTGCCGGATAAAGGCTATCAGGGAGGTACTTCTGCAACAGCACCAGGCAAAGCCAAATGCTATATGGGCACACCTCTAATAACTTAGCAAATATAGGTGCAAAATGTACACTAGCAAACAACTGGCGGGCCAGTAGGCTAACTAAATTTTAAGGCGGAGTGGCGTAAGTATAAACTACCACTTAAAAAATGGCCGCATTGGTTATTTTTCAGCTCCTGAACACGTATGTATGTGTACTTTACTACCGATACTTTAAACGTATGCTTACATGGCAGATAGAGGCGCTGCACCTAAGCCTGAAGTTTAACACGCACGCAACAGGCTACGCTGGCCCGGACAGAATAAACTTCCTGGTGCAGGTGTCGGATGGTACGCTGAATGGGTTTGGAGAGGCAGCGCCGCAACTTAGGTTCGGTGAAACGCCTGAGCTGTTGCTGCAACAATACCAGGTGCTACTGATGGCGGGCCTGGCACAGGTTAAAAACTTGGAAAGCCTGCTGGAACTATTAGTGGAGCATCAGCCCGTGAACTCGCTGCGCTTTGCCGTGGAGGCAGCCTACCTGCATTATTTCTGCCAGTTGCATAGCATTCCGGTAAATCAGTTGCTGCGCCAGCGGCCACCACACCACCAACCTACTTGTTGCTCGCTTCCTGCTATGGAACCTGAAACTGCCCTGCATTACATACAGGAGCAACGCATAGACAGGTTTTGTTGTTTAAAGCTGCGCGTAAGCCAGGAAACCGATACAAAGCTGGTGCACCAGGTGCTGCACGCCACCGAGAAACCCCTGATGTTGGAAGGCGGCGAAAGCTGGACCGACCCGGACGCGCTGCTGGCATTCCTGAAATCGCTTGACGGTGAGCGCGTTATTTTTATGGAGCAGCCTATGCCCGCATCTATGGGCTGTGCCTACGCCCACCTCAAAAACCAAACTCCCATTCCGCTTGTTGCCGATGAGTCGGTTACCGATGAGGCTGACTTTGAGTTGCTGCGGGAGGAATTCCATGGGGTGAATATAAAACTGATGAAGGCCGGCGGCTACCTGAATGCCGTGCGGTTGCTGCACCAGGCCCGAAAGCACGGCCTGATGGCCATGATCGGGTCGATGGTGGAAACCTCTCTTGGCATCTGGTGTGCCCTGCAGCTTAGCAGCGGATTCGATTTTGCTAGTTTGGATGGGTTTTTGATGCTGTCTGAGGAACCGTTTAAGCTTGTAAGGGAGCAGAACGGGGTTTTATACCTTAAATAGCATTTGTTCTTTTTCACCCTCAAATCAATTAATCCTTATCTTTAGGCCTTGGTAATTATTTAAAATTTGAAACTATTTTTCATTTATCGTGTTAATGTGTTTGTACATTAAATGTATGTACATATATTTGCATCAGCATGATGACAGACTTTGGTTACATGAAGATTGAAGACGAAATAAAGCAGAAGACCTTTAAGAGTCCGTATCAGAAGGCTTTTATAAATGTGGTTTATACTTCTGGTTGGTTGCAGCAGCAGCAGGCAACGCTTTTTAAGCCGTTTGGCATAACGCTGCCACAGTATAACATACTTCGCATTTTGCGTGGGCAGCACCCACAGCCTGCCACCATCAGTCTGCTGATAGAGCGCATGCTGGATAAAACGTCTAATGCATCCAGGATTGTAGACAAGCTGGAAGCGAAGGGTTTGGTTACGCGCAAGCAGTGCCCCGCCGACCGCAGAACAGTGGATGTGCTGATCACTGACAAAGGGCTTGCGCTGCTAAAGGAAATGGACAGTATAGAAGGCGGTGAGTCTACGGGCATCCGAAATCTGACAGAAGTGGAAGCCCAGCAGTTAAGCGATCTGCTGGATAAGATCAGGGGCTAGGCTCAAATCGATGAATTATAAATAGTTACCATAAATTAAGTATAGAATAAAATGAAAAAGTTAGTAATTCTTGCATCGCTGGCATCGGCTGTAATGTTTACGGCTACGGCTGGCACTACTCCAACCACAACCACTAAAACAGAAACGGCGGCTATTGCCAAGGCGCGCACTTATAAAGTAGATGTTGCTAAAAGCGACCTGAAGTGGCATGCTAAAAAAGTAACCGGCGAGCACATGGGTACAGTAGCCTTGAAAAGCGGCCAGATGCTGATTGACGGCAATAAGGTGACCGGTGGTACATTCGTGATCGACATGAACTCGATTGCCTGCACCGACATTAAAGATGCCGGCTATAACAAGAAACTTATTGATCACCTGAAGTCTGACGATTTCTTCAGTGTAGAGAAGCACAACACAGCCACTTTCAAGATAACTGGTTTAAAGCCAATAGCAAAAGCAGCGGCTGGCCAGCCAAACTACACCGTAACCGGCGACCTTACCATTAAGGGCATTACCAACCAGATCAGCTTCCCGGCAACAGTTTCGGTTAAAAACGGAGTTGCTTCTGCGAAGGGTGATGTTACCATTAACCGTGCTAAGTATGACGTGCGTTATGGCTCTAACAGCTTCTTCGATAACCTGGGCGACAAAGCCATTTACGATGATTTTGTAGTGACACTTGACGTTACGGCAAAGCAGTAATTAAGCAGGTATAACTTGCATATAAAATATAAAAAGCCGTTCCGGAAAAATTCCGGGGCGGCTTTTTGCTTATACTTGGCGCAGGCTTCCTAACTTTGGGCCTAATAAAGCACCTTGAAATGAGAAAGATACAGACCATCCTAAGCACAGGTTTTATACTTGCCATACTTTTACTCAGTGCCTGCACTCAAACTAGTACCCCTGATGCGCAACAGATCGTGGATCAGGCCATTGCTGTGCATGGTGGTGAGCACCTGAACCAGGCAATAGTAACGTTCAACTTCCGGGGCAGGCATTACCGTGCCCTCCGCGACCAGGGCGCTTACGTGTACAGCCGCACTTTTACAGATGACTCTACGGGTCAGCGCATACACGATGTAATGAGCAACAGCGGTTTTAAACGCACTGCCGATGATGTGGAGGTGGAGTTGCCGCAAGAAAGAAAAGATGCCTTTACCTCGTCAGTAAATAGTGTGGTATACTTTGCGCTGCTGCCATACTTTTTAAACGATGCGGCTGTGCAGAAAGAGTACCTGGGCGAGGCTACCATCAAAGGAGAGCCCTACCACAAAGTAAAAGTTACTTTTGCACAAGAGGGGGGAGGCAAAGACCATGAGGATACCTATGTGTACTGGTTCCATCAGAGCAAGCATACTATGGATTACCTGGCCTATAGCTACAAAGAAGAAGATGGCTCTATTGGCACGCGCTTCCGGGAGGCAGTAAACCCAAGAGAAGTAGGAGGAGTGCTGTTCCAGGATTACATCAATTATACTTCTAAGGAGAAATTCCCGCTGGAGAATTACGACAAGGCTTTTGAGGCAGGGAAATTAGAGAAGGTGTCAGAGATTAACCTGGAAGATGTAAAGGTGGCAGGGTTGTAGGTTTTCGCTGGCTATACCTGTTGATTCACCTCACCCCAACCCTCTCCTAACAACAGGAGAGGGAGTTTTTTTTTGATAGGAATTTTAGAGCTACATTTTCCAGAATGAAACAGCACTGCTTGCTTTAGAGATGGTTTATCGGCGTGTTTATTATTCATATAGACATAATCCCTTAAATCACTAAAATCCCCTTAATCACCGGTCTCGAACTCCCTTGGCAACGTTACAGACAGCGGCTTTTTCCGGCTGTGTATCTGCTCCAGAAAATCGTCCAGCTCAGACTTATACTCCAAGTGATAATCTTCGTGGAGGTTTTTGCGGATAAGCTGCATGGTGCGGAGTAGCAGTCTGGCTGTGGCCGTATAAAAGCCTTTGTAGTAGCTATCAAACTGGCCCGTGAAGTTGCCAAAGATCAATCGCAAAGTATAAAGGTGCAGGTCAATTTCGGCCTTAGCATCTTTGGTGACGCGCTTGAAGCGCGCAATTTCTTTCAGAGCTTTTCGGAGGGCTTTTGTTAGGGCCTTTGGCAGGCTCCGGCCTGTGGCATGCATCAGCAGCTCATGTATCATGTCGGCGCTTTGCTCATACACCTCCTCCAGCGTAACTTCCTCCAACAGCTCAAACGACAACAGGTCGTACAGCTCAGCGTCGCGGCGGGCAGCTTTAAGTATGATCGCTTCTTTTTCTTTGTCGCTGAGCTTTTTTACTGCCTGGCGAAAGGCCGGGGAAACTGCTGGCATGGCGTTCTAGGAAAGATTTTGAAGATCCAGCAGGTCCTGTTGCCTGGCTGTGGCCTTTTTATTTGTCTTAAGGTCTTCCAGGCTGATGAAATTTGCCATCTGATCCCCGAAAGGCATAAGGGCTTTTCGGCTCCAGCACCCGGCAAATTGTACGCCTTCTAATCCGGTGGAGATATCGATTCGGTTTGGCGGATACCCAAGCTGTATAAGAACGTCGGGGGTGGTGAGGTCTTCCATGTTCACATCATCCTCCGAAAAGCCGATCTCTTTAATCGCTCTCAGAACTTTTTTGGCGTTCTCCGGATTTGGGTTGATCCAGATGTCTATGTCGCCGGTATAGCGTGGGTAACCATAAATGGCGACGGCAAACCCGCCCGCAATAATGTACTGTGCCTGTGCGGCATTCAGCCGTTTAATAAAATCTTCAAAAATGTTCGTCAGCTCCATCTTTACGAGTAATCTGTACTGGTTTCGCAGTTCCTGCAGGGCCGCCAAACGGGCCTTGGGAGGCTGAGAAAGCCAATAAGTAACATCAGTATTAATGTCCGACAATTTTTTTTTGCTAACCGCTCTGCTTGCCGGTTGGGGCAGAGGGGAGCTTGCTTTTATCTTCATCAGTATCCGTAAAAAAACTTAACATCTAAGCCTACGACAAAAGCAGCTAAAAGTGTAAGAAGCTGCCCTGTTTGGGAGCAGCTTCTTACAAAAGTATGAATTTTAGAGGTTTTCGTCAAGATATTGTGTCACTTTCCGCATCAGATGCACGCGGTCTTTGCCTCTTACATTGTGCGGATGGCCCGGGTAAACGAAGTAATCAAGCAGTATTCCGTTGTCTACGGCAGTTTTAAGATACTGTAGGCTGTGTTGCCAAACCACTACATCATCCACAGTGCCGTGTATCATCAACAATTTGCCTTTCAGGTTCGGAATGTACTTTAACAGGTTGGCGCTCTCGTAACCTTCCGGGTTTTGCTCAGGCGTGTCCATGTAGCGCTCAGTGTACATCACTTCGTAGTACCTCCAGTCGATAACCGGGCCGCCGGCCACGCCTACTTTAAACACATCCGGAGTGCGCGTCATCAGAGAGGTGGTCATAAAGCCGCCGTAGCTCCAGCCGTGCACACCCATGCGGTTTGCATCCACGTAAGGCAACGATTTCAGGTACTCCACGCCTTTTAACTGGTCGGCAATTTCCGGAGTACCCAGCTGTCGGAACGTTGCCTGCTCAAAAGCTAAGCCTCTGTTGCCGGAGCCACGGGAATCCAGGGTAAACACCACATATCCTTTCTGCGCCATCAAATGCATCCAGAGGTTAGCGCCTGCCAGCCAGCTATCGGTTACCAGCTGCACATGCGGACCACCGTACACATACACTACCACCGGGTATTTCTTGCTCTTATCCATATTTGGTGGCGTAATCAAGCGGCCGTAAAGTTCTGTGCCGTCCTCAGCTTTAATGGTGACTATACTTGTCTCGCCCAGTTTATAAGCTGTAAGCGGGTTTTTAGCGGTTAAAAGTGTCTGCGTGATCTTGCCATCGCTGGTAATGATGCGGATGGCTCTGGGTACGTCGCGGCTGGTGTAGCTGTCAATCAGGTAGTTGCCGAATGGGCTAAGCTTTGGCGTGTGGGTACCTTTGCCCTGCGACAGTTTTTTGCTCTTGCCGTTATTCAGGTTAACGCTGTAAATGTGGCGTTCCAGTGGGCTCTCAGCCGTGGAAGTATAAAACAGCTCATCACCTTTTCTATTGAAACCCAGTATTTCGGTAACCATCCAGTCGCCGCCGGTTAGCTGGCGTATTTGTTTACCATTGGTATCATACAAGTATAAATGGTCGAAGCCCGTGCGCTCACTTACCCTCACGAACTGGTTAGGTTTGCCAGGCACAAAGTATAAACCATACTGCGGCTCCACATACTTTTCATGCTTCTCCTCCAGCAGTGTTTTTACAAAATTACCGGTGGTGGCATCGTACTGGTTCAGCTTCATGTGGTTCTGGTCGCGGTTAAGCACGGCAATGTACAGGTGCTTGCCATCTGGGCTCCAGGTAATGTTGGTCAGGTACTGTTCGGCTGGCTCGCCGGTTTTCAGGTATGTAGTGGTTTTTGTGTCGAGGTTGTACACGCCCACTGTCACATGGTGGCTTTTGCCGCCGGCCATCGGGTATTTAATGGCGTTTTGCTTAGCTGGAAGCGGGGCCACATCCACCAGTGGGTAGTCGGTTACCATGCCCTGGTCCATGCGGTAAAAGGCCAGTTTGCTGCCATCACCAGACCAGAATGTGCCTTTGGTAATGCCAAACTCGGAGCGGTGCGCCGCCTCGCCGTACACCAGTGCCACAGTGCCATCCGTAGAAACCGCCACATCCGCAGCACCCGGTGCAGACACGTACAGGTTATAGTCTTTGGTGTAGGCAACGCGCTTCAGGGTAGGATCCAGTTCGGTGTTTGCAGCTTCAGGGTTATACTTTGTAATGGCCTCGGCTTTGCCGGTTTTCAGGTTGTAGTGGTAAACCGTGTTTTGCGTGTTTAGCACCATAGTGTTGGCATCGGCCCACTGCACTGCCGGAAAGTTGGTCAGCTTTTTAGCGCCGGCGGCCTCCAGAGCGGTACTGAGCGTGTTAAGCGAAAGCAGCTGGCCTTCTTTGCCTGCAGCTGCATTGCCACGCATAAGCACCTGCTCGCCGTTGTTTTGCTTTACATAAGTATAATCGTTGGTGCAGGCTATCCAGGTTAGCTGGCGCAGGTTCTCTGGCTGCAGTGCCGGGTTGATGATGGCATCTTCCATGGTAAGCATTTTGTCTTGGGCCTGTAGCTGCAAGGTGGCAGCGGCAAACGCAAACACAAAGGCCAACCCTTTTAACTGGTTAGATATTGTCATGTAGCTTTTGGTGTTGTGGTTATAAAATCAATATGCAAGAAAGCATGTTTATGCTGATATAGCAAAAACTGCGCCTCTGCAAGGTGGGCTTAAGCTGTACCGGAAACTTTCGTTCATAAGGAATTATAGCCAGTTCGGGATTGTTAAAAACTATACCTTTTGCACGTGTAACCAAAGCCTGCAAAAGCGTTTTATACTTGGGATTATACTTCGTTAAGTGGGTGGTTTTTCGTAATTTTGTACTATGAATTGGGAAACAGATATTTTACATAAAGAAGATTTTGACGTTGCGCTGCTGGAGGAGACAACAGACCTGCGCAACCTTGTTGTTTACAACGACGACGTGAACACATTTGACCATGTGATCGAAACGCTGATCAAAGTATGCGGCCATACTGTGGAGCAGGCAGAGCAGTGTACCTGGCTTATCCATTATAAAGGCAAGTGTACGGTAAAGGTTGGCACGTTTGATGAACTGAAAGGCATGTGCACCAACTTGCACCAGAAAGACCTTTCTGCTGACATTGAATAGAGTAGGAGGTTGAATGGAATTTCCGTCTAAGTTAATAGAGAATGCCGTAGAGGAGCTGGCAAAGCTACCCGGCATTGGAAGAAAAACTGCGCTCCGTCTGGCCCTGCATCTGCTCAAAGAAGAGTCGGAGGAAAGCTTTTCGCTGGCAGAGGCCATCGTGAAGATGCGCACAGAAGTAAAGCACTGCAAGACCTGCCATAATATTTCTGATACTGAAGTATGTAGCATCTGCTCCAATCCGTTGCGCGATAAAAGTATGCTGTGTGTGGTAAGTGATATCCGGGATGTGATCGCCATTGAGAATACCTCGCAGTACAAAGGCTTGTACCATGTGCTGGGTGGCGTTATCTCCCCGATCGAAGGCATCGGCCCGTCGGACCTGCACATCGATTCGCTGCTGGAGCGTTTGCCAAATTCAGAGGTAAAGGAACTGTTGCTGGCCATCAGCCCCACCATGGAAGGCGACACTACAGCGTTTTACCTTACCCGCAAACTCCGCGACCATAATGTGCGCATTACTACTATTGCGCGCGGCGTGCCAGTAGGCGGCGAACTGGAATACACTGATGAGATCACGCTTGGCCGCAGCATTGTTGAGAGAACGGTGTACGGCAGAGTATAAAGTATTTACCTCCCCCTAGCCCCCTCCTAAAAACAGGAGGGGGTATTTTTTTGACTATGCGTCACCCAGCTGGTGCCGCATAGTGTGTGCGTATCTCCTGACTCTCTTATCAGTACTGCCGGGTCCAACCACCCCTAACCCCTCCTGGGGGTGAAGGGGCCCCCTTTAGAGTCTAAGGCGGGGAATTTTACTTACTCATTCTCCTGCTATTATATTAGTTAAAGCTATTACACATTGTCATCCTGAAAGGATCTTGTGGGAAGCGAGGTTAAGCAGAAACCACAGAGTTTATGCCTGAGCGAGCTTATTAACAGAACTCCCTCCCTTGCTTTTAGGGGAGGGCAGGGGTGGGGTAAAACCTTCAACTGTTTTTCTGGAAAGTCTGTGGCTTTATGAGTAACTTGCCGGCTTAATACAATTACTTATGCACGAACTTGAAGAGGTGAAAACCATACTTTCAGATAGAATCTCTGCTTTGTCTGAGTCTCAGACGATTGCCATGGCAAAAAAAGCCCGCGAACTTGCTGCTCAGGGCTTCGATGTGATCAATTTAAGCTTCGGTGAACCTGACTTTCAGACGCCGCAATATATAAAAGATGCCGCAAAGCAGGCCATTGACGAGGGTTTTACCTTTTATACTCCTGTAGCAGGCTACCCGGAGCTACGCCAGGAGATCGCCAAAAAGTTTAAGCGTGACAATAACCTGGATTTTGCCCCTGAGAATATTGTGGTGTCTACGGGTGCAAAGCAAAGTATAGCCAATGCGGTGCTATGCCTGGTTAACCCCGGAGATGAGGTGATCATTTTCTCGCCATACTGGGTGTCTTATGAAGAGATCGTGAAGTTGGCGGAAGGTACGCCGGTGCCTTTAATGGGACGTTTAAAGAACGACTACAAAGTAACCGCTGAGCAGCTGGAGAAAGCAATCACTTCCAATACCAAGCTGATCATGTATTCATCGCCTTGCAACCCTACCGGTGCCGTTTACAGCCAGGAGGAATTGCAGGAGATTGCTGAGGTACTGGAAAAATACCCGAATGTGCATGTGATAGCTGACGAGATCTACGAATACATCAATTACGAAGGCAAGCATGCCAGCATGGCCAATATCGAATCGGTGCGTGACCGTGTGATTACCGTAAATGGCTTCTCGAAAGGATATGCCATGACCGGATGGCGTGTTGGTTATCTTGCAGCCAGCAGAGAGATTGCCGCTGCCTGTGATAAAATGCAGAGCCAGGTTACCTCCGGTACCTGCTCCATCGCCCAGAAAGCCGCTGCTGGCGCACTTAAAGGTGGTAATGCATCATCGCTGGAAATGGTAGAGGCTTACCGCCGTCGCCGTAGCCTTGTGCTGGACCTGATGCAGGGAATTCCGGGATTCAAGACCTATGTGCCTTCCGGTGCATTCTATATTTTCCCGGAAGTGAGTGCATATTTTGGCAAGAGCTATGAGGGCAAGGTGATCAACTCGGCACTGGATCTGAGCATGTTTATACTAATGGATGCACACGTGGCAGTAGTAAGCGGCGAGGCCTTTGGTGCCCCGCAGTGTATCCGCTTCTCTTACGCCACATCCGACGAAAAACTGACAGAGGCACTTCGACGCATTAAAAACAGTCTGGCTAAGCTACAGTAATGGATCAGATCAATAGTATAGAAGAGCTGTTCGCTGCCTTCGACAAGCTGACGGTTTTGATTGTTGGCGATGTGATGATAGATTCTTACCTGTGGGGTAAGTCTACGCGCATTTCACCGGAGGCACCGGTTCCGATCGTGAATGTGGTAAAGCGTGAGAAACGCCTGGGTGGTGCCGCCAACGTGGCCCTGAACGTGCAGGCACTGGGCGCAACGCCGCTGCTTTGCTCTGTTATCGGCGACGATCAGGATGGGGCAGACTACATACGCCTGATGGAAGAGAAAGGCCTTTCTACGGAAGGCATCGTGCAGAGCCCTGAGCGTGTAACCACCATCAAGCACCGCATTATTGCCGGCGCACAGCAATTGCTGCGCGTTGACTCCGAGATAGAGCATAACCTGGTGGAACATGAAGAGCGGCACCTGGAGGAGCGTTTTGTGCAATTACTGAAGAAAGCCGATGTGGTGATCTTTGAGGACTATGATAAAGGCGTTTTTTCTGAGGCTAATATCAAGCGTTTTATAGAACTGGCCAATGAGTCGGGTGTACCAAGCGTGGTAGACCCTAAGAAGAAGAACTTCCTGAGCTATGTGGGCTGCACACTGTTCAAGCCAAACCTGAAAGAGCTGCGCGAGGGCCTGAAGGTAGATTTTGCAGACGAGAACCTGCACGCTTTTGAAGATGCTGTTGCCAGTTTACAGAAGGCCCTGCAAACGGAGCAGGTGCTGGTAACGCTTTCGGAAAGAGGCGTGTTTATAGCCAATGGCACTGAGAAGACGTATATCGAGGCGCACCGCAGGTCTATCTCGGATGTGTCGGGTGCAGGTGATACCGTGATAAGTATAGCTGCGCTTTGTATGGCACTGGGTACCTCGCCACAATTTTTGGCTGGCCTGAGCAACCTGGGAGGCGGACTTGTGTGCGAACAGGTGGGTGTAGTACCAGTAGATAAAAAGCGCCTTTTCGAAGAGGCAAAACAGTTCCAGCTTTTCGATAAGCATGAATACCGAAACGCTTAACCGCATACTATACGGCAGTAAGCTAAGAGCCTACGCCCTGATGCGCCGCACCACCTATGTGCTGTCGGTGCTGGCTGTGGGTTTACTTATTTATGCGCATGGCGTAGTAGAAAGTCCGGTAAAGCTGCACATGCTTTTTTATGCCATCGATGCTATACTGGCTATTTTCGTTATCATTTATGTGCTGCGCATACTTTATGCCTTTGAGCGGGTCAAGTTCATAAAACGAACCTGGTTTGAGGGCATTCTGATGGCCATTGTATTCATAAACCAGATCGGTACCTATGTGCTGGACTTTCCTGTTGTCTACAATGTATTTGAAGGAATAGGCATACCGCTTTCTGTGGAACTATACAGGGTTATGGTTTCCATGTACATGCTGGTGCTGCTGGTTATCGAACTGCTCGAAACCAAGGTGCACCTGAAGGCGGTACAAGTAAAACCATCCATCACGTTCCTGCTAAGCTTTGTGTTTCTGGTGTTGTTAGGCACCGGCCTGTTCATGCTGCCTAAAATGACCAATGCACCGGAAGGGATGCGATTTGTGGATGCCCTTTTTATGGCGACAAGCGCCTCCTGCGTAACAGGCCTTGCCGTGGTAGACCCTGGCACTTACTTCACCTTTGCAGGGCAGGTGGTGCTGCTGATGCTGATACAGATGGGTGGTTTGGGTATACTTACCTTTGCCACATTCTTCGCCTCGCTTATGAGGCAGGGGGTAGGGGTTAGGCAACACGTTGCCATGCACGAATTGCTTGAAAGCGAGTCTTTATACTCTACCAAAGGGTTATTACAAAAGCTGATCTTCCTGACTTTTACTATCGAGGCTATTGGGGCCGCGGTAATCTTTGCCTCCTGGGGACCAGCAGCTGAGTTTCAAAACCTGGGTACGAAGCTGTTTTACTCTGTTTTCCATTCGGTGTCGGCCTTCTGTAATGCCGGTTTCTCGCTGTATCCCGAAGGTCTCTATACCCAGCCGGTAAGGTTTGCTTATGTACTGCACCTGGTGGTGGCCATGCTCATCATCTTCGGCGGTATCGGTTTCCCAACTATACTTGATGTGCTGTCGCCGAAGTCCATGCGCGCGCGCCTGAACGCACCCTGGAAGAACTGGAAAATGCTTTCCCGTGTGACAATTTATACTTCGGCAGCCCTGATTTTTGTGGGTACGGTGGGTTTCTTTTTACTGGAGTATTACAACACGCTCTCTGAACTTAACTTTGCGGAGGCCTTGGTAACTTCTTTCTTTCAGTCGGTTACCACGCGTACTGCAGGCTTTAATTCTGTAGATATTTCCGCCCTGAATGTGCCCACGCTTCTGATGTTTATCTTCCTGATGTTCATCGGGGCATCGCCGGGCTCTACGGGTGGCGGTATCAAGACCACTACCTTTACGGTTATACTTATCTCTGTACTGGCAACTATCCAGAACAAACGCAACATGGAGATCGGGCACCGCACCATACCGCACTATGTGTCCTATAAGGCTTTCTCCATCTTTACGTTTGCCGCTGTTCTAAACATATTCTTCATCTTCGTCCTGTCTATTACGGATGCGCAGTTCGATATCATGCGGCTTGCATTTGAGCAGGTGTCTGCGTTTGCCACAGTAGGATTGAGCACTGGTATAACAGCCGGCTTATCTGACTATGGCAAGACGGTCATTATCCTGTCGATGTACATAGGTAGGGTGGGTACGCTTACATTGGCACTGGCGCTAAGCACAAAAGCCCCATCCACCAACCACAGATACCCGGACACACACCTGGCGGTTGGATAAAGGGAGTTAGAGAGTTAAGGTGTTAGAGAGTTAAGGAGTTAGAGAGTTAAGGAGTTAGAGAGTTTGGGGGTGGACCGCTTACTTTATACTTTAACTACGTCTATACTACCTGTTTATACTTATCGCTAAGGAAGCTACCAGGAAAACGTTGTTTCGGGTAAGGCCGCCGGTTTTTTCGAATATCTGATCGCTGGCCCTGAACCACCTGCCCTCCAACCTGCAAGCAATATTTCTAAAAGGAGTATAATCAATATTAAGGGATGTGCCTGTGGTCTTGAACCCTTCCGGGGAGGGCACAGGTATGATCACGCCATGTTCATCGGCATAGTATTCTACTCTGGCAGCCACTGCCCACTCCGGGTTAAAGGTATAGCGTGCAATGGCCGTCGGGCCGTACCACGCATCAAATGAACTGCTGCCTTTAGTCTTTTGCTGCACCCCAATGTCAAAGCCAGCGGTAAGATCCAGGGCCTCGCTTATACTTATCACTGCATAGAAGTTGTTGAAGTAGCGCATGCGGCGGGTTACATCCGGGTCATCGGTACCTATAAAAGTGCTCCAGTTCAAAGTATAATTCTCCTGTGAGTAGTTTACCTGTGTTCCGAAAGAGGGTAGCGAATTGCCCGGTACGCGTCTTATTCTTTGCCAACCGTTCGTGATAATAGCTGCCAGTGTCCAGTTGGATGTGGGCATGTGACTTAGCTTGGCACCGGCCAGAAAGTATGGAGAGTTTTCGGCAACCAATGAGCGGGTAAGGGTAGGATTCTCTGTGGAGATGGCGCTCTCAAAACCCAGGTGCGAAGGAAATATACCGGCATCAAACCAAAGATTGCTACTTGAGTTTAAGGCAACTCCAGCGTTTGCTTCAAATACATGCCGTAGCATCACTTCTTCTGCGGCATAATTGTCTGCTGCGTAAGTTCCGGCCTGTAACGCAATGTTGCCCCGGTATTTTCTATGCGTAACAGATGCCTTAACCAGCGCCAGATTCAGGTTGAACTCGTTGTGCCTGTTGTGGTTGAAAAGGAACGGCTGGCGGATGCTGTTTTCGGGTTTGTTAAAATCATAAGCATAAAAAATATCCACAAACCCAGAAAAAGTAACTTCGGGGCCTGTGGATATTTGGGTGCTGTCTGGCTGAGAGAAAGCCGGATAACCTGATAAGATAATCAGGAACAAGTATAAACCGGCTTTACAAATAAATGCTCTCAAGCAGTTTCTCGTTATTTCAGTTTTATACTTCTACTACAAACTGAAATAAAGGGTTTGACTGCTATTTTGTGCTATATTCCTTTACCGTTTGCACGAAGCATTTTACTTTCTCAGGGTCAGTATCCGGGTAAACGCCGTGGCCTAAGTTGGCAATGTGGCGGTGCGGGCCAAACTCCTTCAGCATATTTTTTGTCTCACGCTCAATGGTATCGAACGAGCTGTAAAGCAGGCATGGATCCATGTTGCCCTGCAGGGTTTTGTTTGGTCCAACCTCTTTGCGCGACTTAGCGATCTCCATGTTCCAGTCAAGGCCGATGGTTTCGCAGTTCAGTTTGCTGAAATCTTCAAGGGCAAAGAATGCGCCTTTGGCGAATACAGTTACTGGTACCTCATTTATAGCGTCACAGATCTCAGAGATGTACGGCAAAGCAAACTCACGGTAATGTGCCGGCGAAAGTATGCCTGCCCACGAGTCGAATATCTGGATCAGGTTGGCGCCTGCCTCTACCTGTGCCTTTAAGTAAGCAATGGTTGTATCGGTGATCATGCGCAGCAACTGGTGCGCCAGGTGCGGATTTCTGTACAGCATGCCACGTGCCTGCGAAAACGTTTTAGATCCGCTGCCTTCTACCATGTAGGCAAGTATAGTCCAGGGGGCACCGGCAAAACCGATAAGCGGCACACGTCCGTTCAGCGCTTTCTTTGTTACCTTGATGGCGTCCAAAACATAGTGCAGGTGCTCATGCGGGTCTGCCACGCGCAGTTGCTTCAGATCTTCTTCCGTGCGAACAGTTTTCGGGAACAGCGGGCCACGCTTTTCAATCATTTCGTAGGTGCAGCCCATTGCCTCAGGCACCACCAGGATGTCGGAGAAAATGATGGCAGCATCCACATCCAGGATGTCTACGGGCTGGATGGTAACCTCAGCTGCAAGATCAGGGGTCTCTACCAGTTCCTTAAATCCGCTTAAACTATTGCGTACTGCTCTGTATTCAGGTAAAATACGCCCTGCCTGGCGCATGAGCCAAACCGGGGTGCGTTCTACTACTTCACCTTTGGCAGCTCTGATAAGAAGATCATTTTTTAATTGCATGGTGCAAAGATAAGGTAAAATTGGTGATTGTCAGAAAGTGATTCTTATCATCAACCGTTTGCCTGAACGCTGGCAGCAGAATGAAAGTTATCAGTCGGGTAGAGAAAGTATAAAAGAATCGTAGGGACAGGTCGCGACCTGTCCGAATCGTGCACCGGCAAAATTATCTGAATCAGGATTTCCAGGATTTCAAAGAAGGATGGACAGGATGTTTGATGTTTAGAGCCTGTCTGTATTTATGCTTGTAGTTTCATAGGTGAGTATATTGAGCAGACAGGTCGCGACCCAATGCCGTCAATTTAATGATTTTGTAAAGCTGATTCGGACATCCTTGTCCGGATCTTTTTCTGCTGCGGACTTCCTAGTCCGCACATTACAGTAAAATGGGGATTAGGAAATCCCCGGCAGAAAGCTTCCGGACTGAGAAGTCCGAAAGAGCGTTTCCCTTAAGTTGACGGCATTGGGTCGCGACCTGTCCCTACGAAGGGATTATACTTTTACTATTTTTCTGTAAAGAACAGCGCAAAAAGGGCCGAAACGATGAAGTTAACCCCGATAGAGAGTACGATAAAGCCCATGATGCGGGACAGGGCTGCCAAACCAGACTTACCCATGTAACGCGTTAGCTGGTGCGAGAAACGAAGTATGATATAGCTTACAATTGCCAGCAGTATGATCCCGATAAGTATAAAAAACATATCCAAGTAAGACAGCGAAGTGGTAAACAAGCCTATACTTATCGCAATAGCACCGGGGCCGGAAAGCATGGGCATGGCCAGTGGTGTAAACGAGATGTCTTCTTTTAACTGTCCTTCTTCCACCACATCCGGTGAGATCTTCTTTTTACTGGCACCCGGAGTTAGCAACTCGAAACCGGCACGCATGATCATCAGGCCGCCGGCAATGCGCAGGTCGTGGATACGGATGCCGAAGAAGTTAAGCACATACTGCCCCGCCAGGAAAAATACTGCCAGAATGCCCACCATGTATAAGCATGCCTTTAACGCCTGTTGGTTGCGGCTGGCCGGCGTGTCGTCCTGGGTAAGGGTCAAGAACACAGGCATGGCCCCGAAAGGGTTCACAACGGAGAACAGCGCAGAAAAGGTGGCAAGTATGATTTCCATAAATGGTGAAATAGTACTGAAAAGTATAGCTTACAATATAGTTTTAATTAAATATAAGTACAAAGTATAAGCAAGCATTATTGGTAATTTGTAAACTCGCATGATTGTGTGGCTAAAGGAATAGTTTGTATAAATGCCTGATAGCTAAAATTAACTGATAAAAAATCTCATATCTTTTGCCTTTTGTCTTTCGTCTCCACTCATAATCCGTATTTTTGGTAAACCATCACCTTAAACCTAACACATCTATGAAAGGAGAAGTAAGGCTGGGCATACTTGGCGGCGGACAGCTGGGACGTATGCTGATGCAGGCCGGACTAGACTTTAACCTCTACACACTGGTTCTGGACCCCGATGAGAACGCTCCGTGCAAAGATATCTGCAACGAATTTTATGTGGGTAGCTTCCGCGACTTCGATACTGTTTATGAGTTTGGCAAGAACTGCGACATCGTTACCATAGAGATTGAGCACGTTAATGCCGATGCCCTTGCAAAACTGGAGCAGGAGGGTGTGAAAGTATACCCGGATGCCCTGACAGTGCGCACCATTCAGGATAAAGGCCTCCAGAAAGAGTTTTACAAAAAGCACAACATCCCTACCTCTGACTTTTTGATATTGAAAGACAAAGCAGAACTGGAGGATAACCTACATTTTTTACCGGCATTCCAGAAGCTGCGCCGCGAAGGTTACGATGGCCGTGGTGTTAAAAGGCTGGGAGGCGTTGCCGACACACTGGACGCCTTTGAGGAACCGTCGGTGCTGGAGAAACTGGTGAATTTTGAAAAAGAGATATCCGTGATCGTGGCCCGTAACGAAAGCGGTGAGGTAACAGCTTTTCCGGTGGTGGAACTTAGCTTCCATGCGGAGCACAACCTGGTAGACTCGCTTTTCGCACCTGCCAATGTGCCTTATAAACTGCAGCGCCACGCCATCGAGATTGCTACCCGCGTTATCGAAAGCTTTGGTATGGTAGGTATACTTGCTGTAGAAATGTTCCTGACAAAAGACGGGCAGATACTGGTAAACGAGGTAGCCCCACGCCCACACAACTCCGGGCATCATACCATCAAGGCAAATTATACTTCGCAATACGAGCAGCACCTGCGCGCCATACTTAACCTGCCACTGGGTTCTACCGAAATCCAAAGCGCTGCCGTTATGCTGAACCTGTTGGGTGAACCTGGCTACGAAGGTGAAGCAAAGTATGAAGGCTTGCAGGATGCCTTGGCCGTTCCGGGTGTTTACATCCATCTATACGGTAAAAAGTATACACGCCCTGCCCGCAAAATGGGACACATCACAGTACTTGGAAAGGATGTGGAGGAAGCACGACAGCGTGCCGAGCAAATCAGAAACGTAATCAAAGTAATAGCATAAACCATGGCCGATCAACATTCACCACAACCCTTAGTTGGCATCATCATGGGCAGCCAGTCCGACCTTAGAGTAATGGACGCTGCCGCCGAAATATTAGAAACCCTTGGCGTGCCTTACGAGCTTACCATCGTGTCGGCGCACCGCACTCCGCACCGCATGTTCGAGTATGCCGAGAACGCAAAAAAGCGTGGACTTAAAGTGATTATTGCTGGTGCTGGCGGCGCAGCGCACTTGCCGGGTATGGTGGCCTCCATCACAACCTTACCTGTGATCGGGGTGCCTGTAAAATCGAGTAACTCTATTGATGGCTGGGATTCGGTGTTGTCTATACTTCAGATGCCGGGTGGCGTGCCTGTGGCTACTGTTGCCTTGGATGGTGCGCTTAACGCAGGTATACTTGCTGCCCAGATCATCGGTACATCAAATGCCGCTGTGGCAGACAAACTGGAGAAGTATAAAACCGGATTGAAGGACAAAGTGATGCGCTCCGTGGAGGAGTTGAAGCGAGGAGATAGGGATCTGGATTAGATTTAAGTTGACACACAGCCGCTGCCCTCAAAAGCAGCGGCTTTTTTAGTACATGATCATCCGCTTTTTCTTATCAAAGTACGATTGTATGTATAGCTCTTTAATATCCTGGGTTAGGAAGGACGCATTTACCAAGGCGGTCACTGCTTTTTCGTTGCTTAGCATGTTTTCAACTATGTTTTGAAAACGTTTTGGCCTGATGCCCAAAATTTCTGCAAACTCCTCAAAATCGCTGTAAGTATAAAAACCGTAGTTCTCATACGCGCTGCTAAACCTGTTATCTTTAAATAGCATCAGGGCCATATCGCTTTCATGTGGGGAGTGAATCCTTGTACATAACAAGTCATAAAATGGTGTAAGCACGTATCCTATTTCAGCTTTATGCATTACAGAGAAATTCTTAATATGAGCATCACCATTTGAGAACAGGTAGTTAAACAGGATCAGCTTAAAATACTTTTCCAGCTCAACCTGGTAAGTAGGTATTGTCTGTTTTATAAGTTCTCCGATTTCTTCATAAGAAAAATCATACTTGTAATTTTTACCGTGTAGTTGTTCTGAACGTTGTGCAATCTGGGCAAAATCCTCCTGTAATGATTTAGTGCCATTCTCCAGTACATCAAAACGCCTGACGATATACCCTAAAGTGCCGTCTGAGAAGCGCACAAGGGCATTGGGCGGTATTGGCAATTTATAAACCTGGCGAGCAAGCTGCATTGTTAAATGTTCATTGGGAGGGGCTTCAGAAAGGTTATGGAATAGTCCGAAGGGTATTGGTTTTAAAATAAACTGCCCCTTTGAGTCAGTAAGTATAAGCTTGTCAGCTTCTAGTTTTAAGCTATACTTTACCTGAACACCTGAAATGGATATGCGTGTGGTTTGCTGCAGGTAGTGGCTTGGGTCTGCTGTATGTGGTGATGGAAATAGCAAATTCGGTTGCACCTTAGCGCTACCAAAGAGCTCCCTTTGGCATTTTTTGCAGTATGCTTCCTGCAACAACTCCTTTAAACATCCAAGGCACCTCATTCTCTTATTTCTTTAACAGTAATTGCTCCGATGGTTTCAGAATGTGCGGTTTTAAGTAACAATCCAAAGGCATCATTCTCATCTATTTGCAACAGCCGGCATTGTGTCTGCTTATTAACACCTTCAGAAAGTAGCCCATAAAAAAAAGGAAACAGAACCGGTGAGTGGTGTACTGCTGTTGTCTTTGGTAAGGACAAGCTTATAGCAGGCTGCTCAACATCCTGAAAATACTTTTCATCATAATAAAAGGAATAGCCCTGAGGCGTTTCTACCAAGATGCCTGCCAGAATACTATTATTATACACAAAGCACTTTCTATCCATTATTTAGGTTCTATTTTCAACTTTAATCCCAATACCTCCAGTAATCTTTGCAATGTCTCAATAGAGGGGTTTGCTGTTCCGTTTTCAATAGCCCGAAGCGTTCTTAAAGATATGCCTGCTATATCGGCAACATCCTCTTGGCGAAGTTGAAGAATGTTTCGCCGGTGTTTAAGGGTAACAGCAAGCTCATTTAAATTCATAATACAGGTAATATATTGCCTATTTTGGTAAAGATATACTTTATTTCTGGGGATTTTGTATATAATAGGCAATATTTTGCCTATTCAATAAACAAAAAACTCCCCTGCCGAAATCTCGACAGGGGAGTTTTAAGTTATACTTCAAGTTAAGGCTTACTTGTTGCCGTCTACTTCTTCGTAATCTACGTCTGTTACACCGCCGTCTTCGGTAGCGCCTGCGCCGCCTTGCTGGCCATTGCCTGCACCACCTGCAGCACCTTCAGCTCCCGGAGCACCCTGCGTAGCATTGTACATCTCCTGAGAGGCTGCACTCCATGCATTGTTCAGGTTCTCGATAGCTTTGTCGATGCCGGCGATGTCTTTAGAACCGTGTGCAGTTTTAAGCTCTGCAAGCGCGTTCTCGATGTTAGACTTGTTGCCAGCAGACAATTTGTCGCCATACTCTTTCAGCTGCTTCTCAGTCTGGAAGATCATAGAGTCGGCTGCGTTCAGCTTCTCGATCTCTTCCTTTGCCTTCTTGTCAGCCTCAGCGTTAGCCTCTGCTTCCTGGCGCATCTTCTCGATTTCCTGCTCGCTCAAGCCAGAAGAAGCCTCGATACGGATCTTCTGCTCTTTGCCTGTAGCCTTATCACGTGCCGTTACATGCAGGATACCGTTTGCGTCGATGTCGAATGTTACCTCGATCTGAGGAACACCGCGTGGCGCTGGCGGAATATCTGATAAGTGGAAGCGGCCAATAGTGCGGTTGTCCTTCGCCATTGGACGCTCACCCTGCAACACATGGATCTCCACAGAAGGCTGGTTATCCGAAGCAGTAGAGAATGTCTCTGATTTTTTGGTTGGGATTGTTGTGTTAGCCTCGATCAGTTTGGTAAACACACCACCCATTGTCTCGATACCCAGTGAAAGCGGCGTTACGTCCAGCAGAAGTACGTCTTTTACTTCACCTGTTAATACACCACCCTGGATAGCAGCACCTACCGCAACCACCTCATCCGGGTTAACACCCTTAGAAGGCTTCTTGCCGAAGAACTTCTCAACTTCTTCCTGTACCTTAGGAATACGTGTAGAACCACCTACCAGGATCACCTCATCGATGTCTGAAGTAGAAAGTCCTGCATCCTGAAGCGCTTTCTTGCAAGGCTCCATAGAACGACGGATCAGGTCGTCAGTCAGCTGCTCGAACTTGGCACGCGTCAGTTTACGAACAAGGTGCTTTGGAACACCGTCAACAGGCATAATGTATGGCAGGTTGATCTCTGTTTCGTTAGAAGAAGAAAGCTCGATCTTCGCTTTCTCAGCAGCTTCTTTCAAACGCTGCAGCGCCATTGGGTCTTTACGCAGGTCTACACCTTCGTCGTTCTTAAACTCCTCTGCCAGCCAGTTAATGATCTTCTGGTCAAAGTCGTCGCCACCAAGGTGCGTGTCACCGTTTGTAGAAAGTACCTCAAATACACCGTCGCCAAGCTCAAGTATAGAAATATCGAACGTACCACCGCCAAGGTCGAATACCGCAATTTTCTGATCTTTGTGCTTTTTATCCAGGCCATAAGCAAGCGCTGCTGCTGTAGGCTCGTTAATGATACGCTTCACCTCAAGGCCCGCGATCTGGCCAGCCTCTTTAGTAGCCTGACGCTGCGCATCGTTGAAGTATGCCGGTACGGTAATAACCGCCTCAGTTACAGTTGTGCCCAGGTAGTCTTCTGCTGTAGCCTTCATCTTCTGAAGCACCATTGCTGAGATCTCCTGTGGCGTATACTCTCTGTCGCCGATCTTAACACGCACGGTGTTATTGCTGCCTTTTACTACTTCGTAAGAAACCTGCTTTGCCTCTTCGCTAACTTCATCGTAGCTGTGGCCCATAAAGCGCTTGATAGAAGCAATTGTGTTGTGCGGGTTTGTGATCGCCTGACGTTTAGCCGGGTCACCTACTTTACGCTCGCCGTTTCCGTTATCCAGGAAAGCAACGATAGACGGAGTAGTTCTGCGGCCTTCGCTGTTTGGTATAACCACTGGCTCGTTACCTTCCATTACGGCAACGCAAGAGTTGGTTGTACCTAAGTCAATACCTATTATTTTTCCCATTCTATAGTTTTATTATATAGTTCCTCAATTCAATTTTAGTGTTGCCTCTTTTATATCAACCCGTGTGCCAAGGGGAAAATGCGCCATTTTTTATGTCATTCTGTCACAACACTGCTTTGCGCTTTCGGTTTTTGTCTGATAAATAAATTTGGTATCCGTAGCAATGTGTCATTATTGCAAAGTGATCTTTTGGTTTACTCTAAGTACGGGTAGGGTGTTGCTTTTATAGTCTGTCATCCCCTTATTTCCAATGTAATGTTTTCCAAATATCCAGTTTATAGTTCCTTTATGTGAGGCCTTTTGTAGGGACAAGTCGTGACTTGTCCGAACGATTGCCTAGCAACGGAGCTCATACGCAAAACCTCTTTCGGAATTGCAATTAGGAGTGGTTGGAAGACGACTTAATTTAGAACAATTACTCCGCTCTTTCGGATTTGCAATCCGAAAGCACCTACTGAGAGGATTTGTAATCCGACTTCAACATTGCCTTTAGCAGAGCAGCAAGCTATTTCAAAAGTATAAAAGCGGATTGCAAATCCTGATAGTATGTACTTCGGGATTACAAATCCCGAAGAGCAATAGGGGAGAAGTGTATTGTAGCTGAGGCCGCTCTTACCCGAAACACGGACAGGTCTCGAACCAATGCCGTCAATTTAAGTGGAAAGCTCTTTCGGACTTCTTAGTCCGGATCTTTTTCTGCCGGGGATTTCCTAATCCCCATATTACTGTAATGTGCGGACTAAGAAGTCCGCAGCAGAAAAAGATCCGGACAAGGATGTCCGAATCAGCTTTACAAAATCCTCAAATTGACGGCATTGGGTTGCGACCTGTCCCTACGAAATTAATTGTCCAAACATGTCCAAAATAAAACATGAATCATCCCGAACTTTTTAACCTAGAGTAATAGCTAAGTTCGTCGAAGAGGTTGGCCAGTGCCAATCGGATGCGGTAAAGCGGCGTGGGAGTGTTCCTGCACCGCTTTCCTGT
>NZ_JBYZMP010000008.1:0-191072 GCF_058216375.1 Pontibacter sp. GD7 | reverse complement strand
ACAGGAAAGCGGTGCAGGAACACTCCCACGCCGCTTTACCGCATCCGATTGGCACTGGCCAACCTCTTCGACGAACTTAGCTATTACTCTAGGTTAAAAAGTTCGGGATGATTCATGTTTCGTAATTATGCTTTATTACCAGCCAATACCGTAATCTTCACCGTGGTTGCTGGAGCCACCCCACAAACTGCCATGCTTCCAGTCAAAGTAGATGGCGTTGATCGGGCCACTGGTACGATCATCGAAACTTAAGGTATAACCCATCTTCTTGAGAGCCTCTCTTACTTCCTGTGCTGTGTTATCATTTAAAAGGATATGCCCTGGTTTTGGCTTACGGTCATCTGTCTTTGTGCCTCCCAACGATAACCACAATTGGTTTGTGTTAAAGTTGGCTGCTTCTGCTGCCTGCTGTACATTCATGTCAAACTCTACTACATTCAGGAAGAACTGCAGCAGGTTCTGGTCCTGAGTATCGCCGCCCTGCACGGCAAACGATAAGTATGGCTTACCATCTTTCAAGGCCATACTTGGCGTTAAAGTAACTCTTGGTCTTTTTCCAGGCTCTACCACATTGTATGGGTTAAGGGCAGGGTCTAACACAAAACTCTGCATGCGCTGGCTCATACCAATTCCCGTGTTACCGGCAATAGTAGCAGGCACCCAGCCACCGCTTGGCGTAATAGAAACAACCCAACCTTCAGCGTCGGCGGCCTCTACAGTAGTAGTGCCCAGCCACAGGTTGTTCTGGTACTCTATACTTGATGAGCCGTTGCGGATATCGTGGGTAGGTGCGAAGTTGCGTTTGGTTGTGTCCAGTTCGTAGCCTCTTTCTTTCAGTAGTTTCTTGTACGGGTTCTTTCTGCCTTCAAAGGCGTAAGGGTCACCGGGGCCAATATTCGGGTTGTTCTTGTCCGGCTGAATCAGGCTGGCGCGCTGTTTTGCATACGCCTTGCTTAGTAATCCCTGCATCGGCTCCTTCGGCTCAAAGTATGGATCACCGTAATAAAAATCACGGTCAGCGAAGGCCATGTTCATTGCCTGGTAAACTGTGTGGATGTACTGCGGACTGTTGTAGCCCATTTTTTTCAGGTCGAAGTTTTCCAGTATGTTAAGCGCCTGCAGCATTACCGGGCCTTGCGTCCACTGCTGCAACTTATACACGTCAATGCCTTTGTAGTTTGCCACCACGGGCTCTTCTTCAATCACTTTCCACTTTGCCAGGTCTTCCATGGTAATAAGGCCACCCTGTTCTTTGCTGCCGCGCACAAATTCCTGCGCAATATCGCCTTTGTAGAAACGGTCATAAGCCGCCATGATAGCTTCTTTGCGGCTCTTACCATTCTTCAAAACCTCGCGTTCAGTTTCTACCATTTTGGTAAGGGTCTGCAACAGGTCTTTCTGCACAAAAATCTCACCTGCCTCCGGTGCTTCTCTTTTCTCTCCAGAGTGCGTCAGGAATACTTTTTTGCTGTATGGCCACTGCTTAATCAGTTCCTTGTTCTTCTCAATGCTATTAGCTGTCTGTGCTTCCATGGGGTAACCGGCAGCCAACTCCATAGCAGGTGCCAATACCTGCTCTAAGCTCAGGGTACCGTAATTAGCCAGCATGTGCAACAGTCCTCCCGGGGTGCCGGGGGTAGTGGCTGCCAGGGGACCATACTGTGGTGGGAAATTATATCCCTGGCTCTTGAAAAACTTGGCGGTGGCGCCGGTAGGGGCAATTCCCAGTGCGTTTATGGCAATTACTTTTTTCGTTTTGGGATTATAGATCAGGGCCTGCGTTTCGCCTCCCCAGCTTAGCACGTCCCACATGGTGCAGGTAGCGGCCAGCATGGCGCAGGCTGCATCTACGGCATTGCCACCTTTCTGGAAGGTCATGGCGCCTGCCGTGGCAGCAAGGGGTTTGCCGGTAATGGCCATCCAGTTCTTGCCATGCAGCACTGGCTTTTGCGTTTGCTGCGCCAGTGTGGGTAAAGCAGCAGCTATAAATAAAATCAGTGTGAGAATACGTTTCATATCTGTAGGATTTATACTTATAAAATTAGCAAATCCGGGGTGTAAAACAATTATAGATTTCTGTTCTCTCGTACAATTAATTGGTAGTATCTATGCTTTTAGCTAGCTTTTCGCCTCGCCGGCTGGGCCCTACTTTTCTCCTTGATGAGAAAAGTAGGCAAAAAAGTCAAGACAATTTTGAACTCGCTGAACGCTCAAACAAAAAATCGTCGGTGGTGCACATGGCTAAGGTCGTTGATTTGTAGGAGAGGTGTAAAACACACCCCTGCCCATCTCTGCACAACGAGGGGAGTTTACCAAAGACGATTGACACACCCCTACCCCTCTCAAGAGGGGAATCTCCGCTTTTACTTTTTTACATTTGCTTGCCAATTGCAACTGCCGTTTACCAAGCAGTGTCCATCCCAGCCTTTGGGTTGAGCGCCTTGTGAGATCCGGTGCCACGTCAGTGGCAGCGCGCAAGCGCAGGAGGGAACACAGCGCGATGCCCGAAGGCGAGGCCACGCGGCCTTGAGCGCACCAAAGCCAGAGGTGAAACGATAGGCAAGTAAAACTGAGGATGAATAGCCACTAGATAGGAAGGCGGAGAAAAGGTGCATGGTTGACAACAATCGTAGCCCAAAACCTACTTCCTGCAATCCATAATCAGGCAAGCCACTGATGTAGTAACAAGTATAATTTCGTGTGTAACTTGTGCTAAAACTGCTTAACTTGATGGCCGTTCCACAAACCCTTTATCATACATCATGAAACATTTTCTTAAACACCCTCTCCAACTCCTCCTATTTATACTTCTTCTGACCTCCTGCTCCCAAAAAGCGCAGGTAACATCGGCTACGGAGGTGACGAAGTGGGAAGAGCAGGCATCGCGTGTTACGATTATCCGTGATGACTTTGGCGTACCGCACGTTTACGGCAAAACAGATGCAGACGCTGTATTCGGTTTACTCTATGCGCAGTGCGAAGACGACTTTAACCGTGTGGAGCAAAACTATCTGTGGGCTACCGGCCGGTTGGCTGAGGTAGAAGGGGAGGAGATGCTGTACAGCGACCTGCGGGCAAAGCTGTACATGACGCAGGAGGAAGCCATAGAAAAGTATGAGCAGAGCCCTGAGTGGCTGAAGCAACTGTGCCAGGCATTTGCCGATGGCATTAACTATTACCTGCACACGCACCCTGAAGTAAAGCCGAGACTTCTTACCCGATTTGAGCCCTGGATGCCGATGTACTTTAGCGAAGGCTCTATTGGCGGCGATATTGAAAGTATATCTACCAAGAGAATAAAGGCATTTTACGAAGAGAACAAATCGCTGGGGCATAACAAGTATGGCCACAGCCTGGTGCAGCCAGGGCTGCTGGAAGAACCGAAAGGATCTAACGGGTTTGCCATCTCTGGCAAGCACACCGCCTCAGGCAATGCCATGTTGCTGATCAATCCGCATACGTCTTTCTTTTTCAGAGGCGAAGTACATGCTGTCAGTGAAGAGGGCCTGAATGCCTATGGCGCCGTAACCTGGGGACAGTTTTTTATTTACCAGGGCTTTAACGAGAAAACTGGTTGGATGCATACTTCCGCCTATGCCGATGTAATCGATGAGTTTGAGGAAACCATTGTAAAGAAAGATGGCAAGTTATACTATAAGTATGGCGAAGAATTTCGTCCTGTGGCTACCTCAGAGGTTACCCTTTCTTACAAAGACGGAGACGAGTTAAAGCAGAAATCATTTACCACCTACCGTACCCATCACGGGCCTATCACGCACCAGAACGGCGATAAATGGGTGGCCACTGCCCTGATGTGGAAACCTGTGGAGGCGCTTATTCAGTCTTACACCAGAACCAAGAAAAGCAACCTGCAGGAGTTTAACGAGATGATGAAGATGCGCACCAACTCCTCTAACGGGACCGTGTATGCTGATGCTGAAGGAAACATAGCCTACTACCATGGCAACTTCTTTCCGGTGCGCGACAACTCCCTGGACTACTCCAAACCTGTGGATGGTAGCAATCCGAAAACAGACTGGAACGGCCCGCACCCGCTGGAAGAAACCATCCGAATCATAAACCCGGCAAACGGCTGGATACAGAACTGTAACTCCACACCGTTTACTGCTGCCGGTGAGTACAGCCCAAAGCCAGAAAATTATCCAAAGTATATGGCACCGTCGCCGGAGAACTTCCGTGGTGTGCATGCCATTCGTTTGCTTAAAAAAGCTGATAACCTGACGCTGGATAAACTGATCGAGCTGGCTTACGACCCATACCTGCCTGGCTTCGAGGTGCTGATACCGGGACTGGTAAAGGCTTATGATAAAGAGAAACCAAATGACCCGAAACTAAAAGCTGCCATTGATGTGATGCGCAACTGGAATTATGCGGTGTCTAAGGAGTCGGTGGCAATGTCGCTGGCACATTTTTATGCCACTAATTTACTTAAAAACGGCAGTGCGCCACAGGGCTTAAACCTGATGGAGCGTTTCGATTACTATGCCAACAAATCACCGGAAAAAGAACGTTTGGAAATCTTTAGCAAAACCATTGAGCAACTGGAAAGTGACTTTGGGCAGTGGAACACGCCCTGGGGCGAGATCAACCGTTTCCAGCGTTTAACTGGTGACATAAAGCAGCCGTTTAATGATGCGAAGCCTA
Organism: Pontibacter sp. GD7; assembly: GCF_058216375.1. NCBI lineage: Bacteria > Pseudomonadati > Bacteroidota > Cytophagia > Cytophagales > Hymenobacteraceae > Pontibacter > Pontibacter sp. GD7. The sequence continues at coordinate 186,407 of NZ_JBYZMP010000008.1, read as the reverse complement.
GTATTCCAATTGGGATGGCCTCTGGTAACTGGGGTGCACTGGCGTCTTATGGGTCAAACACTTACAACACCAGGAAGCTTTATGGCACCTCGGGCAACAGCTTCGTGGCGGTAGTAGAGTTTGGCGATAAGGTAAAAGCTAAAAGTATGCTGGCCGGCGGCCAGAGCGGAGACCCGAACTCACCACACTTCGACGACCAGGCACAGCGTTATGCGGATGTGAAATTTAAGGACGTGGCCTATTACCGTGAGGATGTGGAGAAAAGAGCTAAGGCAACTTACCATCCCGGCAAAAGAAAGTAAAAAACCAAGATTACACTCATAAGTTAAATTCCCCTGTTGGGAGGGATAGGGGTGGGTTAACTACGGCTGGAGTGAAGAGTAGTATTTCATCAAAACAAAGCGCCTGTGTTTTCCCAACGCAGGCGCTTTTGTTTTAAAAGTCCTGACCGAGAGAGATCTTGCCAATGTTTTTGAGTTCGTTCAGGTCTTTGTAAAAGTGTTTTACGTTCAGGTTTTCAGGTACAAATACATGCAGCTTTATCCGGGAGTTATGCTTGTTAGAAGACTGGAAGACGTTAACACTTTTTGTAACCACATCATGCTTCTCCAGAACCGAGAAAATCTTGCTTGTTTCTATTTTGGAGGAATGGAAACTGATAAGCAGGCACTTGAGGGAGCCGTTCTTTAAGAAGCGTCTTCCGATCTTATCTATAATTGCCAGAACAAAAAGCAGGAGCAGGGTAACAATGACCGCGGCCTCATACATGCCTGCGCCGGTTGCCAGGCCCACAGCGGCTACTGCCCAGATGGTGGCAGCAGTGGTAAGGCCATGCGTATTGGCTCCCAACCTGAAAATTGCACCTGCCCCCAAGAAACCTATGCCCGAAACCACCTGCGCGGCAATCCGGCCTGGGTCCACGTTGCGGTAATCGCTGAAAGTCTGCGGGATGTAAATAGAGATCAGCATCAAGAGGCAGGATCCTGCGCAGATCACCATGTGCGTCCTTAAACCTGCGTTTTGCCTCCTCGATTCACGTTCCAACCCTAGCAGACCACCCAGCACGGTGCTTAACAACAACCGGAACAGTATGTTGCCAAACGTAATATCATTAGAGTCGAGAAAAGACAGGTCCATATAAGGGTGCAGTAATAGACAGGTATATCTGTTTTTACTGATATAAGCCCCTTGTGGTTTGCCTCAAATCCCTTTTTCAGGCACAAATAGTAAGCAATTGTGTGTATGTCAGGCGCTTAAAATTTTAGCCTGCACTGCTGATCTTTCTACCCCGGGTTTATACTTTACCGCTTTACCAACGCCTTGCCTGAGGTGCTGTCATGGGCAGGAGGGTACATGATACGGCGGATATCCTTGAGATAACTCAGGCTGCCATTCGGCACATTGCTCAGCACTATAATGACGCTGTGGTCCTTGGGGTTGCGTAGTATATAGGTCGTATACCCATGCCATAAGCCTGCATGGTACACAACAGTGTCGCCGTTATCCACCTGTGCAATGCGCCAGCCAAACCCGTAGTCCTCGTCTTTTTTGCGCTCCTGCCTGGAGCCGGTGAAGGCCTCGGCTAGTGTTTCGTGCTTCACCAGTTTTTGGGAGTAAAGTGCCTGGTCCCATTTGTAAAGGTCTTCCACAGTAGAGTACATGCCTTTGTCGCCTAACACGGTATCCAGGTAGTCGGGCCATCTTTTTCTCCTGCCGCCTGTGTGTCCTGTGGCCACCTTGCCTGTCATCGTTATCACATCATCGCTAAAGGTAAACGTGTTTTTCATTTTCAGGGGCTCGAAGATGTGCTTCTGCATGTAGATGGCAAAGGGCATTCCGGAGGCTTTCTCTACGATTGAGGCAAGCAGCATATAGCCGGTATTGCTATAGTTAAAGCGGGCATCCGGGTTAAAGTATGGCCTTGGCTGGTGCGTTGCCATCAAATTAAGCACATCGTCGTTGGTGATGGGCACTTTGCGGTCGGGCCACAGTTCATCGCTGAAGTAAGTATAATTTGATAAGCCTGACCGGTGGGTTAGCAGATGGCGCACGGTAACGCCCCTGTACGGAAAATCAGGAATGAACTGCTGTACGCTGTCGTCGTAATTCAGCTTTCCCTGCTCTTTCAGCATCATGATCGCCATGGCGGTAAACTGCTTTGAAACTGAGGCCAATTGGAATGCGGTTTCCGTGCGCAGCGTGTCTTTTTGCTTGAAGTCGGCATAACCAAGAGCGGCCTTGTATAAAACCTGGTCATACTTGGTTACCAGTACCGTGCCGTTAAAGCCTTTACGCTTGTGCAGGTAAGTAAACGCCGAGTCGAGTTGTTTGCCAAGTTGCCTGGCGCTTTCGGGGGTAAAGGAGGCGGGTATCTCCACCTTTTGCCTTTCATCTTTTTCAGATGTTACCGCAACTGTACTGTCCTGCACATTATTCTGGGGTTCCTGGCAGGAAATAAGGAACATTATAGAAGCCGATACCATAGCGCAGCGGCAAAGAAAAGTCTGTATTCTAAGAAAAGCCATACCTCGTATTACCAACACAATTTCCAGCATTAAAGATACGATTACAACCTTAGGATAGTATGAGAAAATTCAAAAAATGGCGAATGAATCAGAACTTAGCCATAACTTCTGGTTCATACTTGGAATGTGAATAAATGAAGGGAGGATAAGTTTATACTTGAAGTAAGTATAACGAATGGCTTTTATTCCGACATCGCTTTCTCAACTTCGGCCCAGGTGCTCCAGATCTTATCCAGGTATACTTTGAACCTGACAGAGTCTTTGCTGGCTTTGAGCCTGTCGAAAAGGGCGTGCATTTCTCCCCGCATTTCCTGGTGCTGATCTGTAACCACTGTCATGTTAAGCCAGGCCTGGCGGTGCTTTTCAAACGCTGCCCTGAACTCCTCCGGACAATTACTGTAGTCTATCTCCTGCATGGCCGCAGCATAGGCGCGAATTACCTGGCTCATAGGTTCATTTTCTGTGGCATGGTTTCTAACTTTTCCCAAGCTATCGTCCAGGGCTATTACCCTGTTCATACAGCTTTTTTCTGGCAATGCGGTCCTAACTTCTGTGTCAGATCGATTTACGGTTGCCTCATTAATACAGGCAACGGCTAATGTTGCAATCAGCAGTATAAAAGGCAAGGCATGCTTCATGGCAGTGTTAAGTTTATAAGCCAAGTGTATACTTTACGGAAAGCGATAGTTACAGGCTGATCATACTTAAAATGAAACCCCATGCAGCTTTGAAACAGAAGGCATCGTGTAATTGAATTATACTTAAAGGACATTGCTATTGAGCTTTTGCTGGCAGGCTACAAATGACCAGTATATTTAAATTAAACGAAACTGCTTCAAAACAGAGGCGTAAGGAGGTTGGTTAAACAAATTCATACTTGTGCTGTTTTAGTGTGCATTAATCGAAATCAATTTATTTAATGTGAGGGCTTTTGCTTAACTTAATGCGTAATTACGTGTGCTACACAAATCAGATATGATTCAGGAAGCTTCTACAGATTTTCAGATAATTTTCAGTGCTTTGCCAGGTAATTTTCTGGTGTTGATGCCAGAACAGCCCCATTATAAAATACTTGCCGCCAGCGACGAGCTGCTGCAGCTAATACGCCAGAACCGGGATGCCATTGTGGGTAAAAGTATAATGGAAGCTCTCTCAGGTGTTTTTGGGGAAGGCTTTGAGCACAATCTTATAAATGTACTGCAAGAGGTAACGCAGCATAAAACAATAAAGCAAACTCCAGCCTTTCTGCTCAATACCCTCGCCAAAACAAAGGCAAAAAACACGAAGAGCTGGGTTGCAGAGGTAAAAGCAGTAACAGATAAAGTAGGAGAGGTGGCTTACCTGCTGCTTTCGATAGCTGAAGTTGCCAGTGAGCCTAAGGAAGTACCTGTACTAGCCGATAAAAGGCCCGAAGGAGACCTGAATAAAATTGCTACTGCTGTTGAGGCCGGAGAAATGGGCGTATTCGAAATCGATGTAAAAGCCAATAAGATAACAGCCGATGAGCAATTTAACCATATTTATGGCTTCGATGCGCCACAGGAGCAGGAAAGCTATGAGTCCTGCCTGCACCCGGACGATCTGGCTGTAAAGGAATCAGCAGTTGAAGCAAGTATAAAAACAGGGAAATTAGACTATGAGGCTCGTATCCTGTTAAATAACAAGGAGGTGCGCTGGATAAAGTGCAAAGCCAGGGTTTACCTGGACGATGCTGGACAGCTTTCAAGAATTGTGGGGGTAGTACAGGATATTACAGGTCAGAAAACACTTGAAAAATCACTCAGAGAAAGCGAGGCCTGGCTGCAGGCTATAATTGAGGCCACCCCGGAGTGCATCAAAATTGTTGACAATAACGGGACGTTACAGTTTATGAATCAGTCTGGCCTGGAGATGATTGAGGGAGGGAGAGAACTGATGGGCAATGCCTGTGTTTTTGATGTGATCGCGCCGGAGCACCAGCTGGAATGGGTAAAAAATCATAAACAAGTATGCAAAGGCAAAAGTCTGAGCTGGGAGTTTGATGTGATCGGTTTAAAGGGCACCCGTCGCCGTATGGAGACGCACGCTGTTCCCTTGCCCGTAAACGGCGGCACAACACACCTGGGGGTAACCCGCGATATAACAGGCCGGAAAAACTCTGAGGCTGCGCTGCGCGAAAGCGAGGAGCGTTTCAGGGTCTTTGCCAATAACATACAGAACCTGGCCTGGATGGCAGAGCCCAACGGCTGGATATTTTGGTACAACGAACGCTGGTACGATTACACTGGCACAAACCTGGAAGAGATGCTCGGCTGGGGTTGGGCAAAAGTGCATCACCCAGACCATATCGACAGGATCATCAATTTCTTGCAGGATGCCTGGACCAAGGGGGAAACCTGGGAGCTAACCTTCCCGTTACGTGGCGCCGATGGCATCTACCGCTGGTTCCTGACACGCGCCTATGCTGTGAAAGATGAGCAGGGCCGGGTAATACGCTGGATCGGGACCAATACAAACGTAGATGAGCAGAAAAAGGCCGAGGCAGCCCTGGAGCAGAAAAACGCTGAGTTAACGCGCATCAACAACGACCTGGATAACTTTATTTACACAGCCTCCCATGACCTGAAAGCACCTATCTCTAATATCGAAGGGCTGCTGAAGCTGGTGTCTGATGACTTTTCAAGTGGAAATGAAAGCGAGATAAAGTATATGCTCACGCTGATGCAGGGCTCCGTTAACAGGTTCAAGAAAACCATCGAGAGCCTGACCGATGTGGTAAAACTACAACAAGAACACAGCGGAGTAGCTACTGTCGTAAACCTTTCGCAGGTGGTGTCGGAGGTAATGCAAGATCTGGACCCCATGATAAATGAGGCTGAAGCAAAAGTGGTGGTAAATATAGATGAAAACCATGTGCTACAGTTCTCAGAGAAAAATCTGCGAAGCGTAGTATATAACCTGCTTTCCAATGCCATTAAATACCGTTCGCCGAACAGGGTGCCAGAGATACTCTTAAACTGCCATACTACCCCTGAGCATTATGTGCTTACTGTAAAAGACAATGGCCTTGGAATGAAAACCGGACCAAAACACCAGCTGTTTACCATGTTCAAACGCTTCCACGACCATGTGGAGGGCAGCGGCATAGGGCTTTACATGGTAAAAAAGATCATGGACAATGCAGGCGGTCACATCGAGGTAGAGAGCCAGGTAGGGGTAGGGTCAACTTTTAAAGTATACTTTAAACGACACTCCGGGCATTAATAGATAGTTCAAGCTACGATTTGCCCACTCCCAGGCTACCACTAGGACACAAATTTACATGCGCCATTTTTCCTGCCGCAAGATTTCATCTTGTGGCTTATTATGAGGCAAGCTTTCAGCTTGCGAAGAAATACAAAAGTATAAAAGGTAACTCACGTAAGCTGAAAGCTTGCTTCAAGGACAACCACGATTTGAAAACCTTATCCTGTCCCATAGCTTTTATGGAATAAGCCTTCATGTATAGAAATTGCCCCCTACTCGGAGCAGGGTCGTTTCATTCTAACAAACACTGTATTAATGTTGCAAACTGCTTTGCTCTTATCCTGCATTTTGGCCCTCTGGGCCAGTTGAGGAAGCCAGTCCCGGGCGGAGTCCCGGGAAGACTCAACCTTATTTGTTAGTCACGAATCTGGAGATTCGCGCCAGAAAATTGTAGAATGAAACGGCCCTGCTCCTCGCAGCGGTAGGGGTGGGTGATTTCATTTTGGATTCTCGCAGCTAAAGTTAAATTGTTAGCAAAAAGCGCGCTTCATTAGCCCTTTCAACTTAAACATATGCCCTATCAACCCGTTAATCTATAAAGTCCGGGCTTTAGTTAGAAGTATAAGCCTGCCTTCCAAAAACTGAGTAAAGCTACTTTCTCTCATTTTTAAATAGCTGGCTGGGTGATACCGGATTATTGAAGTATAAAAACTGATTCCACACTTATGAAAACAAACAAGAAAAGATCATTTGCTTCACTTTCCGGGTTAATTTCTGGAGTATTGTTCCTGCTCATAGCAAGTTGGCAGGCCTGTGCTCAGAAGTCCTCGGTTAAAGCCGAAGCAGGCTCTGTAAATGTAGAAATGCTTGCCGGTGACCTGAATCACCCCTGGGGAATGGCCTTTCTGCCGGATAAGCGCTTGCTGGTAACTGAGCGTTCCGGCACGCTGCGCATACTTGATCAAACCAACAAACTATCTGCCCCGCTTAAAGGAGTGCCGGAAGTGTTTGCAAGAGGCCAGGGCGGCATGCTGGATGTAGCCCTTGACCCTGATTTTAATCAAAACAGGCTGGTGTGGCTCTCTTTCGCAGAGCCAGGCCCAAACGGTACGGCTTCTACAGCAGTAGGACGTGGCCAGCTGGAGGGCAATGAGCTAAAAGACTTTAAGGTTATTTTCCGGCAGCAACCCAAAGTAGAGGGTAACAATCATTTCGGGGGACGAATTGTGTTTACGCCGGAGGGGCACCTTATCCTGACCATGGGCGAGCGCTTTAAGTTTGAGCCGGCTCAGGACCTATCGAACCACCTGGGCACCATTGTGCGGCTAAATCGCGACGGAAGTATACCTCCGGATAACCCATTTGTGGGTAAATCAAACGCTGAAGCGGCAATCTGGTCTTATGGGCACCGCAACATTGAGAGCGCCGCTATAGACCCGGCCACCAAAAAGTTATGGGTTGCTGAAATGGGTCCTAAAGGTGGCGATGAGTTTAACCAGCCTGCTGCGGGCCGCAACTACGGCTGGCCTGTGGTAAGCTGGGGCAAGCATTACGATGGAGGCAATATTCCAAACCCACCAACACGCCCTGAGTTTGCCGATGCCGTTATTCACTGGACGCCTACAATTTCACCGTCGGGGATGGTATTTTATACCGGCAGCCTGTTCTCGGCCTGGAAGGGAAGCGCCCTGATCGGTGGACTGACCAGCAGTGGCATTGTGCGGGTGAAGGTAAACGGAGAGCAGGCCGAGGAAGTAGAGCGTATTCCGCTGGCTACCCGTGTTCGGGATGTGGAGCAGGCCCCTGATGGGTCGGTGTATGTGCTCACAGATCAAAGTAACGGCAAAATACTACGCCTGTCGCCGCAGAAATAGCTGGCGTACAGGTCAAACCTGACAGGCTGTGCTTACAGTGTTGATCAGCATGTATTTTTATACTTTATATGGGGAGTGGGGCGCACACTTAATATGGGGAGTGGGGCGCACACTTAACTCGAGTTGCGATATATGATAAACCAAGCGGTGTAAGCACACCCCTGCACCCCTCTCAAGAGGGGAATCTTAACTTCCCAGAGGGCAGGCCCGTTTCATTCTACAATTTGCTGGCGCGGATCTGTGATCCGTGACTTGTTATAAAATTGGATCTGCGATCCAATTGGGCCATAGGCCCAGCCATAGCCCGACACGAGTGAGGACGCACGCGCCATTACCGTGTAATTTACTAGAATGAAACATAGAATGAAACGGCCCTGCTCCTCGGAGGGGTTGGGGGTGGGTTAATCACAACTGGAGTTACTTAACCGAAGTAATCGTGCTGTTATTAGGAGCCCGGTGATGAAAATGGTATATTAGAGAATCTGCTTTTCTACAAATAACCGATAAAGCATGACTTTGACTACACTGATAACCGTCCCATACATCACCATAAAGCACGACCCCGCCACCGAAATCCTCCACGTAGACTGGACCGGAGACCAAACAAAGGAGAGCGTGATGGATGGGTGCGAAAAGATCTTATACTTCCTGAAAGAGCTAAAATGCACGAAATCATTGAATGACAACACCAACGTTACAAGCATCTGGCTAGACGCAACCTGGTGGGTAGCCGTGGATTGGTTTCCGAGGATGTATGAGGCTGGCTGCCGCCTGGTGGCCTGGGTAGAGTCTCCAGACCCCTTGTGTAGGCTTAGCATGGAAGAAACCCTTAAGTTTGATATAAAGGGTATAAACGTACAGATCTTTGAGAACAAGAAACTGGCAAAAGAATGGCTGAAAGGCTACCACATTAGTACAGGTTTAACATAGGGTAGATTGTCCTGCTGTCCTGTTACGGCCTTTACTGAGTCAGCCTAACAGATACATGTTTATACCAGGCTTTTGGCAAGCGGCTTAAAGGTTTAGGAATATCAACCTGACTTTATAAAAAGGAAAGACCATACTTAATTTGTTACGTACTGTATAGTAAAGGCTGTATATGTAACTATCACATTTGTAGGTTAATACAGTGTGAATGGTGCGACTACAATCATGCACTTGCCTTACAAAACCTTTAGTACCGCCTCATTCTAAATTGCGATGGCACAGTTTTTCGTTATAAATAATATTGAGCATACCGTAGGTTGTTCTGATGGAGAAATAATTAAGTAGAAAGGAGAAGAAAATGGCACAACGGATCTGGAAGTACATGAGCGTAACCCTTATGCTTGTACTTATCCTGTTAATGGGAATTCAGCAGCAAGGCAAACTGGAAGCATACGCTACAAAAGGAGTAGGGGAAGTACGGGTAACCCGACAGGTTTTCAGTCCGCCGCCACTACCAACCGCCATGACGTTTGCCGGAGAGCCTGTGCCACTGCACTTACCGGATGTGGCGGAGCGACTTGACCGTGAGCTGCTTGTGAACTCTTACCTGCACGCCACCACGCTGCTTGGCCTGAAACGGATGCAACGCTACGTACCTGAAATTGAAGCTACCCTGAAAGAAAACGGCATACCGGAAGATTTTATCTATTTAGCCTTGGCAGAAAGCCTTTTCGGGCATGTTACGTCACATGCCGGTGCTGCAGGTTTCTGGCAATTAATGCCCGACACGGCGCGTGGCTATGGCCTGATCGTGAACGGTGAAGTAGATGAGCGTTTCCATGTGCGAAAAGCTACTCTGGCTGCTATACAATACCTGAAAACAGCCAGGAGAAAGTTCGGGTCCTGGACCAACGCAGCAGCCTCTTATAACCGGGGCATGGGCGGCCTCGATCGCGCCCTGGAGCGCCAGGGAGTAAACTCATACTATGACCTGCACCTGAACGATGAAACTTCGCGCTATATGTTCCGAATACTGGCCCTGAAGGAAGTGCTGGGCAACCCGACAAAGTATGGATTTGAGCTTAGCAAAGATAGCGGATACCAGCCCCTGCCAACCCGTACACTGGCTGTTTCGAGTACTGTAACCGATCTGCCTGCCTTTGCATTAGAGCAGGGTATCAACTACAAAACATTGCGCTTTTACAATCCATGGATAAAGGGCTATCGGTTGTCTGTACCTGAGGGAAGAACTTTCGTACTTGAAATGCCTAAATAACGTCATACTTTTGTCACTGACACGTCATGTTTAAAACCCTTTGAGGGCAGAGTTTTTTCATTCTACTTTTGCTGGCGCGGATCTGTGATTCAACTGGGCCAGCCTAGCCTGTCCCGGACGCAGCCCCGGGGCGGCGCAGCTATAGTTAAGCATGAGTCGCAGATCCCGGACTTGATTCGGGACGAGGGCGCTCGTGCTATGACAATATCATAACGGCCCTGCTTACAGGACAAGGCAGTTAAGTTCTACCGAAAATTGTCCCTTTGAGGGCAGAGCCGTTAAGTTGTAATGAAAATTGTCCCCTTGAGGGGACCGCAGGGGAGTAAAGCCAGTTGGAAGGGCTTTTCGTAAAAAGCTAACACCCCTCTGTGACCTATGGTCGCAAGTTTCAAACTCCCGTTTTCACTTGTCCTCAAGGGGAGAATCGTTGTATTACTAAATTATTGCTTTAAGCATCACTGAGGGTCATATTTATAGAACTTAATGGCCCTACCTGCTTACAGGAGGCTGCTTTAATGACAAAAATGTATCTCATTCCTGCCGCAATTTGAGAACTAGCAGTAGGAATTGTTTTATTTTTATACCTTGCTTCAAAGTATAAACCTGCCATAGTTGGTGTTTTCATCAACAAGTAGAAGGGTGAGCAATTACACTTGCTGGTGAGAACACGCAGCAAGGGCGGGAAGTATAGATTGTAAAACGCTGAACAGGCTCACATCATCCGTGTTAAGCGTAAGCAAAGCAGACACATAACAAATGAGCCACAACTATGCTGGAGCGCCAGGTATACCGTATGCCCAAAGCGGGTAATATCAACCATCTACGTTTAGTTTCGGAGCAACTACCTGATCCCGGACCCGACGAAGTATGCGTGCGGGTGAAGGCCATCGGGCTGAACTTTGCCGATATTTTTGCCATGCAAGGCCTTTACAGCGCAACGCCGGCAGGTTCATTTATTCCTGGATTAGAGTTTTCCGGTGAGGTAGTGGCTGTAGGGGAGGAGGCTGGTGATTGGAAAGTTGGTGACAAAGTGATGGGCGTTACAAAGTTCGGAGGCTATACATCACACCTGAATATACAGCACCGCTATGTGGTAGCGCTGCCAGAAAAGTGGAGTTTTGAAGAAGGGGCCGGCTTTTTGGTGCAGGGCTTAACTGCGTTTTATGCGCTTACCGAGCTTGGCAATTTACAGCCAGGTATGGCAGTGCTTATACACAGTGCGGCGGGTGGCGTGGGGATTTTGGCCAACCGAATCTGCAAAAAGTATGGCGCCTATACTATTGGCAGCGTTGGGAGTGCACATAAAATGGATTTCCTGTTGAAGGAGGAAGCATATGATGCGGTTATACTTCGGGGGAGAGATTTTTATGAGCAACTGCAAAAGGCCCTGACGGGACGACAACTGCCCCTAATCATGGAATGTATTGGCGGTGATATACTGAAGCAGGGCTGGAAAGCACTGGCACCTATGGGCAGAATGATCGTGTATGGCAATGCCAGCTTCACAAGCCACAGTGCCCGACCCAACTATCCCAAGCTTATCTGGAAATACCTCCGCCGGCCTAAGATCGACCCCTTGCACCTGCCCACTGAAAATAAGTCGATGATGGGATTTAACCTGATCCACCTGTACGAGCACAATGACATGATGCACCAGCTGCTCCAAAAGCTTAATGCCCTTGATCTAAAACCACAATACATCGGCCATACTTTTACATTTGCAGAGATGCATGATGCAATACGCCTCTTTCAGCATGGAAAAACGGTGGGTAAGGTGGTTATCACCTTGTAACAGCTAGGTGGGTCTAGCTTATACTTTTCCGCTGGCGCGGATCTGTTAATGTATCGATTGATTTGCATTACAGCTGGTACGGTGGCCAAGCTATAGCCAGTCACGAGAGAGGAAACCTCCAAACATGTTTAGGAAGGTAGACTTGCGCCATTTGTGTATAATTTTTCAGAATAAAACTACCCTTGCAGAAAGTGAAGTACTGAAGTATTTGCCTTGCTACTAGCTGAACAGGCTATACAACAAAAAAGACTCTACCACGCAGGCAGAGTCTTTTTTGTTGTAAGCGAAGTATACCTTATTCGTGCGTTTCCAGCCACTTTCTGGCGTTCACGAACGCCTCCATCCACGGCGATACTTCGTCGTGGCGGCCTTTCGGATAGTGTGCCCATTGCCACTGCAGCAGCGAACGCTCAATGTGCGGCATCATTACCAAATGGCGACCTGTCTCGTCGCAGATCATGGCGGTGTTGTAGTCAGAGCCGTTCGGGCAGGCCGGGTAAGTTTCGTAGCCATACTTGCCCACGATCTGGTACTTATCCTCCAGGTGCGGCAGACAGAAACGTCCTTCGCCATGCGATACCCACACACCCAGCGTGCTACCAGCCAAACTGGAAAGCATCACCGATTTGTTTTCCCGGATAGTCAAGGACGTGAAGATGCTTTCGTGTTTATGGCTTGCGTTGTGCAGCATTTTCGCCGGCTCTTCATGGCCCTTGGTAATAAGGCCTAACTCCACGAACAACTGACAACCGTTGCAAATACCTACCGATAGCGTGTCTTCGCGGTTAAAGAAATTCTCCAGGGCTGTTCTGGCTTTCTCGTTGTACATAAAGGCTCCCGCCCAACCTTTGGCAGAGCCCAGTACGTCGGAGTTAGAGAAGCCACCCACGGCACCAATGAAGCGGATATCTTCCAGGGTTTCACGTCCGGAGATCAGGTCCGTCATGTGCACGTCCTTCACGTCGAAACCTGCCAGGTACATGGCGTTGGCCATCTCACGCTCTGAGTTACTTCCTTTCTCACGGATAATGGCGGCCTTTATTCTTGGTTTGGAATTATCAATAACCGGCTTCTTACCGTCAAATCCTTCCGGAAATGTATACTTCAGCTCGTGGTTTTTATAGTTGTCGAAACGCTCTTTCGCACTTGCCGCACCGCTTTGTTTGATATCCAGCAAGTAAGAAGTTTTAAACCAGGTATCGCGTAACTGTGCAATGTCAAAGCTGTAAGATTCTTCACCGTTCTTTAACTCAAGGGTTGCAGAAGATGTAGCCGTACCAATCTTGTGGTATGGCACCTTGTTCGCTTTCAGAGTTTCTTCCACGTCTGCAGAAGCCTGGAACACAACACCTATGTTTTCAGAGAACAGCACTTTTATACTATCCGCTTCGCCCAGCGACGTCAGGTCTATACTTGCGCCCAGGTTGTTATCTGCAAAGCACATTTCCAGTAGAGTAGTGATCAATCCGCCGCTACCAATGTCATGGCCCGCTTCTATTTTACCTTCTTTGATCAGGCCTTGCAGCGTATTGAAAGCATTCTTGAACAAGCTGGCATCGGTAATATCCGGTGTTTCGTTGCCTATCTTATTCACGATCTGCGCAAACGAAGAACCGCCTAATTTATAGTTGTCGTTGGACAGGTTGATGTAGTAGATGTTACCGCCATTGCGCTGCAACACCGGTTCCACCACCTGGCGGACGTTGCTGCAGTTGCCTGCCGCCGAGATGATCACCGTGCCTGGTGCAATCACATCCTCATCCTTATATTTCTGCTTCATCGAAAGCGAGTCTTTACCAGTCGGAATGTTGATGCCCAGCGCGATAGCAAAATCAGAACAGGCTTCTACAGCTTTGTATAAACGAGCATCTTCACCTTCGTTCTTGGAAGCCCACATCCAGTTGGCAGAAAGCGAAACACTCTTCAGACCATCTTTCAAAGGAGCCCAAACGATGTTTGATAATGACTCGCCGATAGCATTGCGGCTACCTGCTGCTGGATCGATCAGGGCAGAAACAGGAGCATGGCCCACAGAAGTAGCCACACCTTCCTTGCCCTGGAAATCAAGCGCCATCACACCGCAGTTGTTTAAAGGCAGTTGCAGCGGACCGGCACATTGCTGTTTCGCCACGCGGCCACCTACACAACGGTCAACTTTATTCGTTAGCCAATCTTTACAGGCTACGGCTTCTAACTGCAGCACCTGCTCCAGGTAAGTATAAAGTTGGTCTTTATCGTAAGTTACCGGCTGGTAGTTTCTTTCTACCGTCTTGTCGGCCATCACCATTTTAGGCGAACTTCCGAACATGTCGCTTAGCTCCAGGTCCATCGGTTTCTCGCCAGTGGTGCAGGACTCAAATGTAAAGCGGTGGTCGCCGGTCACGTCGCCTACAGTATACATCGGGGCACGCTCACGGTCCGCTATTTTCTGCAGGGTATCAATATCCTTTTCGCCGATCACCAGTCCCATACGCTCCTGCGACTCGTTACCGATGATCTCTTTGGCAGATAGGGTAGGGTCGCCGACAGGCAGTTTATCCAAGTCTATTTTACCACCGGTTTCTTCCACTAACTCCGAAAGGCAGTTTAAGTGGCCGCCTGCACCGTGGTCGTGGATAGAAACGATAGGATTATGCTCACTCTCCACCATGCCGCGGATGGCGTTAGCGGCACGTTTCTGCATCTCCGGGTTAGAGCGCTGAATCGCATTCAATTCTATACCTGTGCCATGCTCACCTGTGTCGGCTGAAGACACGGCTGCACCGCCCATACCAATGCGGTAATTCTCGCCGCCAAGTATAACGATCTTATCTCCGGCTTTCGGATGGCCTTTCTGCGCCTGGCTTGCTTTGCCGTAGCCAACCCCACCAGCCAGCATGATCACTTTATCATAGCCCAGTTTTCTTGGGGTATCAATCGCATCTGCTTTCTCATCGTGCTCGAAAGTCAAAACAGAACCCGTGATTAAAGGCTGCCCAAACTTGTTACCGAAATCAGTCGCACCGTTAGAGGCTTTGATCAGGATATCCATTGGCGTTTGGTATAGCCAGTTGCGTTCCTGTGTAGCCTGCTCCCATGGGCGGTCTTTCTCCAGGCGCGACAAAGCCGTCATGTAAACAGCAGTACCTGCCAATGGCAACGCTCCCTGTCCACCAGCCAGCCTGTCCCTGATCTCTCCCCCGGAACCGGTAGCGGCACCGTTGAAAGGCTCCACAGTAGTCGGGAAGTTATGCGTCTCTGCTTTGATCGAGATAACAGACTCGAAATCGGTTATTTGGTAAAAGTCAGGAATGTCGGCACGTTTTGGGGCAAACTGCTGCACTACCGGCCCTTTTACAAAGGCCACGTTATCTTTATAGGCAGATACAATGTCGTTCGGGTTGGCTTCGGATGTTTTGCGGATCAGCTTGAAAAGGGAAACCGGTTTCTCCTCACCATCGATCACAAACTTGCCATTGAAGATCTTGTGGCGGCAATGCTCCGAGTTCACCTGCGAAAAGCCGAATACTTCGGAGTCGGTCAATGGCCTTCCCAATCTTTCGGAAAGGTTATTCAGGTACTCCACTTCATCATTGCTCAGCGACAGGCCTTCCTGTTTGTTGTAAGCGGCAATATCCGTAACAGTCTTCACAGGCTCCGGCTGAATATGAATATTGTAGATGTCCTGATCCAGGCCCTTATACTTCTGCGAAAGCATCGGGTCAAAATCTGTGAAGTCTTCTGCTACTATCTTAAACTCCTCTATCCGGATGATTCCCTCAATGCCCATGTTCTGGGTGATCTCCACGGCGTTGGTGCTCCAGGGGGTAATCATGGCGGCACGAGGACCAACAAAAAAGCCACTCAGCACAGTTTCCTGTTTTAGAGTGGCGTTGCCGAATAACCATTCGAGTTTCTGAATGTCGGTGGAGGTTAGTTCCCGCGCAGTTTGCAGCGCGTAAACCGTATCAGGTTGATTAAAAAAGAAGTGAAGCATGTTCGTTTTTGTTTCCTGTAACAAAGTTAATGTTTAAAATTTAAAACGAGAACTAACCCCTGTATAACCCAAAAAAATTAAATCCCTATTCGTTGGCCTCATAGTGCAGTTTCACGGTGTAGTTATAAATAATGGTTATACCGCATTTCCGTTTTTGCCACCTTCAAATAAATTTCATTCATAAATCGAATCCGACTTCTTTAGAACCGTACACAAAGGGTATGTTCGGAATAAATGACATCCCAAAGTTTTTCCTAGCGTTTTTCCTCGTACTTCCAATCATCTCCTTTGTGCACGAGGCGGGGCATGTGTTCTTTGCCTGGCTGATGGGCGGTAGGAATATAAAAGTAACAGTCGGGTCCGGTGATGTATTGTTTCGAGTGGGCATGCTGGAGGTGCGAAAGTACTACTTCTGGTACGGCCTCTGCACCTTCGATAATTTGAAACGGAACAAGCGTTTTGCCAACATCCTTATCTTCTCAGGTGGTGCTATTTTTAACACACTTGCAGCACTGGCAGTAGTCTACCTGATCGAGCACGAAATGCTGGAGCCTGGCATCATTACCTACCAGTTCACGTACTTTTCGTTGTACTACGTCTTCTTTGCACTGCTTCCCATGCCATACCCCGACGGAAACCAGAGTGATGGGAAGGTTATACTTGATTTGCTTCGGAACAAGGCTCAGGTAAGAACTTACCGGGTGGAGTGGAACGATGAAAAGAAACAGTGGTGCGTGCTGGACCATGAAAAGAACCTGATTGAGGCGTTTGAAGACGAAGAGCAGGCCCTGAAAAAGGCACACGAAGTAGCACAACAGAACCGCCCCAGCAGGCTCGTAAACAACAGAAGCGGAAAAGAAACCGAAGTCGGGAATTACCCGAAAGTACCCTTGTAAAAAAACGATATCTATGATAGCAGCAATTTTTAGTTTTTTGGTAATGCTGAACCCTTTTGCCCTATTTCTTTACCTGAAACCAATAATGGGAGATCTTTCTGATGCCGATTTCAGGGCCGTGTTTCTGAAAGCTTCACTTATTTCCTTTTCCATTTTTATGGTTTTCCTGCTTTTCGGAGACGTGGTGTTCCAGAAGGTATTCCGTATAAATTTTGAATCGTTCAGGATATTCGGTGGCATTGTGTTGTTCTCGCTGGCTTACATCTTTATTGTACAGGGCAAAAAGGCTTTTATTCAGATCAAAGGCGACCTGCATGACTTGGCTTCGGAAATAGCTTTGCCGTTTATGGTTGGCGCGGGTACTATTTCACTTACAATTCTTATGGCTGACCAGCTGGTGCTTTGGCAGGGTATACTATCGCTGGTACTAATCATGCTGATCAATTTCCTGGTAATTATGGGGCTGAAGCAGATTCGTCGTGGCATGCGTTCCAAAAGGGTTCAAACCGCTTTTGACAAGAACATGGAGTTGCTCCTGCGCATCAACGGCTTTTTCGTAGGTGCCATCGGCGTGGATATGGTTGTAACTGGTATCACTAACCTGGTAAGGGCTACCGGGGAAGTATAGCTTCTGGCTACAAGCAGCGAACTCCACTTATACCGCCAGTTTGAGCGCAGCGGTAACTGGTGGTTAGGTATGGCAGCAGTTTGTAACTGCTTTGCTTTAAAAAAGCAAGAACTACGATGACTTGGGCTATCCTTTATACTTTAGCAAAAACGATAGAGTATAAACACTTATAGTATGCGTCTGCTCCTACTCTAGCGCAAGTGTTAAGCGCAGCGTCACTTGTGATATACAATAGCAGGAAGTCTTCAGACTTCCGTAATCCTTACTTTATACTATCTCAAGTCTGAAGACTTGCCATCATACACAGACACAAGTGACGCTGCGCTTAACACTTGCGCCAGTAAGTATAGTAAATTATAAATCTGCTGAAGTATAGACTTACCAAACGCGTATTTTCTGCTCTCGCAGAAAGCCTTTACAAACTGGCATCATGCACAACCACAAGTTACGCTGTCGCTAAACTTGCGGTATGGTTTTGACTTATTTAAAACAGTAAGTGAAGTATGAAATTTTACTTGATCACTTCCTCAGAATACACCAGCCAGATCGGGATATCTAAATCCATGTTATAAAGCTCTGTAGGTACGCTGCCCAGGCTTAGTGATGGGATAGGATTATGTCCTTTCAGGCCTACTACCAGCAGGTCATACTTCCCTTTCTGTAGCTGCATGGCAATACGCTCAGCAACCGTTTTGCCGGCGGCACGAACCAGAGTATAAGGTATACCTGCGATCTCGTTGTGCCGCTTCTGCAGATCAGCAAATTTTCCCTTCACAACTTCTTCGGCCTTCCGGATAGCTTTCTCTTCCGAAATAAGCGGGAAGAATTGTGTTGGAAGTTTATACACATGCAGGATATCCAGGCTGAGCCCCAACTGTTCTGCCAGGCTGCTACTTAAGTGCAAGGCATGCAGCGAGGCGTCTGAGAAATCGATAGGTGTAAGGATATTGGCAATGTTGAAGCGAGCAGTTTCCGGAAAAACCAGTACACTGCAGGGCAGTATGCGAAGTAATTTAGTGCCCAATGCGCCTGTGCTTTTGTCGCTCATGCGCTTGCCCAGCAGCGTCAGTTTTACATTATAGCGTTTTACCAGGTCGGCAAGTATAACTTCAGTGTTCGGCTCTTCGCTAACCAGTATTTCGTGATCTGTACAGTTGGCAAAATGCTCCGCCACAATGTCTGCTATATTGCCTTCTATTTCATCGCTGATGTTCACATCACCAAAGTACTCCCGGAAATCGTCGCTGAGTTCTGTGGTTTTGATGTTGTGCACAAAGTATACTTTTTTAACGGGCAGGCGCTCGCAAACGGAACGGGTAAAACGAACCAGCGTCTCGTCAATATCGCTCAGGTCCAGGCAGACCATCATAGAATCTATTGCAATCATGGCTTTGGATTGGTTGGTGGATTGTCTCTTCTTTCAACAGGTGTCTTTTCTTCATGCTTCACGGCACGTTTGGCCATCACTTCGGCCACCAGTTCCTGATAAGCCTTGCGTTGCTGAGCCTTGCCTAGTTTGTTCTCTTCTGCTAACTCTTCGCTTAAGCCCCGGTACAAACTATAGCACATCGAGAGCAGGATCAGCGCAAACGGAAGTCCTGTGATAATTACTGCCGTTTGCAAAGCCTGCAAGCCCCCGCCAAGCAGCAGCACCGCCGCAATGGCTCCTTCTGCGACTGCCCAGAAAACGCGTATCCCAACCGGTGAATCGGCTCTGCCGCCGGAAGTTAGACTATCCACTACCAGCGAGCCGGAATCGGAAGAAGTGACAAAGAAGCCAGCCACAAGTATGATCCCTATAATTGAAAGAACAGTAGAAAAAGGCAGCTGCTCAAAGAAGACGAACAGAGCCGTAGATATGTCTGCAGCCACGGCCTCTGCTACTGCTGTTTCGCCGGCCAACACTTCACGCAGGGCTGTGCTCCCGAACACCGTCATCCACAGGAAAGAGAGAAGCGAAGGCACGATCAGCACGCCAAGTATAAATTCCCGTATGGTACGCCCTTTGGAGACCCGCGCAATAAAAATGCCCACGAATGGCGCCCATGAAATCCACCAGGCCCAGTAGAATACCGTCCAGCCGCCTTGCCAGTTTCGGGTAGAGTAGGCTTCGTTCCAGAAGGAGAGCTGCAGGAAGTTGCCTAAGTAAGAGCCGGTGTTCTGCACATACGAGCCAAGTATAAAAACCGTCGGACCTAAGAACAGTACCGCCAGCAAGATCACCAGGGCAATACGGATGTTCCACTCGCTCAGAATGCGTACCCCCTTATCAACTCCCGTTACTACCGATATGGTGGCAATGGCCGTGATGCCGCCAATGAGCATGATCTGGGTATACACGTCGCTGTCGATGGCCGGGAAAACGTGGTTAAGACCGGCAGCTACTTGTTTCACACCAAGCCCCAGCGATGTTGCCAAACCGAAAAGTGTTGCCAGCACCGCCAGAATATCAATGATATCACCAATGAGCCCATGAATACGCTCGCCCAGGAAAGGGTAGAAAACGGAGCGGACGGTTAAGGGTAGTTTGCGGCTATAGGTAAAGTATGCCAGCGACAGTCCCACCAGCGCATAAATGGCCCAGGCATGAAAGCCCCAGTGCAGGAAAGTAAAGTTCATGGCTTGCCTGGCAGCGGAAGGTGTACCCGGCTCCCCTAAAGGCGGTGTCTGGAAATGGTTGATCGGCTCGGCTATACTCCAGAAAAGCAAACCAATACCCATACCTGCGCTGAAGAGCATGGCAAACCAGGAAGAAGTGCTAAACTCCGGCTTGGCATCTTTTCCGCCTAGCCGAAGGTGACCGAATTTGCCAAAGGCCATGTACAGACAGAAGATAACGAAGATATTTACACTAAGTATAAACAGCCACCCCATACTGGAGGTAACGGAAGCCTGTGCTTCGCTGAAGAACGCCTCTGCGCCCTCCCTGAAGATAAGCACCAGCGTAATGATGATGATAAGTATAACTATAGAAGTCCAGAACACGGGGCCATTTACCTCCAGGCCTAAAGACTTCTTTGTATCACTTCTTGCTACTTTGCTCATTAAATGAATCGTTTATATCAGAAATAATATCCGAAGTTGATGTTAAAGCGCATGTGCCAGTCGGTGTCCCCTTCGGTGCCTGCAGTAAAAGCGTTTGTCCACTCAGGGCCAAGCCAGGGTTGGTTATACCCAAAGGCAGCGTCGGTGTAGATGTACATGGGGCCTGCCGTCCATAGTGCACCCAACACGTTCATATGCGAGTTCTCGAAGCCACTTACCCGCTTGTTGTAATAGCCATAGTTGTTGTACACGGTAATGCCCTGCAGCAGGCGGGTTTCCACAGGAATGTTGTAGGCTAATCCTAAAGTATAAATTTCACCTTTGTTAGCGACATTATAGTTGGCCCCGTAAGCACCCATCTCTACAAAATTCAGATCGTTGCCGGCAGCGTATTCGGGGTTGATGCGGTAGAGCATGGCCTGCAGCTTAACGTTCCAGGGGCTGTTAGCAGTTTTATACTCATAGTGTACGGCAGCTGCATACTTATTCCCGTTCTCTTCGGTATCCAGGTTATAGAGCAGGCCACCCTGCAGCGAGAAACCCAACTCATGGGCAAGGCTATCATCCAGCCTTCTCACCAGTTTAAAGTCAAGTTGGTTGTTTTCTTTGTTGCGGCCTGTTATGTCGTAGGAGTAACGGTTGGGGCTGGCCTCTGCAGAACTGAACACCAGGTCCTCGGCGCTTTTATAGTAGGCTGCCTGCCATTTCCACCGGCCCGTGTCGCGGATATACTTTATACCCATGTCGTGATCGTCTTCAAAGCCTACGTAATAGGTCATGTTAAAGAACCAGTTGTTGGAGTTGTACTGCTGTATACCGAAAGGCACCTGGTTAAGGCCAACCTGTATCTGAGAACCTTCCGAAAAGTCGTACTGGAACCAACCCTGCTTTAGCATACCACCACCAAACTCCTGCGAGTAAAAGCGATACTCTGCGTTTAACTTAATGCCTTTGTAAGCTGCCTCCGCATTTATCCGGAAGATGTCATAGCCGAAGTCGCCGCCACGTTCCAGTTGGTCCTCTTTCCAGGTGGATAGGTTATAGTTGAAACGCAGTGCACCGCCCAGTTTAAGGGTTGGCTTGTCTTCAGCTTTTTCTTCGGGGTATTGTGCAAAGCTTGGTATGCTAAAAAGAAAGGCTATTAAAAGTAAAAGTACTAAGCGCATAACCAATGAGTTAAGTCAATAATTTGTGTGTCAATTAGTTTGACGTGTGGGAACTGCAAATGTTGCTGAATAGGAGTGGGAGTGCAGCTTCGGTTAGGCTTGGTTTGGTGGGGTAGGGAAGAAGTTAAAGAAGTATGTGAAGTTGGTTTAGAAGCACAGAAATTATTAGGTATACATTTAAGTAATACCGGCTTTAGTTTACAAGGAATACTAGTAGAAGGTGGAGTAGTCGATAATTTATATAAAATAAGTGCAGTTTGAAGCCTACAAGGCGTGAAAAGTAACGATTGATGTGCACGCAAAGCAATAAAAAAGCCGCTCTAGTTTCCTAAAGCGGCTTTCTGGTAGACCAAAGGATGGGATTATCGAACCATTTCCACAGGGATTTGGCGGCTGTAAATAGCTTTTTAGTAACCTGCTTATAGTTACTAATTGAGTATTAGGAATTATCAACAATTATTAGACGCCTATATATTGCAACTTGATTGTATGTTAATATCTTTGCCTCCTTATTAAACCTGAGGAAAGTTCAAATACGGTAAGGTGAACAGTGTTCGTGTATATATCGCTTTGTTACTACTGGTGCTATTCGCTAGAATTTTGGCACCAGAGGCAGCGGTATTGGCTTTGCATAAGCACAAACATACTGAAGATACCAGGTCAACATCTGACTTTAAGTTAAGCACGAAGCACCAGCATTGCCACGTAGATAACCTGTATAATGGTGATTTCACTTCACCATCATTTTCATTTGAACTAAAATTTGATCCAGTAGAGGCTTGCTATGTGCAACCCTACAGCTTTGCCTGGAAATTTACTTATCCCAATAACACCTACCTGCGCGGACCGCCCATGGCTTAGGCAGGTATAATTTCTATTTGTTAACAACTATTTTGATACTGAAGCGGGTACTGCTAAGCAGCTGCCTTGCATGTATATTTATACTTGTGCGCTAGCAGGTTTAGCTGTAAGTATAAACTTATGCGTGGCTATGCCTTAGAATTCAGCATCATAGGTGTATTGCCTGCCTTTTCTCTATACTTTAATCAATTTCTTATTCAATATTATTTGTGTGGCTGATAGCGGTACACAAGCAGGCATTTTATATCTATACAAATGAAGAAGCTTCTTCTACTTATACTTTTTATAGTAACTCAATTAGCTGCCACTGCACAAAATACCGGCAGCATCAGCGGAACCTTAAAGACATCTGATGGCCGTCCTGCAGATGGAATTACGATTGCGTTAACTCAAGGCAACTTTGCATCTGTTACAGGTTCAAATGGGGGTTATACCTTACTAAACCTTCCCTTGGGCAGCCATACCGTAGTAGCCAGGGGACTAGGTTTTAAAGAGGAAAAGCGTGAGGTGGTTTTAACCGCAGATGCTCCTTCCGTATCACTTAACATCAGTCTTACAGCCAGTAGCAGCGCCCTGCAGGAGGTTGAGGTACTGGGCCGCAAAGAAACCTCTTATAAAAGCGAGTACAGCTTTATTGGAACTAAGACTGCCAGCCTGGTGATAGATGTGCCGCAGACCATCTCTACCGTGACCAAGGAGTTGATGGATGACCAGCAAGCTTACCGCCTGACGGACGTAGTGAAGAACATTGCCGGCGTAAACCTATACTCACACTACGATGACATGACCGTTCGCGGCTTCCGTAACGGATACGAGAGTGGTTTCCGCTTATTGAATGGCATGCGCTCTGGGTATAGCTATGGCAACGGCTTTTTCCGGGTACCACTTACAGCCAACATCGAACGCGTGGAGGTACTAAAAGGTCCGGGGGCAGCTTTGTTTGGGGATGTAAACCCGGGCGGTACCATTAATTTGGTAACCAAAAAGCCATTAGACGAAAACAAAAAAGCAGTGAGTTTCTCAGTGGGTAGTTTTAATACAGTGCGTACAGCGCTGGACTTTACGGGCCCTCTTAATGAGGATAAATCCATGCTTTACCGCCTCAACTTCAGCTACGAAGACACGGAAACCTTCCGTGACGTAATTGACAATAAAGCTGTTATCATTGCACCAACCGTAACCTTCCTGCCAACTGATAAGACCACTATAAACGCCGAGATGGTTTACAGCAATTTTAACGGTTACCTTGACCGTGGCCTGGTGGTGCGTGGCGGTGATTTGTTTGCACTCCCTTTTTCTTTTGCGCTGAACCAGCCTAACGACCATTTTAAGGTAAATGATTTCTACCTGAATGCTTCCCTGAACCACAAGTTTACAGACTGGCTTTCCTTTAACGCCTCTTACCTGAAATTTACTTACTCAGAAGACCTGAAGGAGCACCGTACACTGAACACCTATGCCGATGCCCCTGCCAACACCATCATGAACCTGCGCTATTATGAGCGTGTGGCAGAGGAGTATACCAACAGCTTCTCGGGCTACTTTGCACTGAATGCCAATACCGGCAATATAAAGCATAAAATTGCCCTTGGAGCCGATTATATCGAATTCGACACAGATAAAAGCAGTACTACCTGGGAGGCACGCCAGAGATTAGTAGATGGCAAAGTTGTACCGTTAACGCTGGACCTTAACAAACCGGTTTACGAGCTGAAGGATGCTACCAAGTACATCCGCCGCCCAACACCGCAGTTCTTCATCGATTATATAAATGCAGTATACAACACCACGGGTATTTACGTGCAGGACCAGATGGAAATGACGGATAGACTGAGTGTGCTGGCAGGTTTGCGTTACGAGATGTTTAGCGATGAGCGCGATTATGGGGATGGAGAGGAGCAAATTGTGCAGAACGTGATTTTGCCCCGCCTGGGCATAACTTATTCGCTGCTGGATAACCTGAACTATTTTGCGAGCTACAGCCAGGGCTTTAAACCGCTGAAGCCGGAGTTTATTAAGTTCCCGAATCGCTATGGCAGCCAAGAACCGTTTGAGAATGAGAGCAGCTATCAGGTAGAGACAGGTTTGAAAGGTGAGTTCTTTAATAAAGGCCTATTTGCCACGCTCTCTTTTTACCAGATTGAGAAGCTGAACATGCTGGTGCCAACAGAACAGTTTACAGCTGATGGCAACCCAATCTACAAACAGAACGGCAGAGCTCGTTCGCAGGGTGCGGAAATTGAGTTGTCTGGTAACCTGAGTTCAACCGTTAGCCTGAACTTTAACTATGCTTATAATGATACTGAGGTGATGCAGGCAAGTGTAGCAGCCGAAAATGGAATGCAGCTTCCAAACGCTCCGAAGCACAGCTCGGGATTATGGGCCAAGTATACTTTTGATCTGCCAGCTCTGCGTGGTCTTGGTTTTGCATTTGGTGGGCACCATGTAAGCAAACGCCGCATGGAGAATCAAGCAAGAAGGGTGAATACCGGTGAGTTGTTCTGGGATTTCTGGCCGTCTTACACAACTATAGACGCAGCACTTTTCTATAACATAAATAAGTTCAAGTTCAACCTGAATATGAACAACCTTCTGGACGAAAGGTACTTTGTGGGTGGTTACGACCACTTCCGTGTCAGCCCGGGAGCGCCACGAAATTTCCTGGCTAGCATCGGCTATACTTTTTAGAGGAATGCGCTGGTACGAACTTGTAGCTCGTACCAGCGCATTCTGCTTTCTCTGAGTAATGTTAATTCATTGGAAGAATCAATATGCAAGGCACGAGCTGCAAGCTCGCACCAGCGGAGACTGCCAGACAGTTTACTCTTGAAATTCTTCAACCAAAATCATCAAAGAAATGGAATACGTTTTAGAAGCCCGCAAGCTTTGCAAGCAGTACCAGGATAAACTGGCGCTGCACGACTTAAACCTACAGATTGGGGCAGGCGAGATTTTCTGTCTGCTAGGACAGAACGGTGCCGGAAAGTCCACCACTATTAACCTCTTTCTGGGTTTCTTACAACCAACTTCAGGAGCCGCCTATATCAATGGTCTGGAGGTGGCTACCAACGTCACGAAGGTGAAGGAGTTTCTAGCCTACATTCCAGAAAATGTGATGCTATACCCGAACTTGACGGGGCTGGAAAACCTGGCACTTTTCAGCAGTCTTGCTGGCTACAACTATAACGAGCAGGAGCTGATGGATTACCTGTTGCAGGCGGGCTTGCCAGCCGAAGCCGCTAAGCGCAGGGTAGGGGGCTACTCCAAAGGCATGCGCCAGAAAGTTGGTATCGCTATCGCAGTAGCAAAGCATGCCAAGGTACTGTTGCTCGATGAGCCTACCTCCGGCCTCGACCCTAAAGCCAGCAACGAGTTTTCTGATTTGTTACTGAAGCTGAGTGACCAGGGTACAGCTATTTTTATGGCAACGCATGACATTTTCCGGGCAAAGGAAGTAGGTACACGGGTAGGCATCATGCGCGAAGGTGAGCTGGTGGATGTGCTATCAACTGCTGCGCTTAACGCTAATGAACTAGAGAAACTATACCTTAACTACATGCACATTTAGCGATGGTTAAAAGTATAGCACAGAAAGAATTCATCAGCACCCTCCGCGACAACCGCTTTGTTGTGCTCAGCACTATGGTGCTGCTGCTTTTGCTGGCAGCTACGGTGGTGGGCCTGCATAGCTACAGCACCTTGCAAGAGGAGCGTGAGGCGGCACAACAGACAGTAAACGACCAGTTTGCCAACGCTGAAGCCCGACACCCGCACCGCATGGCGCACTACGGTTCCTATGCTTTCCGACCAAAGTCCAGCATCAGCTTTCTAGATTTCGGCATGGACTCCTATACCGGTGCCTCTGTGTACATGGAAGCGCACAGGCAGAACAGCGCCAACTTCAGTCAAGCCCAGCAATCCTCTTCGCTCATTCGTTTTGGTGAGATGACGGTAGCCTTCGTGCTACAAATGCTGATACCGTTGCTTATTATTTTCCTCTGCTTCGGGGCTTTTACCCAGGAAAAGGAAACAGGCACACTGAAAATCCTGCTAAGCCAGGGAACGTCGTTGCGGCAGGTGGCCTGGGCAAAGATTGCCGGTTACAGTAAAGTGGTGGCGCTGGTGGTAACGCCGGCTTTGGTACTGGCTAGTGTGCTGCTGTTTGGCAAAGGCGGTTTTGATTTAAGTGGAGATATACTACTGAGGTTACTGCTGTTTATCAGCTTTTACCTGGCATACTTCTTTATATTTATTGTACTGTCTGTGGTGGTATCGGCACTGCATTTGCGCTCGAGCACGGCACTGGTTACCCTGCTGGGTGTCTGGATTCTCTGCTGCATCATCATACCTAAAGCCTCCGCAAACCTGGGCTCGACACTATATACCACTCCAACCAAAGCGCAGATGGATGCAGACGTGCACGAAGAGGTAGCCAAAGGTATAGACGGGCACAGCAGCGGACAGGATGAACGGACGGAGAAGCTGAAAATAGAGCTGCTGGAGAAGTATAAAGTAGCCACTGTAGAAGAGCTGCCGGTTAATTTCGATGGCATACGCATGGCGGTAGGTGAGGAGCACAGCACAAAGGTATACCAGGAGCACTTCAATAAGCTGATAGAAATTTTTCGTAAGCAGAACCGCATTTCAGAATATGCTGGCTTCTTAAATCCATACCTATCTGTGCGTCACTTGTCTATGGGTATGGCCGGTGCCGACTTTAACCACTATGTGCATTTTCAGAATGAGGCAGAGCAGTACCGTTATAACCTAGCCCAAGGGTTGACTCACATACAGTCCACCCGATTAAAGTATGGAGATAAGGAAACGCGCCTGAGCTCCGACACCTGGAAGGAATTTCAGCCTTTTGTGTATGAAACACCCACAGCCGGATGGGCCCTTGGCAACCATTTAGTGTCTTTAATTTCCTTGTTCATGTGGCTGGTACTGGTATGTACAGTGGGTATGAAGCTGATCGAAAAAACTAAAGTAGCTTAAGCGATGAAGAAATTCTGGATACTGTTAAAGTATGAATGGCTCAATTTCAGAGCTGATAAAGGGCTGTTGATCCTGACCCTACTTACACTTTTTGCAGGTCTATATGGTATATACTATGGCACTACCGAAATAAACCGGCAACGGGAAAACATCGCTGCTCTGGATGTACTTACGAAGAAGAACATTCAGGAACTCAAAGCCAAATACCCTGAGGGTACAGACGCCGGTGACATTGGGTACTACCACTCTACCTTCGCCATCAACCACCCTGATTCCTGGGCCAGCCTGTCCTTGGGGCAACGCGACGTGAACCCGTATTACATCAAGCTCCGTCTGCTCAACCTGCAGTCGCAGCTTTACGATACCGAGAACATCAACCCACTGAAAGTGCTGTCGGGCAATTTCGACCTGGCCTTTGTGCTGGTATACTTGTTCCCGTTGCTTATCATCGGGTTGTGTTTCAATATCCTATCTGCAGAAAAAGAGCAGGGTACACTTCCTTTATTATTATCGCAGCCCATTACTCTGCCTTTAATAGTAAGCGCGAAGCTGACCTTCCGGATGATGCTGGTGTTAGGCTTAGCCTTGCTGTTATCAGTTGTGGCTATGGTATGGGGGCAGGTGATGCCGGATACGCGTGTAGTGCTGTGGCTGGGTGTTGTGGTGCTGTACTGCCTTTTCTGGTTTGGGGTGGCCTTTTTAGTAGCGGCCCTACAGAAAAACTCCGCATTTAATGCCGTTACGCTGCTGGGTGTATGGCTGATGCTGACCATTATTATACCTGCTTTATTGAACGTATATGTAGCCGTGAAGAAGCCTATGCCGCAGGCGCTGGAGCTTACGATTAAGCAGCGGGAAGTGGTGCATGGTGGCTGGGATAAACCTAAGCGCGAAACCATGGATAAGTTCTTCGCCCTTTACCCACAATACACCGACACTACAGAAATTAAAGTACGTTTTGTGTGGCGCTGGTACTATGCATTTCATCATTTGGGGGATGTGGCCGTAGCAGACCTTACCCGTGATTACCAGCATGGGATGCAGGCGCGGCATCAGCTGGTGGAGCAGCTGAATGTGTGGTCAGTGCCTGTAAATGTTCAGACCATCTTCAACGCCATGGCCGGATCTGATTTGCCGTCTTATGTGGGCTTCTTACAAAGTGCCACCCAGCATCACGATTCACTCAGGGAGTTTTACTACCCGTTCCTGTTTAAGCAGGTGAACTTTACCAATGCAGATTATGCCAAAGAGCCAAAGCACAGCTTCGTCAGTTTGCCTGATTATACTACAGTATACACAGGTTTGTATAAGCTATTGCTGAGTGTGTTGCTGGTATTTGTAGTGGGAATACTACTGTTCAGGAATGTGAAGGCTAGTGTGAAGTAAAAAATATTTTACCCGAACAATTTTAAGTTAGACATTGGAAAGACCTGTCATGTTATGGCAGGTCTTTTTATTAGTATAAAATTAAACTAACTGATTCTTGATTGTAAGCGCAGCCTTTATACCCTAAGTATAGGTACATCTTTTTGAAAGTGCTCCTGCTGCAGGCTGCTATTGCTTAAAGTGTTAAGTATAACTTTTCTATTGCCCTCACGTTCCCAATTAAAAAAACATAGAAGAGCTTATGAAACTGAAAATCTACTTCCTCTTTTTTGTCAGCTTATTATACAGCTGCAATTCATCAGAGCAAAATGCGATAGATGAAACTGAGTTACAGTCCCTTCGTAAAGAGCACCAGCAAATGGAGCAGATTCACGAGGAAATGGAAAACACCCACAGTCAGATGGAAGAAGAGCATCAGCAGTGGCTAACCGAAAACGCGGGTCTTTTTCAGAATGAGAACCAGCAGGCTCTTGACAGCATTAAACAACAACACCAGCAGATGATTGATAAACATGCTGCCATCTTGAAAGAGCACGGCAGTATCATAGAAAAGCATGGCTCCTTTATCGATAATCCGGAACAATCAAATCTTACTCAGGAGCAACAGCAGAGTCAGTTCGCACAGATGAAAGAAGAGCATGAGCGCATGAAGAGCGAGCACGACAAGATGATGCAGGAGCACGAGCAAATGAAGCAAGAGCATCAACGTATGGTTGATGCAAGGCGCAGTAATTGATGCATCAGGCATACATGCGGATGATCACAGTTACATGAACCTTGAGCAATCAGAAGAGGCCAGTGGTAAAGTGAAACGTGTTTGTTTCAGGGTAGATGTGCCGATTACTTCTTGTCTTCCTTGGAAAGTACTAAACATGGAAGCAGGAAGTTTAAGGAAAAAGTAGCGTATAACAGTTCAAAGAATCCTTTCTGTTACTCTGGAAATTAAAAAACCTCTTATTTATCGAAATAAGCGGTTTTTTAATGTTTGTATTGTAGCCCGTAGGATGGAATTATCGAATCTTTTCCACATTGATTTGGCCCTTCTGGAGGAGTTTATGCTTAGTCGACTTTGTCATAATTTAGAAACTCCAGCGTTCATTGGCTCATTTCCAGCCTAGCTTCTCAATGAACTCCTGCCTGTGTTTTTCCACCTGACGGGAGAAGTAAGGTATGCGCCAGATCATGTGCGGGGCTCCTTGCAGCTCATAAAACGCTACCTGGCTGCCCAGCTCGTTTGCCTCCTCGGCAAACTGCCGGACGGAGCTGATGTCTACGGCGTTGTCCTTGCTTCCGTGAACGAGCAGCATGGGAGGGAGGCCTTCTCTTACCTGGTGCAGCGGTGAAACAGCCTCAATGAACTCGGCGCTGTAGTGCCTGTGCCACCAATTGTGTCCACTTCCGGTCAGGTCAGCCAGCGCGGCGTTAGCCATGACGGCGTTGGGCCGGGAGCTGATACGTTTGCTCTCGGTCGGCTCATCCAGCCTGCCGTCGAGTGTTGCCAGCGCCAGGGCGATAGTGGCTCCTGCGGAGTTGCCCGTTGCCATGACCTTTGAGGTGTCGATGTGGAGTTCCTCAGCGTTTGCTCTTAGGTACCGCACAAGGGACTTGCCGTCAGCGATGGCGTCCGGCAGCAGGTTGCCGTGCCTGTTGGCCACTCTGTATTCCACAGCCACGGCCACCCAGCCCAGCTTCGCATACAGTTCGCAGGTAGAGAAGAACCAGTCTGGTTTTCCCTCATAAAAGCTGCCCCCATGGAACATAGCTATGACTGGGTTTTTTTTATCCTTTTCCAGCGAGTCAGGCAGGAAAATGTGCGCATCCAGCTTATAGCCGTCCACTTCTTTATAGGTCCTGATCAGGTGGCCTTGCCGTTTTTTGAGAGCCTCTTGATATAGGGTGTTTATCTCTTCTTTGAAGGAGTTGTTCTGGCACAGCTCGTTGAAATCAGCTACGTTGTCTTCAATGTTCTTGACACCGAGGTTCTCGATGTGGTTCAGGAGAAAGCCGTGGAGTACCTTATCGTATACTTCCTGGTTGGTGAAGGCCCTCCTGATGACGGTGAACCCTGCGTCCAGCCTTTGGTTGTCGCTTTCTACATAGTTCTTATTTGTCAGTTCCTTACCGATCTCTGTGTAGAGGTAATTTTTGAGTAAACCCTTAAATCCATCATACTTATGTAATGAAGGGTCGTTAAGGTTAACGGCATCTAGCCGGTCCTGAGAACTTTGACTGAGCTCTACAGTTTTGCCTGTGTTCTTTTGGTGTATGAGCGGGTAATCAGCCAGGAAGGACAGGAAGGTTAGCTTAATGTCTGTTCTGTACTCTCTTAAGAAGGTCTTGCTTACGTTTGGCCGGTCCTTTAACAATTTATCCAACGGGGCTAAGAAGCCTTCCTGCAGCGAATCCATTTTAGCGACGAATTGCTTCTCCGGTAGTTTCGAAAGATAAGTATTGATTTGGCTGTTGAAGTACTGGTTGAAGCTTTGACTGATATCACGCTGCTTATACAGGAACGCATTAACTGCGGCATTCTTTCCTTTGAACTGTATGGAGCCGTCAATATTTCTTTCATCAAAGGAAATAAAAATGTCTTTTCGGGGTTCAGCAAACAATAAGATTTCTGTGTCCTTTACCTTTAATTTTACATATCTGGCAGTCTCCAGAGGTATCTCAAATCTAACCTGTCCGGCTTTGTCAACTGCGCCAGGGAATGTTCCTAAATGTATAGAATCTGAAGAGTTGTTTTTGATTGCTACAGTAATTTTTATGGTCTGGTCAGCGTGCCTTAGCGGTAAGGCAACTGCCCCAAACTGTATAATTATTGCTAGAATGAAGCTTAGCCCGTTTTTTAGTTTACTCATAGTGGAATAGGTTTGATCTGAGGCAAAAATGAAGAATAAAAATGGTCTCAACGTCTCAAATACAGTATCTGAGACCTATTCAACCGGCTTTTTCTCTCTTTCCCGCTGGTACTGTAGCGGGGTCTTTCCTGTTTCCTTCTTGAAGGCCCTATAAAAGGAGGCCTTAGACTTGAAGCCTGCCTCATACGCCAAACCCTCAATGGAGTAGCTCGTGTTTTCCTCGCGCATCAACAGTTCCTTGAAATACGCTACCCGGTATGAGTTGATGAGGTCATTGAAGTTTTGGCCCAAGCCCTGGTTTATCGCCGCAGATAAATCCCGGGCAGGTATCTGCAGAGTAGAGGATAGCTTCTGCAAACTTATCTCCGGGTCGGTGAACAAGGACTCCCGCTCAAGCCCCTGCCGGATAAGCTCAGTTGTCTTGACATGAGCGTGAGTAGAGAAGTTCGTGCCTTGCTCCTTAAGTACTGGAGAAAGGATCTCTATTTCAGGGAGCAGATAGCACATGTAGCACAGGAAGTACACGTACAGCGTCAGGGCCACATAAGGGATATAGTATGTTTTGATCGGCCCTATTTCAAACCCGCCATTGTACAGGGTGAGAAGGATGTAAGCAACAGTTGTCCCTGTGGAAGCGGCATCCACTAGGATCATCGCCTTTGACCAGAACAGGGCGCGTTGCGTGGAAACGGTCAGCTTTCTGGCTGTGTTTGCCCTGTAACTGTACCATACCCTCAGCGCAAGCAAGGCGTAGATCACATAGCTAACAGTCGCGGCGATGTTGGTTGAGAAGTTGATAATCTGGATAGTGCTGTCACTATTCCCGAAGCCAAACCAATGGAAGCCCGAGCGGTACGCCACGTCTATCAGCAGCACGGGTATAAAGTGAGGCGCGACCTTGCTAAGCGGCTGCGTTTCTTTATAAAGCAGATTTTTTACGAAAAGATAGAGCAAAGGGCCGGAGGCAAACTGGTAGGCCAAGGGAAAACGGAAGTCATCCAGAAAGCCAGGTTGGATCTCCTGTAGAATGATTTTGAGGCTGCCCAGCGAGAAGATGAGCAGCAAAAAGCCGAGGTAGTAGCTGTGTATTTTCTGTGGACGTCTAAGCAGAATCAGGAGGCTCAGCACCAACGCCTGGGCAGCGCCAAGTGAAAAAACAATCAGGAAGATATTAAAGGAAAACTGCATGAAGCACGAAAGGTTTGAAGTCGGCAGGCTAAGGCTAAGCACCTGATTCAGACCTGACCATGGAAAATCGTTCTAGATCCCAAGATACCACTTTTCTGTTTGATATGCAGGCTCCTGGCTGTAATGCGGTGCAGCTTTGAATACCTTACGTTATACAGCTTAGTGCAGAAGTTTGACTAAGGCAGAGGTGGGAGTGAACCGGAGGGGAAGAATTAGCGAACCAAAAAAGCAGCTCCACATTAAATGGAGCTGCTTTTTAACTGTGTAGACCGAAGGATGGAAGTATCGAACCATTTCCACAGGGATTTGGCAGCTTTAGAAGCCAGTATAACCATAACTGAAGAATAACTTATTGAATTAGGTATTTCCTCATCATAAGTTTTGGGTTACCTACATCCCAATTAAGAAACTCCATTTTACTATCCCTTATGCAGCATGTAATTTCTTTTTGTCGAAGCGTATAAATAAGGTTATTATAGGGATTAGAATTGGAAGGAAATTAACTTAGAGCATGAGTACTAGAGCAAGAGACCAACAAAAGAAGCAGCGCCAGAAAGAGTTCAAGGAAAGGAAAGAGCATCAGGAGGCCCTTAAAATCGCTTCGAAAAAAGGTAAAAGGAGTTTATCTGCAAATGAAGGCGAAACAGATAGGATGCCCAAAAGCGAAGACTAATTAGTGACTCTACTTTTTAGTACATTTTGAGGTGCTAAAATATCTTAATTGATACTTATAGTGTTTCGTTGTAGACAGAAGCTTATGTTTGTGAGCTGTTGCTGCCAGATTCCTGAAAAGTTCGATAAGTCTCCCCTTCGGTTAAAAATATCGAACCAAAAAGCCGCTCCATTTAACGTGAAGCGGCTTTTATACTATGGTAGACCAAAGGGTGGAATTATCGAACCATTTCAACAGGGATTTGGCTGCTGTGGAAAATTATCTGAGGATAGGAGCCTATTTGTTCATTTAAAGCTACCAGTTCACGATCAGAACCTTCTCCTCGGGAAGGAACATATAGGCGTAGTCGTAGCAGAGTGGTGGGTGTTCCTTTCTAATCTGTGGCCCTTTCTCGCGATTGGGGGCATTGCAGCATGCGGATGCTTACCTAATCCAGCCGATGAACGCAACAAGTATGGCCAACTTTCACACGTACCTAAGCAGCGTAAAAACAGCCAGATGGCTGAGTCAGTACGAATGCCAGTGGGTTTGGTAGGCTTCTGGACCTTCTTGCCTTAGGGGATAAGCAGCCTGCCAATTGGATGCGTGCTCCCGGAAGTGGACAAAGTTGATAATCCTGAAGGAGCTGGGGTTTCGCTGTTTCCAAGGGGTAGGAATGTTAGGTTCGGTTAAGGAGAAGTACTTGGTTTTACCTGCAAGTGCGAGCTTGTAGATCATACTGCTATTTATGCTGAAAGTATCGCTGAGTGGAAATGAAAAAGCACAAGCTGTAAGTTCGAGCCAGCGTAGAAAATAACTGTAGGTTCACCCACTCCAGTTGCAAAGGAACAAACATAGTTAAAGCGCAAGGCAAGCTTTGCATTTTCCTACGTTTCTGGTACAGAGCTGACAGCAGTTATGGCTTTTTCTATTATATTTGCTACTGTACAAATCCTCTATTTTTATTCCGTAATTAACTATGAATAAGCACTTTTTCTGATTCCCCTGCTATATCTGCTAGCTGCATCGGCAGCTGATGCGTTTGTTTTTCACCCGGAGCTAAAGAAGCAATTGGAGGTGGCTACCTACCCCTATGGCGACAACGATCGGTTAGGTAATATTCAGCCTATCGCCCAAGCAATGGCCAACGCTCTGGGTGCAAAGCTACACCTGAAAAGTTACTCTACAGTAGGAGAACTGGTAGCTGGCATGCGGAAGGGTGAGGCTGACGTCGCAGTGATGAATACCTTTGGCTATCTGTTGCTGCAGACGGATCCTGTAACTCCCATAGTACCCTTGGCGGCTTTGGAAGTTCCGGCTGATGTGGCCAATGGCTATACCTCGTGCTTGATTGCCAGTAAAAAATCCGGCATTCGCTCCATAGAAGACTTGCGTGAAAAACCAGAGGCGTATACGATGGTGTTTGCCGGCAGACATTCCACTTCTGGCAATTTGATTCCAAGGTTGTACCTGGGCTCGCTGGGCATTCTTAACCCGGAGCAGCAGCTGAAGGAGGTGTCATTCCTGAACAGTCATGCCCTTGCACTGCAGGAAGTAGTAGACGGCACCTCCGATGTGGCAGCGCTTGGTACCGGTGAGTACGAAAAGCTGTTGGCAAGTGGTAAGCTGAAAGGAGAAGATGTAACGTTGCTGTGGCGGTCAGAGAACATTCCGCAGGGGCCAGTGGTGTGCAAAGCATCTATGCCTGCCCGCCACCAGAAAAAGCTGCTGAAGGTGCTACTACAGGCTCAAAGCAATAATCTGGAAGCCATTGTGCAGCTAAAACTCGCCTGGACCGAAGCCTGGGAAGCCAAGCAGTTTGTGCCCGTGCAAGAGCAGTATTACCAAAGTGTGATAGGCCTTTCCGGTAGCAGATCGAATTTCAGGAAAGTACTGGAACAGCATTTGTGAATTTTGTCGCAGGTCATCTTTTTATGCCGCACCAATCGTCAATAAAACCTTTAGTCACTACATGTTATCACACTGCTATACTTGCAGTGCTCCAGCTTCTACACAAAGCCAGTCTCCACGGGATTGATTTGTGCATGTAGTCGATTTTCTGATCCATGCCTATGTCGCCTGGCCCTGAGCGTGAATCTCAGATTGCGCTTCGCCCAGACCTGCGCATCATGGTGGTGACGACCTGGACGCGGAAGCCGTAGAAGTAGCGCCGCTTGCTTTGGCACTTGCCCCGGTAGGCCTCCCCCTGGAGCAAATGGGAACGGGCGATGCGGATGTTGTCGCACACGGCCACGGGAAAGGAGTCGATCAGGTAACTTGAGGAGGTGTTGAGCTCCTTGAGGCTCTGGGACAGGGCGGCAAACAGGGCAAGCAGCTGGGGCTGCAGGCCGTGCAGGCGGCGCACGAAGCCCGACTTGTCGATCTTCTTCACCCCGTGGTGGGCCTGCATGTAGCCGTAGGCCGAGTGAAGGTTGCCGTAGAAGAAGCGGGCCGAGAGCAGTGCCGTGGTCAGGAGCTCTGCGTCGGAGATTTTGCAGTGGGCGTCGTCTTTTCTGCCGATGGCACGGAAGAAATCGTCGATAAAGCAGTATATTGTAATGGTCTGTTCTGTCATGGCTGTTACGAGTTAAGTCTGCAAACTTTAAAACGTACAGAAGCCACTGGCAGAACAGATTTTTTTTTGTTAAACGGAGTGAAGTATTACGCAACTTGAGTTATTTAGGCGTTTTATCTTTATTGTATTCTTGTCAAGCCGCTAACGTATTGGTATGAAACGGATAGTTTTATTGCATCTGCACGCTTTCCTTTGTGCAATTTCGTACTAATAGTTAGGGAAGGAATCATATGGATTACTATAGTCTAGAATATGAAAACCTGCGCATAGAAGCAGATAATGACAAAAGATATATTTTCGAGCGTCCGGTCCTAATCGTGACGGTAAGTTTGGCTGCGATCAATTTTGGGGCCGTTGATTATTTCCCTTATATACCCGCGTTCATAACCTTCATTCTGTGTTTCAACCTCCTTTTTACGGCAAACAGGCTGTTGAGTGCAATCAGGATCACCTCCTATATACTTATAGTTATTGAAAGAGATCATCGCCCTTACATCGGTTGGGAGAACCTGATGCTTCATTATAGGGAACTGACACATAAATTGGGTCGGAAACGTGTAAAATGGTTGGTGAAGAGTGAGATAGACAATAGTCTTCTTCCGAAAAGAGGCGGCTTTTATCAAATCATCTATTGGTTTCACATCTTCATATTGTTTGTGACTTATTCTGGATTTATTCTTAAAAAGAGTAACCCTTCATTACTGGTAGTTCTTTTTTCACTGATCCCTATTTTGTGGTTTATATATCTTTTGGTCGTTTATCACAACAATAGATTCCGAAAACAATTGATTGTGGAAAACATATTAATGGAAAAGGTATTAGCCTATGTACAGGATAAACGTGTTTTGCAGGAATTGATAGTAAAATATTCAGATAAGAAAGATACTGGCGAAAAGGCATGCTAAGGATGGTGCTATTTTGGGGTCCTCATGGCCAGAATAGTCTGCATCTGGCAGGTGAAAAGAGTTTCCTAACTAGTGGTCGTGGAAACGTTTTACATCCCCGTCTGTTGCAGGTCGTCACTCCTTGTGGCGTGCTGTAATTACGCATATAATTCTTTTGGGAAAGGGTAGTGTTAGAGATCTCAAAACCAGAAGATAATATTCGTTTTTTTCGCAGAATATTATCATATTTATGTATTTGAATTAGCAAAAGTAGCTCGACTATGAAACCAAGTATAAATACAGATGCACTCTTGTTGAATTTTAAGCGCTACATTGATCTTTCAGGCGAAGAAGAGTTGCTTGTTTTACAGCAGGTTACTCCACGCACGTTTCAAAGGGGGCAGTTTATCAGTCTTTTGGGGGAAGTAGAAAAGTTTACCAATTTCATAGTAAGCGGTAGTGCTAGGGAATTCTATGTAGACAACAATGGGCATGAGCATAACCTTCAATTAGGTTTAAGCAATTGGTGGGTGAGTGATTATGTCAGTTTCATAAGTCAGCAGCCTAGCGAGTTGTATGTGGAGGCTTTAGAAAACACGCATGTACTGGCTTTCTCGCACGAGCACTTACAGCAACTGTATGAAAGGGTACCTAAGATGGAAAGGTTCTTTAGGCTACTGATTCAGAAGTCCTATGCTTCCTTTCAGAAAAGGGTGCTGTCAAACCTCAGTCAGGATGCCGAGCAACGGTATCTGGACTTTCGGGCAAAATATCCTGAAATGGACCATAAGATCTCACAGAAGCATATTGCTTCATATTTGGGCATGTCCGCTGAGTTCTTAAGCAAAATAAAAAAGCGCATTGTGCTCAGTGAGCGGAAGGCACACCGGGATCTTTAGTGCAGTTCTGTTCTGATAAACAGGCCTATGTCTGGCAATATTTCTGGGGAAGGACCGAACTGGTCTTGCATAAGAGCTAGACCGTACTGCACCCTTCGCCCTTCCAAATCAAGGCGGATCTGTTGGCTACTTCTTTGGTGGGCACTGCGGCTAAAACTAGAAATCGCCTGGACCCTAGAGTTATATGGAGGAGCTTACTAAATTTAGACCTGTATACAAACAGGGCGAATCCCTGAAATCCGTTCAATTAAGATACGTTTACTCTAGGCTTGATGAGTAAGGTCTAGCCCTCTCACCGTGTCAGAAACTGAAGAGCAATTGAACCCTTGACATCAGAGGCTTTTGTATAAAATGCGCACAGCTGAATATTAAAGGATTTGGATAAAGTTTTAATTAGGTAAAACTAGCTAATCAGTTCATGGGGCACGCTTCTGACAGGTTGCTCATAACCATGAAACCCCCGATAATCATAGCTTACTAACATGCTGGATACATGTACCCAGCCAATATTGTAAGTTGTATCTAGCTGTCTACTGATGCCATGCTGATAGTAGGCGTAGCGCGTGCCCGCCATGACCTCCGCAGGTATGTTTTGCGCGGAAGCCAAATGGGCGTTCAGGCACAATCCTGCTATTGCTATTAATTTTTTCATATGCTTTTTGTTTGCTTTCGTGATTCTGCCGCCTGCGCCTGAGCGTAATGGAGATGCACTAGATTTTACATTTACAAAGATGTGCGTGCGCAGGGGTTTAGAATATAAACCAGTTCAATAAGAAAGAAGGGTGGGGAAATAGCTTTGCTGAGGTATAGCAATAGTAGCCTAGGAATTAGAACTAGGTTCTGAAAATAAGTAGGTGCCTTGCCGTGAGATGCGAATTCTTAATCCAGTTCATTTTTTGTGCGCTCATAAGCTTTCATATTTGTCGTCATAACAAATATGAAAGCTTATGAAAAAACTAATGACCATTTTAAAGCCTGAAGCTCATATTTCAGGACTATTGCTTCTATTAACCTTATTTGTTGTCATTTACTAACCGGCTGCCATTCATTACTAGGCTGGTTCGGGGACTACTGATTCGAAGGAACCATGGACTACCTTATCCAAAAAGCAGGTCTTCACTGGATCATAGTCCTGCTGGTCATATTATTGCAGTTCTTCGGGTCTTTGCTCTTGTTGGCGGGTTTTGCGGCCAGGCTCTTGGCGCTAAGCATGATACCGCTTTTCTGGGCATGATCTTTACGGCCCACTTAGATTATGGCTTTTTCATGGACTGGTATGGCAACCTCACTGGCGTCTATTGGTGCCGGCAAATAAACGTTCGATTCTTGGCTCTTTGGCAACGAGAGTTGCTATGGAGTAGCCGATAAACAATCAACTTTACTTGAAAGGCATCCGAACGTCTTTTAGACAGACGTGGGACGTTCCACATATACTTGAATTGCTAATGTAGTGTAATTAATTTGTGCTGGCTCATTCAACAGTAATTCCTCTCGGGAGAGAATTAAATGATCAGCCTTAACACCAATTTTCAAAATTAAAATAATCAAAAATATTATGAACAAAACAGTTTTAATTACTGGAATTAGCAGAGGGATAGGATTTGCCCTTGCAAACCTTTTACTGGAAAAGGGGTACCGCGTATTCGGCACTAGTAGGACAGGAGAAGCTGCAGGGCTCATTCATACAAACCTTGAGATGCTACCACTGAATTTAGCTGACATGGCTAGCATTAGGCATGTAGGTGAGTATCTTTATAATAAGGGGACCAAGATTGACATCTTGCTGAATAATGCTGCAATCGGGCCGGATTTAGATACGTTGCTACCGGATGAAAAATCATTTCGTGAAACATTTGAGACTAATGTTACCGGAACCGTTTTCTTCACGGAGGAAATACTAGCCTGCTTAAATGAAGAGGCTAGTATTATAAATATTTCTTCTAAGATGGGTTCCTTGGCAGTATGTACGGATGCTGATTCCGTGGCGTACAGAATGTCCAAAGCTGCACTGAATATGTATTCAAAGATTTTGGCTAATAGACTGCGGGGCAAACACACTGTGGCAACCGTGCATCCAGGTTGGGTGAGAACAAAATTAACGGCAGCTAATAAGAATGCACCGCTTTCTCAGGAAGAATCAGCTGCCAGTATTTTGGCAATGATAGAGAGTAGTTTCAAAACAGGCATTTACTGGAACGCACCTGAAAAGGCTGAAATTGAATGGTAACTGGAGCAAGTTCAAGATTGAATCACTCTTCAGATTCACAATTATGCTTCCTCTTATTCCCCCTTGCATTTTTTGGAAATGTAGAAATCCAACTGAATATATCTATGACAATTAATGATTACTATGACAGACACCCTGGTAACTTCTATTCTTAGATGACTGGTGACTTCGAAACCTTGCAACGTATATTTCACTGTTTCTGGAAGATCATTCTATCTTCTCATTATTAACGAAAAATGCGATTTATCTCGGAGCTGGACATGGGCTACAAAGTGTTCCTCTAGCAATATTCGGGTTTAATGTTACTGTAATTGATTTCAACAATCAGCTCTTGGAGGAACTTAAAGTTAATGCCGATCAGCTATTTATTGAAATAATAAAAGACGACATCAGAAACGTTAACCAGTATACCGCTAGGGGACTAGAGCTCATTACTGGCTGTAGAGATACGCTTATCCTTCTAAAAGATAAAATAGAAGTACAAATTCTGATATAGGACATTGCAACTACACTACAGACAGTCAGCAAAGCAATTCTTTCTTTCCATGACAACAGCACTGAGTGACCAACGACTTCAGGTTTATTCCTGATAAGAACGACGAAACCAAGATTCTCACATGTTTTCTGGAGTCTAGTACAGAAAACATGTGAGAATAACAGATTTACTACAAGAGAAAACGGATACAGGTTGGGATTTAAAAGTAAGTTCCTATGACAAAGTGCGAATCACTATAGAAGAAATCAGAGATTATATTCAGGCTACAGGATATAGGTGAGTCAAACAAGATAAGATAGGACTTACATTATCACAGTCAAAACCTAATAAATTATTTATGTACACACTAAAATTGATTCTAATAGGTCATAATTGTTTGATTCGGTAATGTTATTGTGTTTCAACTTATTAATACTTTTAAAGATACGCTGGGTACTCCTATTAAATTACGCATAAGGGAATTCTGCTGTAAATCTTGTATGTGTTTAATTTTAAATGGTTATTCCAGCTTCAACAGAATTATTTAACTTAATCAACTACTTGATTTATTAACCCTTACTAAACAAAACTAAAATGTATTTGATAATTATACCGAACGGTATTATTTTGTGCCTAAATAGTGAATACTTTCATTCAAGTTGCAGAAGGTGTTAGTTAGTATTATAATAAGATGGTAAGTTTTAATACCAGAGTCTGTTACGATGTTTTCTGATGTTCATTAACAAAGCTCTAAGCTGCATTAATTAACTGATCTTTTTATGAGATTAATTTTTTACCAATAGAATATACTGATAGGTATAAAATGAAAGATGTTTATCTAATCGATGCTGTCAGGACTCCCATCGGCAAGTATGGAGGTAAGCTTGCTTCCAGCAGACCAGATGATTTACTAACAGCCAGTATTTATGGCTTGCTGAAGCGTTATCCTGAAGTTCCCCAGTATCTTATTGATGATGTGATAATAGGATGCGCCAATCAGGCCGGGGAAGACAATCGAAACATAGCGCGACTTTCAGCGCTCATGGCCGGTTTACCCGATTCTGTGCCGGGTGTAACTGTTAACAGGCTTTGCGGATCAGGGATGCAGGCCATAGTAGATGGCTTCCTGAGGATTGGCAGCGGTTATGGAGACTTAATCATCTGCGGAGGGGTAGAAAGTATGACAAGAGCACCTCTTGTGCTCTCAAAACCAGAGACGCCTTACCAAAGAACTGCAACAGTGGCGGACACCACTTTCGGCTGGCGCTTTGTGAACCCAAAGTTCCTGAAGAGCTATGAAGCTCTTCAGATGGGCGAAACAGCGGAATTAATTGCTGAAAAATATAAAGTCACCAGAGAAGAGCAGGATGCATTTGCGTTGCAGTCACATCAAAGATATTTCCAGGCATTAGCGGCCGGAAAGTATAAGTCGCAGATCATTCCAATAGAAGTTAAGTCCAGAGCTCAGATCTCAGAGATCGTGATAAATGATGAAGCGCCCAGACAAGATACAAGCATTGAAAAATTAGCTGTGTTGAAACCGGTATTTCATAACATGGGCACGGTCACAGCAGGCAACTCTTCTGGACTAAATGATGGCGCTTGTACGCTGTTGCTTGCCTCTGGAAGCATAGTAAAGCAACTACAACTACAACCTTTGGCAAGAATAGTATCTTTTGCATTGTCCGGTGTCCATCCAAATCTTATGGGTACAGGGCCAATTCCAGCTTCTCTAAAGGCTCTTTCTCAGGCACATCTAAGGGTAAATGATCTGGATCTAACAGAAATAAATGAAGCTTTTGCTGCGCAGGCACTAGTTTGCATAAGGGAGTTAGAGATTGACCCCACAAAAGTGAATGTGAACGGCGGTGCTTTAGCTATCGGACACCCATTGGGTTGCTCTGGTACAAGAATAACGGGTGCCTTGGCATACGAGTTGGCAGTGCAAAAGAAACGATATGGCCTTGCCACCATGTGCATTGGTGTAGGGCAGGGCATCTCACTAATAATTGAAAATCTACGACTATGAAAAAAGCATTTGTTATAGAAGCCTTGCGTACTCCTGTCGGAGCTTTTGGCGGAAAACTGGCTGGCTTAACAGCTACCGATCTGGGAGGTTTAGTCATTAAAGCTGTTTTACAAAAGGCTGGTATCTTGCCAGAGATAGTTCAACATGCCTATATGGGTAACGTGTTGTCTGCGAATCTAGGGCAGGCGCCTGCACGGCAGGCAGCTTTGGCAGGAGGTCTGCCGGTAGAAACTGATGCGACCACCATCAATAAAGTATGTTCTTCAGGCATTAAAGCTATCACTGTTGGTGCCATGTCCATTATGGCGGGTAA
The DNA here is from genome assembly GCF_058216375.1 of Pontibacter sp. GD7. Lineage (NCBI taxonomy): Bacteria > Pseudomonadati > Bacteroidota > Cytophagia > Cytophagales > Hymenobacteraceae > Pontibacter > Pontibacter sp. GD7. Next base: position 143,732 of record NZ_JBYZMP010000008.1, on the reverse strand, counting down.
AGCCTCTGTCGTGATTGCCGGTGGAATGGAGAGCATGTCTAATGTTCCTTTCTACCTGCCGCAGAATCGCTTTATCGGCCATAAGCTGGGCCATCCCGTTATGGTTGACGGCTTGCTCAAGGATGGGCTCTGGGATGTCTATCACGATTACCATATGGGAAATGCAGCAGAGCACAATGTACGCCTTCACCATATTTCCAGAGAGGCGCAGGATACATACACAATAGCCTCTTATAGAAAGGCCATTTCAGCTACGGAGACTGGAATCTTTAAGGCTGAAATAACACCCATAGAAGTTACGGATGCAAAAGGAGAAGCCATTGTACTAAATCATGATGAGGATATTTATAAGGTTAAATTTGACAGAATACCAATGCTTAAACCAGTTTTTGAGCAAGGCGGCACCATTACTGCAGCTAATGCATCCAACCTTAACGATGGCGCCGCCGTCCTACTATTGGCAGCAGAGGAGAATCTGGATGATTTTAAAGCGAAGCCAATGGTAGAGATATTAGACTTTGAGGATGCCTCCCAGGCCCCAGAAGAGTTCTGTACTTCCCCAGCAATGGCTATTGAGAAGCTACTGAAAAGGAACAACCTTACCGTAGCAGACATCTCCTACTTTGAAATCAATGAGGCATATGCCAGTGTCATTTTAGCCAATGCAAAGCTACTGGGCATTCCCCTTCAAAAGATAAACCCATTCGGCGGAGCGGTTGCCTTGGGACACCCTATCGGCGCATCTGGTGCACGCATCGTGGTTACGCTAATTAATGTTCTAAAACAGCTGAAAGGCGAGCTGGGTATTGCCGCCATCTGCAATGGCGGGGGCGGTAGCACGGCCCTTCTGGTAAGAAACTTACAAGCTTGAATTGAATGAATTTTAATTGTCATGAGTCCTATGAGTAAAAGAGAAGTAGTAACAGGCCCTGGAGTTTTAGCCCTTGTGGGTAATGACATTGCTTTTTTCTGGAGCAATATTGTTCAAGGCAAGAGTGTGGCAGGGCCGATCACCAGGTTTAACGCCGAAAAGTTCAATATTCGTTTTGCCTGCGAGCTGTAAGATTTCAATGTGGCTGGTTTTCTGGAGAAGGGAGACATCAAGCGGACTGATCTCTTTACGTAATATGCACTGATTGCTTCAGATCAAGCGATATAGGATGCTAGTTTTGATCTACCGATGCTCTCTCCCTTTAATGTAGGTGTTATCTGGGAGTCGGTGCAGGGGGGCAAGACCACTTTTGAGGAACAGGTAAAAGCGTATGACCATGGAGAAGCTAATCCAAGGTTGTTACTAAATTAATTCCTAATATGGCATCAGATATGATCTCCATGCGCTATGGTAATATGTGAATTACACTATCATTTCAGCCTGTGCCACTTCCAATGCCGCCATCAGGAATTCCTTCAACTACATTCGCTGGGGTCAAGCTGAAATTATTGTTACAGGTAAGGCAAAGGGGCCCATTACTCAGGCTACCATAGGTGGTTTATGCGCTATTAAGACAAATTCTATCGGATATAATGATTCAGCCACTGCTTCCAGATCCTTTGATTACAACGTAGCGGCTAGGTGATGGGGTAAGGGACAGGAGCTATCGTGCTAGAGGAGTATGAGTATGCAAAAGCCGGGGAGCCAAAATTTATTGATAAATAGCCGGAGCATCGATGGTTTCAGATGCATATCACATGACTGCCATGCATCTTAAAGGCGTAGGAGCAGTAATAGCGAAGGAACTGGCATTAAAAGAGGAAGGCCTTACAATACACGAAATGGATTATTTCAGTACACATGCTACCTCCACACCGGTTGGGGATATAAGTGAGATAGGGCTATCGCTTCACTACCAGGAACTGCTAAAACAAAAATGGTAATAGGGGCAACCAAGTCCATGACAGGCCACCTTTTGGGCGCAACAGGAGCTATAGAGGTCATCACTTGTCTGCTTTCTATAAAAGAGAATATTATACCTCCTACCATAAAAATAACTGAACTGAATCCGGTAATTCCAGCAAACGTAAATTTAATTCTTAATAAGGCCATAGAGAGGAAAGTGGAGGTGGCACTAAGTAACACTTTTGGCTTTGGTGGGCATAATTCAATAGAAATATTTTAAAAATTGTAGCATGTTAGGCTTGCCCCATCTCATCACTTTTACCATAAAAATTTTAGGGAGCAATAGTTTGGGCAATAAGATACCAATTGGTATATTTACATCATGAGCAAAGCAGAACGTACTCGAAGATTTATAGTTGAGAAAACAGCTCCTATTTTTAATACTAAGGGATATGCAGGTACTTCACTCTCAGATCTGACCGAGGCTACGGGACTCACCAAGGGTGCTATTTATGGCAACTTTGCTAACAAGGATGAAGTTGCTTTAGAGGCTTTTCTCTACAACATGGAGCAGATTACGATGACCATCGGTAAGCGCATGGAAGCAAAGCAAAGCCCATGGGAAAAGCTGATGGTATTTCCGGAGTTTTATGAAATGGCGTTTAAGAGGCAGCACCTTGCTACCGGCTGCCCTATTGTAAATACTGCTCCTGAGGTAGATGATACACATCCAGTTTTAAATAAGGCAGTTAATGAAGCAATCCGTAGATGGGATAAGGGAATCCAGCGTCTTGTACTACAAGGTATGGCGGAGGGCCAAATCAAAGATGAAACCGATGCTTCTGAAGTGGCTTCGCTTATGATCAGCTTAATTGAAGGCGGCGTAATGATCACCAAGAGCACAGGTAACATGAAATACCTGAATGCAGCCCTGGCGCAGGTAGTGACTTTGCTGCGGAATATTAAAGCATAATTTTTTTCAACTATAATATACCAATCGGTATGAAAAATATACTAAAAAATATTAGGCTGCTGATTATGTTATACTTATACCAGCAATATTTTCGCCTTCTCTTTCTTACTGCTCCCAAACGGGCCGCCATAAAGGCTTTTGCGTTGTTTTCTACGCCACATAGGAAGAAGATGAGGACCCAAGAGAAAAAAGTACTTGAAACAGCCAGGAAAGGATGGTTGGAGTTTGAGAACACCAGCATTCAAACTTACCAGTGGGGTGAGGTATCTAGTAGGAAGACTGCCCTGCTGGTTCACGGCTGGGAAGGTAATGCCGGCAGCCTTGGTGCTTTTGTAGAACCTTTATACCAATTAGGCTATCAAGTTCTTTCTTTCGATGGGCCTGCTCATGGCCAGAGCGAAGGCAAACAGACAAATCTGTTTCAATTTGCCCGTCTTATCAGAAAGCTTGTACAGGAACATAATATAAAAATCATAATTACCCATTCATTTGGCAGCGCGGCCACGTCATACGCGCTGGCTCAGCTTGGTAACTTCCCTCTTAGTAAACTAGTCATGCTTACTACTCCGGATAAGATGGAAGATGTCGTCAGTGATTTTACCCAATACATAAGAATTAACCAAGAAGGGAAAATGCTGATCTTTAAGTATATGGAGAGCAGGTTTGAAGAGAAGGTGGATGAAATGGTGGTCAGTAAGCTTCTGACGGGATTACCCATTGACAACCTGCTTATTATTCACAGCAAAACGGATAAGATACTACCATACCAAAATGCGTTGAGGGTAAGCAAGGCAATACCAAGGGCTGTACTGGAGGCTCCTGAGGACCTGGGCCATTATAGAATACTCTGGGACCCTAAAATAGTTGACATAGTAAGCCGTTACCTGGAGTGTTGAAGGATTATCCAATCATCTTTCCTTTTTACTTATAAAAAGGAAGGGTTGGGCATCACTTCTACAATAAAGGGAATAAAAAGATTACGCATCTTCCTTATAAACCATCAATGAAGCAGCTTATGATACCCTATGGACGTCTAGCTGATCCAGTGGTCAGAAGCTGCATTAAATGCGTCTCATCAAGCTATAAAAGTAAAACTATGAAGTTACATCGACAGCTGCAAAAAGTGCTGATACTTACACTCTTACTCCTTTCTTACAGCCTCTATGCCATGGCTCAGGGTACCGAGAACCTTTGGACCAGAACTGCTGGCGGGACAGCCGGCGGTGATGATCACATCAAAGCCACATCCGTGGACGCAAACGGAAACGTGTATGTGCTGGGCGCCTATACCGGACAGGTCAACTTGGGCGGGCAGGTCCTCCAGGGAGGCTACGATCAGAAATTCATTGCCAAGCTTAACAGCAGCGGCCAGCTCCAGTGGATACGGCAACTCATAGGAGGAACAGTGATCACCTACAGCCTGGCTGTGGACAGCGAAGGGGATGGCGTATACCTTGCCGGAGAGTTCGGCTCCTACGAGGGTGCCGTTGACTTCAACGGGGGAGGTACTTTCCCCCTCGCCCGTACGGCGGTGAACGGAGCGAATCTCTTTGTGGCCAAGTATGACAAGGGGGACGGGAACAACCGGTGGGTCAGCACCATGGCCCCACCTTCCGGACTGGCCCATTTTTTCCAGAACAGCGCCGCTGCCCTGGCGGTGAACAGCCAGGGTGTTTTTGTCACGGGGCACTTCAAAGGCAGCCTGGACATGAACACGGAAGGGGAAGCGATGATTTTATCCTCCTCAGCTGCGTATGAAGCCCCGTTTCTGGCGGCCTATCACCCGGCCACCGGGACCAATCTGTGGGCGAAGGTCTTCAAATCACATACGACCGGGGGCGGGCGCGGCTACGATCTGGAAGCCAGCGCGACAGCAGTCTTTCTGACAGGTAACTTTTTCGGTACGGTGGATTTTAATCCCGGTGGGACCCCGTCAGAACGCAGCACGACAGGGAATAGCGCCTTTGTGGCCAAGTATGCACCGGCCGATGGCCATAACGAGTGGGTGGTGCAGCCTACTTCCTCACAGGCCGCTTCCTACGGCCACCGACTCGCCTTAAGCGGGGATCACCTCTACCTGGCAGCCACCTTCAACGGCACAGCCACTTTTCCTTCCGGCACAAGGACGAGCCGCAGAAGCCAGGACATCTTCCTGATAGACTACAGTGCCACATCTGGCGCGTTCCGTTGGGTGGAAATGATCGCCGGCCAAGACCATGAGGAAACGCACATAGACTATACCAGCCATCAGGCCCTGGCTGCTGATGCCAGCGGTGCTTACCTGGCTGGTTTCTTCTACGGCAGTGCTGTCTTCGGCACGGGGTCTACTGTTCAGACAAAGACCAGCAATGGCGGCACCGACCTGTTCGTGAGCCACTTTTCTGCTGTTAGCGGCCAGGTCAGCTGGGTAAAGGCAATAGGCGGTACGGGTAACGAGAAAGCGCAGGCGCTTGCAGTCAGCGCTGTGGGACTGCACATCGCTGGAAATTTTAACGGCACGGTGAATTTTAACCCGGCAGGCACTACCCTGAAGACCAGCCCGCAGAATGCCGATCTTTTTGTGGCAGCCTATGACCCGGAACTGGAAAGCAACCGCTGGACCGTACATGGGGAAGGGGGCACCGGTGGGTACGACAGTGCCTCTGCCATGGCCAGGGATGCTGCGGGCAATACCTATGTGACCGGTTTTTTCCAGGGAAGCGCGGTATTCGGGCACCTGACAGTGGAGGCACACGTACCGGACGAGGCTTATTCGGACGCAGCTGTGCGTTACAGTGCCTACCTGGCCAAGTACAACCCAGAGGGGGAAGTACAGTGGGTAAAGCCGCTGACGGGTACGGGAAACGTGGTAGGCACGGGGATCGCTGTCGCCGGGGAGTCCCTCTATGTAACCGGACAGTTTTCCGGGAAGGTAGACTTCAATCCCGGGGGCAGTCCGCTGGTGAAGGTAAGTGTGAATATGGAAACGCCTTCGGGGTATCCCGTGGATGCGTTTTTGGCAAAATACAGCCTGGCGGACGGCAACGCCGCCTGGGTGAAGACCCTTACGGCAGACACCTTCGCAGATTACACCTATGGAACAGGCGTGGCAGCCTATGGGGAGCAGGTGTACATGACCGGCACGTATGCCGGTAGTATCAAGTGGGAAGGGAACCGCCTGCGGCAGAGCACTGGCCTGGAAGACGTTTTCCTGCTACAACTCAGCAATAACGGTGAGATGCAGTGGCTGCGTTCGGTTGGTGGTACAGCGTCCGCAGCGTCCGGCCAGATTGCCGCCAATGCCCAAGGAGTCTATCTTACGGGATCTTTCCAAGGGCAGGCAAACTTCAATATCGGCGGAACACAGACACAGCTTGTCAACAGCCTGTGGGGAAGGAGGAGCCTGTTTGTCGCCAGCTATGGCCCTGCAGGAGAGAGTGCCTGGGTGAAGCGAGCGGGGGAAGGAACGATCCTCACGCATGGCTATGCCCTGGCGCTGGATGAAGAGGCAGTTTATGTGGGAGGTAGCTTTGAAAATTTAGCCGAACTTCTAACGCAGGACGGGAATAACATCATCCGGGTAGACAACCCAGGGGACGCCGACGGCATCATCGCCAAACTGGATGCCACGGACGGGGACGCGGTGTGGGTGAAGAGCCTTGCCAGCGGGAGCGGGAGTACTGCCAGCACCAGCGCCGTCTACGGGCTGGCCGTGGACGGGGAGCGAGTATACGCCACCGGTTACTTTGAGGGGAGCGCAGACTTTAACCATACAGGATACCTGATGACAAACGGCCCGCATACCGGCGAGCTTCCAATCGTCCAGGCAAGTGCTGGAAAAGGAGACGCTTTTTTAGCCGCTTATCGTAAAACGGATGGAAGGCTGCTGTGGGTCAATACGGTCGGCGATGCAGCGGAACAGTACGGGAATGCCGTGGTCACCGATGCTGCAGGCGTCAGCATAGCCGGAGGCTTCTACGGTGTGGTTGACTTTAACCGCTCCGGGTCACTACCGGCTGTGCACACTGCCAAGGGGCTGGCCTCTGATGTGTTCATCGCCAAGTACCGGCAAAAGCCAAGCTACAAAGTAGAGGTGGCGCCTGTCACCCTGGTGTACGGCGCATCCATAAGCTTAGAGGCCACGACAGATGCGCACGGACCTGTTACTTATCTGGTGGTGGAACAGGATAATGAGACTTTTGCGGGAAAGGCCAGCCTGAAAGGCAACCAGCTAGAGGCGCTGAAAGCCGGCAGGATCAGGCTGAAAGCCACGGTTGCTGGAGATGAGCAATACCACTCAGGTGTTGCGCAGTTGGATGTGGTGATAGGAAAAAAAGAGCTTACCGTGACGGCAATGGATCAGGCGAGGCCTTTTGGTGCGCCCAACCCGGTGCTGGCGCTCAGCTATAGCGGCTTTGTAGCGGCAGACACCGAGAACAGCCTACGCGTCAGGCCGGCGGCCACAACAGAGGCCACGGGAGAAAGCCCAGTGGGGCAGTACCCGATCATAGTGGCGGGGGGGGACGATGACAACTACAACTTTCGCTATATGCAGGGAACACTGACTGTCGCGCCGCTTACAGGCAGCGAGGGTGAAACGCCGCTTCCTCCCTTTTTCGTATACCCCAACCCCACTGCAGGAAGACTGTACGTGCTACTCACGGAAAAAGCCTTGGTGCAGGTAATCTCTGTCACCGGCCGGGTGCTTTATACAAAACTACTTCCGGCAGGAACACAGATATTGGAGCTGCACAAGATCCCACAGGGGCAGTATTTTCTGAAAGTCACTTCGGCATCGTACAGTGTGGTGAAGCCTCTGGTGAAACAGTAACAAAGTGATGGAGGAAGACTTTGAGACAGAATATCACCGTTATGCCTCGTAAGATTCTGGCAGTTTCTGGACTTGCTACCTTTGACTAAAGGGATTTTGAAGAGTTATCTATAAACTGTTACAATTTAGTGTATGAGCCAACGTGTATTTTACGATTCCTTTAAGCAGATTGCCTACGCCAGAGGATCAGTAAAGGGAGTGGCCCAGTAGCTGGGCCTGGATCCGGGGCGGCTGAACAAGTGGCGTAACCGGACCCAATCATTTGCCCCGCCAGTAGGGGAGCTGACAGAAGACCAGAAAGAGATCAGGCGGCTACATAGGGAGCCATAGGAGGCGCAACTGGAGCGTGACATTCTAAAAAAGGCCATCAGCATCTCCCCAATCAAGTCCGGATCTTCTATTCTCCAAGTGAGACCGTCGTTAGTTTATACGGCTGCTACTTTTGAAAAAGGTGTCCTGTAGGGCTAAGGGAGGTTAAAGAGCAGGAGCTAGTGGCATAGATCCAGCAGGTCTATGAGATAAGCAAGTGCCGCTACGGCAGTCCCAGAATCAGCTTTGAGCTCCGGGAGCAAGGTATTGAGGCCTCTTGCCCATGCGTGGCCTGACTGATGCGGAAGCACCGAATCAGAAGCATAGTGCGGAAGAAATACCGGGTGAAGATCACGGACACTAACCATGACTTCGCTGTGGCCAACAACCACCTAAGCAGGGACTTCTTTGAAAATGGCTGGCTTAGAAGTGGTTGTCCTACCTGACATACATCAAAACTGGAGAAGGTTGGCTATATCTGGCGGCGGTGCTGGACCTGGCCGACCGGAAAGTGGTGGGCTTGGCTCTGAGTGAGACCATGGAGACGGAAGTGACCACGTAGGATGCCTTCCAGAGGGCGGTGATAATCAGGTCGAAACTCAATTCCTGCAGTTCCACTCTGAATGGGACGTTCTGTAAGGCTGTAGTGCCTTCAGAGAGTAATTAAAGTACTTGCCTGTTGTGCATAGCATGAGTCGAAAGGGGAATTGTTGGGACAACGTGGTGGCAGAGAACTTCTTCAAGACATTGAAAACAGAGCTGGTCTACCATAACAAGTTTACTACTAGGCAACAGGCCCGGTTAGTCGTATTTTACTAAATCAATGGTTGATACAACAAGGAAAGAAGACACTCAGCATTAGGTTATCTCACCACCTGCCAGTATGATAATTTATTCCCCAATAAAATGATGGCTGCCTGAAAAAAAACTAAAGTAAACCGTTGCAATTCCAGCGATGAGCTCCTTAAGGCTCTGGGCTAGGGCGGCAAATAGGGCAAGCAGCTGAGGCTGCAGGCCGAGCACAGGGTGCCGTGGAAATAGCGGTCCGCCAGCAGCGCCGTGGACAAAAGCTCGGCATCAGAAAGTTTTGCAGTGGTCGCCATCTTTTCTGCCGATGGCATGGAAAAAATCGTGGATGAAGCAGTATATTGTAATGGTCTGTTGTGTCATGGCTGTTATGGGTTAAGTCTGCAAACTTTAAAACGTACAGTAGCAATTGGCTGAACAGATTTTTTTTTTAACCGCGTGCACTATCAAGCAACTTGAGTTTATTAGTTATAAGTGGGGAAAAGAATATTTTTTCTGTGCAGTGATAGTGAACTAGACAACCGTTGTTTAATATCTTGAGTAGTGAGTATCTCGGCAAACTCTTTATGCAAACTAGCCAGAGAAATATCATGGATAAGTTGTGACTTGTAATGATTACCCTTGCTGTCCAAACGGTCGAATGTTGCTGTCGCATCAGAGACTACAATAGTTGTATATCCCATATTCGCAGCCATGCGTGCAGTTGTAGAAATACAGTGATCTGTTGTTAAACCTACTAAAACCACTTCATCGATTCCTGCCTGAGTGAGAAGTTTGTGAAGACATGTACCTATAAATGCGCTGTTTGCCTGTTTTTTTATTATTATTTCTCCTGGCTTTGGCATGACTAAAGCCTTAAAAGCATGGCCTGGTTGTCCTTCCGCAAGTTTTGAATGAGGATTAGTGGAGCAATGCTGAACATGGAAAAAGGGTAACCCATTCTTTCTCCAGAGGTCCAATAGCTCAGCGGCATTTGTTTCCGCCACGGGATTGTTGCGGTTTCCACCCCAATAGCTGCTATCGTTAAAACCCTCCTGAATATCTATGAGCAGTAGCGCGGGCTTGCTTAAAGATTCAAATGACATAAGCTCAATAAATTTTTTTTAAATAAGATAAATACATACTTCTGTTCGGATAAAAGCCCCTTTGTACAAACCAGCTATACTTTAGTATGGTGCACATTCTGCCGTACTCTTTCCCTGATTTACTAGGATAAAGATTGACTTTCACGAACTCATACTTAAAGTTGGGGAAGTCTCCTCTGCGAAAAGTTGAACCAGGTTAAGAAAACAGTGCTAGGGTTTTTTTTAAGGAATTATATATTCGCTGGAGGTTTCCGAATATCTAAGCTGGAGTGTGATTCAAATACTATAGATGTGTAGAACTTGTACCTTCACTTTCCTAAGTATAGTTTCTGGTTTTTCAACTCACCTAAAACAGGAAAATCGCTAATTGCTTTGCTAGTTCATACTTGTATTAAATTAGAAGACTGACATGCTCTATGCCCCTTTACTAAAGTATTATTCAAAACAGAATCGTCTTTATAGACAGTTCTTACTGGTTTGACAGGCTGTTTTAGAACTGTACCTTATTTTGGGGTTATTGGAGTTGTCTGAATCTTTTCACTTAAAAAGCTGGAGACGAGCTGCTGGTATTCTGCTGTCCCTCTGAAGTCACCATGACCTCCCGCTTTCAGGATGTGAAGGTGCTTTCGCGGTGTGGCCAGATTGTCATACACTGCCTGGGCGTGTACGGCTGGGATAACTGTATCATTCTCTCCGTGCACCACCAGCGTAGGGATGTGGACACGCCTGGCTTTGACTTTGCTGTTTAGCTCGTAAGAAGGTGCTTTTTCCCCGATCCATGGAATCTCGCCTATTGAAGAATAAGGACTCTCCAGCACCAGGGCCTTCGCTTTACTCACACTTGCCAAGTGTGTAGCCAGCCCTGTTCCCATGGAGTACCCGTACAAGATTATATCATCAGGTGAATATCCCAGCCATAAGGCATGTTCATATACTTTTTCTGCATCTGCATAGAGCTGATCCTGGCCGCGCAGCTTCCCTTCCGACGTACCAAAACCGCGGTAATCTGTTACCAGTACATCATAGCCCCAACCCGTCACCATAAAGTGATTATCGAGGAAGTTTTGCAGGTTTTTGGAGTTGCCCTGAAAGTATATGATCAATCCTCTACTCGCAGGACTCCTGTAAAGAAGCCCACTAAGATGAATACCTCTTGCTACCTGAACTCGTAGTTCTGTCGTGTTGGGAGGCAATGCGTACCGATGTGTTGCGGGTAGCTTTGTAGGGACAAAGAGCGTCTTGTTCTGTTTTCCTATACTCTGACAACCAGAAAAGAGTGCTAGCGCCAGGAAGGCCGCCGAAATCAGGCAATTCCAAATAAAAGCTAACTTCATGTGTATATAAGGTTTATAAAATGTCTTCAACTTGTTCCTGATTGTATAGCAGTTCCATGGCTTTCTGCTGCTCTGTCAGCAACACCTTTACCTGATACAGTAACTGTAGCTGCTTCGCTTTGGCCTCTGCTAAGACATAAACAAAACAGAAAAATCGCTAATTGCTTTGCTAGTTCATACTTGCTTTACGCAGGAAGACCGTCATGCTCCAAGCCCCACAAGTTGAATGAAATACGTGGATAATTTCCAGCCTTTAAAGCAAGTTCTCTAGATAGGAGTGTCATTCTTTCAATGGTCCGGCTGTTTTTCAGGTTGCCTGCATCCAATACCCTGAACGGCAGCGGTTGAAGTACTCTGAGTGCAGTTTCAAGTGCCTCTGCATCATTGGAAGTAACATACAGATCACTTTTAATACCTTGTAGAAAAGGTTGATCAAATACAACCCAGTATGTATTTTTGAAAGCGCCCACAACCTTTGTCTCTGGTATCACCTTTTGTACTTCCTCTGCCGAAGAGGTGTCATAGGGTGTGGTGAAGTCATCGAAAGATTCATTAAACGGATTGGTTATGTCAATCAAAATTTTGCCACGCAAAATGTCTTTTCTTTCTTCAAGCCAGGGCAGCAAATCCCTGTACCAAAGGGTTGGGATAATAATGTCAGCGTTTAAAGCATCCGCCAGTGGGGTAGCCTTCAGGTTTATTTGGAGCTCATCAATTGTTTGTTGCGCACGGGCAGTGTCCCTACCACTAAATAACACTTGTTCCGGGTATGCCTTATAGAACGTTTTCAGTAGGGCCTTGCCCATGCGTCCGGTGCCGATGATTGCTATTTTCATAATTATAAATGGTTATTTTTTTAAAACGATTTTAAAAAAGAAAGCTTCTCAATATTTTAATGTATGCGATTGGGTTATCTACTGTTTTCATATGGCCGGCGTCTTCAACAATCTCAACCTGCGACCCCTTAACCCGCTTTTGAAACTCATACATCGTCTCTGGCCTTGCTTCATCGTACTGGCCTGCCACAAAAAGAACAGGTAGGTTTAACTCGTTTAAGCGAGCTGATCTGTCAAAGTCTTTGAGGTTGCCAGTTGCTTTAAATTCCGTAGGGCCCCACATATGGCGGTAAACCTGGGCGTTAAATTTTCCTGCGTTATCACAAGTAATCGGAGCGGTAAACTGTCCCCATTTCCGCGAAAGGTGGCGAACATAAAACGAGTCGGTTGCTGCCTGGTAGGTGGGTTCATCATACATTTCCAACTGTTCATACTTTCGTATGGTATCCTGTAAATGGACCGGCATTTGACTTAGTAGAATCTGCGCATCTTCCATCCACTTTCGGGTGCTGATTAGTGGGCCTGACAGAATAAGTGAGCGGACTCCAGATGGCTTTTTCGTGAGCATATACTCTACAGCGACAGCAGCTCCCCAGGAATTTCCAAGGATGTGTACTTCCTCCAGCTTTAGATGCTTTCGTAGCGCTGTTATTTCGTTTACAAACCGAGGAAGCTTCCACAAGGTAGTGTCAGTAGGACGGTCAGAGTTTCCAGAGCCAAGTTGGTCATAGAATATGACAGGTCTGTCATCACTGAGGACTTCGTAGACAGGTATGCCATCGCAACTGCGGCTCCCAGGTCCTCCATGTATTATAAGCAGGGGAGTGCCTGTTCCTTTACCCACCATTTTGTACCAGATCCTGCCTCCCTCCACCTGCACATACCCTTCAGTTGGGGGCGCCATATCTTTTGTGCAACCAGTCAGAAAAAACAAGCAGTATAAGTATGGTAGTATAAATCCTAAACGCTTAGTAATCTGGATTTTGAGAGAATAGCTGTTTTTGATGGAAAGCCCTGCTATCTGTGTGAAATTTTTTCTTGAATGTAGCATGATGCAAAGATAAAAGGCGTATAATTGTCTAAGATATCCGTTATCGCCAATTACTTATCATTATGAGACAAGCGGTGCCAGTAACCAATTTTGTGACAGACTCTTACGTGGAAGACACGGCGAAAGCGGCTATCTCTCTGCATAAAAGATCGGTGGACCTGCACACGGAATGGCATGTACATAGCAAAGGGCAATTGCTTTACGCAGAGGAGGGAGTTACGCGACTCTATACCCAAAATGGCAGCTTTATGATTCCAACACGGCATTGTGCTTGGATACCGGCCGGAACCGTGCATCAGGTTACTTCTTCTAGTCCCCACCTGTTTCTGCGGACACTTTATTTTGAGGTGGAAAGTACCTATACTTCTCCCTTTTATTCTGAACTGAGTGTTTTCCAAGTTAGTGACCTATTAAGAGAAATGATTGTGTACACAGCCAGGTGGGCCAATACAGTTATAGCTGACAGGGAGGAGGCCTCCTTTATGGAGACTTTGCTGCTGATTCTTCCAGACCTGCAAGGCACTTCGATTGGGCTTCGGCTTCCTGCGTCCCGGCATCCACAGGTTCTTCGCATGCTTAACATTGCGCTGGCCGATTTATCTGAGCGGGTATCCATTGAAAGTTTGGCGGCAAACGCCGGTGTGTCGACTCGTACTGTATCCCGCCTTTTTCAAAAGGAATTGGGAATGTCTTTTGCTGGCTTTCTGAAGGTGGCGCGTATGATTAAAGCCCTCGAGCTGTTGTGCCTTCCCGGAGCAAGCGTAGCTGAGACTGCTTACCGGGTAGGGTATGAGAGTGTTCCCACTTTCAGTAACAGTTTTCAGGAGATTGTTGGTATGCGTCCGCAATCCTTTTTACATAATCCCTAAGTCGTACTAATTGCATCTATCAAAATGACAAACAGAAATATTGTAGCATTGGGCTTCTTCGTAAAAACATTTGATCCTGTAAGTATAAATTTCTTAGTCCTTAAAGTATGAAACTGTCAATAAACACGGCACCGTTACTTGCAGACTTCAGGCGTTATATTGCGCTAACGCAGGAAGAAGAGCAGGCTATTATTCGGTTACTGACACACCGCACTTTCAAAAAAGGTCAGTTTATAGGTAGTGTAGGTGATGTTGACCGATATACAAACTTTATACTTAGTGGGAGTGCAAGGGTTTTTTATGTGGATGAAAATGGTCAGGAACACAACATACAATTGGGTATCAACAACTGGTGGCTAAGCGATTATAAGTTGTTTACTACCGGCGAACCCGGAACTCTGTACATAGAGGCACTGGAAGAAACGGAGATTCTCGCCTTTTCCTATGACCATCTGCAACAACTATTTAAAGCAGTACCCCAACTAGAGCGCTTCTTCAGGTTACTTGTTGAAAAAGCCTATACTTCCTTTCAGCAAAGAGTACTTTCTAATCTAAGCAAAGATGCAGAGAAGCGTTACATTGAATTCAGGAACCGGTACCCAGAAATTGACATGCGTATCTCCCAGAAACACATTGCCTCTTACCTGGGCATGTCGGCTGAGTTCCTCAGCAAAATTAAAAAGCGCATCATGCACCAGGAACAAGCATTACACCGGGGAACTTTAGAATAGCTCTTTCCTGACAAAAAGCCCCACATTGGCTTGTGCCTTTGGAGCAGGACCGTATTCATCAAACGTTAGAGCCATGCCATATTGTAATCCTTTTACGTCAAGTCCGATCCTGACCTGCTGATAGCTTCGCTGGTGAGCTGTGCGGCTATAGTTAGACATTGCCTGAACCCTTGAATAAAGTTTTATGTCCTGACTAAGCCTTGGCCTGTACTCTATCAGACCAAATCCCTCGTAACCGTTGAAGTCTGAAATATTTACCCTGGGCTTTATGATAAGAAGCCATTCCTCATTCTTCTTCATAAACTGCAATGCGGCTGAACCTTTGAAGTCAGTTACATTTGTGTAAAATGTGCCGATCTGGAATGTGAAGCTCTTGGATAGCGGTGTAGTCAGATAGAACTGGTTCATCAACTCGTTTGGTTGCTTTTTAATTGCTTCATCCCCCTCTTCAGACTGAAAATGATAGCGTACCATCAGGCTGGCAACGTGCGCCCAGCCTATCCGTCCGCTTTGATCAAATTGCCGGGATATACTGTGTTGGTAATAAACATACCTGTTTCCTACCATGCCCTCCACAGGAATGGTCTGAGCAAA
Organism: Pontibacter sp. GD7; assembly: GCF_058216375.1. NCBI lineage: Bacteria > Pseudomonadati > Bacteroidota > Cytophagia > Cytophagales > Hymenobacteraceae > Pontibacter > Pontibacter sp. GD7. The sequence goes on along the minus strand of NZ_JBYZMP010000008.1, from coordinate 128,496 downwards.
TGTGTTTGCCGTCCAAAGGAGCAGGCAAACAAGAACTGGCGTTGTTTTCATCATCATTGATTTTATACTTTATACTATTGACACAGCAAGGCTTTTTAATCTGTTTGTGCAGTGGTTATGCCCTGAGTTACAGTTGCAAATATCAGGTAGGTAGATGACTGCCCAGTTGAACCAGTTCAATATCTTGTATCTTCTAACATATTTTTTCAGGATAATCAGAAGTTTGGTAGTCCGGAAATCAAAGCTTCTGAGAATCTAGTCTGTACTTCTTGTCCCAGTTCAATTTTTTTCGGAGCCTTTAAGGCAATATTTGTGTCAGAACTAAATATTGTCAATCATGAAAACAATAACCTCACTTTTTAGAACCGAAAATCATTTTACAGGACTACTCCTTAGAATCACGCTATTTATTGTCATTTTCCCTCATGGCTGTCAACTCCTACTCGGCTGGTTTGGTGGGTATGGCTTTACAGGAACGATGGCATATTTTACAGAATCTGTCGGTTTACCATGGGTTATAGGGCTGCTGGTCATATTATTGCAATTTTTCGGGCCAATTTTCTTACTCGCAGGATTTGCTACCAGGCTGGTTGCGCTCAGTAACATACCGTTATTTCTGGGTATGATCGTGACGGCTCACCTGGACTATGGCTTTTTTATGAACTGGTTTGGAAACCAGCAGGGCGAGGGCTACGAATATCACCTGCTAGTAATTGGAATTGCAGCCGCTCTTGCAGTTAGTGGTGCTGGCAAGTTCTCTTTGGATAAAATAGCAATAACAGACGCAACTAAGCAGGGTTAAATTTTAATTAAAATATATTTATCTGATTTGCGAGGTGCAGTAGCCGTACACACCCTGTAACTTCATTTTATCAGAACATACAAACTTATTAAACTCCTTTATAGAGCGCTTATCCTTTAAACATGGTTGTGTATCTAATTAACTGGATGTGTAGATGTATAGTTGAGTAATGATCAAAGTATAACTAACCAAAACTGTATGCTTAAATGGAATTACAACTAATAAGAAACGCGACGTTGAAGCTCCAATATGGCGGAACAACATTTTTAATTGATCCTTACCTGGCTCCGGTGCACAGCCAGCCAAGTTTCGGTGATAAGTCAAATAATCCAACCGTGGAGTTACCCTGCACCATATCAGAGATTCTAAATGGTGTGGACTGTGTAATCGTATCGCATTTACATCCAGATCACTTTGATACTGTTGCACAAGAAATACTAGCCAAAGAGATAAAGCTACTTTGCCATCCTGAGGATGAGGAAATAATCCGGTCCTATGGTTTTAAGAATGTACAAGCTATACAAAGTACGACTGAAGTTGGTGGGGTAACTATCCACAGGAGCGGAGGGAAACACGGTACTGGGGCAATATTAAAATGGATGGGACCTGCTTCTGGTTTTGTCTTTCAGTCGCAGGGAGAAGAAACGCTTTATTGGGCAGGAGACACCATTTGGTGTTCTGATGTTCAGACCACTATAGAATCATATAAACCAGGTATTATAGTATGCCACGCGGGAGGCAATATCTTTTATAAGGGAACAGCAATTTTCGGAGAGCCTTTTGATGATGATACCGATAGCCTGATTATGGACAAGGAGCAGGTCTTGGCACTTTGTGATTTTTCTCCTGGTAGCACCGTTATTGCCACCCACCTGGAGGCACTTGACCATGAGACAGTAACCAGAAAAGAGCTAAGAGAAGCTGCCATCAATCACCATATAGAAGCAGAGAGGCTCCTAATACCTTTTGATGGTGAAACCCTAAATCTGTAATTGATGAACGAAAAAATAATGATTACAACTAAGACAATAGAAGAAAGACTGGAAAGTATAGGTTTGACTTTACCAAATGCCTCTACTCCCGGCGGAAATTACCTTTCGGTTAACATACGAGGAAATATCGCCTACATTGCAATTCAGTTTCCTATCAAGAATGGGCAGTATTTATACCAAGGCAGGCTAGGGGAGGAGCTTTCCACAGAAGATGGAAAAGCGGCCATGCAACTATGTGCGCTAAATGTGTTGACACAGATAATGCACAAAGTAGGAATTGAAAGAATTGAAGGGTTAAACCATCTGGATGCCTATTATCAGGCTGGTAAGGGATGGGATGACGGTCCCCTTGTTGTGGATGGAGCATCAGATTTTTTTGTAAAGGTTTTAGGAGAAAAGGGACACCACTCCAGAGCCATTTTTGGGGTAGAACGTCTGCCTAGAAACTTTGCTGTAGGCCTCACGGCATCTTTCACATTGCACTAGGCGTGTGTACTTTGCTTGCTAATATGGGCTTGTATTTAAATATGCACCTGTAACACAATGGTTGATTTTCCTTAACAATACGTCCTGATTCTGCTTCTTACATCACTTTTTCAGGAAATTGGATGCCGCTTGGCACATAATATCGTAATTGTAAATAGGGAGGGTGTGTACTATGGCCGACTATCGTTTAGAATACGAAAATTTAAGAATTGAGCTGGACAATGACAAAAGGTATATTTTTGAACGCCCAATTTTAATTGTAACAGTAAGCCTTGCAGCAATCAATTTTGGAGCCGTGGACTATATGCCCTACATTCCTGCATTCATTACCATAATCCTCTGCTTCAATCTGCTTTTTACGGTTAACAGGTTACTAAGTGCAACCAGAATAACTGCCTATATCATATTAGTAATTGAAAGAAACTATCAGCCTTATATAGGATGGGAAAATTTGCTGCTCCATTACCGGGAACTGACATACAAACTAGGTAAAAAGCGGGTTAACGCTATCGTAAAGCGGGAAATTGATAAGAGTCTGATTCCAAAGAAAAATGGGTTTTACCCTATAATTTACTGGTTTCATATTTTCATACTTCTTGTAACCTATTCTGGGTTTTTGCTTACAAAAAGTAGCCCGACATTACTCGTGCTTATTGTCTCTTTGCTCTCAATTAGTTGGTTTATTTATATACTTTTTATTTACAACTACAATAAGTTTAGATAGCAAATTGTCGTGGGATATACCATTAAGAGTAAGGTTTTAGCCTATATAAAAGATAGTCGACTACTTGATGAATTAAAACTTCAATTTCCAAATACGAGATAAGGTGTTCTGACTTATTTTTATACTTAGGCACTTACAAAAGTGCTCATTTCTTAAACCAGTTCAATCGATTGTATTCTATGACTAAGTAGTTTTGCTGAGTATTGTTGCTCACATAAGTAATAGATGCAAGGCAATACCTAATTTTAGTTTAAAATACCAAAACCATTTAGTACAATTTAAAACCATGAGAATTTCAAGTTTAGCGATCATGGCAGGACTCAGTATGTCCGTCATACTTTTCTCCTGCGAGAAAGAGGCCGTCATGCCTGAAACACCTTCACCCATTGGCTCTACACCACCAAAGGACAACAACACAACGCCTCCTGCAGGCAGCACGCCGCCACCTACATCAACACCTCCTACGCCCCCTCCATCTCCAGTGACAAGTAATAGTTTACTAAAGCAGATAGGGACACAGCTCTTCTTGTATGATGCAAAAGGCAGGTTAAAAGAAGTAAGCTTTACCGGTCAAGCTTCCCTGGGATATACCATCCATTATGAGGGCGAGAGACCTGTGCGACTGAACTTTAAGAACGGCAATTATCTGCTTTATGTGTATGAAAATAACAAGGTGGTGGAAGCTGTTCGCTATTATGGAGAGAATTTAGTTAACTACCGCTACTCCTTTGAATACAGCGGGGATAGACTTGTCAAGCAGACCACCATGAGTTATGCAACTTCCAGTGAAGGCAGGCTTACTGTTATAGAGTACAGGTATGATGCGAATGGGAACCTGACAGAACTTCATTCTGCCTCTTCAACAACCAGTAAAGAAGAGGATCTAGCTAGTCCGTATGTGATCAAGTGGGGTAACTTTGATAACAGGCCGAACCCTGTGCCTTTCACCAATAGTGCCTTTTACCTGCCAGGAGTGAAGCTGTTCCAGCATAACCCTGGCTTCCGGGACCCCGGCACCGGGAAAGAACTCTACAGCTATATCTATCATGAGTCAGGCATGCCTCAACAGCGATATACCAAACTGGAAGCATATCCATGGGTACAACCTGTCATAGATATGTACAGTTATCAATAGGACTCTTTTGTAGACTGGAGGTCTGCTACATCCAGTTTCCTTGGCATTTGTTTCTTTTAACTTATTACAGCTGACGGGGGCTTATTGATTGACAGCTTCAACTAATTGTTTGCATTTGCCTATAGGGGGACACGCGGTATATGGATTTGTAGAGCAGCACCAAGACAGGAATAGAATTGGGGGCCTCCCTGACCTACAACAAGACTGAAGAGGGCTGACTGTACCTGACAGCTGTGCTGTACTTTGAGTAAGTCCATATGTAAGCTTCCCTGCTCTTTGGACCATTGTAAAGTTGGTTTTTCAAGTTACGATTGCCTCCAGTAATTCCACAGGCGTTCTAAAATTCAGTGCCTGATGCGGACGGTGGTGGTTGAAGTCTTGCATCCACTCTCCGGACTTCTGGCGCACCTCTGAAAGGGTCCTGAACACATACCTTTTGAGCAGTTCCCTACTGATACTGCTGTTGCAGCGCTAGATGTAGGCGTTCTGCATGGGCTTACCAGATTGAATAAACACCAGCCTCACCTTGTTTTTCCTGAACCAGCCCTCGAGCTTGTGGGAGAAAAACTCCTGCCCGTTGCGCGCCCGGACCATCTCTGGCAAGCCCCTGAGCTCCTTGAGGTATTCCAGCACCCGGGTCAGCCGCAGGGCCGGGATGGAGAGATCAGCCTCTATGGTGAGGATCTCACGGTTATAGTCATCGGCAATGTTCAGGAGCCTGGACTTTCCGCCATCCCACAGGCTGTCACCCATGAAGTCCACCGACCATACCTGGTTGTGCCTATCAGGCTGGAAGAGGGCATGCTTCACGTGTGCCGGCAGCCTTTTCCTGTGTCTCCTTCTGATGTTTAGCCTGAGTTGGCTGTAGACCCTGTAGACACGTTTGTGGATGCACCCACCGCCTTGCAGGCCTGACAAACCTCAGCCCGTACCCCTCCACCATAAACTCCAGCAGCGCCTTCTTCTTGTCAGGCCTAAAGTTTTTTTCAACTATACAATGGCCGAAGTTCTGGGAAAAATACAGTTAGCAATAGTGTTTATATAAGCGGAGGTATGAGTCGATCAAGATTTCGCTTATATGATTTGCATACTACTTTACAAGCGAGTCTTTCTGAGAGATACCTAGTAGTCGATAGTGCGAATCATAAATTATGAGGTTCATAATGTTTTCAATTCAACAAATGTTTAATACTTTTCAATTGATCATCTAACATATTTAATGAATCGAAGTCTAATGGTCTAGGTATAATGGCAGTGATAAGTGGGTGTGTCAAAAGTTTACTGTTAGCAATAAGCTCAATGTTAGTCATCAACAAAACAACGATACATCTTGCTCTGAAAAGCTTGTCTTGTCGATATAACTTTGTGAGCAGTTTATTATAATCTAGAAATGGTAGATGGAAATCTATCAAAACTAGGAATGGTAGACCACCGTCCCTTTCATTACGAAGAACACAATCTGACAAGCTATCGACAGAATCAAAGTATTGTGGGTTCCTGAAGTGTTTGTTCATTGCATATAGAGATAAGCAGTCACTTACTAAAGCATAAGTATTCACGATCATAAATAAGGGAGTTTGATGGGTATAAAGTACCAGAGGCAGAATAACCCTGTATGATAAATGATGGTGACATTACTTCTTAATTGCAGAAAAGGCTTTTTTGTAGTCTTTTCCCTCAACCTGGATAAGGTAGCGGCCTGCTCTCAGATTGCTCACGTCAAGCGTTTTTAATGGCTTGTTTTCTACCATAATTTGCCTAACCACCCTGCCCTCTGAATTAATGATCCTGACGGAATACAGAGGGTTTGGCAATGAGGTCAGGTCAATTGATACTTCTTTATCTATTTGGGTTGGGAAAACTTTAGCTAAGGTATTTTCCTTTTTCGTACTGACCACAGCAAGTTTACTGTACTCATACTTCCCATTTATATCGACCTGCTTCAGTCTGTATGTTAGAAAGCTACCGGGTGGCACGTCAGCGTCTTGATAGGTATAAGTATGCAGTGTGTTGCTGTTTCCAGCCCCTTTTAGTTTAGCAATAGGGTAATAGGATGTTGCGCCAATGCTTCTCTCTATTTCAAAATAATCATTGTCCTCCTCACTAGCCGTCACCCATTTCAAAAATACAGTTCCTTGGTAAACATATGCAGTGAATGTGGACAGTATTACGGACAAAGGAGCAGCGCTTGGATCATCGGGAGGGAGGCTAAGGCGGTAGTTGCCAGTTCGAGTTGAGCTATTCCCCAAGTTATCTGTGGCTGTGTAGGTGAAGGTTGCTAAACCGCTTGTGAATAAGGGAGCCCTGTAGAAACTAAGCTGGGCTGCCTCTGTGGGGCTCAATACTTGATTGGCAGTTGCTTCTTCACTATTTATATAAAGCTTCCCATGCGTGTTATCTGGCAGAGACAAAATTCTGTAAGAAACAATTGCACCCGTAGGGGACATGCCTTCAAGCCCTGGTATGGGTTGACTAACTTCGCTTTTGTCTAGCAAAACCGCAACATCGAATACGGATGTCCCATTGAGTAGTGCGTAAGTAACAGTATTATTTGATGGTATGATGTCTGTTACACTGCTGGGAGGGAAAACAGATATACTATGCTTAAGTGGTATACTGCTATTGATACTGACAGTAAGATCTAAGGTAGAACTTGTATTTGCATTAATATTGTACAAGCTGGGGTTCCAGGTATTTGTAACTGGGCTATAGGGGGTGCTACTAGAGTGGCTGACGTACGTTAAAGTGGAGGGCAAGACATTCTTTACTTCTGTAGTTCCAGCAATACTCGTGGTTCCTTGGTTCATAACTACAATACGCAAGTTGATGCTCTGTCCATTGGTGTATGGAGGGGGAGTAAGTAATTGGTAAGTGATAGCAAGGTCTGCGCCAGTTACTACAGGTATACTATAGGTTGCAGTGGAGTTAGCAAGTGCCCCCAGGTTGTCTTCGGCTGTAAAAGTAAATGTATGAGTTCCTGGTTGTCCAATTGCTGCTTTATAACTTAGTTTAGTAGCCTCGACGGGCGTTATTTTCTGGCCAGCAACTGCAGCGGTGCCATTTACATAAAGTGTGCCTTTCCAGGGGTCGGGGACTGTCACTAGTGTAAAGTAGCTAATGCTTCCATCTGGATCTGTTCCTGACAAGGGTGAAATTGGTACTGTGGTACCGTTGTTCATTACATTATTAGATGTAACATTACTCACAGCGGGCCTACTGTTATGTTGTACGATGACCTGCAGAGTTACACTATTGTTACTCAAATCAATATCTCCAGTGCCGCCATCTATAACAATTGAGTGGGAAATAGAGCTGTTGGAGTTTATTCTGGCTGTTATATCTATAGTGTGAGTTGCGCCTGCATTAAAGTTGCCCCAGTTGGGGCGCCAAGTATTACTTGAAAAACCACCAGACCCCGGCATTGTGTGATTGATGTAAGTTAAGCCGGGGGGTAATATATTGGGCACACCGTTATTAGAGTATATGTAACTAGAGCCAATGTTCTGTGCCGTAAATCTGATAGTTATAGTGCTCCCATCGACATAGGGTCCCGCAGTAAGAATTGTATAAGTGAGCCTAAGATCTGGACCGGTTGTATTTAGTTGGGGTATATACTGCTTTCCTACTAAGCTTCTGATGTGTGTGTTTCCTAATACATTGTTTGGGTGCAAGCTCTTTCTTGTGTCATTCGCAAATGTATCAGTGAATAATGCACAGGATTGTGCTAACAATATGCAGGTAACTAAGGTCTTTAATCTTTTACTTCTTGATGTATGCTTTAAAAGAATGTGTCTTGATAGTAATCTGGGCAGATGGTAAAATTTTATCATAGTTTAAGGTTAGGTTAGGTGCATCTGTTGATGCAAAATTCAAACCTTAACTACTTAATACATAGGTAACAGTTTGTGAGGTTTTATATTGGTATATTGTTTTAGCGATGTTATATATATAATGTAATATGTTATATATGAATATATTTGGAGGCATCTTATTCATAAGATGTCTTTAACAGTAATGGTACTTTTAATTCATGAGCCAAATTGGGAAATGCATTCTGTGTTAATTCCAAAATCGGGATGATTGAGATGTAAATAGAGGTAAATAGAGGTAAATTTTGGGGATATGGGATGATGTTAATTAAAATATACCTTCAAGAATTTAAACAGATAAAAATTCTTACAATATAAGCTACTTATAGAAGCGCAGAAAGGGTATGAGTGCCTGCTGCAGTCTCATTAGGGCCTTGAGGTTAAGGTACTGGGGATTAAAGAGTAACTCAACCATGCGTAGCAACTTTGTTTTGTTTAGCATTCTTCTAATAAAAGTTTTGGAATGAAAATGTGCCTTCTGCACCAAAGGCAAAAAGATACTCTCGCTGCTAACAATGAAAGAGGCCCTGGATTTGCTGCCCGCCGCCCAGTTTGTGCGGGTGCACAAGTCTTATATCGTTTCACTGAACCACCTCGACATGATAGAAAGGCACCAGGTAACAATTGCAGGCAAAACTATCCCGGTTGGACTTACCTTCCGCGAACAGTTCCTAGCTAGGGCGGATAAAGTATAGCGTTTAAAAGTTAATAAGGTATTATGGCTAGAGGAGATGCCATAGTTGCACCAGGAGAGCAAGCATACAGAGCATGTGTGCCAAATACCAGCCTGCAGTTAAGTGCACTGTTGGTTATTTACTTTCTTAAAATAGATAAATCACCCCCACTTACTTCGTTTTGCGTGCTGTAATTCGCTGGCTTTCATTGGTAATCTTTGCAACCAGACCCCTTTAAACTAAAAATGTGCATGCCACCAAAATCAGGTTTATGATATGTAAAGAACCTGCAATAAAATAGTAAGCTTGCGGAATACTATAAACCAGGCATGTATGATTAAAAGCTGTATTATCAGCGTGAATGGCCTGTTATCGGGTTATTGGTAATGCTTAAATGCGAGTCGGCGTGTCTATCTTGAGAGTTTGACTACCGTGACACTATTTTGATAGAGCCAAAGAAAATGTCTTTGTCTTGAGTAGCCTCTTTGTCATTTTCGGGGTACCAACAGTGAAATGAATACATTTTGGTGCCCACAATTACTAAGCGCATATGATGAATAAAGCTATTGCCTGAATCCTGATCAACAGCCCTGAAGCTGAGCTCTCTTCCATCGTTAGCCCCAATATTTAACTCAAACGAACCCCTAGCTTCCCCATTTGCCTGTTTAAGTGCACCTTTTTCTGCACCAATCAGGATTACACGCCTATCCTGGGATGTTAGCTTTTCAGTGTTCGGAATGCCTAACTCTATTGCAGAAGCTACAAAGGCTGTTCTGCCATTGTATACCCTATAACCTTGAACGCCCTGGCTTTTCTCCAGTTCAGGCAACGAGGGTAATTGAACAGAAACATTTGAACTGAGCTTTGCTACTTCCCATACTGGATCTAAAAGTGTAAAAGCGGTTGTGAATAAAGTTAATAGTAGTAGTAAGGTTGGTTTCATAATCTTAATTTTAAATGGCATAACGAGAATTTGCTCTGATATAGCTGCAACTTACGCCACACTCATATCATACTCCTTATACCTGGCCTCAGCCTGCTCCATGATCTCATCCAGTATCTCCTGCAGCTCGGTTTTTACTTTAAAGCGTAGCACTTTCTTTACCGCCAGTTGCAGCTGGGCTTTGGTGTCGTCTTTTTTGTACCAGTCGGGTTGGGAGGCGCTTTTCTTTACCTGGGCCAGAATCCTTTGCACCAGCTCTTTGATCAGGTCGAAGTCCTGCACGGCGTTGGGGTGCTTGGCGAGTATCTCATAGAAGGCTTCTTCCTCGTCGGTGAGGCCCAGCTGGTTGCGGCGCTCGTCTTCTTCCTGCATGTGCCGGGCCACTTCGCGCAGCTTTTCCATAGCCACCAGGCTGTCGAAAAAGTGGTTGTGGTAGTCGGCAATGATCTTCTCTACTTCTTCCTTTAGCTTTCTATACTTCACCAAGTTTTTAGCGGAGCGGATCTTTATCTCGTCGTTCATGATCTGGCGAAGCAGCTCCAGCTTCAGTTCGTTGCCGGTCTTTTGCTCTTTAGCCGTAGCCAGGAAATCGTCGTTGATGATGGAGATGTCGAAGCGCTCAATGCCGGCCATCTGGAACACGTCCACCACGTCTTCGCTTTCTATACTTCTATGAATGAGGTCTTTTACCTGTGTGGCTGCTTTTTTAACGTTACGGTCCGGGTTCTTGGCTTTACGCAGGGCCGCGCCTACGTGCTGCAGGTAAATGATGTCGGCAGCGAGCAGATTTATACTTTCGTGGCTCTTGATGATAGGGGCCAGACTGCTGAGTTTCTTTTCGTTCAGCAGGAAAGCTTTGCTTAGTTCGTCGTCTTTTACCAGATGGTTAATGGCGTGCTGTACCAGTTTAAGTCTTTCCGTTTTAGGTAAAGCTGAGAAGTATGGGATAGCCTGATGTAGAGACGCAATATTTTGCGTCTCAATCGTTCCCGAATGTACATTCCCGGATGGTGCAGCACTACAGTTGCCGGACAGATCGTTATGTCTGTTTGCTCGCTTCGTGGTAAAGGTTCCAGCGTCTTCGGCGGCTAATGAAGACGCAAAATATTGCGTCTCTACGTTATCAGAACTGGCGCAAGTGTTCAGCGCAGCGTCACTTGTGTCTTGTAATGCTGGCAAGTCTTCAGACTTGCTTGAACCGTTCTCTGGCTTTCGCAAGTCTGAAGACTTGCCCCATGATTCAGTACAAGTGACGCTATGCTGAACACTTGCACCAGAAGTAGTAGTTGCAACTTCAACCGGCCCGCCCGGCAGCATTTCCCGCAACACATCAACCGTTTCCCTCGCCAGCTCAAATGCCTCTTCAATATCCAGCGCTACACGGCCTTCGCCGCCTGCGGAAGTATACTTCTTCGTGGCGTCGCGAAGCTTGTCACCAATGCCGATATAATCCACGATCAGGCCGCTGGGCTTGTCGCGGAAGACGGTGGCGACGCGGTTGACGGCCTGTATCAGGTTGTGGCCGCTCATTACTTTGTCGACATACAAGGTATGCATGGCCGGGTTGTCGAAGCCGGTGAGCCACATGTCGCGCACGATCACGAGTTTGAGCGGGTCGTCCGGGTCTTTGAAGCGGGCTTTTACAGCTTCCATCTGCTCTTTCGAGCGCACGTGCGGTGCCCACGCCACAGGGTCTTTGGCGATGTTGGTGGTCATGATCACGGCTACTTCGGGGCAGCCCTCCAGGGCGGTGAGGGCATCGTAGAGCTTCACGCAGTTGCGGCGGCTCATGCACACGATCATGGCTTTGCCTTCCATTCGCGCTCCTTGCGTAGTGCGGGAGGTATAGTGTTGCAGGATGTCGCGGGCGATAGCTGCTACGCGCTCTTTGGCTCCGGCGGCGTCTTCCATGGCGGCCCACAAAATACGGTTCTTCTCGTTCTCTTCCAGACCACCGGTTATCTCTTCGGCTTCTTCTTCGAGTTGTGGATTACCCAGGTGCAGCTTGGCCAGGCGCGGCTCGTAGTAGATTGGCACCACGGCTTTGTCTTCGGTGGCCTGGCGGATGTCGTAGGTATGGATGATGTCGCCGAACACGGCTACGGTGTCGGCGTCTTTGCTGTCGACGGGTGTGCCGGTGAAGCCGATGAAACTCGCCTGCGGTAGGGCGCGACGCAGGTTATTGGCAAAGCCCTGCACCAGGCCGTACTGCGTGCGGTGGCACTCGTCGGCTATCACAATGATGTTGTCGCGGGTGCTCAGCACGGGATGCTCCAGCTCGCGGCCGGTGGCGGTGTCTTTCAGGTTGAACTTCTGCACGGTACTAAACACCACGCCGCCGCCTTCGCCGCTCAGGAGGGCGCGCAGCTCGTCGGTGGTGTTAGCAATCTGCACGTCACCAACCAGGTCTTTGGCGGCCACGAAATCGTCGAAGAGTTGGCGGTTTAGGTCAAAACGGTCTACCTGCACGACAATGGTTGGGTTCTTCAGCTCGGGCAGCTGGCGCAAAATGCCGGTGTAAATGGCCATGGTAATGCTTTTGCCGGAGCGGGTGGTGTGCCATACCACGCCAATGCGGCCGTCTCCGTAGGGCTTCACCGACTTCAGGGTTTCCTGCAGGGCGTACTGTATGCCGAAGAACTGGTGGTACTTGGCGCCTTTCTTGATCAGTTGGCCCTTGTCGAGCTCGTGGAAGATGTAGTGGCGCACGTATTGCAATAGGCGCTCAGGTACGAGCAGACCTTTGATCAGGGTCTCCAGCGCGAATCCGTTTGGAATCACCGTTGAACCGTCTATACTTTTCCAGGCGGCGAACCACTCCAGGCCGCTGCTGTACATGCCGTGCAGGGTGGTCTGGCCGTCGCTGACGATGGTGAGGGCGTTGTACTCGAAGAGCTGCGGAATCTGGTAAGTATAGTGTTGCACCTGGTTGTAGGCGGCCTCTACGGTGGCGTCCTGGCTGAAGAGGTTCTTGAACTCGAAGAGCACCAGCGGCAGGCCGTTCACGAAAATAACCAGGTCGGGGATACGCTTGCTTTTGCCGATGATGGTGAACTGGTTGACTACACTGAACTCGTTCTGGTGCACATCGTCGTAGGCGATGGGGTAGAAGTGGCCGAAGTGCTGCCGGCCGGTATCGTCTTTCCAGGTTTTGCTGATGCCTTTGCTGAGCTTGAGGTGGAAGGCGTGGTTGCGCTGGTGCAGATCGGCGCCGGCATTATAAAGGAACTCCTGCTTCAGTTCGGCCAGCACCTTGGGCGGCACCTGCGGGTAGCGGCGCTGCAGAAAGGCCTCGAACACATCTTCGAGCACGGCTTTGCTCAGGTCGCGCTTTATTTCGGAGCCGTGTTGGTAAGTATAGGGCTCCTGCCCGCGCAGCCAGTCAATGGCCGCTGCCTCTATGTCGCTCTCAGCTAAGTACTGGCTCATGCAGCTCTTCCGGTTTGATTTGCATTACATCAATTTCTCCCGACATGAGTTTGGGAAGAAGGGTGTCGCGGAGGGTAGATAAAGTATAAATTTCTAACTGATTTGCATGTTCCTTTTCGTAAAGCTCTCTTACTTGCTCTTCAAAATTCAGTAATGCTTCAGCGCTAGGTATAATGCACTTGTATTCAAGTATTCTTGAGGGCGATGTATGTTTTACTGTGCTTCCACTTGCACTTCCTAAAACAGTAGCTCTATAGGAATCAGAGCGCATAAGCCAATACAGATAGAACTTTAAAGGCAGCTCTGATTTATAGATTACCTTTCCAATTCTTTGATTATGCAGGAGTAGCTTACCAGGTATAGTTGGTACAAGTGCAGAGTAACCTAAAGTGTCGCCATCCTTACTTAAATCAGTCATAGTGACTATCAAGTCAGCTTTAGCTAAAATATAATCTTCAGGTATAGCGCCTTTATAAAATTTATACTTTTTGGTATTGAAGCCGCCACCAATTCTAAAGTTACCAGGTGTCACAAGTATGTTCTCTGTCGGTTCATCGCTAAAGAATTTCCCTTTGAAAGCATAGCCATGCTTGATGTCAATCATCTCTTCCAACGTACATTGCTGCCATCCCTCCGGAAGATTCTCTTCATCGATACTATCCACGAAATACTGCCGGAAGAGCGTTTGCGCTATTTGCTCCAGCGTTTGGTTCATGCGGCGGTTCAGCTCTATTTTGTCATCCAGCGCAGATAAGATTTCGGCTATGCGATTTTGAACAGCAACATCTTCAGGTGCTGAAATTTCAAATTCTTCCAGCATACCTTTAGTCAAGGCATTGCGTGTCGCACCAGTAGAGGCAAGTGATAAGAGTCTATCTTTGTTATACTTTGTTAATAAGCTATACTTCAGGAATTCAGGAGAGAATTTAGAAGTATCAGCACGAAGTATAGCTACGTGTTGGTTTACTCTTGCAGGCAGATACTCATTAGGCACCTGGCATACTCTGGCAACAGAATCACCAGTAATATTTACCAGCACATCACGCTCTTGCACTTCCACATTAGCCAAAGCTTTTGCCTGTGCTTCATTGATAAAAGCCAAACCATCTTCTGTGAATGTGAAGTCAAGTACATTCTGGCTTCTGATCAAGGAAATACCTTCAGATATATAGGCAGACTTACCACCTTTTGGAGTGGCACCGCTGCCTATTTTAGTGCATATTTCGGAAAGTATGTAGGTAGTCCAAGTAGTCATGTATTGAGTAATTATGCTGCTATTTTCAATGCTATTATCTATTCATACCTGAGTTCAGGCAATTTATTGCATTGTAGTAGTTTCTTATATTCTTTTTCTATCTGCTCAGGGGGCCTTTGCAATAGTTCAGCTATTTCATATAAAGGTTTATTAAGATTTATATATAATTTTAGGTTAGAAGTCTCAAGTATGGTAAATGACTTTCCAGCTTTCTTAAATGTTTGTCTTGCCGTAGCGACCTTTTCAGCCTTTTCTTCTTTCTTTTTAGCTTTGGTCGGTTTAAGATAATTTATAACGCTCTTTCCTGTTAGATTGAATAAAATCTCTGTAAACTCATTTGAGATGTCAGGTAAATTAGAGAAAGTATAGGGGCTTTCGAATACTTCTTTTCCGTATTCAATTTTACCTAACCAACACATGTTGTTTTTGCCATTATGGATGTGTGACCCTATACTATAGTTGATCATTAAACTATATTGGATTTGTGACTCAATTCTTTTTCTAAGTTCCTTGACATCTGGAGTTCTGCAGATCCACACTTCAATATTTTTGATGTAATTTTTTTCTACAAATTCAGACCAATTACTCTCAAACTTGTCGTGTTTGCATAAGTCATTTGAAACTTCTTTCTTTTGTATAGCTGTACTAGCCCAGAGCTTTCTATTCTTGGCTAATGAAGCATAATATTTAAAACGTTGCCCTTCTCCTTTATAGCTCATTAGCTCATAAACATCGTTATGGGCCTCAACTCGCCAAATGGTCCGTCCTCCATTTAGATATGCCTGATGGTGCTCATTGATTCGTCTATCGAAATTGTTAGTCTCTCCTACATAAACAACTCGTTTTGGATTACCTTTAAACACTAATAAATAAATGCCTCCACCATTAATTGGAGTTGGAGAAGTAAGGAAACCCATTGACTCCCAAGTAAAGCAACTGTGCATCTTAGTCTCTTTAGTATAATTTGTTTAATACAATAAGCAAAGGTGAACTAAATTTCAACTGTTTAGATAAGTCCTCTGTAATCTGTAAAGAGTTTCAATTCACATCAATTTTGCATACTTCAACATTATAACCTAATCGCTTAACGTTCTTGTAATGTTGAATGAGATTTACTTTACTGAAGAAAGGAAGAATGTCTCGTATATCCCCTGGCTTATCTGTTGCTATTGCGTAAACTAAAGTATGTTGTGAATATGGAAAATTTTGAGGAGTTAGATTTAAATTCTGAAAATGTTGGTTTAATCTATTACATGTTTCTTGTCTATACTCAATATAGTCTTTAAGTAATGTCATAGAGATACTACCTTGAGCGAATAGGTGGCTAAGTGTTGCTGAACTTGTCTTTCGTTTTATGCAATAAAACTTAGCATCAGCAAAAACATCACAAATTTCTATTTTACTTCTGGAATTGGGTATTTGAAAATTTTCCTTATCAAGTTGGAGAACCTGAGTATTGTCAAGTCTAGCAATATAATCTCCTTCTGCTTCTCCTCTTGTTAAAGCTGGGAGGTATGTTGGGGTTGGTAATAAAGGGATCGTTTGAACTGCTGTATTTATAGTGTTTAAATAATCAGGATTAACTTCATACCATTTCTTTAAAGATAAAATATAGGTTTTGTTATTAAAATTAGTTTCATAAACTATAAACTCTAGTAAAGAGACAGCTGTAGTAAGAGGGCTACCATCTTGAAAACCTATTATTTTTATCTTTTTTGTAATGTCATCTAGTGTGATAGATGATTGACCAAGAAAATCATAAATGTTATCTATAGTAACATCTTCATAATCAGATTGAGTTCTCCCGTATTTAATCCTATAGCTATCACAATTTTGATACTCAATCATGTCCGGATAGGATAGAGATATTCCGGTTGTTGTTCTATTGTTGATGGAAACAACAAGAAGATCATTGAGTTCAGCAATTTGAGAATTTGCTTTTACTTGTCTAATGTTATCAATAAAGGAAAAGTTATGGGTATAATTATCAGCTAAAAAAAGCCTTGTTAATTCGATACATTTTTGACCTAACTGAGTGAAGTTTATATCTGATTTAAGTTTTAAACTATCAGCACCATGTAGATTTGAGCCTACATTTACATCAGTTGGTTTACCTGCGATTATGTTTAGAAGGTCCTGATCAAAGTCAAGGCTAAAATCTTCTATCTTACTTCCTTTACTAAATAGTACTCTTTGCTGTTTAGTATTTAAATCAACATTTCTAACATCACATGTTTTTATGTTATCAGGATCTATAGTGTTCAATGCTACTTTAAGGCCAAAGCCTGGCTCTATATTATCTCTGTTTATTGCATTGAAACCAAATCCACCAGTAATTGCATAGAAGTAATCTTTATCTTGATGGTTAACCTTTAAAAGTATTACAAAAGAATTAACAGTGTTATTGATACTGTTAGCATCATCAATGATCACATGATCTTGAAAGAAGGGGAGCCATTTAGGTTGCTTTACTTTATTCTTTTGTATAAAGACTTTGAATTGAAAATCACAGTTATTTCCTGCTGCAGGTGCTAGTTCATAATAGTTGTTTTCTTCTGATACCTTTTCAGAATTGTATAACTGTTCGAAGCTTGTTACAGTATCTTTAAACAAGTAATAGTTTAATTTCATAAGCTTTATAATATGATATAGATGTGTTATAGAATAAACCCAATCCCCTCCAGATTCTCCCGAATCCGCTTCTCCAGCAGGGCGCTTTCTTCAAACTGAGCGGCCAGTTCGGTGGTCAGCAGCTTCATTTTCTCTTCAAACGGAACACCGTCGTCTTCCTCGGCTTCGGAGCCCACGTAGCGGCCCGGCGAGAGCACGTAGTTGTTGGCGGCCACCTCGGCTAGGGTAGCGGCCTTGCAGAAGCCTTCCACATCGGAGTAGCTGCCGGCCAGGTTGCGCCAGGTATGGTAGGTGTCGGCAATGCGGGCCACGTCTGCATCTTCGAACACGCGTAGGCGGCGGCTGGCCATGCTGCCTAGTTTGCGGGCATCTATAAAGAGGATCTCGTTTTTGCGCTCGCGGTGCTCGCCGTCGCGGCCGTCGCGGTTCTTGCTGAGTATAAAGATACAGGCCGGTATGCCTGTGGTCAGGAACAGCTTGTCGGGCATCTGCACGATGCAGTCCACCATGCCCTGTTGTATCATGTGCTCGCGCACGTTCTTTTCGCCAGCGCTTCCGGTGGTCATGGCGCCATTGGCGATCACCACGCCCGCCGTGCCGCGCTCGCTCAGGTGGTGCCACAGCGTCTGGAACCACATGTAGTTGGCGTTGCCGGGCGTGGTAAAGGTATCTTTGGCCCCGAAGAGGCGCGGGTCATTGTCGGGCAGCAGCTCGGGGTGCCAGTTACTGATGTTGAACGGCGGGTTCATGAGGGCATAGTCGGCCTTCAGGTCGGGGAAGCGGTCCTGCAGCAGCGAGTCGCCCAGCTTCACGTCGAAGGAGAGGTTGCGCAGCAGCAGGTTCATTTTGCAGAGGCGCAGCGTGCCTTCGTAGCGCTCCTGCCCGTAAATGGAAATGTCGTTTTTGTCGCCGCCGTGCGCCTGCAAAAACTTAAGGCTCTGCACAAACATACCACCCGAGCCGCAGGCCAGGTCCATGATGCGGCCTTTGAGCGGCTCGAGCATCTCCACGAGCAAACGCACCACCGAGCCCGGGGTAAAAAACTGGCCTGCACCGGAGCCTTCGGCCATGGCAAACTTGCCGATGTAGTACTCATACACGCGGCCGTAAATATCAGACTCGGGGTTGTTGATCTCGGAGAACTTCTCTTTGGAGAACAGGTTGATGAGCCCGGCCACCTGCGTAGGGGAGAGCTGGCTCTTCACGAAGATCGGCTCCAGCACGCCTTTGTAGTCGGGGTTGCGTTTGGCCAGCAGCTCGTCGATCAGCACAAAGGCCTGGTCTACCTTCACCTTGATGTCGTCCTGCTCGGCGTTCTCGCGCAGGTAGGCCCAGGTAGCCTCGCGGGGCAGGCGGTATACGTTCTTTACCTGGTACTCCAGTTCGTCTTCCAGCACCTCGGTCTGCTGGTGGTCTTCTATGTTATAATAGTCGCTCTGCGGGTCTGCAAAGGACTGTTCTATCTCTTGCTTGCGTATCTCAAATCGCTCGGAAAGGTGCTTTAAGAACAGCAGCGAAAGCACGTAGTCTTTGTACTGGTTCTCGGCTACGGCGCCGCGCAGTTCGTTGGCGGCATTCCAGAGTTCGTTTTCAAAATCAATGTCCGCCTTTGCTTTGGCGGAGGTGGTAACTTTATTGCTCATGTATACTTGGTACTCGGTGTTGAAACAGGTGTGTAAGGTACGGAAAAGGTGGCATTGTTCCGTAGAAAAATATAGAGTTTTTGCGATGCTCTAGAGGCGGTTGCCGGAGAGGTGAACGGCCGTCGGAGACGCGGCAAAGTGCAAGCGGCCGTGCAGTCCGGCTGGGAAAGGAGGGGATGCTGAATTGTCTGCATGTATAACACAGGCTGCAGTTGCACTATGGGTAGGCGTGCCGCCGCGCTAAAGTCTTATCCGGAACCCGCGGAAAACGGGTGCTCCGTACCGCTGTTTTACTCTTATTTATGCACGGGTTTGGCAGACGGAATTAATGCGTTCATATCCGGTGTTTTTTTGTGCGGAAAACCGTTGGTTTATACTTGCAATTGCTGCCTGAATCTGGATTTAATTACGGAACAAAAAGAGTGTACGGAAAAGCGCGTAACTTACTGTAGCGGCCTTTCCGGCCGCGGAAAAAGCTCCGCAACCAAACGTGATCCTGCCTGTGGTGTATGCGCCGGAAAACAGGTTGATTTGCAGTACTTTTTTTGATCACAAAAATTGTCTGTATCGGCTGCGCCAGAGGGTGTTTCCCGCGTGCGGATTTGCCGCCTTATCACCGTACTTATTTTCATGGCTCTTTTTTGATGGTTAAGTGCATTCTGTCCGTGGTATTTTACCATGAAATCAGCCTGTGAAATCTCACGCGCCCTGAGGTCGGCTCTAAAACCTGTTTTGGGCCGCGAGGTGCGGAGCTCCGGAAAACGCTGTTTTGGCCTGTTTTCCGGCTTTCATAAACAGTTGTAACTATCTGGTAACACGTGAGTTGCAGTTGCTACTGAATGGCTGTTTCAGCCGTTGTTCTGGAGGCTTCGTGCGGAAGGCGGTCTTGCCTGTTCCGCAACTAATGCTGAATAGTGGTGGTTTCCGTCGCGTTTCCGACCGCGGAAAGCCTATGCTCCGGCTGCTGGTTTTAACTGTTTGCGGTAGGGTGAAAAGTGATGATAACTGTCTGTGCGCACGTGACTTAGCTATCCGCAAAAGTCCCCACAAGACAAGCTGTGGAAGCGCAGGTGCGGCATTCTCCTTTTCTTGCCGCAGCGGATGCTTTTCCGGCTTTATTTTCAGTGTCCGCAACTGGCACCAACGCTTCTATATCCGCGCCCGCCTGCGCATGACGTGCGCGTGCATGCGCGCAAGCGAGATCCGTTTTTCAGATCTTGTCGCTGTTTCTTTTGCTGACCTAAGCTGCTGTTTTGAGCCCAAGAACCGGCTTTAGAAAATATTTTATCATGAAATAAAACAAATATTACAAACCTGTTGTATAGTAAAAAGTGAATATTACCTTTGGGGAATATACAGGAACTGACCATACATGAAACAGGAGACACCACTTACGGAAACCGGCACGGAGGACTTTTCGCTGCAGCTAGACCTGCAGGAGATGGACCAGATACCCGAACTGTACGAGAAGCTGCGCGAGCCGATCTTTACCCTGAAGCAGACCGGGGTGGCCCCCAAGCTTTATGTGGACTGGAAGAAGGCGGGCCTGGCACCCAAAACGGAAGAGCAGGCCTGGACCAGGCTCAGTTTTCTGGAGTACCTGTGGCTCAAGATGGCCAAAGAGCTGCGCGAGCTGGGTTTGCCGCTTGCACGGGTTAAAGCCCTGCGCGAGTACCTGATGGATGTACAGGAAATACCTGCTGATGCGCTTACTCCGGAAATGATCGCAAAGCTTCGGGAAGAGCTCGGCAAAACGATGCCCGCTAAACAAGTTGAGGCGCTGATAGAAGAATATCTGAGTGGGCAGGCGCAGGCCGCACAGGCCAGCTACGGCATCCGGTTCTCTTTACTCGAAACACTAATCTATTCCGCCTTGTACCGCAAGCAGGAAGCCGGCATCTTTATTTTTCCGACAGGGGAGCTGGCACCTTGGCTCGACGAGATGCAGGGCATGGGGCCGGAAGGGCAGGTGCTACTGGGTAGAACGCACGTGTTCCTATCCATCACGCAGCACCTTTCAGCTTTTATTTTGGACGAGGACAAGGCCGATTACATTCCGCGTCTGTCGCTTCTCTCAGAGGAAGAGTTGCAGGTGGTTCGTGCCATTCGCAACAAAAGCTTCAGGCAGGTAACCGTCACCTTTGATGAAAAGCGCCATATCACCCTGCGCACCACAACTGATGGGGTGTTGGACGAGGCCCTGTCGAAAGAGCTGATCGAGACGCTGGCCCTGAAGAACTACCAGTCGGTAGAGCTCGAGAACCGCGGGGGCTCCAGGCTGAAGTTCACCAAAGAGCACCGCCGTAGAATTTAGCATTGAAGTAATTAAAAGTTTTCAGACTACATTAACAATTACTCTTGCCGGACGCTGATCGGGCAGGAGCCAAGGGCAGCGGTAGCCCCGCACCCATAGTATAGCCCGCCCCGGTACCGGTCGCCCCGGACCTGTGGCACTGGCAAATACCAAATTGAAAACGTTATCCAAAAACCAAAAACAGAAAAACCAACAACAAAGAAACACCAGTAAACACAGACAAATAAAGCCTAAGGGCAGAGCAAGCGCTTCTGATGCAGCTGAACATGAAGAGGCGGCAGAGCAGCTAAGCAGCTATGATAGCTACTACAATCAACTAGCTGAAGAGGTAGAAACGGTAGAACGGCACGTACGCGAGCTACGGCAGACGCCCGGGCTAGAGCACCTGACCCAGGAAGAGGCCCACGCGAAGGTTGACTTCATGCTGCGCTTCTCGGCCTGGGCGTTCAACCGGTACCTGCAGGAGCTGTCGGCAGCCACTGTGGCAGATGAAGCCGAAGCAGACCCCGAATTGGCCAAAGCCTTTAAAGCACAAAAGCCGAAATCCAAGCGTAACAAAAAAGTAACAGCATCCCTTTCCTTTTAACCTGACAGGACATGAAAAAGCAAACCAACGCAGTTAAGCTTGAAGTAGTCAAGGCTGCACCCAGAACAAAGAAAGCAGCTACGACATCTGCTGTATTTAAAGCGAAAGCAGTATCCGCTACAAAGTCTAAAGCTAAGACTGCAACCAAAAAGCCTGCTGCGCTTCGTGCTGCGACCGGGAAGGGGAGCGGGCTGAGCATCTTTGCCCGGCCGTTGCAGAAGGGCGGCAAGAAGGCCGCGCCGCGCGGCAAGGTGGCCATCATCTACACCCGCGTCTCGACCAAGGAGCAGGCCGAGACGAACCAGAGCCTTTCAACCCAGCTGGCAAAGTGCACGGACTACGCCGAGCGCCACGGCTACCAGGTGGCCGGGCAGTTCGGCGGCACCTACGAGAGCGCCAAGTCGGACGAGCGGAAGGAGTTCCAGCGGATGCTCGAGTTCGTGAAGAAAAGCCGCCTGCGCGTGGGATACATCCTTGTCTACTCCCACGACCGCTTCTCCAGAACCGGCTCCTCAGCGATAGGCATCGTCGACGCGCTTGGCCGCATGGGCATCGCCGTGGTGGCCGTGACCCAGCCGGTGGACACGCAGACGGCGGCAGGCAAGCTTCAGCAGGGGGTGCAGTTCCTTTTCTCGCAGTTCGACAACGACCTGAGAAGGGAGAAGTGCATGACGGGCATGGAGGCCCGCATCCGAAGAGGGCAGTGGGTAGGCAGGGTGCCCATGGGCTACGACAAGGTGATCGTGGGCAAAGAAGTGATCCTGAAGCCCAACAAGACGGGCAGGCTGATACGATTGGCTTTCCAGCTAAGAGCGGAGCAGGGGCTGAGCAACACCGACATCATTAAGCGGCTCAAGGCGCAAGGTCTGACACTTTACAACCAGACCTTGACCAAGCTGTTCAAAAATCCTTTCTACTGTGGTCTGATTAGCCATGGCCTGCTCGAAGACGGGGAGGTGGTGGAAGGCCGGCACGAGCCGCTGATTACGCGCCAAATGTTCCTGAAGGTAAATGGGCTGCAGGCCCAGAACGCCCACGGCTACACGCAGGTCAAGGAGGACGAGGAACTGCCGCTCAGGCACCACATCAGGTGCGGCTCTTGCCGAAAGCCGCTCACGGGCTACGAGATGAAAAAGAAGCAAATCCACTACTACAAGTGCAACACCGTCGGCTGCAGGCTTAACCGCAACGCCAGTAAGCTGCACAACTTATATGAAGGCTTTTTGTCAGAACTCGAGGTGGATGCCATCTACCTGCCCAAGCTCTCGGTGATCATGGAGGAGACCTACCACAAACTGACAGAGGAAAGCAGGGCAGAGGAAAAGCGCCTGCAGACCCAGCACACCGAGCTGAAAAAGAAACTGGAAATTTTAGAAAGACGCTATGCTTTTGGTGAAATCGAGAAAGAAATCTTTGTAAAGTATAGCTCAGAGCTGAAGACTGAACTGCTGGAAATCGAGCGAAATCTGGAGAAGTGCGCGCCTGCGTTATCGAACCCCAAATCCTTCATCGAAAACGGGTTGAAAATGGCTGTAACTATCTCATCTTCATGGGGTAATGATGACGTGCAGGGCAGAAAGCAGCTGCAGGCGATGATGTTTCCCGACGGGGTGTATTATGACCGCGAAATAGAGGGTTATCGAACCCCAAGGGTGAACGGCTTTTATGCTCTTTCCAAAGAGATAGAGCGGTTTTTGAAGGAAAAAGAAAAAGGGAAAAGCAACTGTGATAGTCACTTTTCCCTTTCAGTAGCCCGTAGGGGAATCGAACCCCTGTTACCAGAATGAAAATCTGGCGTCCTAACCCCTAGACGAACGGGCCGTTCTGTCTGATTGTGGTGCAAATATAGCGGGTGTTTTTATACATGCAAAACATTCATGCATATTTTTTTAACAATAGCTGTAAGTCGTTCATGCTCAGATTGGAAAAAAATATTGGTTTTACTCTATGGTAGTTGTAACTTCGCAGCGTTAAATCAAAACTCTCAAACTTAGATACCATGTCTAAAATAAAAGTTGCAATTAACGGTTTCGGCCGTATCGGCAGACTTACATTTAAGGCGCTGCTTCAGAAAGAAAACGTTGAAGTAGTAGCTATTAACGACCTTACAGACACTAAAACGCTGGCTTACCTGCTGAAGTATGACTCAGTACACGGCCGTTTTAATGGCACTGTAGAGGCTTCTGCCAATGGCATAATCGTGAATGGCCAGGAAATCCAGATCACAGCTGAGCGTGAGCCAAAGAATTTGCCTTGGGGCAAACTTGGCGTAGACGTAGTGCTGGAGTCTACTGGTCGATTTGTTGATGAAAAAGGTGCTGGTGGTCACTTAGAGGCCGGCGCTAAAAAAGTAGTTATTTCTGCTCCTGCCAAAGGAGATATCAAAACAGTAGTATTAGGTGTTAACGATGATGTACTGACTGGCGAAGAGACAATCGTTTCTAACGCGTCGTGCACGACTAACTGCCTTGCGCCAATGGCTAAAGTACTTGACGATACTTTCGGTATCGAGAAGGGCTACATCACTACTGTACACGCTTACACTGCCGACCAGAACCTGCAGGATGCGCCACACAGCGACCTGAGAAGAGCACGTGCTGCTGCTTACTCTATCGTACCTACTTCAACTGGTGCTGCCAAGGCGGTAGGACTTGTACTTCCTCACCTGAAAGGTAAACTGGATGGCGTTGCAATGCGCGTTCCAATTCCGGATGGCTCGCTTACAGACCTTACTTGCGTTCTTAAAAAGCCAGCTACGAAAGAGGAGATCAACGCTGCCATGAAGAAGGCTGCAGAAGGTGAAATGAAAGGCATCCTGGAATACACTGAGGATCCAATCGTTTCTATCGACATCATCGGTAACCCACACTCTTGTATCTTCGACGCAGAGATGACGTCGGCTAACGAAACGCTTGTAAAAGTGGTTGGCTGGTACGACAACGAGGCTGGCTACTCAAACAGAGCTGCTGACCTTATTGCTAAGATAGGCTAAGCTATAAAAAGCTTTATTTAAGAGCCTGCCCTGTAAGGGGCAGGCTCTTTTGTTTTCTCTGCTTGGAAGATTTAAGTTGATACAGACAAAGGTATAAACGATGCTTACTTTACCCTAGCTCAAATGTGCGGTATTGTATTTAATTGAGTAAATGATCAAACCACCCCTAGCCCTTTCAAGGCTACTACTAGGACACAAATTTACATTCGCTGTTATTCCTGCCGCGAGTTTTCAACTCGTGGTTTATTATATAGCAAGCTTTCAGCTTGTGTAGAAATACACAAGTATAAAAAGCGACTAACGCAAGCTGAAAGCTTGCCCACATGGACAACCACGAGTTGAAAACTCGCGGTAGATAGAGCATTTTATACTCGTGTCCTAATCGTAGCCTTGGATAAGAAAGGGGCTAGGAGTGGTTTGGTCCGGTTCTCCAAGTTACCGTTACCAAGAATATGCTAATTGACATTCTTTTATAAAGTAACACAAGGCTATTTTAACTCAACCAATTCCATATTAAGCTAACACGAATCTATACTTACAAGTATAAAGTTGACGTACATCAGTATAAAAACAAATACTTGTCATGGATAACATTAAAGTATGAAGATACTTTTGTAACTTAATATTCCACTAAAACGCAAGCCGATGATAAAGAGAATACTAGTACCCACTGATTTTTCGGAGCAGGCCCGTTATGCTTACGAGGTAGCCATTGCCATTGCCAAAAAAACAGGTGCCGCTATAAAACTGTTGCATGCCGTTGAGGTGCCATACGGTTCAGGCTTTAGTGCCACCGGCGACCTTACTTTGCAGCCAAGCAGCATGGAGCATGTGTATGTGCTGCAACTACTCGAAAAAACGAAGGCAGATATGGCACACCTGGTCAACTCTTTTGATCATGCAGGCGTGGATGTGGTGCACCAGGTAGAGGTGAACAAACCGATAAATCAGATCAGGAGAACAATAAAGGAAGACGCGGTTGACTTAGTGGTGATGGGCTCGAAGGGATCCAGTGGGTTGGATGAGTTTCTGCTTGGCTCCAATACAGAAAAAGTGGTGCGAACCGCCGATTGCCCGGTGCTTACTGTGAAGCGCCGCGATCCGGACTTTACTGTGAATGAGATCGTGCTGGCCTCTGATTTCAAACGGGAGATTCGCCATGCCATGGAGCAATTCAAGCGTTTTCAGGCCATGTTTGGGGCACGTCTGCACCTCGTTTACATCAATACGCCCGGCGCTTTTGAGTCGAGTAGCAGTATTAGCCAGAAGCTGGAGCATACAGCACAAAAGTATGGACTGCAGAACTATACTATAAATGTGTACAACGATGTGATGGAGGAGGACGGAATCCTGCATTTTGCCGAAGACATTCGTGCCGACCTGATCATGATGGCTACCCATGGCAGAACGGGTCTGTCGCATCTGCTGAGCGGAAGTATAGCCGAGGACCTTGTAAACCACACCAACATCCCTGTGCTGACAATACATCTGAAGTAAGTATAAGCGTTGCATGACCAATAACAGAATAAGCCTGCATGGATGTTCATGCAGGCTTTTTTATTGTGGCCCATAAAAGGTAAATTTACGCGTCGTTTATACTTTACACTATGGCTGTACCTGCACATATTCGGTTTATCATCAACCCTACCTCTGGCACCAGAAGCCGGATAAATGTTGCTGAACGCATAGAGCAGCTTCTGGATCAGGAAAAGTATAAACACGAAATTGTCTACACCGAGTATGCCGGCCATGCGCCTGAACTGGCAAAAGAGGCGGCAGAAAATGGCTGTGAGGTTGTGGTAGCCGTTGGCGGAGATGGCACTGTAAATGAAGTGGCCCGTGGCCTGCTGAATACTGAGACGGCCCTGGGCATACTGCCTAAGGGGTCCGGGAACGGCCTGGCACGGCACCTCCAGATTCCGTTGGGTCTGGATGCGGCCATTAGTACTCTTAACACTGGTCACACTGCTACGATAGACAGCGCAAGTATAAACGGTCACCCATTCTTTACCACAGCAGGTATAGGCTTTGACGCTTATATCAGCTCGGTGTTTGCCGGCAACAAAAAGAGGGGCTTGCAAACCTATGTGGAGCTGGTGATGAAGGAGGTGATGAACTACAAGCACTTGCCAGTTAAAGCCACCATCAATAAAAAAACTTTTGAAACAGACTGCTACGTTATGGCTTTTGCCAATGCCGCACAGTATGGCAACAATGCCTACATAGCCCCATTGGCAGATATCGAAGACGGCTTACTGGATGTGTGCCTGGTACGTAGGCTGGATCTGGTAAAGGCACTAAACCTGAGCTATTGCATGCTTACCAAGCAGCTGGCGCATCCCGATAGTGCAGAATATTTTAAAACGACCAACGTAAAAGTACATACCGATCAACCTATGATGTACCACGCAGATGGGGAATTTATGGGTAAAGCCTCTGAATTTGACGTGCACATGAATCCGCTTTCCTTGAAAGTGGTAGTGCCGGAAGGAATTAACTAATGATGAATGAACAGCAATGAGTAATATTTTAAACCTTGAAGCTGTTTAGGGTTTCGGCTAAAAGAAATCGAACCCGCCATTGTTGGTTTTTTTTACTAACAATTTAAGGCACTGGCTATTATACTTGCTGGTGAGAACACGCTGCAAGGGCGGGCAGTATGGGTTTTAATAAACGCTAAACAGGCGCCTTATTCATTGCTCATTACTGATAATTAATTAAAAAGATGAAAGATAGAAATAAGAAAGGTCGTCAGGGAGTAGTTTACTCCACAAACTCAGACTTTAACTACGAGTACGAACAAGAGCAGGAGCAGGAAACGTTGCCACCACAGCAGCAGAACCTGAAAGTAATGCTGGATAAAAAAGCGAGAGGCGGAAAGCAGGTTACCCTGGTGGAGGGTTTTGTAGGCAGCGATGAGGATTTAAAGGAACTTGGCAAGATGCTCAAGAATAAATGCTGTGTAGGTGGTACAGCCAAGGATGGCGAGATTCTTATCCAAGGTGATTTTCGTGATAAGGTGTTGCAAACACTGCAGGCAGCAGGCTACAAAGCTAAGCGCGTGGGTGGCTAAGTATAAAATAGCTGCTTTTGACGAAATGGGTTTATACAGAGGGGATTATACTTTTCGCAGGAATTTCGGAAGCCCACAGATAAAACCCTGCCAGGCAATATGAGGTAAATATTAAGGCAAAATAACTGTCTTATGCTGAACTCCTCGGAAAACCCGACCCTGATCTATATCACGAATCCCATGTGCGCCTGGTGCTATGGGTTTACCGCTGTTGTGCGCCGCCTTAGGGCCTTGTGGCGGGGGCGCCTGAAGGTGCAGGTGTTGTTCGGCGACCTGCATGCCTATGCCACCACACCGTTATCTCAACTCGAGAAAAATGACCTTGCCATTAGCTGGCACCAGGTTCAGGAGCGGACATACTTGCCTTTTAACTACCGCTTTTTTAAGGAGCACGACTTTATTTACAACACAGAACCAGCCTGCCGTGCGCTGCTCTGCGTGCGCCTGCTGCGGCCGGTGCTTACCCTGGAGGTGCTTCGTGCCATGCATTCGGCTTTCTATGCCGATGGGCTGGACATCCGTAAACCCCAGGTGCTTGCCAGTATAGTAGGTATGTTTGGCATTTCAGAAAACCTTTTCATGGCCCTGTTTGAGTCGGAGGAGATCATGCAGCAGATGGATGATGAATTCAGTTACGTGCACGACATTGGCGCAGATGCCTTTCCGAGTTCCTTTTTGGTGACCAGCCATGGCATTGAGCAGATATCGAGGGGCTACATAGACCTGAACGAACTGGAGCACCGCTTGCTGGAGGTAATGGAGCACGCCAACAGCTAATAATGGCTCAAATTTACCCCTGGCCAAACATCTGGCCTATAAGTATATTCTTTTTTAATCTGCCTTGCCGGGATAAGTTTTTCCGGTGAGAAATTATACCATATTTGCCTAAATATTCAAATATTTGTATATTTAACCCACGAGCTCTAACTCTTTAGCAGAGCAAAAACCCTTATGAGAAGCAAATCAACCACAAACCAAGTAGACGAGTATCTCGAAAACCTGACTCCCGAAAAACAGCAGTTGGCCAATGAAGTGCGCCGTATCATCCATGCCTCCGTGGCACACCTGGAAGAGTGCGTGCGCTGGGATAGTGCCTGTTATTTCTTTTACGGACCGGTTTGCTATTTCGCCTCATCACGCAGCGGTATTCACTTTGGCTTTTTCCGTGGCAAAGAGCTCTCGGACCCTAACCGCAGGCTGGTAAGCCGTAATGGCCAGAACCCGCACATCAAGATCCGTTCTGTAGAGGACATCGACGAGAGCTATTTCTCTGAACTGGTACGCGAGGCGGTGCACCTGAACCAGAATTAATCGCCAGGCTCACAGTTCTCAAAACTGCAGATCTCCCCGGGTTGCTCCAGTTCTATGGTAACATGGCTTATGTTCATGGCTGCCATGGTTTTGCGTATTTCCTGCTTTAACGTACCGGATTGTTCAGCCCCCAGCGAGACAGGAACCACTGCATGCATGCTCATGATGTTGTAGGTGCCGTCCATGGTCCAGATATGCAGGTCGTGTACGGAGCTTATGTCGGGCATTGATTCCAGCTTAGCTTTTACATCTTCAGTGCTGATATGCGCCGGCGTGCCCTGCAGCAGTATTTTCATACTTTGGCGCAGGTTCCGGATTACATTGTAAAGTACGAAAACGGTAATGCCCAGTGAGAGCAATGGGTCAATAACCGGCCAGTCGAAGAAGTAAAGTATAATACCGCCCACCAGCACCGCTACCCAGCCCAGCACGTCTTCCAGCAGGTGCAGGCGCACCACTCGCTCGTTCAGCGAGTCTCCGCTTTTAAGGCGCAGCACCGCCGCACCGTTTACCACAATGCCAAGTATGGCAAAGCCAATCATCCCGGCAGCATCCACCGGTTCGGGGTTCCAGATGCGTGGAATGGCCTCTGAAAGTATAATGATCGAGCCGACCAAAAGTATGACGGAGTTAATAACGGCCCCTAACAGCGAGAAGCGTTTATAACCAAAAGTAAAGTTTGTATCGCGGCCACGCTTCGACAGCTTCTCGAAATACCAGGCCAACCCCAGCGACAGGGAATCGCCCAGGTCGTGCAGGGCATCTGAAAGTATGGCTACGCTGTTTATCCATAAGCCGCCGATCAGCTCTATTATGGTAAAGCTCAGGTTCAGGAAAAAGGCAACCTTTATGTTGTCGCCGGCATGGTGGTGCTGCCCGTGCCCGTGACTTTCTTTTTTATGTGAGTGGTTATGTGGCATTGTATACTTACAACGAGTACGGTTAATTTTTGATACCTTGTGTTGCGGCACCTGCCCCGAAATGTACGGATATTGGTGAAGGCTGCCTAACTTGCAGGTGCTGTTTAAACATGTAGCCCAAACTTTACCACTATACTTGGCTTATGAAAATTCTGCTGATCGAAGATGAACCAAAAGTTGCTGCCTTTATTAAAAAAGGGCTGGAAGAGCAGGCCTATGATGTAGACCAGGCCTACGACGGTACTTTTGGCGTGAAGATGGCGCTGCAGAATGACTACGACGTGATCTTGCTGGATGTGATACTGCCCAACGTTAACGGGATAGAAGTATGCCGGGAGATCAGAAAGCATAACGCCACTGTGGCCATACTAATGCTGACCGCCCTCGGCAGTACCGACGATAAGATAACCGGCCTGGATGCCGGCGCCGACGATTACCTGACCAAGCCCTTCGAGTTTAAGGAGTTGCTGGCGCGTATCAGGGCATTGACCAGGCGCGGCACCGATACCAGCTCAGGAGAAAAACTTACCATAGCAGACCTGGAGATGGATGTGGCCAGAAAGCAGGTAACCCGGGGCGGAAAGCCTGTAAACCTGACGGCACGTGAATTCACCCTTTTATACTACCTGCTTCGCAACAAGGGCAAAGTGGTGTCGCGGGTGGATATAACAGAGCAGGTATGGGAAACCTCTTTCGAAACGGGCAGCAATGTGATCGACGTGTACATCAATTTTTTAAGGAAGAAGATTGACAGAGGCTACGATAACAAGCTGATCCATACGTTGGTAGGGATGGGGTACGTGCTTAAGGAGCAGGAGTAGGCCATGAAGATAAGGTATAAGCTTACGATTCAATTTGCCAGTATTTTTGCCCTCATACTGATTTTTTTCTCCCTGGTGATCTATTATTTCACCTCCATTTACAGGCAGGATGACTTTTACAAACGGATAAACCGGAGGGCCAACATTACGGCAAACTTCGTGCTTGAGTCGGAGGGGTTGAGCCCGGCAGAGAAGCGCAAAAATGAAATAAGCTATTTTCAGGAGTTGCCCTACGAGGCTGTTAGAGTGTACAACAAAAAGGGTAAGCTGATCTTTGCTGATGGCAAAGGAAATGTTGGAGCCAGCAGGGATGTACTGAACAGGATCAGGAATCAGGGTAAAATAGAGTATGAGCAGGGCGTAAGGCAAGTGGTGGGTATTTACCACAGGAGCACGTCAGGCAATTATTTTGTGTTGGCCTCTTCCATTGATGCGTATAGCCTGCGCAAACTGCAGCACCTGAAGGTTATCCTGATCGTCGGGTTTCTGGGCTCTTTGATCATCGTGGTTATTGCCGGCTGGATCTTTTCGGGGCAGGCGCTTAAACCCATTACTAAAGTTGTGAGCGAGGTAGAGAAGATCAATGCCAGCGACCTGCACCTGCGCCTGAGCAACGCCGACGGCAAAGATGAGATATCGCACCTGGCACAGACCTTTAACAACATGCTGGACAGGCTGGAGCATTCCTTTGAGATGCAGCGTACCTTTGTGTCCAGTGCCTCGCACGAGCTGCGCACCCCGCTAACAGCCATGACAGGCGAACTGGAGGTAGCCCTGATGAAGCCCCGCGAAGCCGAAGAGTATGAGCGTGTGTTGCAGTCTACCTTAGAGGATGCCCGATTACTGACAGAGCTTTCCAACGGTTTGCTGCAGATAGCCCAGGCAAGTATAGACCCATCCAAGATAAAGCTTAGCTACCTGCGGTTTGACGAACTGGTGTGGATGGCACACGAGCAGGTGCTGAAAAGGCTTCCGAATGCGCACATCAACATCGACTTCGCCAACTTCCCGGACGATGAGGACCGCCTGGTGGTAAATGGAAACGAAACGCTTCTGCTGATTGCCGTAGTAAACGTGATGGAAAACGCCGTGAAGTATACCCCTACCACGCAAACGGTTAATGCGATCATCAGGCTGGCTGCCGGCGAGGTGATACTGGAGGTAAGCGACCAGGGAGTGGGCATAAACGAAGAAGACCTGAAGCATGTGTTCGTGCCGTTTTTCAGGGCGGAGAACGTGCGAAGTATAACCGGGCATGGCATTGGCCTGCCGCTTGCCGAACGTGTGCTTAAGCTGCACAAAGGTCAGATACTGGTAGAGTCTGTTATCAATAAAGGCACAAAGGTAACCATAAAACTTCCGCAGGCTTATCACTTTATACCTTTCGGCTCCAAATTTTAATCTGGTTTTAATGACTTTTTAATTCCTTGTTAATCTGGCTTCAGTAGGTTTACGCATTAGACCAAGATTGATTGCCACATCTGTGGCAGTTACATCAAATTTATAGCGTACAAATCTTTTTTATGAAATCTGACACAAGAACTTCTAATTACCTGGCCACGCTTGGGAAGGACATTCCTGCGGGGCTTGTGGTTTTTCTGGTGGCCCTGCCGCTGTGCCTTGGTATCTCCCTGGCATCCGGCGCACCACTTTTCTCTGGTATCCTGACTGGCATCGTAGGCGGTGTTGTGGTGTCCTTGTTAAGCGGCTCGCAGCTTAGCGTTAGCGGCCCTGCAGCAGGCTTGACTGTAATTGTTTTAAACGGCATCGAAACCCTGCAGACCTTCGAGGCATTTCTGCTTGCAGTAGTTCTGGCGGGTGCTATCCAGTTGGTACTTGGCTTCCTGAAGGCCGGCGTGATCGGTTTATACTTTCCGTCTTCTGTGATCCGGGGTATGCTGGCCGCCATAGGACTTATACTTATACTGAAGCAGATTCCGCACTTTATGGGTGCCGATGAAGATTTCTTCGGAGAGATGACTTTCATACAGCCTGATGGCCGCACCACTTTCTCGGAGCTGATCTATGCTTTCTCTGCAATTAACAAAGGCGCTTTGATGGTGGGTGTCGTGTCGTTGCTTATACTTATAGTATGGGACAGCGCAAGCCTGAAGCGCTTTAAGTTCTTTAAGCTGGTGCCTGGTGCACTTATCGTGGTGCTTACCTCTATTGCTATGAACGAGGCATTCAGAGCTTTTGCGCCTGATCTAGTAATTAATGCCTCGCACCTGGTAAAGCTGCCCGTAATTGGCGGACTAACAGAACTAGGGAATGAGATTCGCTTCCCGGACATCTCCATGCTTTCAAACCCGCAGGTTTACGTGGTAGCCTTTACGATTGCGATAGTTGCCAGCCTGGAAACACTATTGAGCGTGGAGGCCGTTGATAAGCTGGACCCGCACAAGCGCAGAACACCAACGAATCGTGAGTTAAAAGCACAGGGCGTAGGTAACATGCTTAGTGGTTTGATAGGCGGCTTGCCAATGACGGCCGTGATCGTGAGAAGCTCTGCCAACGTAGCGGCAGGCGGCGAATCTAAAATGTCGAGCTTTTTCCATGGTTTGCTACTGTTGCTTTCGGTACTGTTCCTGGCCAACTTCCTGAACCTGATTCCACTGTCAGCGCTGGCTGCCGTGCTATTGGTGGTAGGCTATAAACTTACCAAACCATCGCTTTACAAGGCACAGCTTAAAATCGGCTCAGAGCAGTTTATACCTTTCATCGTTACCATCCTGGCCATACTTTTCACAGACCTGCTTGTGGGTATCTGCGTTGGTCTGGCAGTTGGCGTGTTCTATATTCTGAAGGCCAATTACAAGTCGCCATACTTTTACCACAAAGAAGAGCAGACCGATAAAAACGTTATCCGCATTAAGCTTAGCGAGCACGTGTCGTTTTTGAACAAGGCCAGCATTGTGCTTACCCTGGACCACCTGCCAGACAACAGCCACGTTGTAATAGACGGTGAAAACTCAGAGTATATCGATTACGATGTGCTGGAGGCGATACAGGAGTTCAATAAAACGGCGCATGAGCGAAACATCAGGGTAGAGATGCGCAACATCCCGGATGTGTCTGTAATGGCCATGCACTAGGATTATACTTTTTTCAACTGTAGCAAAATACTGAGATGGCCTTTCCAGGCTATGACGACAAACTTATTTAGCCCCCACAGTTTAAGGTTACTAAAACACAAAAGCCCCTTATTTGAGGGGCTTTTGTGTTTGTTGTGGATAATTTAAAGCTTAGAAAAGCAGGTAGCTTAGCATCAGGCTAAACGAGGAGTTGCGGCGCTCTTTGCCTACTAGCGGACCCTCATCGTCAATTTTCTTCAGTCCACCGTTGTAGCGCAACTCAATGCCAATGCCGTTATCAGCCCTGAAGCCCAGGCCGGCCACATAGCTGAAATCCACTGGGTATGGGTTGTCGGTAATGTCCGTTTCAACGGTTGTGGTGGTGCTGCTGGTGTTTGTCTCACGTATCTGCTTCGCCTTCGCAATAAAAGACACCTGCGGGCCCATGTCGATGAACATGCCGCCTGCCGAAATGTGCAGCATAACCGGTACGTCCACATAGTTCAGTCTGTAGATGTCGTTGATCTCGTTGCTGCCAACCTTGGACTCGAGTTTACCTCCTTTGGAAGTATAGAGTGCCTCCACCTGCACGCCAACCAGGTCGGTGATGTGCTGCTGCAGCATTACACCAGCTGTGTAGCCGAGCCTGTACTCATAATTGCCGGCATCATTTCCTTTAAAAGTAGCATAGGTAGCGCCAGCCTTAACGCCAAGTTGCTGCGCAAAGCCTGTGTAGCCTGCAAGGGCAAACACAGTTAGTAGTAAGAGTCTTTTCATGAAAAGTATTAGTTGGCTAAAAGATTTTGTTATAACTGCAAATGTAAAAAAAGCAGTTTGCTTCGGAACCATCTGGGCATAAAAAAAGCCCACTGCATAAGCAGTGGGCTTTCTG
Organism: Pontibacter sp. GD7; assembly: GCF_058216375.1. Taxonomy (NCBI): domain Bacteria; kingdom Pseudomonadati; phylum Bacteroidota; class Cytophagia; order Cytophagales; family Hymenobacteraceae; genus Pontibacter; species Pontibacter sp. GD7. Next base: position 93,930 of record NZ_JBYZMP010000008.1, on the reverse strand, counting down.
TGTGGAGTTAATCCACTATCTTAGGTAAATCTACCACAGGTAGCCGTACGAAAACGGTCTACTGTTGGTGTTTCTACCACTCATAGTCTCTTCTCGAAGATGATCCGTAAGAGTAGGGAGGTCCGCTATAGGTGTTTGTGTACGAAGAGGAGCTTCTCCCATATCTGTTGTAATCGCTGTCATGCTCGCGGTCACGCATCTCATCCATTCTTCTTCTGCGTTCAGCTTCTTCATCACCAAACCACGACTTTACTTCGTCGCCTGCCTTATCGAAGAATCCACGCTCATGTCTGTCATATCTGTCACGGTCATAGTCTGAGCTGTACCGGTCTCTGTCGTAAGAAGAGTAACCAGAGCCATAGCTTGAGCCAGTGCCGTAACGCGATGAACCGTATCCTGATGTACCATAGTTGCTGCCGTAGCTGCGGTTTCTGTAATCATCACGGTCGTTATCGTTTGTTGCTCTATCCCAGGCATTAGAAACGCGGTTTTTAGTGCGCTCCCAGGCATTTTCTACACGGTCGCCGGCACGGTCCCAGCTGTCGCGGCCATAGCGGTCTCTGTCGCTGTCGTAGTTGCTGTAGCGGCTGCCAGTGCCATAGCCTGAACCATAAGAGGAACCAGTGCCATAGCGAGGCGAGCCATAAGATGACTGGCTAGAGCCGTAACCGGAAGATCCGTAACCTGATGAACGGCCATAGCTGGAAGTGTTGCCATAGCCGGAGTTTGAATAAGCATCCCGGCCTGAGCCTAGATCGCCTGAACTATAATTGGAGCTACCATAGCTGCGGTTGCGTGGTGAGCTGTCGTAATCACTTGATGAATAACTTCTACCTGAGCTTCTCGACTCAGACCTATAATTGTCGTTGTACGGGTTATAACCCGAGTTCTCATAGCTTCTCATAATTATTAATTTATGGTTAAACTTAAAAATTCGCTGAATGTGGCTTTTTTATATGCCACGACGTGTTTTTTTACGGAGGGAAATCGGTTAAGTTATCGTTGCTGTATTTATCTTTCTTAATTATAAATTTTCTGTGGTCACTTCCGGGTAGTTTATTAAACCGTTTTTACACTCCTGGTGCCAGCTGTTTTGTGCAGTTATAAATGTTTATGACATTTGTTTTTGTACTTTATTTAAGTTAGATGAATTAGGATTTTATAACTAAAAAACATGAAAATGTATTTTAGTGCAAGGATTGATGCGTTTTGAATGAACCAATTTTGCATTTTAGTTGATATATTGCTTTAAAGGAATTGTAATGATTCTAAGCGCTTGATTATTTTGATATTGACGAAATAATTGTAAGTTTACATACTGTAATACTAGCCCTATTACAGAGCGGCACAATTAAATGCAATAGGAGATGGTGCCGCTGCCAAAGGAACAGAATTTAACTTTTAGCCAAATACCCATGAAATTTAAAACATTGCTTAGCTGTGTTTTAGCAGTAGGCATGCTCACGGCATGCGAGGATCTATTTGAAGATGGCAGCTTACAGCCAGACGGTTCAAAGCCGAGCCTTACCATTAACAATCCTACAAACAACCAGTCTGTTTCGGCGGCTCAGGGGCTGCGCCTTAATGTTACCGTAGTGGACAAGGATTTGGTGAAAGACCTGGAGTTCTCGGTAAGAGGCGTGAATGCAGAGAAAACGCTTTTCAGCTTTAAGAAGCACCCGGAGAAAAACGTAGTAGAGTTTGACACAACCGTAGCCTTAACCGGTGTAGCACCAGGGGAGTATAAACTGTTGGTTTCGGCAACAGATAAGCGCACCAACCTGGAGCAGCAGGAGATCAAATTTACGATCAAGTAAGTATCACCATAACATGGGAAGTATAAAAAGAAAGGGGGCAAGCAGATTGTCCCCTTTCTTATTTTATACTTTGGGCAAAGGCTAAAACTGGTAAACCACCTGCCACTGCTCGTTAAAGCTGAGGGCGGCATCAAAAGGCTGCCCGGTCTTTTCGGTAACAAAGCCTTTTATTTTCGGGGTTTTGCCTTTTAGCAACAGAGCCCCGATCTGTTTCTCACTAAGCTGCTTGCCACCCTTCTCAAATGGAACCAGCAACTGGCATCCTTCCTTAAACCGGCTGCAGCCGTAAGCGGCTTTTCCTTTCAGCATCTTGCCTTGCTTGCAACGGGGGCACTGGGCAAAAGGATCGGTCTCGGCAGCTTTCTCAGCTTTTTGCAGTACCGCTTTTTTGTTGGCATCAAGTATAAGTGTGGCATCAAAGCTTTCGCCCTGCTCATTTTTAAAGCCTTTGATAACAGGCGTCTTGCCTTTGCTTAACAATGCCTGCACCTGTTTCTCGGTTAGCTGTTTGCCTTGCTGCTCTATCGGGATCAGGAACCTGCAGCCCTCTTTAAACCGGATGCAGCCATAAGCCTTTGAGCCTTTAAGTATGTGGCCCTCTTTACAAGCCGGGCAGTTGCCAAGGCCTTTTGCAGGGGCTGGTTTTTTTTTGGAAGATGTGGTTTTCTTTTTAGCCGGAGCTGTTTTGGCTTCTTCCTTTGCTGGCTCCAGGGTTACGGTTGCCTTGTCATACTTTACTTCCTGCACCAGGCTGATCACAAAGTCCTGTAGCTCTTTTAAAAAATCTGCTGCTTTAAACTCACCGCCTTCGATCTGGCGCAGCTTGCGTTCCCATTGCCCTGTCATCTCAGCAGACTTCAGGGTCTGGTTCCGGATTACACCAATCAGATCGATGCCCATTTGCGTAGGCACGATCTTCTTTTTCTCTTTGCGGATGTACTGGCGCTTGAATAGCGTTTCGATGATGGCGGCACGCGTGGATGGCCTGCCGATGCCGTTTTCCTTCAGGGCCTCTTTCAGTTCATCGTTGTCTACCTGCTTACCGGCTGTTTCCATGGCGCGAAGCAGCGTAGCCTCGGTATACTCTTTGGGCGGGTTAGTCATTTTCCTGTCCAGCATCGGCTCGTGCGGCCCATGCTCTCCCTTTTCAAAGTGTGGCAGTACGCCGGCGGCTTCTTCTTCGTCTTTGTTCTCGCCTTCTTTCCCAGTTGGAGCATCAGAAGACTTTACTTCTTCAGCGCCATACAGTACCCGCCATCCCGGATCCAAAATTTGCTTGCCCTTTACCCTGAACGTATAACCAGCCGATTCTGCCATTACGGTAGTGTTGCTCACAATACAATCCGGGTAGAAGGCTGCTATAAATCTTCTGGTAATAATGTCGAACACATCTGCCTCGCGGCCATACAGGTTGCCCGCAGAGGCGCCTGTAGGAATGATAGCATGGTGATCGGTTACTTTATTGTTGTTAAAAACCTTTTTCGTTTTTCTGATCTTATTCTGAAGCAGCGGTGCCACTTCGTTTCTATAGTTGTTCAACCCCTGAAGTATACCCGGTATTTTCGGATAAATATCATCAGGCAAGAAAGTAGTATCCACACGAGGGTAGGAGACAACTTTTTTCTCGTAGAGGCTCTGCACCGTTTTCAGGGTCTCGTCGGCAGACATGCCATACTTGTTGTTGCACTCGATCTGCAGCGAAGTAAGGTCGAAGAGCTTTGGCGCCGACTCGGTACCTTTTTTAGTTTCTACATCTGTGATCGTAAGTTCAGCCTCTTTGATCGCCTCCATTATCTTCTGTGCTTCCTCCTCTTTCTGGAAGCGGCCGTTGGTGCTGGAGAAAACCGTTTCGCGGTAAATGGTCTTCAGTTCCCAGTAAGGCTGCGGCACAAAGTTGGCGATCTCATGGTGGCGGTTCACGATCATGGCCAGGGTAGGGGTTTGCACCCTGCCGATGGAGAGCGTTTGCCGGCTACCGTTGGCATACTTCAGCGTAAACAGGCGCGTGGCGTTAAGGCCCAGCAGCCAATCGCCGATGGCGCGGCTCTTGCCAGCCTGGTACAGCAGATCGAAGTCGGAGCCGGGTTTTAACTTGGCAAAGCCCTGTCGAATGGCATCCTCGGTAAGGGAAGAGATCCACAGGCGCTTGAAAGGTTTTGTATACTTTGCCTCTGTAAGTACCCAGCGCTGTATCACTTCACCTTCCTGGCCGGCGTCACCGCAGTTTATAACCTCCTCTGCATTATTTAAGAGTTGCTTTATTATGTTAAACTGCTTCTTCACCCCGGCATCGTTCATCAGTTTGATGCCATACTTTTCGGGAAGCATGGGCAGGTCGTATAAGCTCCAGCGTTTCCACTCAGGGCGGTAATCATCGGGTTCGCGCAGAGTGCAAAAGTGCCCGAAGGTCCAGGTAACCTGATAGCCGTTGCCTTCATAGTAACCGTCTTTTTTGGCTTTGGCACCAATTACCATGGCAATTTCACGGGCTACACTCGGTTTCTCAGCAATGCAAACTTTCAAGCTTTCGGGAATTTTAGTGAATTATACAGATTCAAATTTAGCCATTTTTAGCGGCATTTCCGAAGGGTTTATACTTGCGCAACACTGATTGATGCTGTAATGATATCGGAATTTTATCAACGATTTCCCTGAAATAAATCGCACAAAGTTCACCGCTGACAGCACGGGAAGTTACTAACCTCACAGCGTCTTCCAGACCTGTGAGCGTTTTTACATCTAGACAGCAAGACGCAACGAATTGTGAATTATAGTTCGATCAACGGGCAACAAATAACTAACCTACTGCCTTGTAGCAGACAAGACGCAAAATATTGCGTCTCTACAATTTGAACAACGGTAAGCGAAAAATGAAACCTACTGCCTTGTAGTAGGCAAGACGCAAAATATTGCGTCTCTACAATTCCAACAACGAATAACCAACAACCAATAACTAACAACTAACAACCAACAACGACGCACATTATCGATTTCCGTACAGGCAGCGAAGAGAGCAGAATTAGATATATTAGAATTTTAAAGTATAAATTGTTACCTCATACTTAGTAAGGTGAAAATATGCAGGCAGGAAAAATGATCGTAATTATTGGCGCTGCGATTGTGGTGATTGGCCTTGTTGTCTGGCTGGCCGGCGATAAATTTAGCTGGTTCGGGCATTTACCCGGCGATATCCGGATTGAGCGTAAGAACATGCGCTTTTATGCACCCATTACCAGCATGATTTTGCTGAGCATACTCCTGTCGCTGTTGCTGTGGGTGTTCCGGAAGTTTTTCTAAAAAGTATACTTGAGTATATTTGGGGGACTGGTGCGGCAAATTTGCCGTGGCCGTAAGTATAACCGCTTTCGCTATCCATGTTCTTTATACTTTCCAAAACACTTCATTTTCTGCTGATGCCCCTTATCTGGGTGATCCTGTTGTTGTTACTGGCTGTTTTCCTGAAGTCGCAGAAGTGGAGACGCATCGCGTTGGTAAGTGCCGTTGGTTTGTTGCTGGTGTTTTCTAACCCGCTGTTATCGAACGAGGCCTGGCGTGCCTGGGAGATCGAAGCAATGCCCATCAGTAAAGTGAATGACTATGATATGGCGGTTATACTTACCGGTGTAACTTCCTATCGCGAAGATGTACCCGACCGAATCCATACTTCAAAGGGCTCAGACAGGTTTTTGCACCCGCTGCAGCTTTACCGGATGGGGAAAATAGACAAGTTTCTGATTACCGGCGGCAGCGGCTATATACTGGCAGACAGAATTCCGGAGGCGGAGCAGATCGAAAAGATCCTGTTAATGGCTGGGGTGCCTGAGGAAGACATCATCACGGAAAATAACAGCCGCAATACACGTGAGAACGCCGTTAACACAGCTGAATTCCTTAAAAAGCATCCGGAGGTTGATAAAGTATTACTGGTTACATCGGCTTTCCACATGCGCCGTGCAGCGGCCTGTTTTACGAAGGCAGGTATAAATGCCGATAGCTTCACCGCTGATTTCTACGCTTACGAACGCCGTTTCACCCCCGATGAACTCATCATCCCCAGCGCATCCGCCTTTAGCAACTGGCACTTACTGATACACGAAGTTTCGGGCTTCCTGATCTATAAGTTGCTGGGGTATTGTTAGTTGTTAGTTGTTCGTTATTCGTTATTAGAATGTTGAGACGCATGTTTCGTTATTGGTTATTCGTTGTTCGTTCTTAGAATGTAGAGACGCAATATTTTGCGTCTTGTCTGCTACGAGGCAAGGGCTTACGTTATTCGTTGCCCGTTATTCGGTTATTGGACTACAGCTTGTAATAGGTTGGGTTTTGCTAGATGGTAAAACGCTCACAGGTCTGGAAGATGCTGTGAGCGTTTTCAGGTTTTCTTAATCATCAAATTATCCTGAAGTATATACAGCGATTTACAAATGGTTGATCTGGTATAAAATACACCAGGAAGCCTCCAACCTCACAGCGTCTTCCAGACCTGTGAGGTTTTTGCATTGTAAATGGTCATGTACGTAGCCCGCGTACAAACAACCTCTGCATTGTAGCAGACAAGACGCAAAATATTGCGTCTCTACGATATAAATAACGAATAACGCACAACCAATAACGAAACATGCGTCTCTACGCTCCCAATAACGAATAACGAACAACTAATAACGAATAACCAGTAACGAACAACGATCAACCAACAACGAACTCAAGCTATCCAGATGCTTTTCTGGTTCACGAATTCCCTGATGCCTAAGTATGACAATTCACGGCCGTAACCGGATTTTTTAACGCCGCCAAATGGCATTTCAGGAGTGGAGGCCACCAATGCGTTTACAAACATGGCACCTGTTTCTACCTTACGCGCCACACGCAAACCTCTTTCCTTGTCCTGTGTCCAGACGGCGCCACCTAAGCCAAAGCGGGAGTCGTTGGCTACCTTTATAGCTTCTTCCTCATCTTTAACCACAATAACAGCCGCCACCGGACCAAACATTTCTTCTTCGTAGGCAGGCATTCCGGGCTTTACATTTTTCAGTATCATTGGCTTAAAGTAGGCGCTGTCTTCGCCATCACGGCCACCGTCCAGTACAACTTCGGCACCTTTTTTCACGGATGCTTTTACCTGTTTTTCCAGGTCCTCGGCAAGGTCTTTTCGGGCCAGAGGGCCGTAATCTGTATCATCTGTAAGTGGGTCTCCTGTTTTAAGGCTAGCCATTTTTTGTTTCATCTTCTCCATAAAATCAGCGGCTATACTTTCAACCACAATAAAGCGCTTGGCGGCAATACAGCTTTGCCCCGTGTTCACCATCCTCGACCTCACGGCCACTTCAGCAGCTTTGTCCAGGTCGGCATCCTCCAGCACAATAAAGGCATCGCTACCACCCAATTCCAATACAGTTTTCTTTATTTCGCGGCCTGCAATTTCGGCAACCTGTGCGCCAGCGCCCTCACTGCCGGTTAGGGTAACAGCCTTCACGATCGGGTTTTCGATCACAGACACTACTTCCTTGGAACCTATCAGCAAGGTTTGGAAAACGTTATCCGGAAAGCCTGCTTTGCGCACGATCTCTTCAATGGCCAGAGCACATTGCGGAACGTTGGAAGCATGCTTCAGCAAACCCACGTTACCAGCCATAAGGGCAGGGGCCAGGAACCGGTAAGCCTGCCAGAAAGGGAAGTTCCAGGGCATAATGGCAAGTATAACCCCTAGCGGCTCAAAGGCGATCATACTTTTGGATGCCTCCGTTTCAATCAGTTCATCCTGCAGGAAATCCTTTGCATTGTCGGCATAGTAGCGGCAGGCTTTGGCGCATTTTTTTACCTCTGCCACAGCGTCTTTCAATGGCTTGCCCATCTCCAGTGTAATTAGCCTGGCATACTTTTCAGCTTCATTTTCCAGAATGTCAGCTTGCTTGTGCATTAATCGGGCACGCTCCTCAAAGCTCACTTCGCGCCATTGCTTAAAAGCCTTTTCTGCAGCGTTTATCTTGGTGTTAACTTCTTCAGAGCTGTGGGGCTGAAACGTTTTTACAACCTCTCCGGTGGCGGGATTTATACTTTGTATGGCCATAGTTTTTCTTGTGCTTGCGGGTAAATATACAGCTTTGGTGCTTAATGGTTGTTTTCAGTTAAGGGTAAACCGATTTATACTTGCTGAAACAGTTCCGGGTGTTTTAAGTTAAAGCAACTAAAACTACTTATGGTTTAACCCCACTGTTGCAACGGGTATAACGTCAGTTGCCTGCTCAAATAAAATCCAAAGCTTGAACATTTGCCGTATTTTAGGCTTCTTACATAAAACTAGATCTAATTTATACTTTGACCATGGACAAAACCTATTATAACCCAGCCGACCTTTCTAAATTCGGAAGCATAACAGAGTGGCAACCGGAGCTTGGCCGTAAATTTTTTGATTATTATGGAGAGGTGTTCAAAGATGGCGCCCTGACAGAGCGTGAGAAGGCGCTGATCGCGCTGGCCGTGGCTCATGCCGTGCAATGCCCTTATTGCATTGATGCGTACAGCACAGACTGCCTGCAAAAAGGTGCTGACGAGGCCCAGATGATGGAGGCTCTGCATGTGGCTGCGGCAATAAAAGGTGGCGCAGCACTGGTGCACGGGGTACAAATGATGAATAAAGTGAAAGAGGTAAGCATGTAGCCTATGGGTATAACAACAAGATCATTGAAGAGCCAGGAACACGAACTGGCCGACTCGCTGTACCAACTCACTGTGCTGCAGCAACCTGGCAGCCACGGAGAGCAATACCCTGCCTTTGCCGAGCGCCTACGCGAGCACAGTCTGTTTCCGCTTACCCCAACCGGCACTACTATTTTGCAGGTAAACGTGGGTAAAATGTGTAACCAGACCTGTAAGCACTGCCACGTAGACGCCGGGCCGGACCGCAAAGAGATCATGACGCGTGAAACCATGCAGCAATGCATCGATGCACTGCGGCACTCACCCCAGATAAACACCGTTGATATTACTGGCGGTGCCCCGGAAATGAACCCTGACTTCAGGTGGTTTGTGGAGGAACTTTCTAGGCTGGGTCTGGAGATTATCGTGCGCTGTAACCTTACGATTATACTTGCCAATAAGAAGTACAACGACCTGCCCACGTTTTTCGCAAAGCATAAGGTGCATGTGGTGTCATCGTTGCCGTACTTTATGGCTTCCCGTACCGATGCACAGCGTGGTGACGGCGTTTTTGAGAAATCAGTAGAAGCACTGCAGATGCTAAACGCAGTTGGTTACGGACAGGAGGGAAGCGGCCTGCTGCTTGACCTGGTGTATAACCCATCAGGTGCCTTTCTGCCAAGCGGGCAAAAAGCCATGGAGGCTGAGTTTAAGCTCAGGCTAAAAAGCAGCTACGGCATCGAGTTTAACAGTTTGTTCTGCATTACTAACCTGCCCATCAGCCGTTTCCTGGATTACCTGGTACAAAGTGGCAATTATGAATCGTACATGCAGAAACTGGTGGATAGCTTTAACCCTGTAGCCGCTGCGGGTGTGATGTGCCGCAATACCATATCGGTGGGCTGGGACGGTTCCCTCTACGACTGCGACTTCAATCAAATGCTTGACCTGAACATTTCTATAAGTGTGCCACAGCATATCAGGGATTTTGACCTGGAGGCTCTGGACAATCGGCATATCATACTTAACCAACACTGCTATGGGTGTACAGCAGGTGCCGGCTCCAGTTGTGGCGGCGAAACCGTAAAGTAATTATCCTATGCCTAAAAAAGTGCCCTTACTGTTCGTTTTTGCATACCTCTTTCTGTTAAAGGCCTGCGGACAAACCAGCGACAAAGCTTATTATGTAATGCTGGATGGCCTGTATGAACATTCTGTGCCCCTGATAAAACCTCAAGCCCTTTACCAGCAACTTTCTAAAACAAAGAAGCCGGAATTTATACTTCTGGATGCCAGGTCGGAGAAGGAGTACCAGGTAAGCCATTTGCCAAATGCCCGCTATGTAGGATATGAGGAGTTTAGCCTGGCGCAATTACAAAGTATGCCTAAAGATGCCCCGTTGGTAGTGTATTGTTCGGTTGGCTACCGAAGCGAAAAGATAGGGGAGAAGTTGAAGGCAGCTGGCTTTACCAACGTATACAACCTGTATGGCGGTATTTTCGAATGGGTAAACAGAGGTTATACGGTACGGAATGCCAAAGGCCCTACTCAAAAGGTGCATGTATTCTCTAAAAGCTGGGGTGTGTGGCTAACAAAGGGAGAAAAAGTATATGAATGATAAAAACTTACTGATGCTGTTTGTGCGCAACCCTGAGCTGGGGAAGGTTAAAACACGCCTGGCGGCTTCCGTCGGGCCTGAAGAGGCACTGGCGATCTACATGCACCTGTTGCAGCACACAAAACAGGTAACGGAGCAGCTGCCCATGGATAAGGTAGTCTACTACTCCAATGAGGTTGACCAGCACGATTTGTGGCCCAACAACAAGTATAAAAAGCAGGTGCAGCCTTCCGGGGACCTGGGTGAGAAGATGGAGGCTGCCTTCAGGGGTGCATTTGGGCAGGGTTATACTTCAGTGGTTATCATCGGCAGCGATTGCCACCAACTTACCCCTGCCATTATAGAAAAGGCTTTTGATGCGCTTAAAACACATGAAGTGGTTATTGGGCCTGCTCTGGATGGAGGTTACTACCTTTTGGGCATGAACCACCTGCACCCTGAGCTTTTCCGAAATAAACGCTGGAGTACCGAGCATGTTTTCCCGGATACCCTGTTTGATATTGAGCGCCTGCACCTCTCGCACAAAGTGTTGCCTGAGTTGTCTGACATAGATCATGTGGAGGATCTGGATGAGGACTTTTGGGAGAGGATGCAGGAGTAGGAGAGTCTTTGTGCAGTATCGTGTCTAACCACCCCAGTATTACCTCACCCCAGCCCTCTCCTAAGAACAGGAGAGGGAGCTTTCCCATATTTACTGGCGCCAGCATCCAGCTGGTGTCGCCAAATGGGTGCTAGTCTCCAGACTCGCTTTTCTGCTATACCTGGTCAAACCACCCCTAACCCCTCAGGGTTACGCTCGCAATCTTCGAACATTGTCCAAGGGGGGAGTTTTCTGCAGACGATTAACACACCCCTGCCCCTCTCTTTAAAAGAGGGCCCCTACCCCCAGAGGGGAATCTCGCATTACCTGGTCAAACCACCCCTAGCCCCTCCTTGTCCAAGGAGGGGAATTTTTTGCCATTACCAATTATACTTTCTCTCCAGTTGCGACAGCCGATAGCAAAGAAGTGTCGATCCCAGCCTTTGCGTTGAGCGCCTTAGCGGGTTCCGGTGCCGAACGGAGAGAGGCAGCCCGAGGCACGAGGGCAGGAAGACGGTGCAGCGCGATGCGAAAAGGCGAGGCCTCCCGGCCTTGAGGGCACCAAAGCTGGAGATGAAACTATAGGCAAGTAAGACTGAGAATAAGCAGCAGCTAGATAGAAAAGCCGTACAATCACATACCATCTATCAGCGCCGCTAGAGCCCTGCAATTCCTAAAATAAACTTATTTATATTTACCTTTGTCTCCCTAGTAAATAATTACCCAATGATAGTCCTTCAGAATACCGTTATCAGCGACGACATCCGCGATCAGTTTTTTGTTTGTAATCTAGAGAAGTGCAAAGGTGCCTGCTGCGTAGAAGGCGACCTGGGCGCACCGTTGGAGCAAGACGAACTGGCGATTCTGGAAGAGAACTACGAGCACATCAAGCCTTACATGACTGGCGCAGGCAAACAGGCTGTGGCAGACCAGGGGCTGTATGTTCAGGACTTTGAGGGCGATTACTCTACACCAACCATCGACAACAGGGAGTGTGCCTACGCCATTTACGACGAGAACAATACCCTGAAGTGTGCCATTGAGCAGGCTTACTACGATGGCAAGATAGGTTGGAAAAAGCCGATCTCCTGCCATTTGTACCCTATCCGTATTACAAAGTATGAGGACTTTGAAGCCTTGAACTATGACCGCTGGGGTATCTGCAGTGCAGCCTGTAGTTTCGGGCAGGATTTGGGAGTAAGAGTTTACCAGTTCCTGAAAGAGCCGCTTATCAGAAAGTATGGCGAAGCCTGGTACGGCGAGTTGGAGCAACTGATGCAGGATGAAGAGCAAAAAGTATAAAATGAAAAAGGACTGGCAGCTAAACCGGTCCTTTTTCATTTTATACTTTACCGAACATTTATCTGGGAATTATACTTCGCCAAATCCGGAAGGAGCAGAAGAGCTAGTTTGTTACCTTTTTTAGCCGATTCCCTTGCCCACTGCTTAGCGTTTGTAATGTCTCCTTTAGCCTCATATACAACAGCCAGATTGTAGGCTGCTTTCGCTGCAGTTTTCCTGCTTCCATTCTCTGCTAAAGTAGTAAGCCGGACTATAGCCGTTTCCCAATCATTTGTTGCCATACTATAAGCCGCTTGTGCAAACTCTTTGTTAGAATAGTAAAGCCTTTCGAAGCTAACCTTTTTCGGATGAAGGCGCTGCCAGTAGTCTTGTCCGGTTTGCCAGGCAAGTTTGTTAATGACAGGCCCTGCATTTACTAACGAGGGGCCGATTGCCAGCAATCCACTTATAACACCACGTGAGTCATATGGCTCTGCCCTGGAAAGCGTTATTCTGTCCAGTACATGGCCTGTGCTGTCGTAAAGTGTCCAGGCGGTACGGGTAAGCAGGGTATAATGGGCAGTTTTGTTAACAGTGCCGTCGGTGTCTTTTTCCCTCACTGTTTCCTGGTCAAAAAAAGCATCTATGTTGTCAAGAGACAGTATAAGGTGGTGCGGATACTGTTTATATAGCATCTGCACCTGCTCCTGAGTCATTTCCTGGGATTGGCCATTTACCAAATATGTAGCTGCCGTATCAGTTCCCGCCAGGCTAAAGGTCGGATCCTGAAGTATGGCTTCTGTAGCACCAATCATGGCTTCACTGGCGCCTGCAGTAAAAGTATTTACTTTCTTATCGCGGCTAAAGGGAAGTTGCGTCGGGTTAAACCTGTTCACTGTTACGACCTTCCATTGTTCATTAGAGACAGCGACTTCCGGAGGCATTGTAGTGTCAACATAAAGTACCGAAGTACAACTCTGTAGTATGGTTGCAAGGAAGAAGCAGAGCAACAGTTTTGAAAAAGTGTTCATACCTAGCTAGTAGAGTTTAAATTGATGGTGTAGGTTGCAGAGGGTCATAAAAAAACCTCAGCTTAATATAGCTGAGGTTTTATACTTTATAAAAAATATAGCCTATTCAATGCTGCTAAAATCGTAATTGTCCAGGTAAGATGTTGTGAAGTTTCCGGACTTAAAGCCTTCGTCATCCATCATCTTCAGGTGGAATGGAATCGTTGTCTTGATACCTTCAATCACGAACTCGCTTAGGGCACGCTTCATTTTTACCAGGGCTTCCTCGCGCGTCTGAGCAGTCACGATCAGCTTGGCGATCATAGAGTCATAGTTAGCCGGGATAGTATAGCCTGAGTAAACATGCGAGTCTACGCGAACGCCGTGGCCGCCTGGTACGTGCAGGTTCGTGATCTTACCTGGGCTTGGACGGAAACCGTTCTTAGGGTCCTCTGCGTTGATACGGCACTCGATGGCGTGCATTTTAGGGTAGTAGTTCTTGCCAGTGATCTTCTCGCCGGCAGCCACTTTGATTTGCTCCTTGATCAGGTCGTAGTCAATCACTTCTTCCGTGATCGGGTGCTCTACCTGGATACGCGTGTTCATCTCCATAAAGTAGAAGTCACGGTTTTTGTCTACCAGGAACTCGATGGTACCCACACCTTCGTAGTTAATGGCTTTGGCACCTGCAATGGCAGCCTGACCCATTTTCTCACGTAGCTCATCAGTGATGATCGGAGAAGGAGTCTCCTCGATCAGCTTCTGGTGACGGCGCTGGATAGAGCAGTCACGCTCTGAAAGGTGCGCCACGTTGCCGTGCTGGTCACCGATCAGCTGGATTTCGATATGGCGAGGCTCCTCCACGAATTTCTCCAGGTAGATACCATCGTTACCGAAAGCGGCTTTCGCCTCCGTGCGGGCATCGTTCCAAAGCTTGTCAAAATCTTCTTCGCGCTTGATGATACGCATACCACGGCCACCACCACCGGCAGTTGCCTTGATGATAACAGGATATTTGATCTTGGCTGCAAGCTTTTTGCCTTCTTCTGCGCTTTGTAACAGGCCATCAGAACCCGGAATAGTCGGTACACCGGCTTTCTTCATGGTGTCTTTTGCAGAAGCCTTATCACCCATGGAGTTGATCATTTCCGGAGAGGCACCAATAAACTTGATGTTATTCTCAGCACAAATGCGAGAGAACTCAGCATTCTCTGACAGGAAGCCATAGCCTGGGTGGATCGCGTCTGCGTTTGTGATCTCTGCGGCTGCAATGATGTTCGGGATATTCAGGTATGACTGCGCGCTGGGAGCAGGGCCAATGCAAACGGCCTCGTCAGCAAAGCGCACATGCAGGCTTTCTTTGTCAGCAGTTGAGTATACGGCAACCGTCTTCACACCCATCTCCTTACACGTACGGATGATGCGAAGCGCAATCTCGCCACGGTTGGCAATTAGTATTTTTTTGAACATAAAATCTGATTTGGAGATTTGTAGATTTGAAAATTATAAACAATGAAAATGGAGACGTTTTTAACACCATCTCCATCTTCAAATTTTCTCATTCTCAAATTTTCAAATTTGAAAAATTAGCTTGGGTCTACCAGGAACAATGGCTGGTCGTACTCAACCGGCGAAGCGTTGTCGATCAACACCTTTACAATCTTTCCTGAAACCTCAGACTCAATTTCGTTGAATAGCTTCATCGCCTCGATGATGCAGATAACCTGTCCCTTCTTAACCTCGTCGCCAACGTTTACGAAAGCAGGAGACTCCGGGCTTGAAGAACGGTAGAATGTACCGATCATAGGCGCCTTGATAGCGATATACTTGCTCTCGTCAGAAGCCGCAGCTGCAGCAGGCGCAGCGGCTGGCGCTGGAGCAGCGGCAGGAGCCGGAGCAGGAGCGGCTGCCATTTGTGGAGCAGGAGCAGCAGCCGGAGCAGGCTCGCTTACATACTTCACCTTCTGGTTTGGCTCACGCTGTACCGTAATCTTAAACTCTTCGGTTTCAATGTTAACTTTATTCAAGCCAGATTTGGCGATAAAGTCGATCAGGTCCTGGATTTCTTTAGCTTTCATGTGTTTATTTAACTCTTTCTGCGTATGAATAAGTACGAGTGTCTACTTTGATTTTTTCATCCTGACCAATGAAAAGCGGCACCTGGATAGTGGCACCTGTTTCCACGATGGCTGGTTTTGAGGCGTTTGTCGCCGTATCACCTTTAATGCCTGGCTCAGTATACGTTATCGTAAGCTCCACAAAAGGAGGAATCTCGCAGGTAAGCGGGGTTTCCGTCTCTGCATGGAAAAGTATGGTTACTTCCTGTCCTTCTTTCATCAGGTCGGCGAATGGCACCATGTTCTCGTTCAGTGTTACCTGCTCAAAGGTGTTCATGTCCATAAAGTTATAGCCCATGTCATCTTTGTAGATAAACTGGTGAGGGCGCTGCTCTACACGTGCCGTTGTGATCTTGTGGCCGGCAGAGAAAGTGTTATCCACTACTTTGCCGCTTCTCACGTTTCTCAGCTTCGTTCTAACAAAGGCGGGGCCTTTGCCTGGCTTTACGTGCTGGAAATCGATAACCTGGTATAGGTCGTTGTTATATTCAATCACAACGCCGTTTTTAATATCAGCTGTGGTTGCCATAAAATGTTCTAAATCGTGTTGTACTTGTTTGAAACGATAAAAGTATAGCGCAAAACTATGTATTGCAAGCAAAGTTAGTTAATCTGCCGAATTTGTTATCAAAAAAAAGGGTTAAGTGACAAAGCATTAAGTAAAGTGTGCTGCCAGGTTTGGCAAAGGCTGCTTGCGCCCTGTTTGCAGCCATGCATTAATATTTTTGGCTTCAGGGCGGGCATTGTTATACTTTATACTAAGGCCTGGGCAAATTTTGTAGAACTTTGTGTACCACACCGTCGCAGCGTTTATTGCCAAACTCAAACAGATGCCTGTCGTTTGCGATCTGGTAAAGGCTTTCCTTAAGCAGCGCTTTTGCCCTGTGCAGTCTTGTTTTCACATTACTCTCCGACAGGCTGAGGCACGTTGCTACTTCCTGCACGCCCATCCCCTCTATCTCGCGTAACACATACACTATTCTATATTTTTCGGGCAATGTATCAATGGCTTTCTCCAACAGGTGTTTTGCTTCTTTGTGTAGAATGATGTCTTCAGGATCCATGGGCAGGCCGACACGGCTTTTAAGCATACTGTAATCAATCTGATCAGAATGGGCGGTTTCCAGTATTTTATTTTTGCGAAGCTTTCCCAGCGCCACATTAATACCGATACGGATAAGCCAGGTAGAGAATTGTGCATCATTCCGGAACTGGAGCAGGTTTTCGAAGGCTTTGAGGTAGGTGTCCTGCATAGCGTCCTCTGCTTCCTTCTCGTTTTTAAGATAGCTCCTGATTACCCTGTATAGTTTCTGGTTGTATCGCCGCATCAGTAGCTCGTACAGTTGCTTATCGCCTGATAATATTCGTGCTATGATTTCTGAATCTGTTATGTTGCTGCCAGTGGCAAGCTTACTCTGTTTAGTCATATTGTGCATTTGGTATAGCTTTTAGCAATTGGATGCACTTTGGCTATCATGGTTACTTTTTGTAACGGATTTTTTCTTTTTGCATCTAAGTATAAAACCAATTAAAGCATCACTATGAACTCGACAAACGAAATTTCAGCAGAACGCCTGCATAGGTTGCAGGCACTAACAAAGTATACTTATGCGATTGTGCCCATTGTGGCAGGCATAGATAAGTTTACGCACTTATTAACAAACTGGGACAAATATCTAAGCCCTACATTTGAGGCTATTATTCCTTTTGATCCGCATACTTTTATGCTTATCGTGGGGGTAATTGAGATCATTGCCGGTATATTGGTATTGTTCAGACCCAGAATAGGGGGGTACATTGTAGGCATTTGGCTTGTGTGTATTGCCATTAACCTTATTACCACCGGGCAATACCTCGATGTAGCCGTACGAGACCTTGTGATGGCTGTTGGTGCTTTTGCACTGGCATGGCTACATGAGCCCGCAGTAAGCGAATCCGGAGCACACGGAAAAATTAAGGCAGGTTCAGCTGTTCAGTAAACCGATCAAAGGGAAGGGGCATATATACTTTTTCAAAAATATGCAGACATAAAAAAAAGCGGCCATTGGCCGCTTTTTAAGTATAGTTATATCTTTTTAGGGTCGTAGGCCCACTTCAGGTAGATGGCGCCCCATGTAAAGCCACCACCGAAAGCTGCCAACACAATGTTGTCGCCTTTCTTTAGCTGGCTTTCGTACTCCCATAGGCAAAGCGGAATAGTGCCGCTTGTCGTGTTGCCATACTTATGGATGTTTAGCATTACCTTCTCGTTGCTGAGGCCCATGCGGTTTGCTGTAGCCTCGATGATGCGCTTGTTTGCCTGGTGGGGTACAAGCCACGCCACATCGTCGCCGGTCAGGTTGTTGCGCTCCATTACCTCAGCCGATACATCGGCCATGCCTTTAACGGCAAACTTAAACACCTGCTGGCCTTCCTGGTAGGCATAGTGCTCTCTTGCAAGCACTGTATCCACAGTGGCTGGCTTGCGGCTGCCGCCGGCTTTCATGTGCAGGAACTGTGCACCTGTACCGTCGGATTTGAGAACCTCATCCAGCACGCCGTAGCCTTCTGTGTTTGGCTCCAGCATCACAGCACCACCGCCATCACCGAAGATGATACAAGTGGCTCTGTCGGTATAGTCAATGATAGATGACATTTTATCTGCACCCACCACGATAACCTTTTTATACTTGCCAGACTCGATAAATTTAGAGCCAGTAGCCACAGCGTAAAGGAAGCCTGAGCAGGCAGCCTGAAGGTCGTAACCGAATGCATTTACAGCACCCACTTCCGCGGTGATCAGGTTGGCAGTTGCCGGGAAAACCATGTCAGGGGTAGTGGTGGCGCAGATAAGCAGGTCTACCTCCTCTGGTTTAGTATTAGTCTTTTTAAGTAATTCTCTTACCGCCGGAACAGCAATGTGTGAGGTCCCCAAGCCTTCGCCTTTCAGAATACGCCTTTCCTTGATACCAGTGCGGGAAGTAATCCATTCGTCGTTGGTATCTACCATTGTCTCGAGCTCTTTGTTCGTGAGCACGTATTCTGGAACATAGCCACTCACCCCAGTTATAGCGGCAGTAATTTTACTCATTGTAAAGATTATTTCGGTTAGAGAATTTTGTAAGCGAGCAAATTAATAAAAAAAAATTGGCATAACCTGTCAGTTTTCTTAAAAAGAATTACTGAAACAGATTAAGCCAATTAAATATTAAGCTATTACCCTTTTTAAGGGAAACAGATTATGCGCTGTATTTTTTCTGGAAACGGTCTGAAAGTTTAGACGAAACCATTTTCTGGGCTTGCATCACCATGTTGCAGATAGCCTTAGGGCTTGACACCCCATGACCAATCACAGCATTGCCATTAATACCCAGGATCGGGCTTCCGCCTACAGCCTCGTAGTTAAACTTGTCGAAGAACTCGTCGTGCATGTTTTTCTCATTCAGGATGTCGTAGATGTTCTCCGCCATCTTCAGAATGATGTTGCCGGTATAACCGTCACACACGATCACATCAGCCTTATCGTTGAAAAGGTCGCGCCCTTCAATGTTGCCGATAAAGTTGATGTTGCCATTCGCTTTTAAGCGCAGGTGGGCAGCCTGCGTTACCACAGTGCCTTTTCCTTCTTCTTCGCCCAGGTTCATCAAACCGACCTTCGGGTTAGGGATCTCCAGCACATACTTGGCATAGATTGAGCCTATCTCGCCAAACTGCTCCAGTACCTCTGGTTTGCAGTCGGCGTTGGCGCCTACGTCCAGCATAATGCCGAAGCCACCGTTCACCTTCGGAACCAAGCCTCCAATAGAGGGCCTTAGTATACCTTCTACCGCCTTTACACTAAACATAGCACCTACCAGCATAGCCCCGGTGTTGCCTGCGCTGCAAAAGGCATCTACCTTCTGCATTTTAAGCAGGCCGTAGCCAACGGCTATACTAGAGTCGGTTTTCTGGGAAAGCGCCTTTGTAGGGTGCTCACCCATTTCGATAACCTGGCTAGCATGAACAATCTGGATGTTGTTCCCAGCGTAATTGTATTCGTCAAGCAGTGGTTTGATAACGTCCTCTTTGCCGATCAGCATGATCACGTCATCTTTTTCCAGTAGCTCTACGGCAAGTATGGCACCTTTAACGACAGCCTCTGGTGCATAGTCGCCGCCCATAGCGTCTAAGGCGATCCTCATGAATGGATGTTGTTGTTAATTATACAGAACTTAAACTTAAAGCAGGGTAAGTGCTTACTGCGCGTTTGCTGTATAATTTTTGATTGCCAGCTTGCCTTTGTGGTACAGGTCTCCGTCAACCACGTAAGCGTGGTGGAACAGGTGAGGCGTATCTGTAGTAGGGCAAGTTGCGATAGCTTTCTCAGAAAGTTTATAATGAGTTCTTCTCTTATCTCTTCTGGTCTTCGAAATCTTACGTTTAGGATGTGCCATTTTTTAGTTGAAAATTTACTTACTAGTTTATACTTTTTATACTTCTGAAACTCTTTTAGTTAAGGTTTTTGAGGGCGTCCCAGCGCGGATCAGTGTCCTCGTCATCGTCGTCCTCATCTTCGCTGTCGCTTTCGCTGCGCGAAGTATAGATCAGGATGTCCTCCTCATTCTCTTCATCCTCCTCGTCTGTTTCCTCGATAAACCGCGGATGCAGTTTTTTCATGGGCAGCGAGAGGCTGATGTAATCATACAGGTGCTGTGCAATGTTTACCGACTGTGTACCGCTTGTGATCTGCCACAGGTCATCAGACAGTTCCATGTTTTCATCACCATACTTGATCCTGAAAACCTCCTGCACGTCTACCGGATAATCAAACTCATCCAGGCTTCTGTCGCAGGTCAGGCGCACATGCCCCTTTATGTCAATGTTAAACGTGAGCAGCGACTCTGTTTTATCGAGCTCCACGTTAGCAATAAGTTGTCCTCCTGAAATTATCTCCTTCCCAAAAAGGTCAAAGAAAGAATCATCCATCTCAAACTCATAGGTATGTACCTTGTTGCTGAGTTTGGCAATGCCGATTTCATAATCTTTTAGCTTTTTCACAACCGACTTTTTATTGCAAGACGCAAAATTATGATATAAATCTGATAAAAAAAATACCTGACGCTATTAAACAGCGGCCAGCTGTTCTTCTTTACGCATTTTTATGATATCGCAGGCAAGGAACAACGCCTCCCGGAAAGAGGTTTCATTTGCAACATGCTTAGCTGCAATGTCATAGGCGGTGCCATGGTCAGGTGAAGTGCGCACGATCGGCAAACCAGCCGTAAAATTAACTCCGCTCTCAAAAGCTAAAGTTTTAAACGGAATAAGCCCCTGATCGTGGTACATGGCCAGCACGGCATCTACCTGCTTGTATTGCTGCATGCCAAAAAAGCCGTCTGCCGGAAACGGACCGAACACCAAATGGCCGCGCTCTTTCATCTGCATAATGGCCGGACGGATGATCTCTTGCTCTTCGGTGCCTAGTAAGCCTTCTTCGCCGGCATGTGGGTTAAGGCCCAGCACGGCAATGCGTGGCTTTAGTATGCCAAAGTCTTTTCGCAGCGACTCCAGTAGTATGGTCATCTTGCGGATAAGCAACTCAGGCGTGATCTTGTTTGCCACATCTTTCAAGGCCATGTGCCCGGTTACGGTGGCTACCCTTAAGTCTCCGCTAACCAGTAGCATCAGGCTTTCAGGCGCATCGAAGTAGGAGGTAAGAAACTCAGTGTGGCCCGGGAAGTTAAAATCCTCAGCCTGTATATTGTCCTTATTGATAGGGGCCGTTATCAAACCATCCAGTTTTCCAGCTTTCAGGTCCTGGCAGGCAGCCATTAACGAATCCAGTGATGCTTTGCCCGATGCCGGTGTAGGGGTGCCGGGAGTAACTTCCAGGTCGTTTTCCCAACAGGTGATCAGGTTGATCTTGCGTGGCACCAGTGCATCAACAGCGTTTACTTGCTGATAGAAGAAATGCTCTGCGCTAAGGGCTTTGCGCACCTTGTTGAGTACAGCAGGTGCGGCATAGATAACCGGGGTGCAGTAGTTAAGGATGCGCTGGTCGCTGAGCGTTTTTACGATCACCTCCGGGCCAATGCCATTAGTGTCGCCGATGCTGATGCCTAGTTTTATTTTATATTTATTGTCCATTTTATACTTATCGTACCTGAGAGTTTAGGTAATTGTAAACCAGACGAACGCCTGAACCTGTGGCTAACTTGCCGCGGTAAGAGTCTTCGGCGTGCAGGTAGGCTGTGCCGGCAATATCGAAATGCACCCAAGGGTAATCAGTGAACTCCTCTAAAAACTTGCCCGCTGTTATGTGGCCAGCGTCTGCGCCACCAATATTTTTCAGGTCGGCAATGTCGGAGTCAAGCTGTTTTCTGTATTCATCCCACAACGGAAACTCCACAGTACGCTCATGCACATTGTCACCAGACTTCTTCAAGCCAGCCATTACTTCCTCGCCGGCAGTGCCCATCACTACCAGGCCTTCTTTACCTACTGCGCGCATGGCAGAACCTGTAAGCGTGGCCAGGTCAATCACTAGCTCTGGGTTATACTTCTTGGCAAAGCTAAGGGCATCGGCAAGTATAAGGCGGCCTTCGGCGTCGGTGTTCAGTACCTCTACGGTCATGCCGTTGTGCATCGTGATCACGTCGCCTGGGGCAACGGCTCTGCCGCCTGGTCTGTTATCCGTAGTCGGAATTAAACCGATAATGTGCAGAGGCAACTTGTTTTTAGCAGCGGCATAAAGCACACCTGTTACAGCAGCAGCACCGGCCATGTCAGACTTCATGTAGTCCATCGACTGCGGTGTTGGCTTCAGGCTCAGGCCACCAGTGTCGTACACAACACCTTTACCTACCAATATGTATGGTTTGCTGTTTTTGGCGTTCTCAGGTTTCCACTCTAATATATTAAAGGTGGCTGGTTCTTCGCTGCCCTGGTTCACGGCCAGCAAGCCACCCATCTTCAGGCTTTGAATTCTCAGCTCATCCAGTATCTCAATATCAAAACCACCTTCCTTTGCCAGTTCTTCCAGCTGCTCGCTAAATTGCGTGGCCGACTGGTGGCTGTGTGGTTCGTTTACCAGGTCGCGCACTTTATACACGGCCTCCAGCACATTGGCAAGTTCCTGCACTTGGTCTGCATTTATACTTTCGTCGGCAATGGTAATGGTTTGCAGCGTGCTGGCTTTCGGGTCTTTGGTTTTATACTTTAGGTGCTGATAGTTGCTAAGGTATAAACCCTCGGCTAAGTATAAGCTTGCCTGCGAGTTGGTTTTATCAAGTATGGTTACCTGGCTGGCCTTGTCGGTGCGCAGTTGCTTTAGCAGCGCATGACCCGCCTGACGCAACGCCTCATTTTTTAGATATTCGGTTTTAGCCTCTGGTTGTACCAGCACATATACGCGGTGCGAGTAGCGGTTCAGGTAAATGAACCTGGCGTCCTGGTCTACCTGCTGCTGCACATAGTTTTGCTCTTCCGGCTGCAGTTCCTGCACCTGACTTACCGCATCTTTGGCGATAATTATAGCCAGATCGGTATTTTTAGCTAAGCTTGTGTCGTATTTAAGTTGTGTTGGCATTTGTCGTTCGTATCTTTGAGCCTCAAATATAGTAAGTATAATACGTAATGCGAAAAGCGCTGTAGACCCGCTGTGGTTGTAGCGCCGGCGCAATGTAAGGTATAACGAGATTGAGCGGAAAAGTATACTTTTTGATACTCAGGCTCCTAAATAGTATAAAGTGGGTAATGTAAAACCAAAAAAGCACCTGGGCCAGCACTTTCTGGTAGACCAGAACATTGCTAAAAAGATTGTAGACCAGCTTACACTGCCGAATGGTGTACAGGATGTGTTGGAGATAGGGCCGGGCATGGGCGTGCTCACGCAGTACCTTATCCAGAACCCAGCCTACAGAACCACAGTGGTGGACATAGACCGTGAGTCCATTGCCTACTTGCAGGAACATTTCCCGACCTTAGGAGACCGCATTATCTCTGCCGACTTCCTGAAGACGGACCTGAGCAAACTGTTCCCGGGGCCGTTTGCCATTATCGGTAACTTCCCTTACAACATCTCGAGCCAGATATTCTTTAAAGTGCTGGAGCAGCGCGATGTGGTGCCGGAGGTGGTTTGCATGATTCAGAAAGAGGTAGCAGAGCGTATCGCAGCGCCTCCGGGGTCTAAAACATATGGTATACTTAGCGTGCTGCTGCAGGCTTTTTATACTATCGATTACAAGTTTACCGTAGGAGAGAAGGTGTTTAACCCGCCGCCAAAGGTAAAATCTGCCGTAATTAGTTTGGTGCGAAACGAGGTGGAGAAACTGGCCTGTAACGAGAAACTGTTTTTTCAGGTAGTTAAATTAAGTTTCGGAACAAGACGCAAAACGCTTCGTAACTCACTCCGAAGTTATAACTTGCCGCCTGAAGTAACTGCCCAGCCTGTTTTCGACAAACGCGCCGAGCAGCTTTCCGTGCAGGATTTCGTAGAATTGACCCAACTGATAGAGCAGAATATACAGCCATAGTATGCAGCAGCTAGAGATTACACGTGATTATATTGAGCAGGTAGAGCAGGCCATTGAACGCCAGGATAGCGAGTTTATCCTGAGTACGATGGGAGAGATGCACCCGGCCGATATTACCACGGTGCTCTACGAACTGGATGCAAACGAGTCGAAGTATGTGATGGACCTGCTGCCGCCGGAGGTGGGAGCCGAGATCCTGAGCGACCTGGACTATGACATACGCGAAGACTTTCTCGATTACTTTACCAGCGCCGAGATTGCCCGCTACGTAAACCTGATGCACTCCGACGATGCCGTGGATATTCTGAACGAGCAGTCGGTGCAGACGCGTGAGGAGGTAATTGCTTTAATCGAGAACGAGGAGAAGGCCAAGGACATCCTGGACCTGCTGCACTACGAAGAGGATTGTGCGGGTGGTTTGATGGCAAAAGAGCTTATCAAGGTAAACCTGAACTGGCGTGTGAGGCAGTGTATCGAGGAGATTCGCAGGCAGGCAGAAGATGTGTCACGCATTTACACGGTATATGTGGTAGATAACCGCGACGTGCTGGTTGGGCGCGTGAGTGTGAAGGCGCTTTTGCTCTCTAAAGACGACATACTTGTAAAGGACATCTATAACCCGGATGTGATTTCGATAGAGTCGTTCAGGGATGAGAACGAAGTAGTGAGCGTGATGCAGAAGTATGACCTGGAAGCCATACCTGTAGTAAACATACAGGGCAGGCTACTTGGGCGTATCACCATCGACGACGTGGTAGACGTAATGCAGGAGCAAGCCGAACTAAGCCGCCAGTTGATGACGGGTATCTCGGAGAACGTGGAGGAAGACGACAGCGTGTTCCGAATTTCGCGTTCGCGTTTGCCCTGGCTGATTATCGGTATGGTGGGTGGGTTGCTGGCTGCGCAGTTCATGGGTTTCTTCGAAAGCGACATTGCCATACTTCCGGCATTAGCGCTGTTTGTTCCGCTTATCACGGCAACAGGCGGTAACGTGGGTATTCAGTCTTCTTCCATCATCATCCAGACGCTTTCTTCCAACGCAGTGATGTTTGAGAACTTTGCCCAGCGTATTTTTAAAATGGTGTTGGTGGCCCTGCTCAATGCACTTATCATTTCGATCCTGGTGTTCAGCTTTACCTATATTTTCAGAAACGACCTTACGTTATCTGTTGTGGTATCGGTGGCGCTTTTTTCTGTGGTAATGCTGGCCTCGCTTATGGGTACTGTTACGCCGATGGTGCTCGACAAATTCGGGATCAACCCCGCTGTGGCCGCCGGTCCGTTTATCACCACTGCCAACGACCTTTTAGGTTTGACCATATACTTTGGCGTGGCGCATCTGCTGTATAGTTTGTAGGGAATTACGAATTACATTTCCTTAAACATTAAATCAAAAGAGGGCTATATTCTCCTTAAAGACTCTGACGTATAAAATCCACCCAATTCTTAATTCATAATTCATAATTCATAATTCATAATTCATAATTCATAATTCATAATTTCTATGCCCCGTGTCCTGATCATCGATGAGATTCATCCAAGTATATTTCCGATGCTGGAAAGTATAGGTATGGAGGCTGATTACAGGCCAAAGATAAAACCTGCGGAAGTATGCGAGGCGCTGGCAGGCTTTGACGGGCTGATTGTACGAAGCAAGATGCGGATTACAGCTGATACACTGAAGTATGCCGATAAGCTTAAGTTTGTGGCCCGGGCTGGTGCCGGTGTAGATAACATTGATGCCAATGCGCTACAGGAAAGAAATATAGCCCTGATAGGTGCCAACGAAGGAAACCGACAGGCAGTAGGTGAGTTTGCTTTAGGTTTGCTGTTATCCCTGATGCGCAACATCGTGCGCGGCGATATGGAGGTGCGCAATAAAGTGTGGTTGCGTGAAGAAAACAGGGGAGAGGAGATAAGCGGAAAAACGGTGGGAATTATAGGTTACGGAAACATGGGGCAGAGCTTTGCCAGAGTTCTCAGCGGTTTTGGATGCCGCATTATAGCCTACGACCGTTATGCCCCTGAAAAGATAGCCGCACCCGCTGAGCGTGTATCACTGGAAGAACTGCAGCAACAAGCGGATATCGTAAGCCTGCACATACCGTTTATTGAAGAAAACCTGAATTTTGCTGGCGAGTTATTTTTTGAAGGCTTTCAGAAACCAATCTGGTTTTTGAACACCTCGCGCGGCGATGTGGCAGATCTGGCCGCAATAGTGAAGTACCTGCAAAACGGAAATATAAAAGGCGCTGCCCTGGATGTACTGGAAAACGAAAAACTAGACACTTTGACAGTGCAGCAGCAACAAACCTTCGATTACCTGGCCCAGGCCATCAATGTCATACTTACCCCGCATATTGCCGGCTGGACGCACGAATCTTATGTTAAGATCAACGAGGTATTGGTAGAAAGGATAAAAGTCTTGAATCTAATTTAACATAATTAAGCAACTGTATACTTTGTGTGTTTTTCCGTAAACTAAAGTATGAATGTTACAATCAGGAAAGCCGAGCCGGAAGAGCTGGAGTGGATAAACGAACAGTACAGTAAAGTCAGGTTTCGCCCCTCAGTCTACGAACAGGAGATCATTGCCATAGTTGAGGTAGAAGGGGAACGGGTTGGTATAGGGCGTTTGGTAAGTATAAATGAAAGCTGTCTGGAGCTTGGGGGCATGTATATAAAGGAGAAGTGCCGCGGCTTTGGGCTGGCTAAAAGTATAGTTACCTACCTGCTGCACCAGACTGAGCAAAAAACGGTTTACTGCCTGCCCTTTAGTCATTTGCATCGGTTTTATGAGCAATGCGGTTTTGAACCGGTTGCCGACACAAGCAATGTGCCTGAGCAGGTTTTGGAGAAGTGGGAGTGGTGCCAGCAAACCTATGAGCAGTCAACTTTACTCTTGTACCAGCAAGTATAAATTTAGGAAACAAGGCGGCTGAACTTTGGTTTGTAACGTAAAAAAGATAGCTGAGGCGGCTATTGTTTATTATGTATTAAAAGTATTATATTTGCCTTAGTCGAGGCCAAAGAGAGAAGCTCGCAGGCCTAATTGTAGGACAGAAGTTGATGCTTATGCTAAAACTTTGGCGGTTGTTGCCAACACACCTGCCGCCGAACTAGAAAAGAATTAAATAATTTTACATATTTGGCAAAAAGAACGGTTATGCGCGCCATAACCGTTCTTTTTGCTTTTGTGTTTTAAACGTGAGAACATAACTATGAGCAAGATTTCTTATTACACAGCAGAAGGTTTGCAGAAACTGAAAGACGAACTGGCTGAGCTCAAGACAAAAGGACGTGCCGAGGTGGCACGCCAGTTAGCTGAGGCACGCGATAAAGGTGACCTGAGCGAGAACGCGGAGTATGATGCTGCCAAGGATGCACAGGGCCACCTGGAACTAAAGATCGCCAAAATGGAGGAGATCGTAGGCAATGCCCGCCTGATCGATGAGTCGAACCTGGATTCCAGTAAGGCACTGATATTGTCTAAGGTGAAAATCAAAAACCTTAAGAACAATATGGTAGTAGACTATACACTGGTGGCGGAAGAGGAAGCAGACCTGGCAGCAGGAAAGATCTCCGTTAAATCGCCAATCGGTAAGGGTTTGCTAGGCAAGTCTGTTGGAGACACTGTGGAGATCACCATCCCTGCCGGCAAAATTCAGTTTGAAGTCTTAGAAATCAGCCGTTAAACGAACTATGGAGCCTTCGATATTTACAAAGATTGTTAAGGGTGAGATCCCTGCTTATAAAATAGCAGAGAATGAACGTTACCTTGCCTTCTTGGATGTGTTTCCGACCACCAAAGGCCATACTTTAGTAATACCGAAGGAGCAGGTGGATTACATATTCGACCTGAACGATGACCTGTACCTGGGCCTGATGGCTTTTGCGAAGGAGGTGGCCAAGGCCATTAAAAAGGCAGTGCCCTGCAACAGGGTTGGGGTTGCTGTGGTTGGTTTAGAGGTGCCGCATGCACATGTACACCTGATTCCGCTAAACAGCATGCAGGACATGAACTTTGCCAATAAAAAAGAATTCAGCAAAGAAGAGATGGAGGAAGTAGCTGAGAAAATAAGAGCTGAATACCACATTTAAGGTATAGGTAAAAGTATAAAAAGAGGCGGGGCAAGTATAGTTTTATACTTGCCCCGCCTCTTTTTATGTTAGCTCTTCAAATGCCCTGGGGTTACATTTCCCAATAATCAAAATTGAAACCTACTGCGCTGTAGCGGACAAGACGCAAAGTATTGCGTCTCTACAGAATCGAATTACGAATAATCAATAACGAAATCTACTGCGTTGTAGGGGACAAGATTACATTTCCCAATAACAAATAACTAATAATCAATAACGAAATCTACTGCCTTGTAGCTGGCAAGACGCAAAATATTGCGTCTCTACATTCCGAACAACGAACAACCAACAACGAATAACGAAAAAAACTACTGCG
This sequence comes from Pontibacter sp. GD7, assembly GCF_058216375.1. NCBI lineage: Bacteria > Pseudomonadati > Bacteroidota > Cytophagia > Cytophagales > Hymenobacteraceae > Pontibacter > Pontibacter sp. GD7. Next base: position 65,923 of record NZ_JBYZMP010000008.1, on the reverse strand, counting down.
TTCGCGTAGTATCCTGCTGTTTCTGCTGCAGGTCTTTCTGCAGTTGCTCTTCGGCCTCCTGTTTGGCTTGTTTTCTGAAGAAACCACGTAGCAGGAAATTGCTTTGCAGGGCCTCCATGTTCTGGTCGAACTTTTTGCTGCTGGTTTCCAGGTTCTGCATGGTGCGCTGCAGCTGTCTTGCAAACTGTTCATCCGATAGCAGTACGCCTGCAGCATTGTTCTTGCTATTCAGTTTCTGGCTGGCTTCCTGCAGGTTTTCCATCAAATCGGATGCTGCGTCAGTGGCTTGCTTCAGTTCGGCCATAGATGCTTTCAATCTGCTGTAAACCACGGTGTCGGTGGCAATGCTGTTGGCAAGTCCGCCAGGCCTGTTCAGTTTAGATGTAAACCTAGACAGCTCGTTAGAAGCAGCCACTGTTCTTCTGGAAGTCTGCTGTAGGTTTGCCACAATAGCCCTGAAGTTATCAGCCATCACAGTGTCGGTAAGTATGGCCCCGATGGTGCCCTCGCCTTGCACGAGCTTAGAAGAAAGCTGTTTGAAGTCGCTGGTAATGGCTACCAGGTTCTTGTTGTTTTTCTGCAGCGTTTCCATCAGGTCGTCGGTGTTTAGGGGATTGATGGCCTTGATGATGTCACCGTCTTCCACTGGCGGTGCTGCCTGGGTGCCACCCTCGATTACAATATTTTTGTTGCCGATAAAGCTTTCGGAGCTGATGCGTGCCATGGAGTTCTCACGGATGTACTGCTGTGCGCTTTCCTCGATGTTCATGGTTACCATTACCTGCGCATCGCCATACAGGCTGATGGACTTAATGGTGCCGATCTTTACACCGGAGAACCATACGTTATTACCCTTTTTCAGGCCGGCCACATCATCGAATATGGCCATCACAGAGATGGTGCTTATCAGTCGCTTCTGCTGGCCTGCCAGCGTGAAGATACCTGCCACCAGGATAACAATAGCCAGGAACACGAAGATGCCCACTATCACGGTTCGTTTATTATCTGCAGAACTCATTTAGTCGATAAAGTTGTAATTGTAAAAAGCTTTAATACGCTCATCAGGGGCCGCAAAAACCTCCTCAAACGTGCCCTCCCGCTGAAACTGCCCGTCCAGCAGCATCACTACTCTGTCTCCTACGGCGCGGGCGCAGGTTAGGTCGTGGGTGATGATGATGGAGGAGGTGTTAAACCTGCGCTGTACCTCATTTATCAGTTTGTTGATCTCTATACTTGTAATAGGGTCAAGGCCGGCAGTAGGCTCGTCATACAGCATAATGTCGGGCCGAAGTATAAGTGTGCGGGCAATGCCAATGCGTTTGCGCTGCCCCCCCGAAAGCTCCGACGGCATCTGGTGCAGTGCCTGCGACAAACCAACAGCATCCAGCACCACGTCTATCAGCTTATCACGGTCCTGCTGGCTCATTTCTTTGGAGTGACGCACCAGCGGAAACTCCAGGTTCTCCTTTACGGTCATGCTGTCGTATAGGGCACTGTTCTGGAACGAGAAGCCGATCTTTAACCGTAGCTTATCCAGCTCTTTGGGTATCAGTTTTCCAACCTCCCTGCCCAGTACGTTTACATAGCCTTCGTCGGCCTGTAACAAACCAGATATTATTTTGATCAACACGGACTTGCCGGTGCCCGAGCGACCCAGCACTACCAGGTTTTCACCTTTATACAGATCCAGGTCTACCCCTTTCAGCACCTCAAAATCGTCAAAAGCCTTCCGGAGACCTCTAATAGAGATCACTTTCTCGCTTCTGTCTATCTTCGGGTTTATTTCCTTTGCCTTCATTGGCGCTAAAATGCTCTAATTGCGTTAATCACCTGCATAATCAGCAGCTCTTCGATAAATATAAGGAACATCGCCGTTACCACCGATGAGTTGGCAGCCTTGCCTACACCCTCAGTACCTTTAGAAGAGTTATACCCTTTATAACACCCTACCATACCAATCGTAAACCCGAATATCACGGATTTAACCGATGAAGCGATGATGTCGAGGAAAGTAATGGCCTCGAATACCTGGTAAAAGAAAGTAGTAAGGGTGGTGAGCTCGTTCTGGTGCACGTTCAGGTAACCACCAAGCAATGATACCATTGTGGTGTACATGGTTAGTGCGGGTATCATCAGGGTAGAGGCCAGCACGCGGCTTACCACTAAAAACTTAAACGGGTTAGTAGCAGATACCTCCATGGCATCGATCTGCTCAGTTACGCGCATAGAGCCTAGTTCGGCGCCAATGTTTGAGCCAACCCTGCCAGCAGCAATAAGCGCGGTTACAAGTGGGCCCATAGCCCTTACAATAGCCACTGAGATAAGCGCAGGCAACAGCGAGGTGGCACCAAAATCGGCAAGCGAAGGGCGCGACTGGTTAGTAAATACGATACCGATGATAAACCCCGTAAGGGAGATAAGCGGAAGCGAGCGCACCCCGATTTCGTAGCACTGCTTGATGATCTCCCGAAACTCGTAAGGTGGGAACGGTAATTCTTTAAAAAAACGTACGATGAACCGGAATACGCTGGCCAACTCCACAAATATCCTGTCGAGCCTCCGGGTGGTAACATACCTGCGCCGGGTTCTAACGTTTCCGGGTTTGTTGTTGTCTAAATCCATGTATGCTGTTTAACTAGCATCTTTAATCTGTCTTTACCAAGACAACGGTTCAAATGATTTATTTTTAATACAAAGCGGCGGCGCTTTTGTTAACGCACAGCTTACCTTTACGAAGGAAAGGTACGATTTTTTGCACTGGAGCAAAATAATTTCAGATGCTAATATTTTGACACACTGAATGGTACAGGGTATTACAATTTGTAAAGCTGCGTAAGTGGCACATTATAAGTTTGTTGATGTGCATAATGCTTAATGTGTGGCTTTGCCGAAAGCTTGAAATGAAAGGCAGCTTTCAGCCTCAGGCGAGCCTATCCGGGTTGTCGGCCAGGAAAGTTTTCCAGGACTTGCCTCCTTGCTTGGCGTTGTTGCCCTTCTGGTAATGATGGCAAAGGGCCACGCTAAGGGCATCTGTCGCATCAAACATCTTCGGATCAGGCTGAATTTTGAGAATTTGAACTAACATGCTTGCCACTTGCTCTTTAGAGGCATTGCCGTTACCTGTGACAGACTGTTTTACTTTTTTTGGGGCATACTCTACATAAGGTATATCGCGTGATAAAGCGGCTGCAATGGCCACGCCCTGGGCACGCCCCAATTTAAGCATACTTTGCACGTTCACGCCAAAGAATGGCGACTCGATGGCAAGCTCATCGGGTAGGTACTCGTCGATGAGCTGTATCATACGGTCAAAAATTTTCTTTAACTTGATGGCGTGATTGCTGTAGCTCTTCAAGTGGATCACACCATACTGCACCACGTGTACCTTAGAACCAGTAACTTCGATGAGGCCGTAGCCCATTACCTGTGTACCGGGGTCTATGCCAAGTATGAGTTTATTAGGAGGAAGTGCAGAAGTGTAAACCATAAGGCTACAAAATTAAGACAATATCTTGAACATTACTCCCAATAGAAGGTTCCTTTTACTCTCCGGTAAATTGCTGGTGGTGTTGCTCACATTCTACCTGCTGCACCAGGCTGTTTTTACCGCCCCGGATACATTGATGAGCTGGCAGCAAATTTTAGAAACAGCCCTTTCAAGCTCATCTTCCGGACTTTTAATACTTGTGGCCGTACTTATACCTGTAAATTGGGGATTTGAGGCCAGTAAGTGGCAGCTATTGGGCAACAAACTGGAGCCTATGAGTTTTGCCGCCGCCTACCGTGCCGTGATGGTGGGCCTTACGCTGGGCTTTATCACCCCGAACCGCCTCGGCGATTACGCTGGCCGGGTACTGGAACTGAAAAGCCGCCAGCGCCTTGAGGCCATCGGGGCTATTTTCATAGGGCGATATTGCCAGTTGGTGGCTACGGTGTTGGTGGGCTCTCTGGGTTTGCTATACTTTTTACTTCGGTTTTACTGGGTTCAGTACCCCGGGGCGGCACTAAGTGTGCTCTTTCTGTTGGCGGCTGTAAGCGTTACCATGCTAGTTCTGCTCTATCATGCTAAAGCCATGGTGGCTGTTGTTGGTGCCATTAAACCACTACGGCCTTTTGTACAGTATGTGTCGGTGATAGGGGAATATACTTTTGCCGAGATCTCACAGTTGCTTGTACTGTCGTTGGGCAGGTATTTTGTTTTCCTGGTACAGTTTGTTCTGCTGCTTATACTTTTTGGTGTAAACCTGTACCCTTTAGAATACCTGAGCGGCGTAGCCGGTACATTCTTTCTTAAATCGGTGGTGCCATCGGTTAGCCTTATATCAGACCTGGGTGTGCGGGAGTTGTCGGCGATTTACCTGTTCGGGCTGCTAGGGGAGGGGAGGCTACAGGTACTAAGCGCCAGCCTGAGCCTTTGGCTGCTAAACATTGCAGTGCCCAGCGCGGTGGGTTTATATTTTGTACTACACGTGCGCCTGGCCCGGAAAGGAGTGCCCGCATGATCTGGCTACTGTCGCTTTCGCTGCTGGCCTATGCCTGGATAGTGCTGCGGCGGCTGGTTGCCTGGGTAAGCATGCCTCAAGGTAAAAGCCATGATGAATATTTGCCTACAACTTCGATCTCTATTATCGTCCCAGTCCGTAACGAGGCAGCCAATATCCTGAATTTGTTGCAGGACCTGGAGGCGCAGCAATACCCGAAACAGCTTTTTGAGGTGGTTGTAGTAGACGATCACTCTACCGATGGAACACTTAAACTAATACATCAATATAGTTTGGGTTCCACAATGAGTATGAATGTGTTGAGCCTTGCTGATAAGCCAGGTTTAAGTATGAAGAAAGGTGCGGTTAAGTATGGCGTAGAACAGTCAGGAGGTACGCTGTTAGTATTTACGGATGGCGATTGTAGCGTGGGAGCAGAATGGCTTAAACTGTTTGCCCAAACCTATGAAACTCAAAAGCCATACTTTATCAGCGGGCCTGTATGCTTCCAGAATACGTGTACAATATTTGAACGAATGCAATTGGTCGAGTTTGCTAGTCTAATAGGTATTGGAGGCGCATCATTGGCTTTAAACAGGCCCAACATGTGTAACGGGGCTAATCTGGCTTACCCGAAAAATATTTTTGAGCATGTGCGTGGCTTTGAGGGCAACGAAGGCATAGCCAGTGGCGACGATGAGTTCCTGTTGCACAAGGTGCACCGGATGTTTCCCGGCAAGGCGGTATTTCTGAAAGACCCTAAAGCTGTAGTTTACACAAATGCATGTAAGGGGTTGATTCCCTTTTTGTCACAGCGGGTAAGATGGGCCAGCAAGTGGCGTGCTTACCAGAGCATAGATGTTCAATTGGTAGCCCTAACTGTTTTTCTCGTGAATTTCCTGTTGTTCCTTTCTATCCCGCTGCTGCTTTTCGGTCATCTGTCGCTGCACATTTTTCTGGGGGCATATTTTACCAAGTTTGCCATAGATTTCTTATTTTTAGAACGTATACTAGTGTTCCTAAACAGGAGGGACTACATTTGGCACATGCTGCCATTGCAACTGGTGTATATACCCTATGTGGTGTTTACAGGTATTGGCGGCTTGTTTGGCAGGTACCGTTGGAAAGGAAGAACAATACAGAACTCATGAGCGATAACGAATTTGACATATTGGACGAGCTATACTTTGTGGCCTCCTACCCAGACCTCAAAACCACCCTGTCGTTAACAGACAGCGAAATCTGTGCTGCCCTGCAATCGCTGATAAAGCGAGGGTATGTAAAGATACTTTACCCGGACCAGGACACGGAGCACGAATACGACGAGGCTACTTTCGGGCAGCAGTGCCAAGATTACTTTTACCTGGCCACTAAAGCGGGCCTGGTTGTCCATAACTCCATCTAATGACCACAAAAGTTAAGGAAACCCCGGTTTCGAGGCCGCCTTCCTACTACGTTCGCCAACGTTTGCTACAAAACAAGCCTGCCATGGTTGGCCTGTTTATCATACTTTTCGCCGTGCTGGTTGCCATTGCCGGTTATGCCATCATGCCTGACTCATCGCCTAATGCCAACAACGGCATTGTGCAGCTGCAGAAGCGGCAGCCAGGCTTTACCACCCAGGTGCTGAAAGTGCCTGCGCTCATGGCTGAAGAAGATGACACCAACTTCATTGAGTTTATACTTTTCGGGAGGCCGGCGCCATTTACCGAGTTGCCTATCGAGGATTATACTTTCCGGGGCGATAGCCTGTATGTGCAGCCTTTGCGCAGCAACAACGCCCTGGCCGACAAAGTGCGTGCCTATGCCATAACTGACCTGGTTACCGACGCTGAAACCAACGATCCGGAAAGCCTGAAACAGGTGGTTACGCGTGAGAAGATAGCCCAGAAAACCTATTGGTTTGGTACCGACAAGGCAGGCCGCGACGTACTTAGCAGACTTATACTTGGTACCCGTATTTCGCTGGGCATTGGCTTTGTGGCCGTGCTCATTTCCCTGGTAGTAGGCATCACGATCGGTGCTGTGGGTGGCTATTTTGGTGGCCGGGTAGATGACCTGATGCTCTTCCTGATGACGGTGGTCTGGTCGGTGCCGAGCATCATGCTGGTGATCGCCATCAGCCTTGCCCTGGACAGCAAAGGCGTGTGGGTGGCGTTTGTGGCAGTTGGTTTAACCATGTGGGTAGAGGTGGCGCGTGTAGTGCGTGGCCAGATTCTCAGCCTGAAAGAAAAAACCTATGTAGAGGCCGCCAACGTGCTGGGTGTTCCGCAATACAAGATCATATTCAGGCACCTGCTGCCTAACATGCTGGGACCACTTATCGTAATTGCCACAGCCAACTTTGCCTCAGCTATACTTATCGAGGCCGGCCTGAGTTTTCTTGGCCTGGGCGTGCAACCTCCGGCTCCCTCGTGGGGTATGATGGTGAACGAAGGTTTTCAGTTGATAGGTGCCAAGGCTGGTCTTTTTTTAGTACTTTTACCTAGTATAAGCATCAGTTTACTCGTGCTGGCCTTCAACTTGTTAGGCAACGGCCTGCGCGATGCTTACGACCCTAAAATCCCGATTTCTAATGGCTGATATAACCGTACCAAGTATACAACAGGAACTTAACCTGAAGAAGCTGGAGCTGTCGGCCTTGCTCGAAATCACACAGGCTATTAACGACAACCTTCCGGAGCCGGCTCTTTACAAAATTTACAGGTTTACGCTGCTTGCCCAGTTGCAGATAAGCCGTTTGGTGCTGTTTGTGCACGACGATAACTGGCAGTGCAAAGTATGTTTTGGCACCGAGCAGGACTTTACCCGACAGGACATTCCCGAAGCCATACTTGACCTGAAGGAGATCACGCGCACCTCCAAACTGAGCGTGGATAAAAAATGGCGTGCTTTCGAAATTGTGATCCCGATTTTCCATAATGGCAGGGTGCTGGCATTTGTGATGATCGGCAAAACGCAGCCTTACCATACAAACATGGAGGCCCTGAATTTTGTGCAGACCGTCAGTAACATTATGCTGGTGGCCATCGAGAACCACAAAATGACCCGGCAGCGACTGGCCCAGGAGTCCATTCGCCGTGAGATAGAGATTGCCAGAGAGGTGCAGTCCATGCTTTTCCCGAAGTCTTTGCCAAACGATAAGGACATAGCCATTTATGCCAGTTATATTCCGCATTCGTCCATCGGCGGCGACTATTACGACTTTATCGAGATTGACCCGGATAACTTTGTTTTCTGTGTGGCGGATGTTTCGGGTAAAGGCGTGCCGGCATCACTGCTGATGTCTAATTTCCAGGCGGGCCTCAGAACCATACTTCGCCAGACCTCCGATTTGAACACGGTGGTGGCTGAACTAAATAACCTGATCTACCGCAATGCGATCGCCGAGAAGTTCGTGACCATGTTCCTGGCCCTGTATAACCGTAAAACAAGGGAGCTTAGCTACGTAAACGCAGGCCACAATGCACCTATACTTTTGTACGAAGACAACTCGCACCGCCTCCTGAACGAAGGCTGTACCATGCTGGGTGTGTTTGATGTGCTGCCATTTATGTCGGTAACCCGCATTGAGGTGCCGCGCCACGCCGTGCTGCTTTGCTACACCGACGGCCTTACCGAGGTGTTTGATGAAGACGAGGCAGAGTTTGGGGTGGAGGGATGTATCGAATTTTTGCAGCGTAACCGGTTCCTGAGTTCAAAGATGATGCACCTGCAACTGCTCCGCGAAATAAACCTCTACAACGAAGAGGCCGCCCTCAACGACGACATCACCTTGTTGTCTTGCAGGTTTAAATAGGTTTTTCAGATTTGAAAATTTGGAGATGTGTAAATTTGAAGATGATTCAGAAGAATAAGAAATGATAAATGTCTTAAATCCAAAAGCAGTATTTTAATTATCAAATTTCCAAATCTTCTCATTTTCAAATTTTCAAATTAAACCTTGATCCGCCTCTACAAAACTCCTGCTATACTTAAAAAGCTGTGGCCAGCGTATACCTGGCAACGGGAGGCTACGCAGGAGAAAATACTGTACCTCACCTTCGACGACGGCCCCATACCGGAGGCAACCCCCTGGGTACTGGACCAGTTGGCGAAGTATAAGGCTAAGGCCACTTTCTTTTGCGTTGGCGATAATGTGCGTAAGCACCCCGAGATCGCTGCACGTATTCAAACCGAAGGTCATTTACTCGCCAACCATACTTTTAACCACCTGAACGGCTGGCGTGTTGATCTGAAGCCATATGTAGCCAATGTGGCGCTTTGCCAACAGGAACTGGATAGGTATACTTCCGATAGTGAGAAACTGCTGTACAGGCCACCCTATGGCCGCATTACACAAAAGCAAGCCAGGCAGCTGCAGGACAAGTATGAGATCGTGATGTGGGATGTGCTCACCAACGATTATGACAATAGCCTGTCGCCGGAGAAATGCCTGCGCAAATCTGTTGAAAGTACCCAAAACGGCAGCATCATCGTATTTCACGACAGCCTGAAGGCGAAGCGAAACATGATGTATACGCTGCCCCGCTACCTGGAGCATTTTAGCGGCTTGGGCTACACCTTCAAGCCCCTATGATCGTATCTGTCGTCTATTTTATACTTTTCTTCACCCTTTTCATGGTGCTGCTGGTATTGCTGTTGATAAACCGCAAGCAGTACCCGACTAACCCCGACCAACAGCCCCGCATCAGCATACTTATAGCCGCCCGAAACGAGGAACATACCATTACCCGCTGTCTTACAGCCATCGAAGACCTGGATTACCCCAAAGAGAAAATAGAAGTGCTGATCGGTAACGACGGCAGCACGGACCGCACACAAGAGGTAATAGAGGCATTTATCGAAGACAAACCCAATTACAGGTGCATTGCTATAACCGGCACAATAGCGCAGCTGAAAGGCAAGCAGAACGTGCTGGCGCAGCTGTCTGGGTTGGCAACAAACGATTACTTTTTCTACACCGATGCTGATATTGCCGTGCCGCCTACCTGGGTTAAAGCCATGCTGGCAGCCATGCAGAACGATGTGGGTGTGGTTACGGGCATTACTACCACCCAAAATCATACTTTGTTTGCCAGGCTTCAGGCCCTAGACTGGCTCTATGCGCTGGGCCTGATGCAGGTGGTATCGGACCTGAACCTGCCGGTAACTACCATGGGTAACAACATGCTGCTGCGCCGCAAGGCGTATGAAGATGCGGGGGGCTTTGAAAACGTGCCTTTCTCAATCACCGAGGACATTGCCATTTTTAACAAGATACTGGCAAAAGGCTGGGGTTTCCGAAACGTTTACAACCATAAAGTACTGGCCCTTTCTACGCCTGCCGAAGGCTTTAACCAGTTTATGCACCAACGCAAACGCTGGATGAAGGGCTCCATGCACCTGCCTGTATACATGGTCATTATCCTGGTGTTGCATTCGGCCTATTACCCCGTGTTGCTGCCCTTCGGGTTTTATACTTCAGCTGGTATTGTGGCCAGTATCTTTGCAGCCAAGCTCAGCCTGCAAAGCCTATACCTGCACGTTTGCCTGCGCCGACTGAACCGCGCTGCCCCCTGGTGGCTATACTTCCTGTTTGAGATTTACCTGGTTGTCACCTCTATTCTGTTACTGGTCTTCTACTACCTTCCGGTTAAGACAGTCTGGAAAGGTCGGAAGTACTAAAGCAGTAGGTTTCGTTATTGGTTGTTAGTTATTCGTTATTGGAAAATGTAGAAACGCTATTGTCGTTATTGGTTGTTCGTTATTCGTTATTAGAAAATGTAGAGACGCTATTGTCGTTTATTGGTTATTCGTTATTCGGAATGTAGAGACGCAATATTTTGCGTCTTGTTGGCTACAACGCAGTAGGTTTAGTTATTGGTTAGTGGTTATTCGTTATTAGGAAATGTAGAGACGCAATATTTTGCGTCTTGTTGGCTATAACACTTTTAACTTCGACATCAGTAAAAGTATAAATTTTGGTTCATGGAAGTATGGCCATACACGGAGCATTTCTTTAGCAATGGTTAATCTACCAGAGCAATTCCTAATTCATAATTCCTAATTCTTGTGTCTTGCGTCCTACGTCTTGAGTCTTTATTAAACAATCCCCAAATAAACTTAACTTGCGGGTGCAAAACTTGTAGTACCGCCTTGATTTAAGATCAAGGATAAACATAGAGATTACATGAATTTAGTTGATTCGCACGCACATATCTATTCCGAAAAATTTAACGACGACCGTTTCGAAGCCGTGAGAAGGGCAGGGGAGGAGGGCGTTGGAAAAATATACATGCCCAACATTGATCATACATCCATAGACGCCATGCTGGAGGCAGAGTCTCAGTTTCCGGAAGTATGCATCCCGATGATGGGCCTGCACCCAACCTCTGTAGATAAGAACTTTGAACGTGAGCTATACTTAGTAGAAGACTGGCTGAGCAAGCGGGAATTTGCTGCGATAGGTGAGTGCGGCATAGACCTTTACTGGGACAAAACTTTTCTGCCACAGCAGCAGGAGGCGCTAAAAGTGCAGGTTGAGCTGGCCAAAAAGTATAAACTGCCCATCGTGCTGCACACCCGCGACTCCTTTAACGAAACATACGAGATCATTTCTGCTGCCCAGGACGGTACCCTAAAAGGTATTTTCCATTGCTTCTCTGGCACTGAGGAAGAGGCAAAGAAAGTAACGGAGCTAGGATTCTTGATGGGTATCGGCGGCGTGGCTACTTTCAAAAACGGCGGCCTTGATAAGGTGTTGCCGCATGTAGCGCTGGAAAACCTGGTACTGGAAACTGACTGCCCATACCTGGCGCCAGTGCCGCATCGTGGTAAGCGCAACGAACCTGTTTACCTGCCGCTGGTGGCAAAGCGAGTAGCCGAACTCATGAACAAAGACGTAGAGGAAGTTGCCGAGAAATCCACTGCTAACGCCCTTAACCTGTTTAAGCTATAAGTATGGAGGTTGTACAGGTACACATTGATACGGCCACCCCTTCGCATCCGGAGGCCTCCATCCTGATCATCTATACAGGCGGTACTGTTGGGATGGTGTATGATAAAACGGAGCATCACCTGGTGCCCTTCAACTTCTCCCAGATCCTGGACCACGTGCCGGAACTGAGCCAGTTTAATTATATGCTCACCGTTATGAGCATCGAACCTGCCATCGACTCCTCCAACGTTACCATAGAAGACTGGTTGATGCTGGCGCGGTTGATTGAGGAGAACTACGAAAAGTATGACGGTTTTGTAGTGTTGCACGGCACCGATACCATGGCCTATAGTGCCTCGGCTCTAAGCTATCTACTAGAGAATCTGCAGAAGACGGTGATCTTTACAGGTGCCCAGGTTCCGATCGGCCGCATCCGGACCGATGCCCGCGAGAACCTGATCACAGCGCTGCAGATAGCAGGTACAAAACAGCATGGCAAAAGCCTGGTGCCGGAGGTCTGCATTTACTTCAGGGACTTGCTTTTGCGGGGCAATCGCGCCAAAAAGGTAGAGAGCAGCCACTTCGATGCCTTTAAATCGGATAATTATCCACCCCTGGCCGAAACCGGTATCGACATAGAGTATAGTTCCGAAAACATACTTCCGCACCCTGCGCGGGGGCTTCGGGTCCATAAACAGCTCAGCGATAAAGTTGCCATACTCAAGCTATTCCCGGGTATAACCCCGCATACAGTAGAGGCTGTTTTGCTGGCGGAAGGGCTTAAAGGAGTAGTGCTGGAAACCTTTGGCTCCGGAAACGCACCTTCTGCCCCATGGTTTCTGGAGTTGGTGCAAAGAGCTTTGGATAAAGGTGTTCACATACTTAATGTGTCGCAATGCGATGAAGGCCGCGTGATTCAGGGCCAATACGAAACCAGCACACACCTGCTGACAATGGGTGTGATAGGCGGGGCAGATATTACCACAGAGGCTGCCATTACCAAGCTGATGTTTGTGCTGGGCCAGAACCTGAGCTATGAAGAAACAAAAATGCAACTCTGTGAGAACCTGCGCGGTGAGATAACTTTGTAGTTAAAATAAAGTATAAACTGCAGTGCATTTGCAGATGTGCAGCATATTCGCCTATATTTGCAATACAAACAGAGAGTTGTCCGAGTGGTCGAAGGAGCACGCCTGGAAAGTGTGTATACCCCAAAAGGGTATCGAGGGTTCGAATCCCTCACTCTCTGCTGGTAAAATAAAAGAGGCCTTAGCAAATCGCTAAGGCCTCTTTTATTTTACACTTGAGTGTAAAATATTATTTCTCAACAAACACAATCTCTACACGGCGGTTTTGCTGTCTGCCTTTGGCTGTCTTGTTCGTAGCCTCAAACAGGTGTTCGCCTACTGGCACTACCTTTATGCGAGAAGTGTCTATCCCGCTGTTTTTGCGCAACCAGTCTTCTACAGAGCGAGCACGCTCCAGGGCAAGTTGTTTGTTATAAGACTCGCTGGCAAGTGAGTCTGTGAACCCGTAAACCCTGATCATTCCTTCCTCGTTTTGTTTTTTGATAAGGTTAACAACCTCTTTTAACTTTTGCTCGCCGCTTGGCCGTATTTTGGCTTTGTCCAGGTCAAACATGATGTCTTCGCCGAGTGTATAAATGCGATAATCATCTGTGCCGCGCACTTCAATGCGTTGAGCCTTTAGAGCTGGTTCTTCCACCATAGGCGCGTTAAAGTTGACCTCTCTAAATTCCTCCTCATCTGCTTCCAGCACACCTCCGGCCAGGTAATCCTCGCTATACATGACTGCGGTATCCTCAGAGGCGAGCTCAGCAAGCTCGGCAGCGCTGTCTATTTTATCTTCTTTTACTTCGTTACAACCAACCAGCAATCCGGCGGCAACTAGTATGGTAGATGTGAAAATTATCTTCATAGCTTTTATATAGTTTGGTACATTAATTCTTTACGAACCCTAAAAGCCATAGTTATATGACAGGCATAAACCTATTCAATAAACCCATAACTGACATGATGCATACCTGGTACTTGATTGTTGCACTATACCTATAGTTTGTTACCGCTTGCCAAAACATAACAACTGCAACAGGCCGATGAGAAAGCGTTTTGGCTGATAATAGAAGAGTTCAATTCTTACGTCAGATAAAGGCGTAACGAGCTCCTGATTTTACTTTATGCACACAATACAAGCACTTTAAAAAACAATCCCCTCATGTTACATTTGTCACACAAGGGGATCGGTGGGTATTGCCGCTGTTATACTTTTAGGGCTTTCATCATTTTTGCTTTTGTGCCGCTATTATTTCCTGATAGGGTCCATACTTATGCCTTTCCTCTGAAAATGAATCGGCATATGGACCAAACGGATGATCGAATGGCTTTTTAGAGATATCGGGCCAGTCTTTGCCTTTTACGTTTCCTGAGGTTTTAACAGGCCGCGGCATAGAGTTTACAAATGCTGCCAGATCCCAGGACTCCTCGTCTGTTAATTGCGGACGGTAATACGTAGCTCCAAGGGGCATATTGGCTTTTACGTATTTGGCAAAGTTAGACAAGCGGTAAAGTCCTGCCCCGTTGTTGTAGCTATGCTTGCCCCAAAGCGGTGGGTACTGGTACTCCTTTCCATCGGCGATCAACTGGCCTTCTCCATCCGCACCATGGCATACCTGGCACTTTTGCACGTATACAAGCTTGCCCTTTTCCGGACTTGCTGCCCGGTCCAGAAGCTCAATGTCTATCAAGCCTGCCCCTTTGGGTGTTTCACTTTTCTGTACATCCTTACCTACCCACTTAATGTAGGAAACTATGGCTTGCATCTCTTTTGAGTCGGCTTTAAGAGGCTGCCCGTTGAGGCTGCGCTCAAAACAGTCGTTTACGCGCTTTACCACATCCTCTTCGGTACCAGACCTGGCCCTGAACTTAGGGTAGGTAGAGGCTACACGTGAATAATTATTTCCAAAGGGTTTTGTACCGGCATCGAGGTGGCAGTTCTGGCAATTCATCCCGTTAGAGATCTGCAGCACGCTTCCTTTTGGGCCAAGGTACTGAGCGGTATGCGCAATTAACTCACGGCCATACTTTATCTGGTCACCTTCGGGTGTGTTGGGCAAGGTACTCAGGTCTGGGGCCTGCCACATATCCTCTGCAGCCGGTTCAGAGTCCGTTGCATTTGCCACTGCTCCTGCTGCCTCGGATGTGGTGGTTGCCTTGGTAAGGGCCGGCAGCTTAACTGCCCTTGGGTTTACGAGCAGGAGGATAACCAGGCCCAATAGGAGAACAACCATAAAAGTGATCAGACTGACAATTCTGGAAATCTTTACAAGGATGCCTCCGAACTCATGGTCTCTTTTCTTTTCCATCTACTAATAGTTTGTTTATTGCTGTAACATAATCAGTACAAGTTATGATAAGCGCTTCAAGCACTGAGTGACTTATATCACACTAGGGCTATAGTTTATGTTGACTCCCACTGACTGCCAGTTGGATCTTGCTTATGTATATCTTGGTATTGATGATTTACTAAAAGTATAAATCTCCAACAGTGACTTTTGTCACATTTGCACTAGCTGAATTTTTGAAACTTATACTCCGCCATACGCTTGCCCCAAAAAGGAGCACGGCATTAAGGGTTTCGAGATGAATTAACTTAAACTTTTGAGGCTAAATGTGTGGCGCTTATGTAAATTTTTACAAACCTCTTATGCTTAAAACGCTTAAAAAAGCTGTATGTGGCCCGTGTGCAAAAGCTATAAGCTCCTTACTTCTCTTGTATACTATTAATGGGTATGCGTTTGGTAATGCACAGGTAAACTTAGGAGTTGGTGTTACCGATACCACCATCGCAAACCCTACCCAGGATACCCTGCAAAAAAGCCAGCCGGTACAGCCTTTAAATGAGGCAGCCAAGCAAAAGGCTGCTGCTCCTCAAAAGCAAACCCTGAATCAGTTTTTAAAGAAAGGCAAGTTTAGTGGGCAAGTGCGTAACATGTTTATGTACACCGATAACACCGGAGACCTGCCAGATTACCACTCATTGGCACTTGGGGCAGGCCTGGGCTATGAGTCTCCTAAGTTTAAAGGTTTTAATGTGGCTGCAAGTGGCTTCTTTATCTTTAATGCTTTCTCAAGTAACTTAGGTACAGACCCTGAAACAGGTTTTAAAAGTCGTTACGAGATAGGAAACTTCGACTTGCTGGACCCTGACGACAAGTATGACCTGGGGCGTATGGAAACGTTATACCTGCGCTATACTTCTGAGACATGGGTAGCAACGCTTGGTAGACAGAAGATTATTACCCCATTTATTAACCCACAGGATGGCCGTATGCGCCCAACTTTGGTTAACGGCCTTTGGTTTGAGCAAGACCAGAGTAAAAAGCTCAGTTTTAAAGGAGGTTTTCTTTGGGGTATGGGGCCACGCTCAACCGCAGACTGGTTTAGTGTAGAGGAAAGTATAGCCTCTATCCCTGCTGCACGAAATATGTACGGCAAGCCTTCACAGTACGTCGGGAACATCGAAAGCAAAGGAATTATACTTGCCAACGCCACCTACAAGCCAACCAAAAATCTGCAGTCGGCCCTGTGGCATTATTACGTAGACAACCTCTTTAACCTTGCCTTTTCCCAAACAAATGTTTCGATGCCTGTTAACCAGGACAAAAGCCACAGCGTGCTTCTGGGTTTTCAGGCTGGCTACCTGGGGGCAACAGGCGATGGCGGAAACGCAGATACCTTAAAAGCCTATATGCCCAAAGATGCTGAAACCTGGTTTTACAGCGGCAGGCTGGGCTTTAAAACCAAAAAAGTAGAAACCAGCCTGAACTATACCCGAATAGCCGACAAAGACAGGTTCTTGTTTCCGAGAGAGTGGGGGATAGAGCCGTTTTATACTTTCCTGCCCAGAGAGCGCTTCGAGGGCGGAGCAGACAGCAGGGGAATTGTGCTGAAGACAGAGCTTAAGCCACACCCGCAGTGGAAAGGAAGTGTAGGCTACGGACTTATTGATACGCCAAGCGTAAGAAATGCACGCCAAAACAAGTATGCCATGCCATCCTACAGCCAGCTTAACCTGTTGGCTAATTATACTTTTAAAGGGCACCTGGAGGGGCTTGTGCTGCAAACGCTATACGTGTACAAAGGTGCCAGAGGCGAGACGTTTGGAGATGCCCGCTTCATTGAGAATAAGGTAAACATGTCGCATGTGACCTTTGTGATGAACTATCAGTTTTGATGATTTGAATGGCCTTGCCAACAGCTTTGGATAGGGTGAAATAAATTGCAAGTTAGCTTTGAGTCTAAAAAAGAAGAGAAGCCATCTCCAGGCTTCTCTTTTTGTTTATGCTATTTCCTTCTCTTGAGTAGGAACAGATTTCGGCTTGTTTTTAACCTCCATAGTTTCCCGGAAGGGTATTAACTGCTGCTCCAGAAACGAGTCCGGGTAATGCTCCACCTCGTCGAAACCAAGCTCAATGTCGCGGCCATCTTTTGGTTGGTAGGCAGTGCCAAACAGGAAATCCCAGAGGCTTAGGGTAATGCCAAAGTTTGCCCCAAACCGACGAGGCATCTCCTTGGCGTGATGCCAGATGTGCATCTGCGGGTTATTAAATAGATAGCGCAACGGGCCCAAATTTACTTTGAGGTTGGAGTGGTTGAAATGGCCCACTGCCGTAGCAAAAATGTGCACCAAAAAGAAGTCCTGAATTCCAAAGCCGATCATGGCCAGCGGGATATACTCCAGGGTACGGTAAACCACGGTTTCACCCCAATGGAAGCGCAGGTGAGCCGCAAAGCCCATTTGCCTGACCGAGTGGTGCACCTTATGGAACTGCCACAAAAACTCTGAGCGGTGCAGCAGGCGGTGTACGTTCCACTGTATAAAGTCACGAACCACAAATAGCGTGAGCAACTGTGCCCAGCCCGGCCACGACTGCACCTCAAAAGCTACCAGGTTCTCCACGCCAAACAACCCCAGAAAATCATTGAAGGCCTCTACACCAACATTTGAGATGGCATTGAACCCCACCAGCGAGAACAGGAAAAAGTTGAAGAACATGTAAAAGCCATCCAGCCAGAAGTCCTTTCTGATCTTTGCCTGATCTGTTCTCCAGGGCGCCACTATCTCCAGAAGCCAAAAGAACAAGGAAAGCCCGATCAGCCAGTAAAAGTAATTGCCCCAGCCGGGATTCAGAACCTCATGCCAAAGGTAATTGCCGTAGTCAGAAAAAGACCTAAGAAATGTATCCCAGTATTTTCCCATTCATAAATTCAGTTAGTATGATCTTTAAAGCTTAATGTAGCTCCATCCTGCTTCTTGTTTTTCAATGATCTCCACAATACCCATCGGTACGGTGATGACTCCTGGTAACAGTTGCTCTTTGCGGATGTTATGGCCACGCATGGCATTCTCGCAGGCTGCAAAAACCACGCCTTTCGCTTGCAAAGCCTTTAAATCCTCAGTTACTACAGACCTATCCTGCACCAGCATGTCCAGACCTTTGCCGTGCACCACCATCTCTATTTTCGCATCGGGCCAGTGGTTCAACATTTTTTCCAGGTGCTTCATTATTTTGCCCTGCTGCGCCGAGTCCGCTGAGACGATATCGTAAACAATGCGGTGTTGGGTTACTTTTTCCGTTTTGCTTTTAACAGCTTTCGTGTTCTGTGCAAAAGCGACCTCAGTTACGTACATAGCCAGAAATGCAATTAACAGGAATCTTAGTTTCATAAGGATTAAAGTTTTTGGATTAGTGTTAGTTTAAGCCCAGCCCTAAATTAACAGG
Organism: Pontibacter sp. GD7; assembly: GCF_058216375.1. Lineage (NCBI taxonomy): Bacteria > Pseudomonadati > Bacteroidota > Cytophagia > Cytophagales > Hymenobacteraceae > Pontibacter > Pontibacter sp. GD7. Next base: position 47,721 of record NZ_JBYZMP010000008.1, on the reverse strand, counting down.
CTGGGCTTAAGTATTACTTACTGTTTAGAGAGTTCCTGTAAGAAATTGATAACCTCCTTCGTGTTGTAGTCAGCCATGCCTTCCTGCTTGGCCACTATTTTACCTTCCGGTGATATGATGAAGGTGGTAGGGATCGCATTGCTGTAAAACTCCTGCGGGAACGAGTTGGCAGGCATGTATACCGGGAAAGTATAGCCTTTTTTGTTAATGAATTTCTTCACTTTTTCAACACCGGCCTCATCCACAGACAGCATCACAAAAGCGATCTTTTCAGAACCTACTTTATCATACAATTTCTGGATGTTTGGCATTTCAGCCACGCAAGGCGGGCACCAGGTAGCCCAAATGTTCATGAATATCACTTTGCCTTTCAGGCTTTCAAAGCTTACTGTCTTACCATCTAAGGTCCTCATTTTAAAGCCTGCACCAACCATTGTGCCGGCACCAACTACTTCTGTGTTTACAGTATTAGTTTCCGGAGTCGTTTCCGGAATATCCGCATTTTTTACACCTGTAGCCAACAGCAGGCGCTGCACCTGGCCAATGGCTTCTGTGTGGAGGCCAGTTAAGTATAAAACTCCGAAAACGGCCAGCATTACTGCCCAACCGGGTATATCTTTGATCGAAAATTTCTTCTTATTCATCTGATTTCTATTAATGTTAAATTAATCTATGAATTAAAGTTCAACTGTAGTAAAACCCTGCAGCTTCAGGTCGAACATGTGAGTAAGCCCATTGGGCACTACCTCCACACCGTCCATCAGAGACTTAGGGTCAATATCGAACTTTTTAAGCGACATACCACAAACGCGGTAGGTTACGCCAGCTTTTTTTCCAGCCTCAAACACCTGGCTCATATCGCTACCTTTCACAAAGGCCTGCACCGACTTACCACAGGCCACGATTTCAAAAGCCTCGCTGTTGTATTTGCTCGCTTTTGTAATGGTTTCGGCTGTGTTTACGGCAGCTTTCAGGTGGTCTGGCTGACTGATGAGAACAGCATACTTCTGCTTTGCCGCAGCAGGACTTTTCTGAGTAGTAGTTTGTGCTACAGAGTTGGTTGTGGTGCAAGCACCAAGCAAAAACATTAGCCCGAAAGTAGTTACTGCCATAGCATTGCGTGCTTTTAAAGGAGCAGCGAAGTTCTTCCTCAGCTTCTGATCCAGGCCATAGTAAACGGCCCCATTAGCCGCAAAAAAAGAAAGTGCACCAAGTATAGCAATATTCTTGAAAAGTGGTCCGGCACCCTCAGGGTTGCCAATTTGTATTGTGAGCGTTATGGGTATAAGTATACTTATCAGAAATACTGCCGCTATCCTGGTTTTATAACCAAGTAACAGCATAAACCCGCCAACCAGTAAGCCTATCCCCGATAAGATAATTAAGGTCTCGGCTGGGGCAATCCAGGTGGCTAAGCCTCCCATTTCGGCACTTTCCAGGCGGGCAGCGGCGCCGGCTGTTTTAAACAGGTGGTTAAAACCTGCCATTATAAATATCAGGCTGCTCATGATGCGCAGCGCCAAAAACGATTTTTTCTGCAATGATGTGAATTCCATTATTTCTTCAGTTTTCTTAAATCCTAAAATCACAGGCGCAGTTATAAGCCTGCTTAAGTTCATTTTGCGGGATAGTTTGGATTTTGCTGGTCAGCAATTGACACATTCTTAAGAATTTGTCTAGTCGCTGCTTCGGATTTGCAACCTGAAACCACTTTGCTATCAGGATTTTAAATCTGCTTTTGCAACTGCGTATTTGAGCCGGATTGCAAATCCAGAAGAGCACAATACTTCATGAATATCAACCACAGTTGAGCTTTACAAAACCCAATACATATCACGCAAATAGTTATATAGCACAGCTATTGGCTATGTACAGGGTACAGTTATACTTTACCGGTGCCTGCTAAATAGCTGTACAAATAGATAGGTTTAAGAAAACCGGGGAGGGGATGGCTCTAACTCCAGTGTAGGAGGGGAGTATCTTTTAGGAAGATACCCGATCGGGCTTGTTATGTCTATGGCAGGGCAAAGTATACTTTGAGCCGACTGGCCTGCTAACACACCCAAAACCTGCAAATTGCAATTTGTTTGGAAAGACTCTTTACCGGACTGCTCCGAGTGCGTTTGGTGTTTCAAACACTTCTTTTTACAAGTTCTTTTTAAGGCAAACTTCTGCTTGCTGCAAGAGCTGCCTGCCTCAATTTTTGCAACCTGGCTAAGTCCAGACACAGCAATCCTGTTCTTCGGCAACGCGAAAAGTATAAACGTTATACTTAGTAAGAAGAACAGGTATTTACTCATTTATTAGTCTGTGTTTGTAGTGCGCTGCCTTACTGAACAGCTATTACGCCATTATTGTTTCTTAGCTAAAGATAGCCAATTTATACTTACAGGGCTAACCCACACACTCCGGGCTATGCCACAAGGTCTTTTTTGTACAGCACATGCGTATCTCGGTCATGATGCCGGCTGAAATGGTAAGCAAGGCCGTGCCTATCAGCACCACCGGAAGTCCGAACAGGTCGCTGAAGATACCGGCGGCCAGGGCCCCGGCCACATACCCAAAATCACGCCAGAACCTGAAGATACCCAGGCTCTGTGGTCTTTGCGTAGGATGCGTGTTCTCTGCCACTACAGACAAAAAATTAGGGTATACCAGTGCCGTGCCAGCTCCCAACACTATAAGTGAGATCAAAAGCAACAGGTAAGAATCTGCAAAAAACAAAAGCCCTATAGCCAAACCTTGTGCCAGCATACCTATGGTAAGCAACTGCTTTTTGCAAAGCACATCTCCTAGCTTGCCTGTTACCAATTGCCCCAAGCCCCAAACCACCGGGTACACACCTGCCAGAAAACCTGTCTCGGCCAGCGAGTAACCCTTAGACATTAGCAACACGGGCAGCAAACCCCATAAAATGCCGTCGTTCAGGTTATTCACAAAGCCATTGATGGTTACAGAGCCTAAGTTATTGTGGCGCCAGGTGGTTTCGTGCCAGGTGTTTTGTAACAGCGGAATGGTTGTTTTGGCAGCCTCTGCCCTGGCATGTGCATGGGTATCCCTGATAAGGAAGATACTGAGCAGCAAACCTATAACAGAAAAAGCAATACCGGGCGCGAAGGCATAGGTAACAACCCCCGTAGTGGATGCAATGTAACCGGCCGCAAACGACATCAGACCAACGGCTAAATAACCCGCAAACTCGTTGATGCCCATGGCCAGGCCACGGTTTTTTTCGCCTACCAGATCTATTTTCATGACGACAGTGGCGGACCATGCCAGGCCCTGGTTTAGACCCAGCAGCAGGTTGGCCACTACCACCAGCCACCAGCTATTAGCATATAGCAACAACCACGGCACAGGTAGCGCAAAGAACCAACCCAGAATTAAAAGCTGTCTGCGGGTATACTTAGTGGAAAGTGTACCCATCATCAGGTTGGCAAACGACTTGGCCAAGCCAAATGCCACGATAAAGGACAGCAAGGCAGTGTGTCCGCTGATATTAAAAACTGATTCGGCAAACTCGGGCACTACAGAACGCTCTAAGCCCACCATGGCCCCCACAAAGGCATTAATGACTACCAGTAACCAAAACTGTTTTGCGTTCTCTCTTAAGCCTAGCTGGGTTTCTGTGTGGTTCGACATCTTTCGGTGAATAAGCGCTTTAAAAACTAAGCCGATGGCTTTTAAGGGACCATCGGCTCTAAGTTAGGTTTTATTTTCTTAGTGAGGCAGCCTGTCTTTCAATAGGCCATACATAAACGTACCGAAGATTGCACCGCCTATGGCTACCAGTATGGCCCAATATCCATACCCCAGATTTACAAACATTGGCCCTGGGCAGGCACCTGTAAGCGCCCAACCTAACCCGAATATCGTACCCCCGATCAGGTAGCGTGGCACCGACATTTCTTTCGGTGTGAAGGTGATCGGGTTGCCCTGGTAATCCTTGATGTTGAATTTCTTGATAAGGTATACCGCTATTACGCCCAATACAACGGCTGTACCGATGATGCCATACATGTGGAAGGCCTGGAACCTGAACATCTCCTGTATGCGGTACCACGAAATAGCCTCCGACTTACTCATGACGATACCGAACAAAATGCCGGCAAGTATAAATTTTAATCCTTTCACTTTTTCTCGAATTATGAATTAGAAATTATGAATTATGTTGTCTCAAAATTTGAAATGCCCATAATTCAATAAGCTAATGTCTCCTGTTAAAAAATCAGTGGCAACAGCAGATGTGTCATCAGAAGTCCTCCGATAAAGAAGCCGATCACTGCGAGAAGGGACGGCAACTGCAGGTTAGACAGGCCGCTGATGGCATGGCCCGAAGTACAGCCACCTGCGTAACGCGACCCAAAGCCGATCATGAATCCACCTACCAGCATGATCAGGAAGCCTTTCAGGCTAAACAGCGCCTCTAAGCTAAAGATCTCATCTGGCTGTAAGTCATCCGGTGCCGATATACCCAGGGCGCTTAGATCCTGGATAGTAGCCTGAGAGATCTGTACGGCATCTCCGTTTGTAAGAAACTCGGAAGAAATGAATCCTCCCAGGATAGCGCCTGCCAGAAACAACAGGTTCCAGGTTTGTGCCCTCCAGTTAAAGTTAAAGAACTCTGAGTATTTACCTGCACCACAGGCAGCGCACACAATGCGCAGGTTAGACGAAAACCCAAACGATTTTCCAAAATAAAGCAGCAACACCATGATCAGGGCGATAATTGCTCCTGAAGTATACCACGGCCAGGGTTGACTAATGTACTCGATCATATTTTATATTCTGGGTAATACTATTATTTGATTGTTGATTTATACTTTGCTGTTAAGCAGGCCAGGCACCCACGCCTCCGGCCAGGTTATAGCACTTTATTCCTTTGTCTGAAAGCATCTGGCAGGCAGAGCCACTTCTGTTTCCGCTTCGGCAAAACACGAAGTACTCCTTGTCTTTGTCGAGATTGTCCATTTCTGCCTGAAACTGACCTGAAAGAATATCCAGGTTCTTTGACCCTGGTATAGTGCCCGAACCAAACTCGCCTGCGGTTCTTACATCCAGCAGTTCAGCGTTTTGTGAGCCCTCATACTTCGACCTGAAGGTTTTACCATCCAAGTCTTCATACTTTTTTGATCCTGAATTGAATATATTAAACATGGCTTTATATTTCTTGTGTTATCCTTTTCTTCAATTTACTATACAAAGATACTACCGTCTATACCCCTGTTCAGTGACTTTGGTCACGTTAGGCAAATTGTTCTAATTTTTTGTAGTTGTTGCTGCTATAGTATCTTGTTAAAGAATTCATCCTTTGTTCATACCGCCAGTTTGAGCGAAGCGGTAAAGGTGGTTGAGTATAGTGCCAGTTTATAACTGGCTTTTTCCGGAACTATACTTCCGCCAGTTACAAACTGGCATCATGGCAAGTCACAAGTTGCGCTAACGCTAAACTTGCGACATTTCTACTTTAAGAGTTCATCCCCCTACCCCCTTCAAAGGGGGACTTTCCAGGCATCTTGATTAGAAACAATTTCTAATTTTACACCTGTGTAGAGTCCCCCTTTGAAGGGGGTGAGGGGGATGAATTACATTGTTGCAGTAATTATTTAAGCGTGCTTGGGCACACAAAGGCTGTTTTAGGCACGTTTGTTTCTGCGATTGCCTTAAAGCCACCCTCCACGTTCACTACATTATCAAAGCCTCTTGCCTTAAGTATAGATGCTGCGATCATGGAGCGGTAACCTCCGGCACAGTGCAGGTACATGTCCTCAGACTTTGGCAATTCGGCAAGATGCTCGTTCAGGTAGTCCAGAGGAGCCAGCTGGGCAGTTTCTACGTGCTCTGCCTGGAACTCGCCCGGCTTACGCACATCCACCACTTTGATGGTGTTATTCTGTTCAAACCTTTTTGCAAAGTCATCGGCAGAGATAGAAGTAATGGTATCCACTTCTTTGCCTGCGGCCTTCCAGCTCTTGAAACCGCCTTTCAGGTAGCCAATGGCATGGTCGTAGCCCACACGGGCAAGTCTTGTAACCACTTCTTCTTCACGGCCTTCGTCGGCCACGAATAGGATCGTCTGCTTGATATCCGGGATAAGGGCACCTACCCAAGGAGCAAAGTTTCCGTCGATACCGATGTTGATGGAGTTAGGAACAAAGCCTTTGGCAAACTCCTCTGGCTTACGCGTATCCAGCACAAGGGCACCAGTTTCGTTTGCAGCTGCCTCAAAAGCCGCAGGTGTTAAGGCTTGCAAGCCCTGGTTCATTACATCGTCTATGTTAGCGTAGCCTTCCTTGTTCATCTTCACGTTCAGCGGGAAGTAACCCGGAGGAGGCATTAAGCCTTCAGTAACCTCTTTCACAAACTCTTCTTTGCTCATGTCGGCACGCAGGGCGTAGTTGTTTTTTTTCTGGTTGCCAAGCGTGTCTGATGTTTCCTTGCTCATGTTCTTGCCACAAGCCGAGCCGGCTCCGTGTGCCGGGTAAACGGTCACATCATCCGGCAGCGTCATGATCTTGTTGCGCAACGAGTCATATAAGTGCGCTGCCAACTGCTCCTCGGTCAGGTCTGATTTTACGGCCAGATCCGGACGGCCCACGTCTCCGATGAAGAGTGTATCTCCAGAGAAAATACTATGCTCTTTACCGTTCTCGTCCAGTAGCAGATACGTGGTAGACTCCATGGTATGGCCCGGCGTGTGCAGCACTTTGATGGTTACATTTCCTATGGTCAGTTCTTCGCCGTCTTTTGCAATGTATGCCTCAAACTGAGGGTTTGCATTCGGGCCAAACACGATGGTTGCACCGGTAGCCTTTGCCAGATCCACGTGGCCAGAAACGAAGTCTGCGTGGAAGTGCGTCTCCAGCACATATTTTATTTTGGCGCCGTCTTTCCGGGCTTTCTCAATGTATGGCTTCACCTCACGAAGCGGGTCAATGATGGCGGCCTCGCCGTTGCTTTCGATATAATAGGCGCCTTGTGCAAGGCAACCTGTGTAAATCTGTTCTACTTTCATGGTAGCTGATCTTAATTTTAAACCTCTTTTAACTTGATCCCTCTGCAGGATCACACTACAAATTTCTGAATAACCAGGGCCAAAGTCTGTGACTATTATCACCCATGAGACTTAGGCGAAAAATAATTCTTTACCGATGATATAAACACCCATCACAAGCACGAACCAGCCAAAAGCGGTCTTCAGTTTATCCGCATGTATCTTGGTTGACAGGAACGAGCCAATGAAGATACCTGCAATAGAAATGGTTGAGAATATGCCCAGGAACATCCAGTTGATCTCGTAGTTGTAGATATCACCAATGAAACCGAACAGCGACTTGGCAGCGATGATGAGCAGGGATGTGCCCACGGCCATTTTCATGTCCAGCTTACTGAACAGCACCAGCGCAGGGATGATCAGGAAGCCACCTCCGGCACCTACCAGACCAGTAAGCGTACCTACAATCAGACCTTCGGCCAAGATGCCACCATAGTTAAACTTTGGTTTAGGGTGTTTCTCAGCAGGGTCTGTGTGCTCCACGTCAAGCTCTGTGTCAATGTTCTCATCCACAGGTTCAGCGGGTTCGGTTGGCGTTTTCTTCTTCTTGATCATAGAGATAGAAGCGAACACCATCAGGCCGGCAAACAACAGCATCAGTAATACACCTTTGGTTACCAGGAAATCACCTACCATAAAAATGTTATCCGGAATGGCCGGCACGATGTAACGGCGCGTGATGTAAACCGCAATAATGGACGGGATACCAAATACGACTGCTGTCTTTAAGCTGACCAGGCCTTTTTTGTAGAACTTATAGCTGCCTACCAAACTGGTAAGGCCTACAATAAATAGTGAGTAAGCCGTTGATATCACAGGGTTTAAACCGATAAGGTATACCAGCACCGGTACTGTAAGTATAGAACCACCGCCACCTATCAAACCCAGTGAAAGGCCGATAAGCATGGCTGCTATGTATCCGAGTATTTCCATTGTTTTATGTTTTTTGTTAATTTCTACTACAAAGGTACAGTGTATAGCTTGCGTCTACAGTGACTATAGTCACTGTAGACGCAAGCAAAGCGTAGGGTAAAAATGTGATCAGATTTTAGGTTTATACTTATGGTATAGGGTAAAAAGGAAAGAGACGCATTTTCAAGCGCCTCTTAAAAGTATAATTAAACCAGGTCCAGGTCGTGTACTTCAATGTAATTACGGTGTAGGGTAAGGGCACCGGTCTGCTCCAGTTTTTTGAGTAACCGTGAGATAACTTCACGTGAGCTGTTGAGTTCTTCGGCTATTTGCTGGTGCGAAAGCCGCACCTCGTTTCCGCTTACTTTTACATGCCGTTTCAGGTAAAAAAGCAGCCGCTCATCAAGCCCTTTAAAGGCGATGCTGTCGAGGGTTTGCAGCAGTTCTTCGAAGCGTTGGCGGTAAGAGGCTATCACAAAGTTGTGCCAGCTTTTATACTTACCCAGCCACAACTCGGTTAGGTGAGAAGGCACCAACAGCACTTCGGCTTTAGTTACAGCCTTGGCCATGATCTGGCTCTTTTCGGTGCGGGCCGTGCACATCATAGAAAGGGCGCAGGCATTACCCGGCTCCAGGTAATACATCAGAAACTCATTGCCTTCGTCGTCTTCGCGGTATACTTTTAAAAGCCCGCTAAGCAGCAGTATCGTGGATTTGATGTACTGGCCGGTCCGCATGATCTCTTCGCCTTCCTCCAGCTCCCGTAAAGTGCTGTTTTTCAGAAGTTCTTCGAGTAAGGGTTGCTCAAGGTGCGGAAACTGCTTCAGGATAGCGTCTTTGTCCAGTACGTCCATAGTTTAAAGTATAAAATAACCAAGTATGTGTCGTGTGTTGAAATATACGGAATTAATGAAGAAACCAGCACGGCAATCAGTTGCCAGTGCTGGTTTCCGAACCTTAGGTGTTATTACTTCTGCCCGTTCTTGAACTCATTTACTGCATCGCTCAGGTCGAGCACTTTTACGTTAGGCTTTTTAGCCTCCACAATGCTGCTGCCGGCCGCAGAACGGTAGCCACCGGCACAGTGTACTACCACTGGCTTGTTAGAAGGAATTTCATCGGCACGCTCACGCAGCTCTGGCAACGGAATATTAATAGCCTTATCGAAGAACTTTCCTTCCTTTACCTCCGACTCGTTGCGGATGTCCACGATGGTATACTTGTCCGGGTACTCACGGAACTCGCCCAGGTCGATCTCCGGCATCTGGGCCTCTGTTGCCTGCTCTAGCACAAACGCGCCTTTGATCAACAACTCATACCCGATCTTGGCTGCTTTGGCAATCAGTTCGTCCAATTGCTTGTCGTCTTCCGCAATCAGGTAATACTGCTCGTCTGGGCTAACTATACTTCCAAGCCATGTCTCGAACTTGCCGCCATTCTGTATGTTGATGGCTCCTTTGTAGTGGCCTTTTTTAAACACTTTCTCGTTGCGGGCATCTACTATCACGGCATCATCTGCCGGCTTATAGTTCTTCTCCAGTTTTTTAACCCCGCTTATACTTGGCTTATAGTCTGGTGCGCCTTTTTTGTTCAGGCTTACATCGTAACCAAAGTACTTGGGTATAAATGGCTGGTCTGCGGTCAGTATCTTCACAAACTCATCCTCGCTCATAGATTGCAAAGCGTAGTTGCCGGTTTTCTCCATGCCAATGGTGCTGCTGTTGGCATCGCTAAGGGCTTTGCCGCAAAGCGAACCAGAGCCGTGTGCGGGGTAAACCGTTACGCTGTCGTCCAGTTTCATGAGTTTTTCGCGGGTGCTGTGGTACATCTGGCGTGCCAGCTCTTCGCGCTTGGCAGTTACATTACCGGCACTCTCGCGTAGGTCAGGCCGGCCTACATCGCCAATAAACAGGGTATCACCGGTAAACACGGCTTTGTCTTTGCCCTCATGTTCCAGCACAACACTAATGCTGTCCGGCGAGTGGCCCGGCGTATGCAGCGACTTCAGCTTTATTTTACCGATCTGCAGTTCTGCTACCTCATCAAAGGCTTGGTGCGGGTAGTCGGCACCCACCATGCTGTGGGTATAAATAGTGGCCCCGCTCTTCTGGTGTATCTCCAGGTGCGAGCTCACAAAGTCGGCGTGCGGGTGCGTCTCGATCACACCTACTATTTTAGCGTTATGCTCATCGGCATAGTCGTAGTATGGCTGCGGGTCACGGGCCGGGTCAATCAGCACCACTTCGTTGGCGCATTCGCTAAGTATGGCGTATGAGTAATGGGCTAAACCTTTGTCTTCGAACTGTTTAATTTTCATAGTTTAAAATTTTTATTCTACTTTATCTCTATTATTCAAATTGTTATGCATTTTATACTACAAAGATAGTTTATTGTTAGAGGCAAGTCTGTGACGTAGGTCACACAAGGCCTGTTGCCGGAATTTTTCCTAGAATGTTATCTGCGTCACAAAGTTTACCTGATGGAAATTGGTTCTGTAGTACATGTCCGGTAAAGGTACATTTTGCGAGGTTCTGCCCACGTAGAGCAATCGGAAGCCTAACCCATCCAGTACCGGCTTCTTAGGAGTATACTGCGTATCCAGCACAAACCCAAGGTAGGAGGGCTGCCTATATTTATTGAACGCAGCGTTTTCCAGTGACGGCAACCATGATTTTGTGATGCCTGCTTCCACGCTTAGGTTATCAGACCACTTTTTCAGTACACGCAGGTTAAGCACATCTGCTTTTCCGCTTCCTTCAAACCGGCCCCGGGGTTGCGTAACGAAGAACTGCTCACGGCCCCATTCCCTCGGGAACAGGAACCGGCCACCGTCGCCTAGGTGCAGGTAGTTAAGCGAAAGCTTTATGTCTGAGCCTGGCATGTAGACTAACTGGCTGCCAATCAGCCATTGGTTTTCCTGGGCAAAGTATCTTTTATCTTCTTCTTCATTGCCGCCTGTCCCCACCTTGTTTTGGTACAAGCCTTCTAAGCCAACACTAACCTTCTCGTTAAGGGCGAGGTTTGCTTTTCCATAGAGGTTGTTTGATACGTTCTCGATCAGGTAATCCCATACCTCGGTTTGCAGCTTATCCCCGAACGTAGATTTCAGGCCTGCTATACCCACGCCTTTTGTATTGGTATGATGCTCATACTCGGAAGGCGAGCCATCGGGATTAACCCCGGTTGGGTAAATGCCAATACTCTCTTCCGCTTTTACCCACTCCACGGTGCTGCGTGGGGAGAAATGATCGAGCCAGGCCAGTGTCAGGTTGTGCTGATCCTGAATCGGGATCTGTAGCTGCACGCCTTGTGCCGCATAGGGCTTCATGCGGGTATCCTGTGGGTTTATAAGTGGTGAGGTAAAGCTGATACGGCCTGCCTGGGCAAATAATTTCTCCGATCTGTACTCTAAATACAGTTCATCCAACCTGTCAAGGTCCGACCTGTTGGAGGGGTTCTGTATGTCGAAAAGCTCCAGTTCATTTCTGGGAAGCCTCTTGGCTATAGGGTCCAGTTCGGCTAAGTCTGAGGAAAAGGCATTGTAGGTGAATAGCCCCGCAAACCCAAATCTGAAGCCATGCAGGGGAGCCGTCCTGAAACCGATTCTGGCCCCAATGGCATTGGCATAGTTATCTGAAAGCGCTTTGTGGTTAATGGTGGCCATAAAGTAGTTCCGGATGTGGCCTTCTACCTCGCCTTTGGTAAACAGCTCTTTTATACTTCTGATCTTAACGGTATCGGTACTTGCCTCTGTGTTTGGGCCATCTGTTTGTCTGTGCCCTGCCTGAGCGTAAGCCACCCCTTGCACCAGTAGTGCTACCAGAGCCACCAATAGGGTTTTTATACTATACATAGGTTTTTTTTGTGTGTTTGTGCATGCTGCCATGGCTTTTCCGGTTTTAAAATCTTCAAAAACCGATATGCTACATGCAGCATGCTTCCTAATTTCTGTCCGGTGCAAAAGTGGGGGTATACGGGTTGCCGTTCAGTAACTTTGGTTACATAAAGCCTCCTGTATCAGGTATTGCTAACGATACTGATAGAGTGTGCGGATTGTTTTGCCGGAGGCCAAAACAATTCCTAAGTATAAATTTGTATTTAAAGTAGTATTTGCAGAACCTTTTTAATGTGTTTTTCGCATAACTACTTAGCCGGTCGTTTTTTAATGTGTTGACTGTTAGAGTTATACTTTTACCCGGCTCCTTCCTGTTGTTTTTTAATTTATAAGTTAGCTAACCATCAGATTTCTGCCCACATGAGAACCTATGACGAAAAGCACATTAAAAACGTGGTGCTGATAGGCCCCGCGAAAAGCGGCAAGACCACACTTGCCGAAACCATGCTGTACGAAGCCGGCATTGTGCACCGGCGCGGTACCGTAGAGGAAAACAACACCGTATCCGACTACCACGAGGTAGAGCATGAACGGGGGAGTTCCGTGTACGCCACTTCGTTGCACACCGAGTGGCGCGACTATAAGATCAACATCATCGACACGCCGGGTCTCGACGATTTTATAGGCGAGGTGATCACTTCCATCAGGGTATGCGATACGGCGGTGCTGTTATTAAATGCTCAGAATGGCGTGGAGGTAGGCACTGAGCTGCTCTGGAACTACGTGGATAAGTATAAAAAACCAACCATACTTGCCGTAAACCAACTGGACTCCGACAAAGCCAACTTTAGCCAGACCATTGAAGAGGCGAAGGCATACTTTGGCGCAGCGGTTACGGTAATGCAGTATCCCCTTAACACAGGCTCCGGTTTCGACTGCATCATCGATCTGCTGAAAATGGTGATGTACAAGTTTCCGGAGGAGGGTGGCAAGCCAGAGAAACTGCCGATACCAGATAGCGAAAAGGAGAGAGCCGATGCCATGCACAACGAGCTGGTAGAGAAGGCCGCAGAAAACGACGAGGGACTGATGGAGCAGTATTTTGAAAAGGGCACTTTGGATGAGGACGAAATGCGGCAGGGCCTGAAGATTGGCATGATGAAGCACGAGGTCTTCCCGGTATTCTGCCTGTCGGCTAAAAAGGACATGGGCTCGGGCCGTATGATGGGCTTTATCGATAACGTGGCGCCTTCTGCCATCGAGATGCCAGCCGAAGAAACCGAAGAAGGGCAGGAGGTACCCTGCGACCCGAACGGACCAACCAGGCTGTTTTTCTTTAAGACGCTGGTAGAGCCGGGACTGGGCAGGCTGTCGTTCTTTAAGGTATTGTCAGGGGAAGTATCAGTAGGCATGGAGCTTGTGAACGAAAGAACCTCGACGATAGAACGCATCAGCCAACTGTTCATAGCCGACGGTAAGAAACGAAATTCAGTAGAGAACCTGAAAGCCGGCGATATTGGCTGTACTTTAAAACTCAAGAGCACCTATACTAACCATACTTTAAACGGTAAAGGTGCTGTTGGTAACATCAGGCCTATCGACTTCCCGGATCCAAAACTGCGGGTAGCTATTTCTGCAGCCAACAAACAGGACGATGAGAAACTAAGCGAGGTGCTGAATGAGATACATGTGGAAGATCCTACTGTAGGCGTAGAGTATAACCAGGAATTGAAGCAGCTTATACTTTCCACACAGGGCGAATTGCACCTGGCAGTAACCAAGTGGCGCCTGGAGAACATCTATAAAATACAGGCAGAGTTCCAGAAAGTTAAGATACCGTACCGCGAAACCATCCAAGGCGCTGCCAATGCCACGTATCGGCACAAAAAGCAGTCGGGTGGTGCAGGGCAGTTCGGCGAAGTATCGATGAAGGTAGAGGCTTACTACGAGGGCATGCCGCCATTAACCGAACACCCGGTGCGCGACACCGAAACCATAGACCTGCCATGGGGCGGCAAGCTGGTGTTTAACAACTGCATTGTTGGTGGCGTGATAGATGCCCGTTTCCTGCCTTCCATCATGAAAGGCGTAATGGAGAAAATGGCGCAGGGTCCACTCACCGGCTCCTATGTGCGCGATGTGCGGGTAAGTGTGTTCGATGGGAAGATGCACCCTGTAGACAGCAACGACATCTCATTTAAAATTGCCGGTATGATGGCGTTTAAGGATGCCTTTATGCAGGCCGGGCCACAGTTGTTAGAACCTGTGTACGAGGTAGAGGTGTTGGTGCCGGCAGAGCTGATGGGGGATGTAATGACGGAGCTGCAGATAAAACGGGGCATTATCCTGAACATGGAGATGGAAGGCGATAACCAGGTAATTAAAGCCCGTGTGCCGCTGGCTGAGCTTGATAAGCTGCAGACCTCATTGCGTAGCCTGAGCCAGGGCCGTGCCATTGTGCGCAGCCACTTTGGCGATTACGCCCCGGTTTCTTCAGATATGCAGAAACGCGTGAGCGAAGAGTATAGCAAAGCTGAGTTGGCAGAGGTGCATTAATCCAGAAATCTGCACGAGTCTATAGTTTGGCAGTGCCTGCCCGGGTGTTTGAGTAAAGCACCATGGCAGGCACTGCTTTTATACTACTCAACTTTTAATCCGCTTGTAAGTGCCCACCAACTCCCCGTAAGCAATGGCTTTGCTTTGGAGTGTATCTTCCAGGGTTTGTTTTGAGGTGTCCGCGCCCAGGCCCAGTCTGGAGTCGAGGGCGTATACTTTAAAGAAGTAGCGGTGCTCTTCGCCGCCGGGTGGGCAGGGGCCCATGTAGTTATGCTTCCCGAAGTCGTTCTGTCCTGTTGTACCGCCTGGCTGACTGTTCTCTTCTATCCGGGATGTTGCAGGTATGTCCCACAGCATCCAGTGTGTAAAGGTGCCGTTTGGTGCATCCGGGTCGTCCAGAATAATGGCCATGTACGCTGCACTTTCCGGAATACCCTGTATGTTTAGTGGCGGATTGGTGTTCTCGCCGTCACAGGTATAAGTAACCGGGATAGGGGAGTTGTTGCTGAAAGCAGCGCTGGTGACCTCTAGTGTTGCCTGTTTCATAGCTATACTTTGTGTTTAGTGGACAATGATGGCTGTACAGTGTTTTACAGCGGCCTATACTTTGGGTTATACTTTGGAGCAGGAATTTTAGCAAACCCCATTAGCCTTTTAGCCTACAGCCTTGCCACGATCACATCGCTTAACCTGGTAGTATAGCAAGGCGATATGAACTCACGCTTCAGGAGCCAGCCGGCCTTGCTTTCCCCCTGTGCCGCCGATTTAACGGTTGCCTGTCCATACTTTTTGTTCAGGTTGTCGAGGGCATGCATCAGGTCGCGGTGCTTACCCGTGTCGGCACCATCAAAAAGACCCAGCTGCATGGCATTCTCCGGCGTCAGGTCCGATACGATAACCCCGCATTTTTTATAGATAAAGCCATCCTCGTATATACTTCGGAGTGCTAGTGTGGCATAGTGCACCAGGTGCAAGTCGCTGCTAATGGGGCTAGGCACCTGTACGGTTTTGGAGTTATAGTACTGTTTGGTGTCGGCGAAGGTGTTGGTGGTGATGAACACAGTGATCGCGCCCGTACAGCTGCCCTGCTGCCTTAGCTTAAAAGCACACTTAGAGGCATACAGGGCCGTTGCCTCTTCCAGCTCATCGAGTGTGTGCACTGGCTTTCCGAAACTGCGGGAGGTGCAGATGTTCTTTTTGGGAGGGCTTACCTCTTCCAGTTCCAGGCAAGGCTCCCCGCGTAATTCTTTTACCATCCGGAGGCCAACAATGCTCATGTGCTTTTTTACCCAGGCATCGTGTTGCCGGGCCAGGTCGTAGGCAGTGGCAATGTTGCGGCTCTTCAGAAACTTAGTGTGCTGCCTGCCAATGCCCCATACATCACCAACCTCTGTTCTTTGCAATGCCGCCTTTACATGCTCCTGTTCCTGTAGCACCAGCACACCGTTGGCCTTGCTGCTTTTCTTAGCCAGCCTGTTAGCGATCTTGGCCAGTGTTTTGGTTTTGGCCACGCCAATGCCCACTGGTATGCCGGTCCAGTTCAGCACGGTGTTCTTTATATCCCAGGCATACTGCTGCAGGTTTTTGCCGTAGAAGTGCCCCAGGTCCAGAAAAGATTCGTCGATGCTGTATACTTCCAGGTTGGGGGTAAACTCCGCCAGGGTCTTCATTACCCGGTTACTCATGTCGCCATACAAAGTATAATTACTGCTGAACACCTCAATGCCATGCTGCTTTATCAGTTTCTTTATCATAAAGTATGGCTCTCCCATTTTTATACCCAGCGCTTTAGACTCGGCAGAACGTGCGATCACGCAGCCATCGTTGTTGCTGAGCACTACCACGGGTTTGTTGCGGATGGCGGGGTTGAACACGCGCTCGCAGGAGGCATAAAAGTTATTGCAGTCTACCAGGGCTATCATGGCAGTTGCGGCAAACAGTTATGGATAGAGTAAGACACCACGCCCCAGAAGGTAAAGTCCATCCCTTCGGTCAGCTCCACTTTCGGGTAATCGGGGTTGGCAGGCTCTAAATATACTTTGTCTTTTTCGCGGCGGTAGGTTTTCACGGTAAAGCCCCCGTTAAGCCAGCACACAATAGGGTAGCCATTCTTCACCTTTATGGCCTTGTCCACTATCAGCAGGTCGGTATCCCGGATAAAGGCCTCCCGCATCGACTCGCCGCTTGCCCTGATAAAATAAGTAGAGGAGGGGTTGCGGATCAGGTGCCGGTTCAGGTTTATGGTTTCCTCGATGTAGTCTGCGGCAGGCGAAGGAAAGCCGCAGGCAACGTGGCTCTCAAACAATACAAACTCCATACTATCCTGAACCTCAGGGAAAAAAGCCTGCCCAAACACAGTGCCGTTGGCGTTTCGCATTACAGTTTTTAGTATCATTGGCTAATTTTGTTAGTATGACAGCTGCAATATAAATGATTTTATATATTTAATGCTAATATTTTTAGTAAACGAGTGTTGCCGGCAGATGGATTAAATTTTTAGCAGAAACTGAGAATGCGACAGCCTTATAAGTTTTGGTTTGGGTAGCATATCGGTAAAAACTGCTGATTTTCTCCGTAAATGCACCTGTATTTTGTGTGAATAACGGATAGGTGCTACGTATAAATGCGTATTATATAACTTGTTGTGTTATAACATGATATGCAATTGATAGAAGCGAAACGATTTTATACTTGTAAATACCTGGAGGCGCTGGGTCTGTTAGAGGTTGTGTGGCACGGCTGTGTAACAGCCTCGGAACTGCAGGAAAGTTTACAGGAGGTGGCGATGGTACTGAAAGAGAAGGATGTAAAATACTTTTTGATGGACGACCGGTTATCGAAAGCCGCCAAAGCCACAGACGAAGCATGGATAAGGTCGTTCTACATGCCGTTGCTAGCCAGCACAGGGATAAAGAAATTTGCTAGGATCGCCTGCCCTACCGATATTCAACAATACATTCTGAGCAATATCATAAGCATCATTAACCAGGAGCATCTTTATACTTTCGATATGAAAACCTTCCGGGACAGGGGAGATGCAATGGAATGGCTGTTCAGGACAGAACCCCAGAAAGAGCAAATGCCCTACGGGGGGGACCGCAGGGCATTCAGCTTAATCTAAACACAAACAACCAACAAATTAAAATTAACTAACCAGTTCTTTTTATTAAAGGGTAAACGTATTCGGGTTTCTTTAGTAACGCACAAATGGGGTATTACTAATAGACTGATAACTCTCGCTGACACCTACAAAGTAGTCGCCGATAAATATACCGGCTCCGTTATCAATGGCTTTTGTGCCGGCGTTATAATTGATCACTCCTCCATCAATCGTAGAAAAACCAAATTTTTCTTCATCTGACAGGCTTATTTTCACAGTTGCAGAAGACAGCGGAAGGCAGGCATTGCCGTAGCTTTTGTCTGACGCATATTTTGTAGGGTTCACAGTAAAACTCATGTGGCGATGGGTTTGGGTTCTTATTTGATACAATAATAACAGGTAGGTAGGACAAGAAACAGGAAATATAAGGGGTAAAGGTAACATGCATATTGTGCTGTTTTATGCGGCTTTTACCGGAATGTAAATAACAAAATGCATGCAATATTGCTTATATAGCCTTGTATGGCATTTTATACTTCAGGGAGGCAAGCTCAATTTTGGGAGTAAAAAGCTTAAAAGGTAACATCGGACTGCTTATTTTCTTTCCTCAAAATGATTAAGAAAATGGTAGCTGATGGTTTGTAACGCCCATACGGTGGTGGCCAACGCAAGCCCCGGAAACACGACAAGCCACCAGGCAGAGGTGTTGGACCGGATGCCGGAAATGATCCTGCCCCAGCTTACAAATGTGCCCGGAACCCCAATGCCAAGAAAGGATAGGGTTGATTCTAAGGCCATTAAGCCTGCAAGACTAAATGTAAAGGTAACCACAATGGGGCCCAGCATGCCCGGGAGTACATGCCGGGTTAGTAGCCGAAGCTGTGGCACTCCCAGGCTTTGCGCGGCCTCGAAGTATGGTAGTTGTTTTATCTTTAAGGTTTCGGCCCTGGCCAGCCTGGCAAAAGAGGTCCAGAAAGTGGCAACGAAAACCCCGGAAAGTAACAACACGGATGGACGCATAAAAGAAGCCAGGGCAAGTATAAGCAAAAGCCTCGGCACGCTTGTGAAGGCTTCTGTAAAACGGAGTGCCAGGTAATCAAGCGGAAAGCTGAAACTAGCAGCAGCAAAGCGCCACCTTTTAAGCAAGGGTAATATAAACAGGTATAAGGCTAGCAACAAGATAAACAGTAGGGCTAAAACCTGCCAGCCAAAAGGCAGGCCCAGCTTAAGCAGGTTTAGAGGCAGGTAAACACCATAGTATAAGATAGCCATCAACGCTACAAAAGAGACCATGAAAGAGGCCCGGCTAACTTTTAAGCCTTTGTCCCCGAAGTAGCCTCCGCTTATGCCAATGGCAAGGCCAAGCGCAGTTGCAAACAGCATTACCGGCAAACTGACAAACAGGGCAGAGCGTGCGCCATGCAAAATATTAGACCATACATCACGGCCCAGCCCATCGGTGCCCAGCCAGTGCCACCCCGAGGTGCCTTTTGTAAGCGGCGACGCAAATGTGTAAGCAAGGTCCAGTTCGTTGGGTGAATAGCTAACAGGAAGTACAGGCAGCAGCACTACCAGCAACACAAACAGCAGCAGGTAACACGCCGCTACTTTAAAGGTAGCCTTTGCGCGCCATAGTTGTTTCAGATCTTGGCTAAGCGTTCTCATGCTGTGGCGTGCTTAATTCGTGGATCGGCTATACTATAGCAAGCGTCTGCCAGCAGGTATAGAATAATCCTGAAAACGGCGATCAGCAACACAATGGCAACAATAACGGGATAATCTCTGGCCAGTACAGCACTAACCAGCAGGCGGCCCATCCCCGGAATCGCAAAAATAGTTTCCACTACTATGGTGCCGGCCACCAAGGCAGGCAGGATATCAGAAAGCACGGTAATGGTAGGCAGCAGCGTGTTGCGCAAAAGTTGTCGCCGGATAACCTGACTCTCCGAAAACCCTTTTGCTTTGGCCGTGCGGGCGTAATCTTTCCTGCTTTCCTCTGAAAAGGACCGGTAGATCAGGTTAGTTAAGTATGGTATGCTGCTCAAGGTAAGGCAAAGAGCGGGCAGGGTCAGGTACTGAGCAAGTATACTTGCCTGTTGCAGCCACGTGGCATTGGGCAAAGTATGGTAGCCCAAACCAAACACAGGAAAAATCTGCAGAAAAGAGGGGCTGGCAAAGAGTACGAGCAGGAGCAAAGCCAACAGAAACAGCGGGATGCTGTCGATCACAAAAAGGAATGGCAGCAGCAGCCTTCTTAGGTTTTTGCTTCGCGGCATCACCAGTAGCATTCCGAGTTCGAGGGAAACAGCAAAAGCCAGCACTATACTTGCCAGTACCAGCCACCAGGTATTGGCCACGGCCTCATACAGCATACTGTTCACCGGCCTGCCATCCCGCAGCGAGTTTCCGAGCTTGCCCTGAAGTATACCTGTAAACCATGCATGGTACTGGTTCTGGGTGCCATGCCAACGGAGGGAGGGAAGTAAGTAGGCGTAAGAGTTTTGCTGCTCATGCAAATTTCTCACGGCTGTTTTAAGCAATGTAGCCTCTTGATTTAATTCGGCTTCGGGCAGGGTGGCAACCGTTTTATTTACCAGCTGGCTAATAGCATTGGGTGCTGTTTCGGTATATAGCTGCTCAAAGTATGGCTTTGTGGTTTCCTTCTGTTGCGCAGACAAGCTTTGCTCAAGGCGTTTTATACTTTGGAAGTAGCGGTTTACGGCCTTCGGGTTGCCATACTGCCAGTAAAGCTTTTGCAGCAGCACGCTATGATGGCTGGGGTAGACCAGGTGCAGGCTGTCGGGTTCTGGCAGCGGCTTTATTGAAAAATAGAAAAGCGGGAGGTTTTGTCCGGTGCGCTCCAGGTAACTCCTGTAAGCCTGCTGACGCCCTGCCGCGCTGCCTTTGCTATAGAATCCACCACTTTCCTGCAGTATCTGTGCCTCGCCAGGGGTGCCGGTCAGAAGCCTGCTAAGCAAAAAAACAAGCGTAACCAATAGCCAAAGCGCAGGCAAGGCCAGCAGGAAACGCTTGAGAATGTATTGCAGCATCGGGTGCTGTTAGTTTTTTAGGGTAAAGGCGCTTACATCGTAGCCAGGGGCCAGGCCGGATATTTTAGTGTTATCAAAGCGCTTGTGCACGGCAATTCTGTCTTTCTGGTAGTACAACGGTATAAATGTCGCCTCATCGTGTAACATCGCCTGAAGCTCTTTTAACAGGCGTGCTTTCTCTGCCGGCGCCTCCGCAGCATTGATGGCATCCAGAAGCGCATCGCTTTCGCTGTTACCGAAACCTGTGTAGTTTATGCCACCAAGCTCAGCAAACGAAGTATGGAACAGTGCCTTAAAATTAAAGACAAACGGGTTGCCGGATAAAGAGCGGAAAAACATGTCGAACTCGTGCGCTTTTGATTTTTGGCTGAGCAGGCTGGCTTCCATGGCCTCCAGTGTTACAGGTATACCGGCTTTTGCCGCGGTCTGCTGGAAAACAAGTGCTGCGTTCTCAAAATTGGTGTTGCCGGCACGGTAAACAACATCAATGGTAAGCTTGGTGCGCTTTCCGTTAATGTTCTGGTACCAGCCGTCCTGCTCCCGGTTCCATCCGGCGGCTTTCAGAAGGCTTTCCGCCTTTGCCAGGTTGTTGCTTCTGGGTTTCAGGCTGGCGTTGTAGTATTGTTTTATAGTAGGCGGAACAATGCTTGCCGTTGGTGTGGCATAAGATTGCTGCGACACCTTTATCATGTTTGGCACATCAAGCAATTGTGCAATAGCCTGACGGGTACGTTTATCAGAAAACTTAGGCAGGCGGCTGTTCAGTCCCACATAGGTGAACTCGTAAGAGTCGGGGGTGTAAAGGGTGTAGTGCTCCGTAAAGGCCTTGTCAGACTTTAGCTGATCGAACTCTGCGGCAGGTATCTGCTCCAGCACATCGAGCTGCTGGTTCTTGAGTGCCAGTAGGGCCGTGGTGTTGTCTGGGATAATGTAATAGCTGATAAGATCCGGGCTGGCCGTAAGATGGTCGTTTTCATTTTCGTTCCCCCACCAGTCTGCTTTGCGCTTCAGCACTATTTGCTGGTTAGGTACATAGCTTTGCAGCAGGTAGCCACCGCTACCCTGCAGGTGCTGCTGGTCAGCCTTAAAATCAATAGCATTAAAATTAAGGGCAAACTCCTTTAGGTTCTCATTGTTTTCCAGCTCGGAAAGGCCTTCGTTCAAATCCGCCACTTGTATAGCCTTAAGCAAACCCCGGGGGTCCAGTATGTGCGACGGAAGTATAAAGAAATCACCTGTCAGGAGCTCCATTTCAGGAGCGTATCCTGAGCAGATGAAGGTAAATCTTTTGGAGTTTGTTTTATCAAGCCTGATGTCTTTTATAAACTCGACCTGCGGCTTGACCTTTTCATTATTTACCAAAGGCGCTTTTAACACCTTTAGCGTAAAGGCAATGTCATCTGCTGTTACGGGGGTGCCGTCAGCCCAGGTGGCATCTTTTTTAATTTCATAATTGAACAGCGTTAGCGAGTCCTCGCGGATCATTTCGGGCATCCTTGCCGCTAACGCTGGTTTTAGTTTATCTTCTTCCAGATCAACAGACAATAAGCTTTGGTACAGCAGATTTATGATCTGCAGTGCTTCAGCATCTGAAAAGTTAACAGGACTGAGCGTTTCAGGCTCTTTGGCTAATCTAACTTTTACCTCATTCAGCTCTTGTTGCTGTTGGCTGCAAAAGCTGAAGAAAAGTAAAAAAAGACATGGCAGAAGTAAACTAACTTTCCTCATTTAAATATTAAATCCTTAATGGCTATTTAACTGAGGCAATATATAGAAAATTTGGTTTAAAGGTAAACTATCCTTCAATCCAAGTAGTGCTACCACCGAAAGTAGACATGGTAGGATCAGATGTTTTAGGCTTTTCTTTTGTCTCAGAAGTTGGTGTTGTTGGGTTCTGAGTTGTTGGCTGAGCTGGGTTTGTGCCAGTCGCGATTGTGATGATTATTGCAATGATGGTAGACAACATAATTTTTAGGTTTTTAGGTTATGGTATTGCAAATATGAAGACAGCTATTCAAAATATAAATGAATGTTTTACGAAAAAAGTAACTTGTTTTATATAGTGAAATGTGTGTATTTTATTATATTGGTGGCCTGTTTCGCGATATAAAGTGATAATTATAGTTGTAAATTGTGAAACAAATCTTTAAAAGGTAACATGTTAGGTGTTTGGTCTAACATGTAAAATTATAATACTTTGTTCTTTTTAAGAATGAAGAAAGCATGTTAAAAGTAACACTGAATTTTTATAGGTTTTACTGCACTATATCATTATACATAGCTCTATTGCCTCTCAGACATGGATGAATTAATTTCACTTTCTAAAATGGTAACATTTTGCAACAGTGTTGCCAGCTCTTTACCTGACCATGATATAAAAGGTAAGGAGGGTTTGTTCACTGAGAAGCTGATTCATGGAAATTATGAAACTGACGAAGAGGCAGCTTTGGATCTCTACGGATCAAATCCTAATGATGTAAGGTACAAGATGCTAAAGCATCGGTTAAAAAAGAAATTTTATAACAGTTTGTTTTTAATCAATTATCAGAAACTGAAAACAAAACCTTATGTGCAGGCTGAGCAAGAATGTTTCTTGCTGTTACACCATGCTAATCTTTTCCTTAAACAGATTAATTATAAACTAGCTGAGTTAAATGCGAAGAAAACAATTAGTTTAGCCAATGAGTATGATTTTACAAATTTTAAGATAGCTTCCTTAGAAATTATCTTGTTTTGTAATTCGGAATCAGGTTCTTTTAAGAGCTTTAATAAAAATAAGAAGAAGCTTGAAGCATTACTACGTAAAAAAGCATACGAGCGTGAAGCTGTTAATTTGTTTCAGGAAATTAAGATCAAAATAAATAGATCAATTAAGTCAAGAAGGGAATATCTTCCTCAATTTGCGATTGATATCAAAAGGCTTGAAATACTGTGGAAGAATTGTCGAACATTTGATTCTTTTAATGCATACTACAAAACTCATATTGCTTATTATGAATTAATAGGAGATTTTTCAAAGATCGTTGAGCTGACCATCTTATCTGAAAAATTGCTTGAAAGAGGAGAAGTTTGTGCGAATAGATTTGATGCAGGTTTCAATAAGCACGTTCTTGTATATGCGCATTTAAAAGCGGCAAAGTATGAAGAAGGGTTATTTTATGCTGAAAAGTTTTTAAACGACTTTAGCGAAACCCATAACTGGTTTAACTATTTAGAAAATTATTTCCTTTTAGCACTTCATTCGCAAAAGTATAGCTTGGCAAGCAATCTCATCGATAAAGTAGTTTCAAATAGTTCTTTTAATAAAGTTTCTGCGACTGCTAAGGAGAGATGGTTTCTGTACCAAGCATATTTGTCTATAATCGATGGTAATCTTTATACAAAGAGATCCAATAATCCATATTTAATTTCTTTACCTGAATATAGTAAAGACAAGCAGGGCTTCAATGTGGCAATTCTGATATTGCAATTCTTTTATTTCTTACAGCGAAAAGATACAGAAGCGTTACTTTACCGTATCGAAAGCTTGAAAAAATATATACATACACATTTAAAGGATTCCTTTAGCTTAAGAAGTAAGCTGTTTCTTAAGATTCTCATTCTAACAGTTACTGAAGACTTTGACACAGATAATATAAGGAAGAAGGGTAAAAAATACTACGAGAAGTTAATAGATACACCAACTCCGGGAGACGCATATGCCGAGATTGAAATTGTTCCATATGAACATTTGTGGGATTTAATTTTAGATGTAACTCAAAAACAGTACACTCATTAAGTGTTTGATATTCATTGTTAAATGGAGGAACTGAAAAAGCTTATTAAGCTTATTGAAACAGGAATTACAAAATCTCTTCCAATAATTGATCCTACTGACAGTGAAAGTCTGGAAGGTAAGTTATATCATCTTGTCAAGGCAAATGCTGTTGATACGGATGAAGAAGCATGCATCAGTCTTTACGGTACTAGCCAGAAATTGGCAAGTTATCGGATGCTTAAATCCCGGATGCGAAAAAAGCTTCTTAATAATCTTCTTTTTGCGGAGCTTTCTGAGCGTTACATCAGATCTAGTAGAAAGCTATTTGTAGAATGTGAAGCGGTTTTGCTGCAAGCAAATAAACTTTTAGCATTTGACGAGCATCTATTAGCGGAAAAGCTTGCAGACCAAGTTCTATTAACGGCTCAGAAAGCGGAATTAAATGACGTGTTATTGAAAGCATATGAGGTTAAGCAACATAAAGACCTAATCTCTCAAGATAGAAAGCAGTTTGAGAGAAATCTCAAACTTATGCAACGGTTTCATTTTTTATGTACTAAAGAGCGAGAAGCGTTATTTTTATTTAATCAGCTAAAATTTGAATTAAGTTTTAATATTGGCAACATGCGAAAGCAGGGTGCTGAATATCTTAACTCATTGATTCAGTTGAGAGAGCTTTGGGAGCAGACCGGATCATCCAGGATTTACAATAATTATTATCTTGTAAATATTGGTTATCAAGAAGTTATTGGTGATTATGAAAAGATACTGGAAAATATACAAGAGGCAGAAGACCTATTGGAGAAAGAAAAGCTTAACCCATTTTGGTTTAATCAGCATTTTACAAAGTACATTAAAGTATACGCTTGTCTTAGATTGCGGAAAATAGACGAAGGTTTGTTTTTTGCAAAATCTTATTTAAGCTATTTTAAAGAGGGTACTATAAATTGGTTTAACTTTTTAGAGAACTATTTGTTGCTAGCTCTGCACAAGCGGGATTTTGGATTAGCATTAAAACTAAGTGAAAACGCAATTGCCAATAATATTCTTAGTTTTCACATTCCTGGTGTAAAAGAAAGGTGGGTTCTGGTTTTGAGATTTTTAAAAGTTATCGCTCCAGAGCTATCTTTTGATGTAATGAATGAAAGCATTGTTGAAAAATCAGAGTTAACTATCATTTCTAAAGACAAGGAGGGATATAACCTGCCACTGATGATAGTGGAGTACCTGGAGTGCCTTCCTGACCTGAGTGATGAGGAATTGGAACTGTATATAGTGCGTTTTGATAAGTATGCATTAAAATACCTGAAGGGACATGCTGCTGTGAGGGCAAGACTGTTTTTAAAACTGCTTGCTCTAAGCATGAAAGAGGATGCCAGGAACCTAAAGAAAAAGGGGGCAAATACCTTGAAAAAGCTGCAAAATATGCCATTAACCCGAGATCCGATAGCTGAGGTAGAGATCATACCATATGAGCATTTGTGGGAGGTTGTTCAGGAACGCGCACTGCTGCGCTTAGCCAGGTAACTTTGTATAGCCCAATTGTAACGGTTGTATTGAAATTTTTGCTATTTTCCATCTATGGAAAAGAACAACCCCACCGTTACCCGCGCCTGGTGCTTTTATGATTGGGCCAACAGCGTTTACTCGCTTGTTATCACCTCTACTATCTTCCCAATTTACTACAGTGCCGTTGCTAAGAATGCTGATGGT
This sequence comes from Pontibacter sp. GD7, assembly GCF_058216375.1. Classification (NCBI taxonomy): domain Bacteria; kingdom Pseudomonadati; phylum Bacteroidota; class Cytophagia; order Cytophagales; family Hymenobacteraceae; genus Pontibacter; species Pontibacter sp. GD7. The sequence continues at coordinate 21,744 of NZ_JBYZMP010000008.1, read as the reverse complement.
GGTTCTGTGGTAAACTTCTTCGGCTTCAACCTGGAGAGTTCTGTACTCTTTTCTTATGCGGTGTCGGGGGCTTTCCTGATCATTGCAGCCATGAGCCCGCTGTTAACAGCCATTGCCGATTACAGTGGCCGCAAAAAGCTGTTTATGCAATTGTTTTGTTACCTGGGCTCACTTTCCTGCGCAGGTTTATACTTTTTCACCCGCGAAACCTTTACCGTCTCGGTTATACTTTTTGTGCTGGCCTCTATCGGTTTTAGCGGAAGCATCGTTTTCTACAATTCATACTTACCCGAGATAGCCACCGAAGACCAATACGACAAGCTCAGCGCCAAGGGCTTCTCGATGGGCTACATTGGCAGTGTACTGTTGCTGATCTTCAACCTGGCCATGATCCTGCAGCCAACTTTGTTCGGCATAGCAGAAGATAACACCGCCTTGCCGCCTCGCATTGCCTTCCTGACAACCGGTATCTGGTGGTTTGGATTTGCGCAGTATACTTTTTACCACTTGCCTGGCAATGTTTATCAACGCCGCCCACAGGGTAGCTGGATCTTGAACGGCTTTAAAGAATTGCAGAAGGTACTGAACCAGGTAAAGGGACTGCCCATGCTGAAACGTTACCTGCTGGCATACTTTTTCTTTAACATGGGGGTACAGACAGTGATGTACGTGGCTACCATTTTCGGTATTGAGGTACTTAACCTACCAAGCAATGCCTTGATCACCACTATACTTATTATACAGTTAGTGGCAATTGGTGGGGCTTATGGCTTTGCCTTGCTTTCGGGTAAGCTGGGCAATATCAGGGCATTGATCATCGCGGTTATCATCTGGATAGGCATTTGCATAGCGGCATACTTTATCCGGGGTGAGTTTGATTTTTATGTGCTGGCCGGCGTGGTAGGCTCTGTAATGGGAGGTATCCAGTCGCTTTCGCGTTCTACATACTCAAAGCTTATACCTGCCACTACCCAGGACCATGCCTCGTACTTTAGCTTCTATGACGTAACGGAGAAGGTGTCTATAGTATTAGGAACGCTTGCCTACGGTGCCATTGCCCAGATAACCGGATCTATGCGCAACAGCATACTTGCCCTTATCGTGTTCTTTGGCCTTGGGTTGATCTTCCTGTTGATGATGAAAAGCAAAAGGTCGATGCAACCGCAAGGGGAGATGCAGGAGCCTGCTAGAGTGTAGTTTTTCGTTATTGGTTGTTGGTTATTCGTTGTTAGGGAATGTAATTATCGGTATTTGATATTCTCAGGTACGGTATCATTACCCTGCCTTCAAAGGGGGACATTCGTTTGTGATTCCCCTCTTGAGAGGGGTGGGGGTGTGTTAATCATCAGCAGAAAAAGGCCCCCTTTGAAGACAAGGCCGTTTCATTCTTCAAAAAACAAAGTCATGGCGCGAGCGTCCTCGCCCCGAATCAAGTTCGGGATCTGCGACTCGTGATTGGCTATAGCTGGGCCTCCGGCCCAGTTGAGTTGAAAACTCAACATCATTTCAAACCACAAGTTGAAAACTTGCGGCAGAAAAAATAGAATGAAACGACCCTGCCTTTGATGTGGGTAGGAGGATGACAACTTATGCTGATTACTTAAACAAAAAAGCCCGCTGAAGTATAATCTCCAGCGGGCTTTTTTCTTGAGAGTATTTCTTCTCTAACTTTTTACCTTTCTACTTTTTATATACCTGTTTGCCATTCAGGTAAGTATAAAGCACTTGTGTGCCGCGCATTTCCTCTGGTTTTACCTTCATCAGGTCACGGTCTACAAGTATAAAGTCGGCGAACTTGCCTGGTTCTATACTTCCTTTTTCGTTCTCCTCGAAGTTGGATTTGGCTGCCCATATCGTCATGCCTCTGAGTGCCTCTTCACGGGTTAGTGCATTTTCCATCTGGAAGCCTTTGGCTGGCCAGTTCTTGGCATCCTGACGGGCCACTGCCGCATGGAAAGTATAAAACGGATTAATATCCTCTACCGGGAAGTCGGAGCCAAGTGGAATGTAGCCGTTTTGCTGCAGCAACTCCTTGAAAGGATACGCATGCTTGATACGTTCTTTGCCCAGCCTGTCGCCAGCCCAGTACATATCCGAAGTGGCATGCGTTGGCTGCACCGATGGTATGATGCTATACTTTCCGAACTTAGCCATATCGGATGGGTTGATAACCTGGGCATGTTCAATTCTCCAGCGCTTGTCGTTCTTGCCGCCTAGTACCTCACCGTAAATATCCAGTAGCAAACGGTTGGCAGAATCACCGATGGCATGCGTGTTCATCTGGAAACCGTACTGGTTCAACTGCTTGGCAATCTCGCGGAACTCCTGTGCAGTTGCCAATAGAAAACCATAGTGATTGTGCTTGTCAGTGTAAGGCTTTAGCAGGTTTGCACCCCTCGAGCCCAAAGCGCCATCTGAGTATACTTTAAACGAGCGTACATTCAGCCTGTCGGTTTTGTAAGGGCCGTTTTTAAAGTAATGATCCTTGTTCTCCTGTGTAGGGTTTAGCATGGCGTAAAGGCGGGTTTGCAGCTCACCTTTTTTGTGCATGTCGTCCATCAGGTCCACTGTAGACTTATCCAAACCAGCATCTACTATCGTGGTAAGGCCAACAGCAAGGGTATTGGCCTCAGCACTTTTCATGGCCTCACGCTTCTCGGCATCAGATGGCTCCGGTATCTTAGCCGATACCAGGTCAATGGCATTGTCGATCAGGATACCGGTCATTTTGCCGTTCTCCACTTCAACCAGGCCACCCACCATTTTGGTTTTGGTAGTGATGCCAGCCAGGTCCAAGGCTTTCTGGTTTACCAAGGCGGCATGACCGTCCACACGGGTAAGTATAACCGGCACATCCGGGAACAGCTGGTCCAGCGTATCCTTTGTCGGGAACTCCTTTACAGCCCAATCGTTCTGGTCCCAGCCACGGCCAGTTATCCAGGCGGTGTTAGGGTACTGCTGGCGCTGCTCTGTTACCTTCTGCACCACCTCCTTAAACGATTCCGTGCCTACCAGATCGGCAGACTGCAAGCCCAGGCCATAGCGGTAAAAGTGCGCGTGCGCATCGATAAGGCCAGGATAAACAGCCTTGCCCTGTGCGTCAAGCTCTTCGGTGGCTTTATACTTATTGTGGATCTCTTCTGAAGTGCCAACGGCTATGATCTTACCGTCTTTCACGGCAAAGGCCTCGGCTACCTCAGATTTTTCGTTCACAGTATAAACCGTGCCGTTGTACACGATCAGGTCTGCAGTTTCGGAACCGGTTTGGCTACTGGTACAACCGCTTAACAGTGTGCCGCCAAGCAAGATTGCAGCAGCGATAGTGCGTAAGGTTTTGGTCATAGGGTTTGATGCTGTTTATTCGAAACGCATGTGCTTCACAGACTCGCCGGAGTCGATAAGTTCTTGTAGCGAGTCGATGCCGATGCTCAGGTGCTTCTCAACAAAGTTTGTAGTTACCAGCTTGTCGCTTTCAGATGTCTTCACGCCTTCCGGTATCATCGGGTTGTCAGACACAAGCAGTAGCGCACCATGAGGTATCTCGTTAATGAAGCCTACTGTAAATATAGTGGCCGTTTCCATGTCGATGCCCATTGCACGGATGTTGCGCAGGTACTCTTTAAAGTCTTCGTCGTGCTCCCAAACGCGGCGGTTGGTAGTATAAACAGTGCCGGTCCAGTAGTCCATTTCGTGCTTCTTGATCATAGACGAAACCGCACGCTGCAAACGGAAAGATGGCAGGGCAGGAATTTCCGGTGGAAGGTAGTCATCAGAGGTACCCTCGCCGCGGATAGCCGCGATCGGAAGTATAAGATCACCGATCTGCGTTTTCTTTTTCAGGCCTCCGCACTTGCCCAAAAACAAGGCAGCCTTTGGCTTGATGGCAGAAAGCAAGTCCATTACCGTAGCGGCCATGGCACTACCCATACCAAAGTTGATGATGGTAATGTTGTTGGCTGTTGCTGTTTGCATGGGCTTGTCAAGGCCGCGTATCTCCACACCGAAACGGTCGGCGAACATTCTCACATAGTTAATAAAGTTAGTAAGCAGGATATACTCACCAAACTCATCCAATGGCACGCCGGTGTACCGTGGCAACCAGTCGTTTACTATTTCTTCTTTGGTCTTCATACTTTCAAAGTAACTAAAAATGATATAAAAAATCCGCCTTGGTAGGATAGCTACTGGGGCGGAGCGTAAGAAAATGGCTAACTTGCGGCATGGAAGCACTTAACTTGCCCCCATTTGATCACAAAATTACGAAATCTGGCGTTAATTACCTGATTTTTGATGCACTGCGTCGAAAAAACGTGGTGTTAACCCCCGAGGAGTGGGTAAGGCAGCATTTTGTGCATTATTTAATCGGCACACTGGGCTACCCCAAAAGCTTGATAAGCATTGAGCGCGGAACCAGTTACAACACCCTGCAAAAGCGCACCGACCTGTGCGTGTATAACCAAGAGGGAAAACCACACCTGCTAGTTGAGTGCAAAGCCGCATACGTGCCCATTACGCAGGATGTTGTAAAGCAGGTTTCGGTATACAACCAAACGCTGCAGGCAAAGTATGTGGTTATCACCAACGGCATGCAGCACTACTGCTGGCAAGTAGATTTCGAAACCAGAAAGTATGAACCGCTGCAGGAGATACCGGTTTGCAGTTTTGAATGAGCGAGTGAGTGGATGAGTGGATGAGTGGATGAGTGAATGGTTTTATTGTAAATTGTTGGAAGGTTAAATTGCTAAATGGTTGTATGGTTAAATTGTTAATTGGCTAATAAAGCTTAAACTATGAGCTAGGGATGCTTCGATTAGATTAACTCAAGTTGCGATTAACCCACCCCTAAAGAGCTGCGCTCGCTAGCTCAAAACTCTCGTTTTGGCTAGTCCAGAGGAGGGGAATTTTGCGCGTGCATGAAATTCCCCTCTTGAGAGGGGCGAAGGGGTGTGTTTACACCTGCTTGTTTATCATTTATCGCGACTTGAGTTAGATCAGTAAAGTCGTGATTGAGACAAGTTAATAGTTCAACCATTTAACAATCAGCAATCAATAATTAACAATTAAACCATCCAACCATCCTCAATTAATTTTAAACTAAATTTGCAGTCTGATAGAAGTATAAAGTATGGCAAAACAGAAACAGAACGAGAATTTTAACATAATTGCAACCACCCTGGCGGGTTTAGAGGAGGTTTTGGCAGAAGAACTCCGTGATCTCGACATGGAATTTGTTAAGGTGGGCAACCGTGCTGTAACCTGCTCCGGCAACCTGCGCCAGCTTTACGAGGCCAACCTGTGGTGCCGCACCGCCATACGTATACTTAAGCCTATCCGTAACTTTAAGGCCCGCAACGAAAAAGACCTGTACGAGCAGGTGCAAAAAACCAACTGGTCTGAGTATCTTGATCTGGACCAAACCTTTGCCATTGATGCAGTGGTGAGCCACTCTACCTTTGAGCACTCACTTTTTGTAGCCCAGCTTACCAAAGATGCCATCGTAGACCAGTTCCGTAAGAAAACCGGCGAACGCCCATCTGTAGACCGTATTCGCCCTGACCTGCGCATTAACCTGCACATGCATGAGAACATGGTTACGCTGTCCCTGGATTCTTCCGGAGACTCGCTGCACCGTCGTGGGTACCGTTTGCAAACCAACGTTGCCCCGCTAAACGAGGTATTGGCTGCTGGTATCATTGCGCTTTCGGGCTGGGACAAGAAATCAACCTTTATTGACCCTATGTGCGGCTCGGGTACCTTTTTGATAGAGGCTGCTTTGATGGCACAGAACATTGCTCCAGGTCTGTTCCGTCGCGACCCCTTCGGTTTTGAGAAATGGAAAGACTATAACGAGCAGCTGTTTGAGATGGTATGGAACACCGCAGAGGCCAAAGAAAAGAAAACACCTCAGGCCGAGATCATTGGTTACGATATCGACCCAGACTATATTGAGGCTGCCCGTACTAATATTGCAAATGCAGGTTTACAGGATGTGATCAGAATTGAAGAAGCTGATTTCTTCCAGACAACTGCACCTGCTGAGCAGGGAGTGCTTGTCATGAACCCGCCATACAACGAGCGTATCCAATCGGATGATATTAATTTACTTTACAAGAACATCGGGGACACCCTAAAGCAGAATTACCAGGGCTATGATGCCTTCGTGTTTACCGGTAACCTAGATGCAGCCAAAAGTATAGGTTTACGTGCCTCCCGCCGTATTCCGCTTTACAATGGCCCGATTGATTGCCGCTTGCTGAAGTATGAGTTGTATCGAGGCTCGCGTAGGAGTGAAGGAGAAGAGTAGTTTCTTCATCAAAATTTCCTCTTTTAAAGTTAGTTAGATTGACTAAGCTGGTGAGTTCGGCTTTTATGGCAACTGTTGTTTAGTATGTAACATTTAATCCGCCTTTCTATCGAGCTAAGGGTAATCCTCAGTCTTGCTTGCCTATTTTTTCTCCTCTGGCTTTGGTGCCCTCAAGGCCGGGAGGCCTCGCCTTTTCGCATCGCGCTGCAACGTCTTCCTGCCCTCGTGCCTCGGGCTGCCTCACTCCGTTCGTCACCGGAACCCGCTAAGGCGCTCAACGCAAAGGCTGGGAATGACACTTCTTGGTAAGCGGCTGATGCGATTGGTAAGCAAGTATAAATTATAATTTGTAGGGACAGGTCGCGACCTGTCCGAGGATTGGCACAGGCAATGAAACTTATAATTCAGTCAAGCATTGGCAGAAAAACTCCCCGCCTTGGACTCTAAAGGTGCCCCGTCACCCCCATGAGGGGATAAAGGGGTGGTTTGACCCGGTATTGCTAAAACCCTCCTCCTGTTTTGGGGGTAGGGGCCCTCGACAAAAGGAGGGGGTAGTATATTATTCCCCTCTTGAGAGGGGCAGGGGTGTGTCAATCGTCTGCTGCTTAATAAGTCTACAATCCGCCAATCTCGCTTCGGATTAGGGGCAGTTTAACCGGCTCTTTCAGACAACCAATCATAACAAAAAAGCCTGCCACATCGCTGCAGCAGGCCTTCTTTTATATTTTATACTTCCTCTACGAGATCCACGGAATGTTGCTGAAATCTGGTTTACGCTTCTCCAGGAATGCGTTTCTACCTTCTTTCGCTTCTTCAGTCATGTAGGCAAGACGTGTAGCCTCTCCGGCAAAAACTTGCTGGCCTACCATGCCATCGTCGGTTAGGTTAAAAGCAAACTTAAGCATCTTGATAGAGGTCGGCGATTTGGCCAATATCTCCTGTGCCCACTGGTAAGCAGTGTCTTCCAGTTCGTCGTGAGGGATAACAGCGTTTACCATACCCATGTCGTAAGCCTCTTGTGCTGAATAATTTCTGCCCAGGAAGAAGATCTCGCGGGCACGTTTCTGGCCTACCATTTTAGCTAGGTACGCTGAGCCATAACCACCGTCAAAACTTGTCACGTCGGCATCGGTTTGCTTGAAGATCGCGTGCTCTTTGCTGGCCAGCGTAAGGTCGCATACTACATGGAGGCTGTGTCCGCCACCAACTGCCCAACCCGGAACAACGGCGATCACCACCTTTGGCATGAAACGGATGAGGCGCTGTACTTCCAGTATGTTCAAACGTGGGGTGCCAGACTCATCTACATAGCCCTGGTGGCCACGTGCATTCTGGTCGCCGCCACTGCAGAAAGAGTAAACCCCGTCTTTGGTTGATGGGCCTTCAGCAGAAAACAACACAACACCAATAGAGTGGTCTTCACGGGCATCCAGGAAAGCGTCGAATAGTTCGAACACTGTTTTTGGCCTGAAGGCGTTGCGCACATTTGGTCGGTTAAAAGCGATACGGGCAACGCCGTTTGCCTTTTTATAGGTTATATCCTCGTATTCCTTAGCGGTTTTCCAGTCTATTTTGTTCATAACTTTATATTTGATGCAAGTTAGTCTTTTCTATACTTTGGCTCAAATGGTTTTTGGTTTAAGGAGGAGATATAGTTGAAGCAGTATTGTCAGAATCAGGATTTACTTGATTTTAGGATGAATAGGATTGCCTTTAGAACCGTGATCCAACCACCCCTAACCCCTCCTTGTCTAAGGCGGGGAATTTTTACCTATTACTTCTGCTGTCATCACAGTAGCAGCTGTTTCTCTTTGTCATCTTGGAAAGATCTTGGTGGAAGGGAGATTAAGCAACAGCTACAAAGCTTGTACTTTGCTAAAGTAACGCCAGCCCCCCCCGCCTTAGACAAGGAGGGGTTAGGGGTGGTTGGACCCGGTACTGCAAAAGCGAGTCTGGAGACTCGCACACACTATGCGGCACCAGTTGGATACTGGCGCCAGAATGTATAAAACTCCCTCTCCTGTTATTAGGAGAGGGCTGGGGTGAGGTAACTATAGTACCAACTGATTGTGCAGGTGCTGTAGCATCTCCTCAGCATTGGTGCACAAGCCCGGATGCACCGCCGAGGTTTGAACAACCGTACTGCGCGCAGCAGTCAGCCATCGGAAACGCTCAGCAATGGAAAGCTGGCCGATAGGTCCGCCTTCGGAGCGGCCTTTGCAGATACGCTCAAATGCCTGCAGCCTTTCCTTTAGTTCATCCATATCCAACTCCTTACAAAAAGCATTCAGACGTTCTTCGTTCAGCTGATAAATCGTATGTAAAAAGCCCAGACCACGGCAGTAAAGTATAACGCCTACGTTAATAAACTCCTCACGCTCCACACGCGGCACTACCCGGATTACAGCATACTCAAACAAGTGCTTATCTTGCATCCTGCGCTCCTTTCACAAAAATATCTGACATTGCCACTCTGTCTGTTAAAAATGTAGCGTAGGCCTGCCGGTGTTCTTCTGCGCTTGCAAACGGCGACTCAACACCAGTAAGCCACAAGTCCGGAATCAGAGATACAATGGCCTGAATCCGCTCTGGAGTAAGTATAGCAGAGAATTCTTGGTTTACGGCTTCCAACTCAGCTGCCTTAGGCAGCAGCACATGGTCTTTTATCTGTGCAAATGGACGTTTGGCCTGTTCCTGCCAGGTGCTCCAGTTGTGGTGGAAGTATAAAGATGCCCCATGATCTATCAGCCAGAGTTCTTTCTTCCACATCAGCATATTGGTGTTGCGGCAGGTGCGGTCCACGTTCATGATCAGTCCATCGAGCCATACTATCTGCGAGGCTAGCTTTGCATCCACGTCATTTACTAAGGCATCAAAAGTAATTGCCCCTGAAAGGTAATGTAGGGCCAGATTTAATCCTTCGCTGGCTCGTAGCAGGTCTTGGATCTCTTCGTCTGGCTCAGTGCGGCCAAAGGCTTCGTCCAGGTTTACGAACACAATTTCGGGCACTCTGAAGCCAAGCAGCCGCGCAATTTCTCCTGAGATAAGTTCTGCGATCAAAGCCTTTACGCCCTGACCTGCGCCTCTGAATTTAAGTACATATAGAAACTCATCATCAGCCTCTACAATGGCAGGTAGCGAACCGCCTTCACGCAAGGGCGTTACATACCGTATCACATCGACGGTCCGTAGTTCGGGTGGAGTATAGTTCATAAAGAGGTAGTACGGAGTTTATACTTCAACAGCAAAAGTATAAACAGTTTTCCGGAATAGCTTAAGAACCTGCCAGGGCAAATTCCTTTTCAAGATAGGCTTTAAGGGTTAGCAGCGCAGCCGGCCAGGCATCTTTAACAGCCTGATAGTACCAGTCCCATACTTCGCCGGTTTGGTAGCCTTCCTGGCAAATGTATACTTCTGTGGTATCACCTTTGGGTTTCGCTGTAACTGTAAACGACATTGGCCCCAGGAATGGCTTTTCCGGGTTCATGTACACCATGTTCTCTACAGCAAATAATTTGTCGGGTTGGTGTTCTTTGATGCTTCCCGACGAAACAAACCCGAAGCCTTTATCCGAAATTTGCCACGCTAAAGTATAAACACCACCAGTTTTTAACTCTATTAGTGTCCGCTCCACGCCCCACCACTCTTGTAACATTATAGGATTGGTAAAAGCAGAGATGGCTTTCTCCGGGGTGGTATGGATGCAAACGGTTGCTTCTACTTTTCGCATGGTATCAGGTGGGATTATGCAGTTCGCAGGATTTTCTCCATCTTCCGGCCTTTGGCTAGTTCATCAACTAACTTATCCAGATACCTTACTTGCTGTGTTAATGGGGTTGTGATCTCTTCTATGCGATAACCGCAAATTACTCCCTTAATCAGGTGTGCGTTTGTATGTATGGATGCCTTCTCAAAGAACTGCGCGAAGGTTGCTTTTTCTGCTATCAGGCTCTGTAATTCAGACTCATCAAAGCCCGTAAGCCACTCGATTACCTGATGTAACTCTTCTTTTGTTCTGCCTTTCTTTTCAACTTTCGAAACGTAATGCGGGTACACAGATGCAAAAGTCATTTTTGCGATTCTTTCATCATGTTCAGGTGTTGCCTTCATACTTTAATTTATTGATTTGACATGCACAAAGTGCTGATGTTTTTAAACCTATACTTTAGCGGGTTTTTAAACCTTTCTCACAAACTCAGACTTGAGCGCCATGGAGCCAAAGCCATCAATTTTACAGTCGATGTTATGGTCTCCGTCTGTTAAGCGGATGTTTTTTACTTTTGTGCCAGCCTTTACTGGTTTGGGAGCACCTTTCACGGGTAGGTCTTTGATTACAACAACAGCGTCGCCATCCTGAAGTACGTTTCCGTTGGCGTCCACTACTTTCAATCCTGTTTCTTCTTCAGCCTCATTCGGGTTCCACTCATTACCGCACTCAGGGCAGGCGTAAAGTGCTTCACCCATCGCATATCCGTAAGGTGAGTTACACTTGGGGCATTGTTTCATTTCTTCAGACATGGTACAAATTTAATATTTTTTGGTTGAGTGGAACGTGTTGGTGCAGGCGATGGGCGAGGCGTAGCCGAGCATAAAGGCTGAACTTTGTTGGCTGATGTTATTCTTCTTTTATTTCTTCAGCCCCCAAAGGACCAACCACCAGATGGCTACCTGATTCAAGCTTATTGTTTAATAGCCGCCAATACTCCGAGAATTCATCTTTGCCTGAGAGTGTGGGAAAGAGTGTGAGACAAAGGCCTTCATTAAATTTTATCTCAAGTCCACCGTAATAATCAGTTGCTACTGCATTTACTTTGAACTGTTGTGTATCTAATAGCTTCTGAAGTTTAATATCTCTTAAGTTGCCCATTGGTTTATCCCATTCGAAATCTGGATCATAATCGGCATTCTCAGTAGGTTGTTCGAAGAGGTCTTCACTACCTACAATGATTTCCTTTTTGTTTGTCAGTCTCCACGGACATTGAATATGCAGTCCAAACTCCCCAATGAAGCCCTTTCCAACAGGTTGTAACTTACCAAATTGAAAACATTGCATATTCGCAGTTCGTGTTGTCCTTGTCAACTCAAGTCCCATTAAATCTTGTAAATATTTTTTGAGGTCTTTTTTCAAATTCTATTGTTAAAAATACCAGCCAACTACTTGCTAGCAGGGGTACCTACTCCTACAATCTGCACTATGTATGGAGTACTAAACCACACAAATACAATATACCTCTAAATATATACTTTTAAATCATACCTAAAACAAAAAGAGCACCCTCAGCAGGTGCTCTTTCATATCTTCGAAGTATAAATTTATACTTTAGATTCTTCTGATCTGCGCGCCGATGGCGTTCAGGCGGCCGTCGATGTTTTGGTAGCCGCGGTCAATCTGCTCGATGTTGTCGATGATGCTGGTGCCTTCGGCTGAGATGGCTGCGATAAGCAGGGCCACACCGGCACGAATGTCAGGGGAGGACATGCGGATACCGCGTAATGGCATCTGGTTATCTAAACCGATAACAGTTGCTCGGTGCGGATCGCAAAGTATGATCTGGGCACCCATGTCTATCAGCTTATCCACGAAGAACAGGCGGCTCTCGAACATCTTCTGGTGTACCAGCACTGTACCCTTAGCCTGCGTAGAAACTACAAGTGCCACGCTCAGTAGGTCAGGGGTAAGGCCTGGCCAGGTATGGTCGGCAATGTTAAGTATACTTCCGTCAATGTATGTTTCTACCTCGTAGTGGTCCTGTGCCGGAATAAAGATATCGTCGCCACGGAATTCCATTTTGATGCCCAGGCTGCGGAAGGTATCAGGTATCAAACCTAGTTCTGCAATTTGGCAGTCTTTGATCGTGATCTCAGAACCCGTCATGGCAGCAAGGCCAATAAAAGAGCCGATCTCGATCATGTCTGGCAGCATGCGGTGCTCTGTTCCGCCCAATTTCTCAACTCCCTCAATTACCAACAGGTTAGAGCCAACGCCACTGATCTTAGCACCCATGCGGTTTAGCATACGGCAAAGCTGCTGCACATAAGGCTCGCAGGCGGCATTGTAGATAGTAGTGGTACCCTCGGCCAGTACGGCAGCCATCAGTATGTTAGCTGTACCAGTTACGGAGGCCTCGTCTAGTAGCATGTAAGCACCTTTCAGGCGATCTGCGTGCACCCCGTAGAAGCTTTCTTCAGAGCTATACTCAAACTTGGCACCCAGTTTCTCAAAACCAATAAAGTGTGTGTCCAGCCTGCGGCGGCCAATCTTGTCTCCACCTGGTTTTGGCATTTTTGCTTTGCCAAAACGAGCCAGCATCGGGCCTACGATCATTACCGAACCACGGATGGCACGGCCCTGCTCTACGAAAGCCTCTGTGTCCAGGTAGTCCAGGTTAATGTCATCGGCCTGGAAAGTATAGGTGTCCGGGGCATTGCGGGTAACTTTTACGCCGAGGCCGGCCAGCAGCTCGATCAGTTTGTTTACGTCGCGGATGTCCGGAACATTGGAAATAACAACAGGCTCTGCGGTCAGCAATACTGCGCAGAGAATTTGTAGTGCCTCGTTTTTGGCACCTTGTGGGTAGATGTCGCCTTTAAGCTTGGTACCGCCTTTTACTTCGAATGAAGCCATTTATACTATTTGTTTCTTTGATTAGAAGAAGATCTCTGATTTTTTCTGCCACGATTGTCGCCCCGGCCTTGTTGCTGGCTGCGCTGCTGGCTGTCCTGCTGTTTACCGCCGCCGCCTACATTCGACTCGAACAGGTTGTTGCTCTCGATGTAGCGCAGGTCCATGTTCAATTTGCCGTTAGAAAGCTGACGGATATCGTTCAGGATAACATCATCGGTAATGCTGTCTTTGTTATACGACTTGTATAGCGTCTTCATCAGCTTGCCAATGGAGATGATAGCAGCCTCACGCTCTTTCTCATCTTCCAGCTCAGTGGCCTTGTTTATCAGCAGCTCCACGTTGGTACCGTAATGCTTGAAAGCCGGTGTCTCTGTGGCATAGTCCATAGGCTGTGGCTTATCGTTGAGGTACTCCATGGCACTAAGCGGGTAAGGAGCATCCACATCCAGCGTAGAGCCAGACATTACATACAGGTGATTCCAGAGCTTCTGCTGGTAGTCCTGGGTGTCGCGCAGCTGTGGGTTCAGCTTTGCCATCAGGTTTATAAGCAACTGCGAAAGGCGCGTGCGTTCGGCCCGGTCTTCTACCTTAGAGATGTAGTTTACCAGGTCCTGCACGTTACGGCCATATTCGCGCAGCAAAAGTTCTTGTTTAAAGGTGGTACTCGCTTCCATCTATTAATTATGAATTAAGAATTACGAATTACGAATTAAAAATTAAGAATTACGAAGACTTTTCAATTTTGAATGAGTGATTGTGTGAATTAGTGAATATTTTATTGTTGAATGGTTAAATAGTTAAATTGTTATTCACTCACTCATCCATTCGCTGACTCGCTCATTCATGAATTCGCAACTTGGCAAAGCTTAGCAGCAAGGTTTTCTCGCCAACTTCATCAAAGTTGATGATCGCTTTTACGCTATTGCCCTGGGTGTCCATTTTGGTTACCACGCCAAACCCAAATTTCGGGTGTTCTACCTTCATGCCGGCTGCCAGTTTAGAAGTATCGCTTGGCTTAAAGTCGGCGGGTGCGGTATAGGTACTGGCTGCCTGCTTTCTTTGTGGAGGAGCTATCAGGCTGCTGATGCTGCTCTTGCGCTCTAACACCCTGTCGAAAATGTTACCTCCGCTTGAGGTGCCGGCATCGCCATACTTAAAGTTAAGGTACTTCGGATCGATCTCGTCCAGGAAGCGGCTTTTTTCGCAGGCCCGCAGGTTGCCCCACTGGTAGCGGCTGGTAGCGTAAGTTAAGTATAGTTTTTTCTCCGCTCTGGTAATGGCCACATAAAACAAGCGGCGTTCCTCTTCCAGATCGGCACGTGAGTTCAGCATCATCTGGCTCGGGAAGAGGTTTTCCTCCATACCCACGATAAACACATTCTTAAACTCCAGGCCTTTGGCAGAGTGTATGGTCATCAGGGTAACAAACTCACCGTCAAGGTCAGCTTTTGTGTCGGCATCGGTTATCAGGGCGATGTCCTGCAGGAAAGCATCCAGGCTTTTGTCTTCTTTCTCCGGATCGTCCACATACTCTTTTATACCGTTCAGGAGTTCCTGAATGTTTTCGTAACGGGCCAGGCCTTCCACGGTTTTATCCTGGTACAGGTCGTCTACAATGCCGGAGTGCTTGGCTACGTGCTTGGCAACCTCAAAGGCATCAACGTTTTGGGCAATGCGGGCAAAGTCTTTGATCATGATCGAGAAGTTCTCGATGGCCGTGCCCACACGGTTACCTAGAATCTGGCTGGCATTCTGAATTACCTCCCAAACGCTGTGGTTTATCTCGTTGGCAGTTACAAATATCTTCTGCTCGGTTGTCTCACCAATGCCACGCTTCGGGTAGTTTATCACACGGCGTAAAGCCTGCTCATCGTTCGGGTTCACCGTCAAACGCAGGTAGGCGATCAGGTCCTTTATCTCCTTACGCTGATAGAACGACAGGCCACCCACAATTTTATACTTGATGTTCATGCGGCGCAGGGCTTCTTCCATAGCCCTGGACTGCGCGTTGGTACGGTAAAGTATGGCAAAGTCGTCGTAGGAGAGGTGGTTGTTCATCTTCTCCTCGAAAATGGTAGTAGCCACCAGCTTGCCTTCCTCATTATCAGAGTTCGCCTTTATCACCTCGATCAGCGGACCTTGCTCATTATCAGTATAAACGTCCTTCTTCAGCTGAGCCGAATTGTTTTTTATAACCGAGTTGGCTGCGTTTACGATGTTTTTGGTAGAGCGGTAGTTCTGCTCCAGTTTAAACACCTGCAGTTCCGGGTAATCGCGCTCAAAGTTCAGGATGTTTTGGATATCGGCACCACGGAAAGCGTAAATAGACTGCGCATCGTCACCTACCACCACAATATTACGGTTCTGGGCAGCCAGTTTTCTGGTGATCAGGTACTGTGAGTAATTCGTATCCTGATACTCATCCACCATCACATACTTAAAGATGTTCTGGTACTTATTCAGTGCATCAGGATGGTCGCGGAAAAGCACGTTGGTCTGGAACAGCAGGTCGTCGAAGTCCATGGCACCGGCCCTGAAGCAACGGCTTTGATACTGCTCATAGATCTTACCGATCTTAGGACGCATGGCAGCCTCATCGTCGGCCTGTATAACCGGATCGTTGAGGTATTGCTTAACCGAAACCAGCTTGTTTTTGGCAGCGGAGATACGGCCCAAAACCACGTTTGGCTTGTACAACTTATCGTCCAGGTTCATTTCCTTCACGATGTTGCGGATAAGCGTCTTGGAGTCGTCGGTGTCGTAAATGGTAAAGCTTTTAGGGTAGCCAATTTTCTCGGCCTCGGCGCGAAGTATACGCGAGAAAACCGAATGGAACGTGCCCATCCAGATATTCTTAGCCTCGTTGCCGATCACCTTTTCGATACGATGGCGCATTTCCTTTGCTGCCTTGTTGGTAAAGGTAAGGGCAAGTATGTTAAACGGGTCCACACCAATGCTGATCAGGTGCGCGATCCGGTACGTTAAAACTCGTGTCTTTCCGGAGCCGGCACCGGCAATAATCATGGCTGGTCCTTCGGTGTGCAATACTGCCGCGCGCTGCGACTCATTCAATAAGCTTATATAATCCATTACTTCTCTTCCGCGTGCTTCTTAAAATCTATGCAAGTTACAAATAGTAATCCTTTTTCTGAACCGCCTCTGAACTTTTGGCATGGCACATGCTGTATGTGAGAGCAGAAAGCGGCTATAAGATGAACAGGAAGTTGATCTAAAGCGTTTAACTTAGGGGCCTTTACAGTACAATTTAGTTGCATTGTGCCCTATTTTTGAAATAAATACCAGATAACTGTAGTTTTGCAGTTGATATGAGGTAACCAAATAATCAGATTTGAGACACATCATCCACAAAAAGTCAGGCCAGAAAACTATGAGATTGTTTTTAGCGGTAGTGTTTATACTTACTGGCAGCATGACTATGGCGCAGAGCAAAGCGCCCCAAAAAAGCACTCAGACCAAGAATCCGGCTGCTGCCACTACTACGGCTAAGAAGCCAGTGAGTGCAACGGCAGGCAATTCTAAAACTGCCGCAGCCAAACCGACTACCAATACAGTAGCTAACACGGCCCAAAAGCAGGGCGGAACAAGCATTGCAAGCACTAAACCGGCTGCCCCGGCGCTTGTGGTAAAGAAAGTATGGCGCACCACAGCCATGGACTCGGCAATGGCCTATTATACCACGCTCCGCTATCAGGAAGCTTACGATAAGTTTAAGAAGGCGATAAATGAGGGCGATGCAGATGCCTTATACTTTTTGGGCCGAATGCACCAATACCGTGAGTTAAAGTATGATTCTGTACAGATCGATACTGTGAAGCAGATCAGGAATGCAGAGAAGTATTTTTCTGTTAACCGTGATTCAGCTGTCTTTTATTACCAGCGAGCCATTGACGAAGGCAGTCTGCTGGGTCATCTGGGACTGGCCGAGCAAACGGTGCTCAGAACCCTTGAGGACAAACAGCGCTTTATGCAGCACATGCGCACCGCTGCTATAGTAATCCGGGAGAAGGCTGTTGAAGGCGATGCTTTTGCCAACCGAATTCTGGGTAGCATGTACTATACTGGCTTTGGCGAATTGCAGGATTACGGACTGGCTTTTAACTACCTGAACCGTGCTGCCAATGCCAATGATGTGGTATCCTATACTTCGCTGGCAAACTTGTACCTGAACGGTGAGGGTGTGAAAAAGGATAACGATAAAGCTGTTGATTGGCTGAAGAAAGGCGTGGCAGCCGGCGAGCGTGAAGCTTACTACACACTTGCTTTGCTGCATGAAGAAGGCACTGTGGGAGAAGTGAACATTGAGGAAGCGCGCAGGCTGTACCGTAAGGCAGTTGCAAAAGGCAGTGTGAACGCTTACGAGCAGTTGCTTTACATAAACCAGACACCAGACCAGAAAGTGGTGATTGCCTCTGTTACCCGCGACCCTGAAATGATGAAACGTGCTTTGGCAGCAGGCGGAAATGCCAACACACAGGCGGTGGCAGATGATTTTGAGGCGAACCTGTACAACCGCACGGCCCTGATGCATGCACTATACATCCCGATGTTGCAGGAAGATTATGGCGTGATCTATGAGCCGGATGTACGCCTTAAACTGGCCAAAATGCTGCTGGAAAAAGGAGCGGATATCAACGCGCAGGATAAGCTGGGGAAAACGGCCCTGCATTATACTGTAAGTAGCTCCAGGATACGATCTGAGTTGTATGAGCAGGAGCAGGCCGACCTGTTGAACCTGCTTTTACGCAAAGGTGCCGATCCAAACATCAAGGATAATGATGGGAATACTGTGCTAGCCGAGGCGTTAAAGGCGACCATTGGGCAGCATATCGGTATCATGGAATTGGAAAAGCTGTTGCAGGGCGGCGCAGACCCGAATGTTCAGAACAAGGAATCTAAAACGCCTTTAATGCTGGCATGCGAGATGAACGCCAACTTCGAGATCATACTTACACTGCTGCAGGCCGGCGCTGATGCCAAATTAAAGGATAGTACCGGAAAAGCCGCCATCGACTACACGAAGCATGAGAATGTGCAGAACATTTTGATGGCCGCCGGCTCACCGGAAAAGCAGAAGTAATCTTATAGTAAAGTATACTCGCAAAGCCCTCTTCTACGAAATAGGAGAGGGCTTTGCGAGTATCATACTTTCTTTCTGTTCGCATCTGTCTGGCGCCAGTATCCAACTGGTGCCAAAGGGTGCGTGCGAGTCTCCTGACTCGCTTTAAAGCAGCACCGGTTCCAACCATCTGCTATATTACCTCACCCCAACCCTCTCCTAAAAACAGGAGAGGAAGTTTTATACTTTCTGGCGCCAGTATCCAACTGGTGCCGCATAGTGCGTGCGAGTCTCCTGACTCGCTTTTGAAATACCGGGTCCAACCACCCCTAACCCCTCCTTGTCTAAGGCGGGGAATTTTACCTCACCCCAGCCCTCTCCTAAAAACAGGAGAGGGAGTTTAGCCCTTACTGCTTCTTCTCCTTTTGTCATCTTGGAAAGATCTTGGTGGAAGGGAGATTAAGCAGAAACAACAGGGGTTATACTTTTACCAGAGTAATGAAAGAATTCCCCGCCTTAGATTAGTGAGAACGCGAGTTTGAAACTAACGAGCGTAGCTCTGAGGGGTTGGGGGTGGTTGGAACAGGCGCCGCAGAATAACTGCGTTTACCTACAGTAGTAAGTTAAAATCACTTAGCCGTTACACCTGCTGGGAGCGTTCGAAAGTATAACCGTTATACTTTTTAGCACGTTATTTCATTTCAAAACAATCAGAAAAACATGTCTGTCACGATAGAGAAAAGTACACTGGAATTCTTAGCCGACCTGAGCCAGAACAATAACCGCGAGTGGTTTAACGAGAACAAAAAGCGCTACGAGGCGGCGCGTAAAAACTATACAGCTTTCCTGGACGAACTGCTGGAAGAAATGGCCGCTTTTGAGCCGGTTGCCCTTGATCAGAAAGGCAAGGACCTGCTGTTTCGTATCTATCGCGATGTACGGTTCTCTAACGACAAGCGGCCTTACAAAGACCATTTCGGGGCCTATATTGCCGAGGGTGGCAGAAAGTCCATTTACCCGGGTTACTACCTGCATCTGGCAGCCAACAACAATTCGTTTGTAGCCGGAGGACTCTGGATGCCGCCATCCGATTACCTGAAAGCCGTGCGCCAGGAAATCGACTATAACCTGGACGAGTTTAAAAGTATAGTGGAGGCTAAGGAGTTTAAAAAGCGTTTCGGAAGTATAAGCGGCGAACAACTAAAGACCACCCCAAAAGGCTACGACAAAGAGAACCCGGCCATCGAGTACCTACGCTACAAAAGCTGGAACGCCGTAATGCCGCTGGATGATAAAACGGTGCTGGGCAGCAATTTTAGGGATGTAGTACTGGATGCATTTAAAGCTGTAAAGCCTTTAAATGATTTTCTGATGGAACCCCTGAAAGAGATAGGGCAGGAGTAGCCTAAATAGGGAGTTCCATTTCATATTGGTCTATTGTGTTTTGCAGGCCTTCTTTGGCAAGGTGGTGTAGCAGGTAGGTTCTGTTTTCATCAATATTGTTGATCTTTACCCAGGTGCATACCTGCTTTATACCTTCAAACACCATGTCCCAGTTGCCGGCTGTGGCGCCCAGTTGTGCTATATACCCCGTGGCAGGATTAAGTATGACATAACCTATGGCATGACTGTCGGCTTGATGGCGCTTAACTTTGTATACTTTGTAGTTTTCCCGGGCTAGTGTTACTGCGGCAAAACTGTTTTCCCAGGAATACACTGTTCCGTCGCAAAGGTTCCGGATGTCGTTCAGGTCGGTTTCAGTAAGTGTAATATCTGTGTTTGTAGCGGCCATAAGGTCACCTGAGAAGCATTTGATCCGTCTCTTTTTCTCAAAGCCGATCCGTTCGTATACTTTTATCGCCCTGTCGTTTTTTGTGATCACCTCCAGCTTGCATTTGCTTACCCCGTGCTGCTTCAGTACCGGAAAAGCGTGGTCATACATTTTATCCACCAGCCCCTGCCCCCTGTAGGCAGGCAAGACACCGGTACCCGTATTAAAAGCAGTCTTTTGCTGCAGGTCTGTGTCGATGCCATTTAAGATAAAGGCGACCAGTTCTTCCTTGTCGAACACACCGAACGATAAGCCAAAATCTACCCGAGCCGCTTTTAAACGCGACCTCCAGAAGTCTACATCATCCGGCATTTTCACGAAGTAACCTTCAAAGGATTTTAGCAGACAGGTAACTATCTCTTCGAGTGGGGTATTGGAGAGGTTTTGGATTTTCATGGTTTTGGGTGGTGGAGCAGGGAGGTAGAATAGAGCTTAATATTTTAGTGAAAGTTAAGTATTTGAAGTTACAAATGGTCTTGTACATACAAAGCCCGCAGCAGAGAAAGGGTGATGTATAATACCTAGGTAACGGGAATAGTTCTTTTCTTTTCAGCAGTTACTTTAATGTTGATATAAATTTTGAAACCCCCACTGGTTTAATAAGCTATCTGCTTGTTTCCAACTTATGTAATCGCTTACAGTAGGTGGGTATTGACCTTTATGGTAGGTAACTAAATCAAAAGCCAAACTGTCAATTTGATAGTTACTATCTAAGTAGGCTTCTACTAATAACCTATAAGCTGTAGCACCCTTCGTTTCAAAATGAAAAGCATCTTTTTCATAAACCAACTTACCATTGAAAAACTTACTTGTTTTATGGAGATGTATGGGTTCAGTAGTAGTAACCATCCTCTCTAAATTACTCCAAAAGACATAATTTGAATCAGATTCATGAACAGTCCAATTCTCTTCAATAACAGGAATACCTATAGAAGCTCTATCCAAGTTAAAAGACTTGCCATACTTCTTATTGTTACTTGTACTTTCTGCACCCTTACCCATTGATAAGAACAAATAAGAAAGAAGAATAAATGCTCCTAACACAAGTATAACAAGGGTTACTCTTCTTTTTGACATTTTCTTATATCGTTACTCTATCACTGCTAACGTGCTGGTGCAGCCGATGGGCAAGGCGTCAGCCGAAGCATAAAGGCTGCATATGGTTAGGCTATTTTATTCTTTCTCAAATTCCAACTCACCACCCCAACAACTGCTTTCGCTGCTTTTGATACCCTTGTTGAAGAGAATGTGGGCGAGCATGGTCATTTCCTTGTCATTTCTATAAGTATAATTTCCAGCTTCCACTCTACTCTCCAGCGTTTTCAGTTCTTCATTGGTATAATCGTTAAAACCAATGTTGTTCAAAGCATTTTCATCCGACAACTCAAAAGTTCTATTCTTTGAGTTCAGTAGAATTTCTTTCACCCTTGCTTCACCTTCTTCTGAATAGTCAAGGCCATATTCCTGATGGATAGCACCACTTAGGAAGTTACCTTTTGTGCAGACTTCTTTTGTTTCACCAGTACTTTTATTGAATACTCTGACTACTACAAAGTCTTGTACAGTTGATTCATTCAGTACAGCCACTTTATAAATCATCTGCTTAGTATCTTCAAGGCTTTTATCTTCCACGCTTAATGATTCTATTTTTTCCTTTGTAGAAATTTCTTCGCTCTCGCTACAGCCGAACAAGAAAATTGCGAAGCATGAAAACAGTAAAGCCTTTTTCATAAATTAATATTTAGCCTAACGTCTTGGCTAAAATGAGCCTTGGTTCTTTTTAGCTCTTGTGTGCGCCCAGCATGGCGCGAGTCATATTTCTCTAGAAATATACTCAGATTATCCAGAGGGTGCAAGTCCCTTATTGGCAAGTTGGCGAAGCCGATTAGCAAGCTGCAAGGGTGGAG
>NZ_JBYZMP010000007.1:0-242924 GCF_058216375.1 Pontibacter sp. GD7 | reverse complement strand
GGCGTATAGTTCCTCCAATGCCCGGGTCCGTTCCCTTTTGGCAGCCGTGCCGCCGTGCCAGGGCGCTCAGCCTGTTCTGCCCCTGGCCTGCTGACCCCATTCTCCTGGACATGTTGAGGTTCCTGTTGTCGGGTTAAAGTTGTCTTGACTACCCAGTTGGTTTTATGAATTTACAAAGCTTATCCGAACATCTCTTTCCGGGTTTATAGTTGCTGCTACATCCTTGTCCGCGTCGCAGAATTCAGGGATAAGGATGGCCCTAAGAGTTTTGCTTTAAGACAAAGAAGTCCGAAAGAGCTTTTTGTTTAAACCGGCAGCAATGGACCGACCACTTCCCAAGCCTTGCCTGCTAACGTAATTCGTTTGCGATCTTTGTCACCCTTGCAGGTTTACACTTACTGAAATACCATTTTATTACCTTTTGCGTTAACTATAGTTATACTTAACAAGTATAGATGCAGGCTTGATATTGCTTTTAGCGGCATTCCTCTTTAAATTTAACTATGGCGTTTGTATATCCCTCTTTCTTGTTTGCCCTGGCAGCTATTGCAGTTCCCGTAATACTGCACCTCATTCAGCTTCGCAGGGCTAAACGTATTGTCTTTAGTAATATCAAGTTCATTCAGGTTTCTAAGGATATTACTTCCAGCCAAAGGACACTTAAAGAGCTGCTTATACTTTTAGCGCGAATTCTGTTTATTATTTTTCTAGTGTTTGCTTTTGCGCAGCCGTTTATACCTGCCTCTGATCAGGGAGTAAGCTCTGATACCTCTGATGTAGCTTTGCTAGTGGACAATTCCTTCAGTACTCAGAACATTCAGGCTGAACACGATTACGCTGTACTTACAGGTGCTGTGGAAAGAGGTAAATCAATTGTCAATCTTTTTCCGTCATCTACTGCTTTTGCTGTTATGGCCGGCAATAAATATGGTCAGACAAAGGCTTTGAGTGCTTCGGATGTTAAAGTACACCTGGATGAGCTGGATTTTACTGCTACTGCTTTCCCATCGTTTTCCAGTGCCTATTACAAACCTTCCCATGTTTTTGTGCTCTCTGATTTTCAGAAACGGACTTTTAATTCTGCTTTTCTGCAGCGCCTTGATTCTACAGCTCAGGTTCATATAGTGCCTATTGCTGGTGCCTCTAATACTAATATCGCCATAGATTCTGTATACCTCGAGGATGAATTTATCCGGGGCAATTCAGATAATGTGCTTCATGTAAAGATCAGGAATACAGGTAAGTCTGTAATGGAAGATGTGCCTGTTAAATTGTTTTTAAATGATGCTCAGGTGGCTGCATTAAGTTTAGATGTGCCGCCGCAACAAACCGCCGAAGCTGTTTTAAATTTCCGTTTGCAAGGTAACACCGCACAGCAAGCATATGTACAGGTAGACGATTTCCCGGTTGATTTTGACAATACCTATTACTTCACACTGACACCATCCTCAAGTATAGCGGTAACAGAAATCGATGAAGATAAAGCAAGTCCTTTGCGCCGTCTGTTCAGTAATGAGCCTATTTTCAAATTCAATTCGTTTTCGGCCTCAAACCCTGATTATGCTGCAATAGCGGCAAGCGATGTGGTAGTGCTGAATAACATTAATAACTTATCTACTGCTTTAGCATCTACTTTAACAAATTATGTCAGGTCAGGGGGCACAGTAATACTTAGTCCTGGAACAAAGCTAAATACAGGCAGTTATTCCAACCTGTTTCAGGAGCTTAATATTTCAGCCTCCATGCTGTCTGCCCCAGACCAGGTTACCAAAACTGCGCTTGCAGCACCGGACCCCAACCAGCCTTTTTTTAAAAGTATATTTTCTGGTTATGATGCCCGAATGACCATGCCGGTCTCGAGCAGGTTGCTGGTTTGGTCAAAGTCTTCGGAGGATATACTAGAGTTTAAAGGTGGTGCCCCATATTTGTCGCGTTTTGACAGAGGGAATGGTAAAATTTTTCTGATAGCTGCCCCGCTGGATGAAGCATACAACAGTCTTGTAAATCATGCCTTGTTTGTGCCGGTAATGTATAAGCTGGCCATAGCCGGTTATAAACAAGAACAGGCACTGGCCTACACCATGGGAGGCACTACAATCCGTATTCCATTAAAAGCTATACCTGAGAAGGAAGGTGTTTTTGAATTGCAGCAGGATAGTCTTTCTTTTATACCTGAACAGCAAGTAAGAGGGGGTAATCTATACTTTAACATCCCTGAAGAGCTGAACAAGGCTGGATTTTATACTTTAAAACTTCAGGATAAAGAGCTTGCTACACTTGCCTTCAACTACAGCAAAAGCGAGTCCGAGCTTGACCAGTATTCACCGGACGAGTTAAAAGCTTTGCTGGGAAATAAGAAAAATGTGCATGTTTACGACTATGGTGATGCGTTTTCTGTGAAGGGAGAGTTCGAAAAAAGATATTTTGGCGTGAAGCTTTGGAAATATTGCCTAATATTGTGTCTGTTTTTCCTGATGGCCGAAATAGCACTTATTAGATTCCTCTAACATGAAAGTACTTCTCCGAGCAGCAACAATTTATAATTCACAGTCTCCTTTTCATTTACAGCAAAAGCATATTCTTGTAGAGAACGGCACTATAGCCTACATAGGTGCTGATGAGCCGGAAGCCGATAAAGTAGTGGAAGCAGAGGGCTTATGTGTGTCTGGTGGATGGATGGACCTGCATGCTTACGTTGGCGAGCCGGGGCATGAGTACAAAGAGGATATTCAAAGTATAGCAGCAGCTGCAAGCAAAGGCGGATTTACAGAAGTACTCTGCCTGCCCAACACCAACCCTGTGCTGCAAACAAAAGGGGCAGTCAACTACCTGAAAAGCCATTCTGCTTACCTGCCTGTAACACTACATCCGGTGGCTGCCGCGACTGTCGATACCGGAGGAAAGGACTTGACAGAGATGATCGACCTGTACCAGGCGGGAGCAGTAGCCTTCTCTGACGGAACTAAGCCTTTGCAGGGAGCAGATGTTATACTTAAGGCACTGCAGTATGTACAGTTGTTTGATGGTTTACTGATGAACAAACCGGAGAACACACGCCTTTCGGAGCATGGGCAGATGCACGAGGGAATAACAAGCACTCAACTGGGCATGAAGGGTATCCCCGCTTTGGCCGAAGAAGTAGCCATTACCCGCGATCTGCAGTTGCTGGCTTATACAGGTGGTAAGATGCATTTCTCATTGGTTTCTACGGCAGCTTCAGTGGAGGCCATTCGTAAAGCCAAAGCGCAGGGTCTGCAGATTACTTGTGATGTTGCCAGCTACCAGGTTAGCTTTATTGATGAAAACATCATGCCTTTCGATACAAACTATAAAGTAGCACCTCCTTTCAGGAGCCAGGCTGACGCGGATGCTATAAAGCAGGGCCTCCTGGACGGCACGATCGATGCGCTGGTTTCCGCACACATGCCACAAGATACTGAATCTAAAAAACTGGAGTTTGACCTGGCCGATTTTGGCATCATAAACCTGGAAACAGCTTTTGCTGTGGCTAACATTGCCTTTTCTGGAGCATTGTCTACTGAACTGCTGATTGATAAGTTTGTAACCGGGCCCCGTGCTATACTTGGCCGCCCCGTTCCGGTTATTAAAGAAGGCGAAACGGCTAACTTAACACTCTTCCAGCCGGATCAGACCTGGGTGCCAACAGAGGCAGAGACGCTGTCTAAAAGCAGAAATTCACCGTTCTATGGCAAAGAGCTGAAAGGACGTGTGCTGGGTATCATCCATAAAGGGCAGGTGGTACTGCATTAATCTTTTTTAATATTTTTATACTTATATTTAGCTTCTGTTAAGCCGGAGCTTTAAGACAAACATGTTCAATCAAACTATAATCAGAGTTGGGGTGCGCTATGGCGTTTTGTGCGGGTTGTTATGCTTTGCGCTGGTAGTGGCCTTATACTTTGTGGGTTTCAACCCTTTCGGGGATATGGGCCGCGTGACGTATTTGCCAATTCCGGTTTTTATATTCCTGGCCATCCGGTACTACAAGCTTTTTCAGGAAGGCGAGATCGGCTTTGGCCGTGGGTTTAGGGTAGGTCTGTCGGTTTCGTTTTACACGGCGCTAAGCACTGCCATGCTGGTTTTCCTGTTCGTGAGCTTTGCCGGGCCAGAGATCTTACAGAACCACATTGCCGAGATGAAGGCATTGCTTGAAGAAACCCGTGAAGAGCAAATAAAATTGCTCGGAGAAAGAATGTTTGAAGAAGGGTATAAAGCCCTTAATGCTATAACGCCAAGTATGCTGGCTGCCGATGATTTTTTGCGTAGGATTTTTGTGGGTGGGGTATTCTCATTAGTAGCCGCAGTGTTTTTCCGTAAATAACTGTTCCAAACCATAAAACTAATCTTATGACTGAAATTCAACCACAAGCATCTGTAAGTTCTGTTGCCATAAAGTATGGTTTACTTTCCGGATTGATAGGAGTTGTTTACTCTCTGATCATCATGGTGGCAGACCTTGGTGATAACCGCCTGCTAAGTAGCCTGGCCTATTTGATACTGATCGGAGGTATAGTATTAGCCATGAAACAATACAAGGCGCTTAACCTTGGCCACATGTCTTATGGGCAGGGATTGGGCATTGGCTCTCTTGTTTCAGTTATTTTTGGTCTCTTTACCGGCCTGTTCACCTGGATCTATACTTCGTTTGTAGATACAGAGTACATGGCACGAGTTATGGAGAAACAGCGTGAGCAAATGATCACGCAAGGTTACTCTGACGAACAGATTGATGCCGGTATGAAAGTGGCTGAAAACTTTCAGGGGCCGGTGATGATGATTTTAGGCACGGCCGTAATTACGTTAATAGTTGGATTTATCCTGTCGCTGATTATTTCTGCTATCATTAAGAACAGCAGACCGGAGTTTGAATAACACATGCAATACCCCTATGATATCTCGGTAATAGTTCCTCTTTTTAACGAGGAGGAATCATTACCTGAACTCGTGCGCTGGATCAAACGTGTGATGCACGCGCACGAGTTTTCTTATGAAGTTATTCTTGTTGATGATGGCAGCACGGACCACTCGTGGGATGTGATACATCAGCTGGGTGCCGACGACAATGCGGTAAAGGGCATTAGCTTTAACCGTAACTATGGCAAGTCTGCCGCCCTGAATGAGGGTTTTAAGCGTTGCTCCGGCGAGGTGGTGATCACGATGGATGCCGACCTGCAGGACAGCCCTGAGGAGATCCCGGCCCTGTACGACATGATCAAGAACCAGAAGTATGACCTGGTTAGCGGCTGGAAAAAGAAACGTTTCGACCCGCTTAGTAAAACAATCCCTACAAAATTATTTAATGCCGCTACCCGCAAACTGTCGGGTATACAGCTGCACGACTTTAACTGTGGCCTGAAGGCATACCGCCAACTGGTGGTTAAAAGTATAGAAGTGCACGGCGAAATGCACCGCTACATACCGGTTATTGCCAAATGGCATGGCTTTACCAAAATAACCGAAAAGCCAGTACAACATCAGGAACGAAAGTATGGCACCACCAAGTTTGGTCTGGAGCGTTTCGTGTATGGTTTCCTGGATCTGCTTTCCATTACTTTCGTTAGCCGCTTCAAAAAACGCCCGATGCACTTTTTTGGTACAATGGGCACTTTGATGTTTGTGGTAGGCTTGGGAATAACCGTATGGCTTATCATGGAGAAACTGCTTGGCGTGTACACCGGAGGGCGTGTGCGTGATATCGTGGACCAGCCGCTGTTCTTCCTGGCGTTGGTGGCGGTTATACTTGGTGTGCAGCTTTTCCTGGCTGGCTTCCTGGCCGAAATGATCTCATTGGCCTCTAACAAGCAAAACGAGTACCTGATACGGGACAAGGTAGGCGCCCTGAAACGATAATGAGCAGAAAGGTAGTGATCGTTGGTCCTGCGTATCCTTTGCGGGGCGGAGGTATGGCTACCTTTAACGAACGGTTGGCCTATGCTTTCCAGGAGGCTGGCGATGAGGTGGAGATCGTTACTTTTAGCCTGCAATACCCTTCTTTCCTGTTTCCGGGCAAAAGCCAGTACTCCGATGAGCCGGCACCCAAAGGCTTAAGTATAAAAGTACTCATCAACTCCATAAATCCTATTAGTTGGTGGCTTGCCGGCTGGTATATTGCCAGGCAGAGGCCCGAGTTGGTGGTATTCCGGTATTGGCTGCCGTTCATGGGGCCTGCCCTGGGTACCATTGCCCGCATCATCCGCAGAAACAAGTATAGCCGCATTCTGGCTATTACCGATAACGTGGTGCCACACGAGAAACGCCCCGGCGATGTGCCCTTTACCAAGTATTTCCTGAAGGCCTGCCATGGCTTTATAACCATGTCGCGATCGGTGCAGCAGGACCTGGAACAATTCGAGCCCCGAAAGCCAAGTTTATACTTGCCACACCCGCTTTACGACAATTTTGGTACTGCAGAGTCTAAAGCAGAGGCTTGCAAAGCGCTGGGCCTGGATCTGAATTATAACTACATTTTGTTCTTCGGGTTTATCAGGGCTTATAAAGGACTCGACATCTTGCTTAAAGCCATGGCAGATGATCGTGTTAAAGCCCTGGCTGGTTTAAAGCTGATCGTGGCCGGTGAATTTTACGAAGATGCCGCGCCCTACCAACAGCTAATACAGGAACTCAACCTGCAGGACCGGCTTGTGCTCCGGACCGATTTCATACCTAACTCGCAAGTACGCCACTATTTTTGCGCTGCAGACCTGGTGGTGCAGCCATACAAGCACGCCACCCAGAGCGGGGTTACACAGGTAGCCTATCATTTCGATAAACCGATGGTGGTTACCAGGGTGGGAGGGCTCTCGGAACTTGTGCCCGATGGGGAAGTAGGCTATGTGGTTAAGCCCGAACCTGATGCCATTGCCAGCGCCATACTTCAGTTTTATACTTCAGAGGATGCCCCGGGATTCACGCAGAACATAAACAGGTACAAAAAACGCTTTAGCTGGCAGCGATTTGTTGAGGCCACCTGGGAGCTGGCCGATAAAGTTTAACAACCGGAATTGACATTCTTAGACGGTATCCCTGCGGTTTAATTAAGCACCTGATAAACTCCAATAAGTATAAAACTGTGATTAAAAGTATAAAATACCCCGACCTGGATGAAGCTACCCGTAACGAGTTGCAGGGGCACATAGATAATGAATTCGGACATGTTCCCTTTGTGCAGGCACATACCTGGTCAAAGCCTGACTGGAGTTTTATAAAGTATGATGTTGCCAGTATAGCCACATTTTATAATGTAGTGCTGCGTGAGGTAACCATAGACGGATTACAGTATAAGGTGGCCGGCATTAACAATGTAATTACACCTAAAGCATTTCGGGGCAAGGGCTACGCATCAGAAATTCTTAGAACTACAGAAAGCTTCCTGTTTAACGAATTAGGCTGTGACTTTGGTTTACTGCTCTGCGCCGATGCATTGCTGCCGTTTTACAGTCGACTGGGATGGCATCAGGTACATCCAACGCTATATTACGATCAACCGTCAGGCAGAACACTGTACGATTCAAACGTTATGCTGCTGACACCACGCCAGCTTGAGCAGATCAACCCGAATGAGATAGACCTGAATGGTCTACCTTGGTAGTATAATTATACTTTGGGATGTTGAATTTGTCGTATGTCTGGGTAACGGTGCTATGTGTCTGGAACGGTGCAAAGTATAAATCGCTTTTAACTTACTTTGCCTCCGGATTTCCATTAGCTACAAAATAACCTATGAAAGAAGATCTTATACTTGTGTTTGGTGCCGGTGGAAACATTGGCAGTAAAATAGCACAAGCCTTAACAGGCGCTGGAGCAAACGTAGCCGTTGTGGGGCGTAGCCTATCGCGTTTGCAGCAGTTTGAAGGCAAGGCTACTATTTTAGAAGGAGACTTTGAAGATGACAGCTTTCTGCAGGCGGCATTTGCGAAGGCTTCGCGTGTTTTCCTTACCATTCCCAACGAGTCTTTGCTGAACCCTGTTGCTACGGCTGCCCGCCTGGGTAAGCTGTTGGCAGGCAGCCCCGTGAGGCACATTGTAAACATCAGCAACTGCATCCTAAAAAAAGCCGGTGCGCCCACGCGCTTAGTGGCCATGGAGCAGGAGTTGAACAAATTGCCCGGTATCCACATCAAACACCTGCGCTGCGCCAACTTTTTCGAGAACCTGAACTGGGGACTGCACACACCCTACCTGCCCGATCTAAAGTTGCCCTACATTTCATCGTATGAGGTGGCCCATGTGGCTGCAGGGCTTTTACTAAATCCTGCATTTGAAGGTAAGACCGTGGATGTATTGTTAGGGGCTCAGGATTACTCGATGGCAGAACTGGCGGCATTGGCAGGCGAGAAGTATAAGCAGTTGCCATACACCCCGGCAAACGAGTATTTCTACCGGCCGTTTAACGAAGCCGATTTTGAAGTGGAGCAACGCACAGATGCCAATACGTCCAGGTTTTCTGACGCAAAGTTTAGCTTAGCCTATTTCCTGGAGCATGAATTGGTAAGGCAGCCAGCCCAGGCAGTTTAATAATGCTTGTACACCGATTTCTTTTTTATACCGTTTAGCGTCCATTTATAAACAGGCATGCAGGCCAACAGCAGGCTGGCAGCCATTGTTACAAACACTTGCTGGTTAAAGACTTCTTTAATACCAAATGTGATGCTTAACGCCATTGCCAGCAGCAGGGAAAGTATAAAAACACCGACAGCGGCCCACCGAATCCTGAAACCAAACAGCAGCATAAGTGCAAGGATTACCTCCATCAGTGTGGAAGCAGTAGCTATTTTCTCTCCGAAACCTCTGGAGAAAAAAGGCACAACTGTGTGGGTGTAGCCTGCAAAATTAAACCAGTCACCCCACCTGACGCCTTTATCCCCGGTGTCGCCCCAAAATCCGAAGCGGTCTGCCACCGACGACAGCATGGTAAAGGCCAGGACCAGGCGTAAAAATAAAATGGTATAGGGCAGGTATTTATCTTCGTTCATTACTTTTTATCAAGTATAATTTGTTCTCCGAAATGCGCGGCACTTCAGGATTACAGGTATTGAACGGTAAAACCGGAAATAAATCCGTAAAGGGGTAAAATTTATCTCCCAGGCACCCAAACTTTTGAGCAGGGCATAAAATCAAAAGCCCCTGCAGCAAATACTGCAGGGGCTTTTTGATGTGTTAAGTATGGTTATCCGATCAGATCCACGCCAGTATAATTAAAAGGTGTTATTCCCTTCAATTCCTGCTTGATCTTATCATTCACATCCAGCGTTTCGATGAATTCGTGGATGGATTGCTCGGTCATTTTCTCGTTTTTGCGCGTAAGTGCTTTCAGGGCCTCGTATGGCTGTGGGTATCCTTCGCGGCGAAGCACTGTCTGAATCCCTTCTGCCACCACGGCCCAGTTCTCTTCCAGGTGCTGGTTCAGGGCGGCGTGGTTCAGCTCAAGTTTACCGATGCCGCGCTCCAAAGATTTTAACGCGATAAGGATATGCGCCAGCGGCACACCCACATTTCGCAGTACTGTAGAGTCCGTGAGGTCGCGCTGCAGGCGGGATATAGGTAGTTTAGCCGAAAGATGCTCCAGTATGGCGTTGGCGATACCTAGGTTACCTTCTGCGTTCTCAAAATCGATCGGGTTTACTTTGTGCGGCATGGCCGAAGAACCAACTTCGCCTGCTTTTATCTTTTGCTTAAAGTAGCCCATCGAAATGTACTGCCAGATGTCTCTCGCAAAATCAAGCAGGATGGTGTTCAGACGCTTTAATCCGTCGAAGTAGGCGGCCAGGTTATCGTAGTGCTCAATCTGAGTAGTATACTGGCTGCGCTTCAGGCCCAGCGACTCCTGCACAAATCGGTTACCAAAGTCAGGCCAGTTTATACTTGGGTAAGCGATGTGGTGCGCGTTAAAATTGCCCGTGGCACCGCCAAACTTTGCCGAGAACGGAACCTGACGTAGCAGGTCCATTTGCGCCTCCAGCCTTTCAGCGAATACCATAAACTCTTTGCCCAGTCGGGTAGGGGAGGCAGGCTGCCCGTGCGTGTGGGCCAGCATTGGCACTTCTTTCCAGTCCATGGCAAGCTCGCTCAGGCGTTGGTGCAATTGCTGGTAGGCCGGCTGCAGCACACGCTCATCGGCCTCACGCATCGACAGCGGAATAGCCGTGTTATTAATATCCTGCGAGGTCAGTCCAAAATGGATGAACTCTTTATATTCGGCAAGGTTTAGCGCATCAAACTTATTTTTGATGAAATACTCCACCGCCTTTACGTCGTGGTTTGTGATCTTCTCGGTATCCTTTATCTCAAGGGCATCCGCTTCAGTAAAGTTTTGGTAGATGGCACGCAGCGCAGGGTAGGTGGCTTTGTCTATGGCCTGTAATTGTGGCAAGGGCAGCTCGCAAAGTGCTATAAAGTACTCAACTTCTACAAGCACCCGGTACCGGATAAGGCCAAACTCTGAAAAATAACCAGCAAGTTCTGATGTGTTGCGGCGGTAGCGTCCGTCTACCGGTGAAATAGCAGTAAGTGTTGTCAGGTTCATGATAGCGAAGGTTATCAGGCAAAGATAATCTTCTTTGCCAAAGTAAGCCAGAAAAGCGCCGGAGTACTTTTGTCAAGATTTTGATTACGGAATAGGCGCAGCACACGTAAAAGCTAAATTAAGCGCCTGTGCTTTAGGTAGTTTGTGTGGGGCAGCTGCAAAGTATACTGTGCGCTGGCAGAAAGATTGCTAACTTGCCAGTGTTATTAATATCCAAAGCGCCAAACAAACGTATTACGCTTTTAAATAACAAGTACAATATATAGTTACGTATAGGTGTTTAATGTGTAATTATTATTGCAAACGCATTTTTTTAGATACAAATCTTATTAGTTAATTCGCACCTGAAAAGTTTTGGACCGTAGATTGAAAAAAAGAATACTCATTTGGGGTAGCAGTGTGCTGGCCTTCCTGCTGGTATTGGTAGTGCTGCTGTTTATTTTCCGAAGCAGAGTGCTCCAATATACCATAGAGCGGGTAATCGCTAAAGTAGAGAACAAGTATCCCGCAGACTTTAACATCGGGAATGCCGAGTTTGTTGACTGGAACTCTGTAGTCTTAAACGACATCTCCTTTGTACCGCATGACCTGGACACGCTTTTTACCACAGACAGCGTGTATGCAACCATAA
Source organism: Pontibacter sp. GD7 (assembly GCF_058216375.1). Lineage (NCBI taxonomy): Bacteria > Pseudomonadati > Bacteroidota > Cytophagia > Cytophagales > Hymenobacteraceae > Pontibacter > Pontibacter sp. GD7. The sequence goes on along the minus strand of NZ_JBYZMP010000007.1, from coordinate 231,750 downwards.
GTTTCCGCTCCATATTTAAAGGCCGCATCGTGTTTAAGCGCCTCGAGGTAAGAGATGGCTACCTGACTGCCCGGAAAAACGGCGACGTGACCAACTTTGCCTTCCTGTTTAAAAAGGACGAACCCGAAGAGCCGGTTGATACCACCAAGGGCCGCAACTATGGACACATACTTAACCGCGTGATAGAGACGGTTTTTGATAACGTGCCAGACCAAGTCGATTTCACCAACCTGAACGCCTCTTATAAATCTCCGAACCGCTTTATTGATGTTAAAATGCCTTACCTCCGTATCGAGGATGGCTATGTAGAGTCGCAGGTTTCTATTCTGGCGGATTCGATACAGAACAACATGCGGGTGCGCGGCACCATCGATGCCGGAGATTACAACATTTCGGCCAGCCTTTATTCTGTAAATTCAGGCGGAATCCGGATGCCTTATGTAAAGGAAAAGTATGACGGAACAGTGGCGTTTGATACTTTGCACCTGAGCCTTACAGATAAACGCTACCGTAACGAGAAACTGACCATTGAAGGCCGGGCCATGGTGAATAACCTGCTGGTTAACCACCCTAAGCTGAACGACGAGGACATTCTGGTGAAAGAAAGCGCCATAGACTATGTGCTGACGCTTGGCGAGAACCTGTTTGTAGTGGACAGCGCCACGCAAGTAAGGGTAAACACCGCCGAGGCGAACGTTTATGCCGCCTACCAAAGCAAGCCCTCCAAAGTATACGACCTGAAGGTAAAGACCGACTGGGTAAAGGCAAACGACTTTTTCAGCTCCTTGCCGGCCGGCCTTTTCGAGAACCTCGACGGCATAAAGGCGCAGGGCGAACTGAAGTATAACATGAAGTTCCACGTGAACATGGACAGCCTGAAGCAAGTCGTGTTCAACTCAGACCTGGATGCCTCCAAAGACTTTAAGATACTGCAGTGGGGTAACACCAACATCGAGAAGATCAAAGGCTCATTTGTACATACCGTGTACGAATATGGCAAGCCGGTCCGGACATTTACGGTAGGGCCTTCCAATCCGTTCTATGTGCCTATCAGTCAGGTGTCGCCGTACCTGCGCAACGCCATACTTACAGCCGAGGATGCCGGTTTTTACAGCCACAAGGGATTTCATGAAGAAGCGTTCCGGCAGGCTATTATCAAGAACTTGGAAGAGGGTGAGTTTGCCCGTGGCGGCAGTACCATTTCAATGCAGCTGGTTAAGAACGTGTTCCTGTCGCGCAAGAAAACAGTGGGCCGTAAGGTGGAAGAGGCCATTATCGTCTGGTTGATAGAAAACCTTAACCTGGTGTCTAAGAGCCGCATGTTTGAGGTATACCTGAATATAATAGAATGGGGCCCTGACGTGTATGGTGCAAAAGACGCGGCCCGTTTTTACTTCGGAAAAGAACCGGCCGACCTTAACCTGAACGAGGCCATCTTCCTGACCAGCATTATCCCGAGCCCGAAACGTTACCGGTCGTCTTTTGACAGTTACGGAAACCTGCGCAGCCACAAAGGGTATTACTACAGGCTTATCGGCGGTATTATGCGCCGCCGGGGCATGATCAGTCAGGAGGAGTATGAAAACCTCTACCCGAACGTGAAGCTCTACGGCCGTGCCCGCGACCTGATCGTGACCGCCCCGGATGCCGTGGAGGAAGACACCACTGAATACGAACTGGAAACAATTGACCTGCTTGATTTCTAAAGTATAATCAAAATACTGATGCGGCCCCGGAATCATACTTCGGGGCCGTTGCTTTTTGCATCTCGTTACATATACATCCTCTGTGAACCAACCGCCGCCATCTGAACCAAAGGGCATTGCACTCATCCCGCGCGCTGTAAAGGCATCCCGCCTTGGCCTGGACTGGTTTATACTTGCTCTGGTAAGTATGATCGGGCTGGCGTACCTGTGGCCGGAACTGGGCACAGACCGTGAGCCAATCTCGCTGGGTGACATCGCAGGGTATGGTGTATCGTTGATTTTCTTTTTCTACGGTTTGCGCCTTAGTCCCGAAAAGCTTAAAGCTGGCCTGAGCAGCTGGCGACTGCATGTGGCGGTACAGCTTAGCACATTTATACTTTTCCCGTTGCTGGTGCTGCCTTTCCATACTTATTTTGAGGGGAGTAAAGCGGAACTGCTCTGGCTGGGTACCTTTTACCTGGCAGCGCTTCCCTCTACTGTGTCCTCGTCGGTGGTGATGGTGTCTATTGCGGGGGGTAACATACCGGCAGCTATTTTCAATGCCAGCATCTCCAGCCTGATCGGAATATTTATCACACCACTCTGGATGGGGTTGTTTTTGGAAGCTAGCAGCGAAGGATTTGATATCTGGAGCATTATGGGCAAGCTGGTGCTGCAGGTCCTTTTGCCGGTTATACTTGGTATTGTGCTGCATCGCTACTGGGGCAACTTTGCAGAGAATAATAAAAGCAAGATGCGCTTGTTTGACCAGGTCATCATCCTGCTCATCGTTTATACTTCCTTCTGCGAGTCGTTTGCCCGCGACATGTTCAGTGGTTACAGTTTCAGCAGCCTGTTTATACTTGGGGCAGTAATGGCAGGGCTGTTTTTCCTGGTTTACGGTTTAATACGCCTGCTTAGCAAACTGCTTGGCTTTAACCGCGAAGACAGGATAACGGCCATTTTCTGTGGGTCCAAAAAATCGCTGGTGCACGGCACGGTTATGTCGAAAGTGCTCTTCCCGGACGCAAACATGGTAGGCATTATACTTCTCCCCATCATGATCTACCATGCCCTGCAACTGCTGGCGGCCAGCATTATATCGCAGCAAATGGCAAAAGCAGAAGGGGGGAAGTCAGGGGCAGAAGAAAGTGTGATGTAATAGCTTAGGGCGGTTCCAACCTTTTCCTTAAATGCTGTCATCACGACGTAAGGAGAGATCTTTATAGAATTCTTTTGAGATTTCTACCGTAGCTCGAAATGTCAGCTTAAGTGTTACCCCTCGAGAGCTGGGCTCTTTCATTCTGCATTTGCTGGCGCGGGTTTGTAACCCGTGTCTTATTATGCGTCGGATTTGTAATTAGGAGTGTTCGGAAGTTGACCTAATTTAGAATGAGTACTCTTTTAAGATGATCAATGTGAGTCTAAAAGATAAACAACTATCTACATTAAGTTACTTAGGCTCTTCTTCCGACCACTCGTAATTTGTAATCCGACTGGGCCAGAGGCCCAACTATAGTTCGACACGAGCGAGGACGCTCGCGCCATACGTATAGAGTTCCTGTTCTCACTGCCCTTAAGGGAACAATTGGTAGAGGCAACTGACATCCAACCTATACAGTCTGCTCCTCCAGCGTCTCTACTTCTAACACACCTGAGTTTACCTTGCCTACCTCTACTTCATTTTGCGACTCAATACTCCGCAATACCACCGATACAGCAGGCTCTTTGATAAGCTGTTTTAAATTACTTAACGGAATAGTGCCTATAACATAGCTGCCATCCCTTCTGGTACAGGTTTCTTCGATGCTTTCAAACAGGCCAAGGTATAACGATAGATCTTTACTGGCGGTAAGCAGCACATTTAGCAGAATGTCTTCGCCTGGTACCACGGTTTGTAACTGGTGCAGCTTTTTATATTCGTAGCGATAATCGTAAGTAAGCGCCGACAAGTCTGACAATACCGCTGAGGCAGTTGGGTAAGCGCCAGCCCCTTTGCCAACAAAAAACTGGGTTTCTGCGAAGCTGGTGTGGGTAATAACACCGTTGAACACATCATCCACAGTATAAAGCCTCGAGTCCGGGCTTATAAATTTCGGGATCACAAAGAAGCAGATGGAGTTGTCGGAGTTTTTGATGGCCTGCGCTACCAGTTTAATTTTATAGCCTTTTTCGCGGGCATACTGTAGCTCTACATTCCCGATTCTGTCAATGCCCAGCGTAAAAATGTCGTCAGGGGTTAGGACCAGGCCAAAGGCGTGGGCAATTAGCAGCAGTAGTTTATACTTGGCATCAGAGCCGCCTGTATCAAGACTTGGGTCGCTTTCGGCAAAACCTCGTGCCTGCGCCTCTGCCAGTGCAAGATTATAATCCAGGTTCTCGGAGAAGATTTTAGAGAGGATGTAATTGCAGGAGCCGTTCACAATGCCTTCTACAGAGGTAAGCAGGTCGGTGTCGTAGTACTCTTCCAGGTTACGGATGATCGGGATACTGGCACAGCAGGCAGCCTCGTAAAGCAGGGGCGCATTATAAGCGCGCTGCAACTCCAGCAATTCCTCAAAATGCTCTGCAATCATTTTCTTGTTGGCAGATACCACAGCTTTCCCTTTTCGTAGCGCCTCTGCAACAATTTCAAAAGCAGCATTTGCATCATCTATCAGCTCAACCACTACGTTTATCTCCGGGTCATTCAGAATATCATACTTGTTCAGGGTGAAATTTTCTGTTGAGATAGGGCGGGCTTTGTTTGCCTGCTTTACACATATTTTTTTTATGGTAGTTTTCAAACCGGGTGTTTTGTGCAGTACCTCGTACAGTCCATACCCAACGCAGCCGAAGCCAAACAGACCGATATTCAATTCTTTTCTCTTCATCTTTTTATACTTTCTTAAACTATGCGGATACTTTTTCTGTGTGTGCTTTCTCGAGCACTTTGTTAATGGCCGTTTGCAAATCTTCTATCAGGTCTTCAGCGTCTTCCAGCCCAACCGATAACCGGATCAGGCTATCGGTTACGCCGGCCTGGTAGCGTTTGTCTACGGGGATGGTTTTATGTGTCATGGTGGCTGGGTGGCACAGCAGGCTCTTCACTCCGCCCAGGCTCTCAGCCAGTTTAAAGTACCTGGTGCTGCACACGATCTCTTTTGCCAGCTCTGCAGAGTCTATGTTCAAGTCGAAGGAGATTACTCCGCCAAAGTATTGCTGTTGTTTGCGGGCAATGTTGTGGTGCGGGTGATTGGGCAGGCCGGGGTAGTATACATTTTTAACACCATCCACAGTGGTTAAGAACTCGGCCACCTGCTGCGCATTCTGGCTGTGCTGCTTGTAACGCAGCTGCAGTGTTTCGATGCCGCGTATGGTAAGCCAGCTATCGAAGGGGCTAAGCACACCGCCGGTAGCATTCTGGTAGAACTTTATTTTCTCGCCAAGCTCAGGTGTGCCAGTTACTACCAGTCCGGCAATTACATCGCAATGGCCGGCTATGTACTTGGTGCCGCTGTGCACTACAATGTCTGCGCCCAGTTCTAATGGCTTTTGCCCGATAGGGGATGCAAAGGTGTTGTCTACGCACAAAAGGCAGTTGTTAGCTTTGGCAATTTTTGCGATCTCGGCTATATCAGCAATTTTAAGGGTAGGGTTGGTAGGAGACTCTATCCAGAAAAGTTTGGTTCGTGGCGTTACAGCGTTCACTACTTTTTCGATAGAGGTGGCATCTACGTAGTTCACGTTAATTCCAAACTTCTTGAACACCTGCTCGAACTGCCTGAAAGCCCCGCCATAAATGTCATCTACGGCCAGTATCTCGTCGCCATACTCCAGCAGTTTTACAACGGCATCAATAGCGGCAAGGCCGCTGGCAAAAGCATAGCCGTTGCTGCCGTTCTCAAGTTTGGCTATCAAATCTTCAAGCACTTTGCGGGTTGGGTTGTTGGAGCGGGTATAGTCAAACCCTTTGTTTACGCCGGGTGCTTCCTGTACAAAAGTGGAGGTCTGGTAAATGGGTACGGCAATGGCGCCTGTCTGCGGGTCTACGGGAATGCTGTGGAGGATGCTGGTCGCTTCTTTCATCTCTGTCTGGATATTAATGGTTACTAAAAAATTAATAAAACCACTTATCCAGAGTTCCTACCGGAAGCGCATAAAAAAAGCTCTTCCGATAAGACAGAAGAGCCAAAGTATAGGTACTTAACCTTAGTTGCTCACTCTTGCTTATCTCCCCCTGCATTGCTGCAGAGCAGGAATTGGCACCATTATCAAATTGATTGGTTGCCAAGGTATCATCGGGCCTGTCCCTCCACCTTTCTGGATAAGAAATTATTGATACAAATCTACGGCATGAAAATTTAAAAGGACAAGATTTTTTTCTTATTTTTTATTTTCCTGCCTTTTTAATCTTTAAAGCGGGTTTTATAGCTGATGTCACACTCTGTCCAGCGCCTGCAGAATGTCGCCAAGTATATCCTCCACCTTCTCTAGTCCAACCGAAATCCGGATCAGGCCCGGGGTAATGTTGACGGCCAGTCTTTCTTCTTCGGTTAATTTTGCGTGGGTGGTGCTTGCCGGGTGCGAGGCTATACTTCTGGTATCTCCCAGGTTGGCGGTGAGTGAAAGCATCTGCAGGTTGTTCAGAAAACTTCGGCCGCTTTCCAGTCCGCCTTTCAGCTCAAAGCACACAATGCCACCTCCGTTTTTCATCTGCTTCCTGGCAATTTCGTATTGCGGGTGGCTGGGCAAGTATGGATACTTTAGCCAGGTAATGGCCGGGTGGTTCTCCAGCGTTTCCGCTACTTTTAAGGCAGTTGACGAATGCCGTTCCATGCGTACATCCAGTGTTTCCAGGCTTTTGCTCAGCACCCAGGCATTAAACGGCGACATGGCGGGGCCTGTGCTTCTGCAAAACAGGTAGATCTCCTTTATCAGTTCTTTTTTACCAACTACTACACCACCCATCACTCTTCCCTGCCCATCTATCCATTTAGTGGCCGAGTGTACGGAAAGATGCGCGCCAAGCTCCAGTGGCTTTTGGTTTACAGGCGTGGCAAAGCAGTTATCCACGTTAAGTATAAGGTTGTGCTTCTGCGCCAGTTCCGATACAAATTGTAAATCAATAATATCCAGTCCCGGGTTGGTTGGTGTTTCCAGGTAAAGCATTTTGGTGTTTGGCCGGATGGCTGCTTCCCATGATTCCGGTTTATCGGCGCTTACATACGTAAACGTGATGCCGTATCGGGGCAGGTACTTGGTTACAACGGTGTGGGTGCTGCCGAAAATGGAGTTACAAACCAATAAATGATCACCGCTTTTTAGCAAAGCCATAAAACTGGCAAACACTGCACTCATACCTGATGCCGTTGCAAAACCCGCCTCAGCACCCTCCAGGGCGCACATCTTATCTACAAACTCCTGCACATTAGGGTTGCTGAAGCGGCTGTAGATGTTGTCATCTGTCTCGTCGGCAAAGGCTGCCCGCATACTTTCCGCATCCTCAAACGTGAAGCTGCTGGTCAGGAACATCGGCGTTGCGTGCTCCATCTGGCTCGTGCGCTCTGTTTGTATGCGGATCGCCTGTGTTATCGGGTCTAGTGCCATGGTATACTTTGTTAAAGAGGATTATGAGCGTACCGGGATAATGCCAGTAGGTTGAAGTTTATACTACCGAAACGTTTGCCTCCCAGGTAATGGTGCACCCGGCACGACGAAGCGTTTCTGCTACAGAGCAATATTTGTCTACGGATAACTGGCAGGCTTTATTTGCTTTGTCCGGATCAATTTTGCCTGACAGGTTAAACGTAACATGTACTTTTTTCCACAACGAAAAATCTCCTGTCTTTTCGCGTTCGCCTTCAATTTTCATACTATACCCCTGCAGGTCCTGGCGTTGCTTTTTTAAGATCGAGATCACATCTATACCACTGCAAGCGCCCATGGCTATCAGAAGAGACTGCATAGGGCGTACACCAAAGTTGTTGCCACCGGAATAGAGGCTGTTGTCTAATCTGGCAATGTTTCCCTGGGCATCTGTTGCCTCAAACCCATACTCGCCGCTTACTCTTTTTAATTCTATTGCTTCCATTCTAATATATATGTTATGGATGTAAAGAAAACATGTACTTACTTTGCATACAAATGAAAAGCACAAATACCAGCTATTTTAACTACAAACAACCTTTCCGGCTGGAGAATGGAGAAGTACTGCCCGAGCTTACCATTGCCTATCATACTTATGGCAACCTGAATGCAACAAAGGATAACGTAGTCTGGATCTGCCATGCGCTTACGGCCAATGCCGATGCAGCAGACTGGTGGAACGGTTTGGTAGGTGAGGGGCTGGCCCTTGACCCTGAGAAATATATTATTGTTTGTGCTAATATCCTGGGCTCGTGCTACGGTACAACAGGCCCTTTAAGTATAAACCCAATCACGAAAGAGCCATACTATAGCCAGTTTCCGGCTGTTACTATACGCGATATGGTTAATGCACATATACTTCTGCGTAAGCACCTGGACCTTCCGAAAATACACCTGATGGTAGGTGGAAGTATGGGTGGTTACCAGGCTTTGGAATGGTCCGTGATGGAGGGCGAAAATATAGATAATCTTTTCCTGCTGGCTACTTCTGCAGCAGAAAGTGCCTGGGGAGTTGCTATTCATACTTCGCAGCGCCTGGCCATAGAAGCGGACAGTTCCTGGTTAGACAGATCGGTGGAGGCCGGGGGCGCTGGCCTGAAAGCAGCGCGCGCCATCGGGATGCTTACTTACCGCAACTATGAGATTATGGTAGAGCGCCAGTCGGACCCTGATACGGAAAAGACGGATAACTACAAAGCGGAGTCTTACATCCGCTACCAGGGCGATAAACTTGTGAACCGGTTTAATGCCTATACTTATTGGTTACTTACCAAAGCCATGGACAGCCACAACCTGAGCAGAGGGCGTGGCGGTGACCTGGAGCAGGTACTCCATGCTATTCAGCAGCGCACACTCATCATCGGAATCAGCAGCGACATACTTTGCCCTGTTCAGGAGCAGGTTTTTATCAGTCAGCATATCCCAAATGCCAGGTATGTAGAGATTGGGTCTGCCTACGGCCACGACGGATTTTTGATAGAATCTGAAAGGATAGCTGCGCACCTTGTGCCGTGGTTAGAGATGAAATAGCCTGGATTGCATTCTTCCAAATACCAGGTACAAATACGATTCTGTCTTTGCGCACTTAGCGTTTTCTTCGCGTTCGTGGCGGTTATACTTTACCACAAAGGGCGCAAAGAACGCAAACCATCCCTCCCCCAAACTTTAACTTTTCTTTAACATCTCATTAACAGTTATTAACTACAAGTAGTGGGTAAGTGTGCTACATTTACAGAAAAAATAAACCCGATGAAGAGCACATTTATACTTGTTGGAACACTGATACTTACGCTTGTATCACAGTTCGCTTCTGCGCAGGCGCAGGGGGCTATTACTTACGAAACCAAAATGAACATGCACCGCAACATCCCGGCCGATAGGGCACAGATGAAGGACATGATACCGGAGTTCAGAACAACACGCCAGATACTTACTTACAATGCCACAGAATCGCTTTACAAGCCCTTGATCGACGAGCAGGACGACATGGCTGCATCCGGAAACGGCGGAGGGCAGATGGTCATGATCAGGATTCCCCAGAACCAAACCTACATCAACACGGCCCAGAGCAAGAGAGTGGTGCTGCGCGAGTTCATGGGTAAAAACTACATCACCCAGGACTCCCTAAGTATACTGCCGTGGAAATTCGGTAGCGAAACCAAAACGATACAAGGCTACGCGTGCAAGCAAGCAACTTATACAGATGAGAAATCTGGTAAGACCACCGTGGCATGGTTTACAGACAAGCTTCGCCCCAACCTGGGCCCGGATAACTTTACTTCGTTGCCTGGCGCCGTGCTGGAGATAGATTTTGACAATGGCCTGCGCGTTACAAAAGCCACCAAAGTTGACTTTAAGCCACTTAAGAAGAACGACCTGGTGGAGCCAACCAAAGGAGAAAAAATGACCGATAAGCAGTACCAGGAGATGGTGGCCGAGCAAATGAAACAGCGCGGCGCGAACGGAGGCACCTTCATGATCAGAAACTAAGATATTAAGAAAATAAAGCTATGAAAAAGCTACTACTGCTATTTTTTATAATAGCCGGGCATACTGCGCTTGCTCAGAAATACACGGTAAAGGGCCGCGTGCTGGATAACACAAGTGCAGCCTTGCCATCGGCTACGGTGCTGGTATTGCAGGCCAAAGACTCTTCGCTGGTAAACTTCGGTGCTACCGATAACCAGGGGGCTTTTGAAGTGAAGGGCGTAAACAAAGGCAACTACCTGTTTAAAGTGTCTTTTCTGGGCTTCGACCCGCACTACCAGAAATTAGCTTTTCCGGAGGCTGCGGCAGTAGTAGAACTAGGTACCATTAAGCTTCAACCGCAAAGCAATGAGCTGAAGGAAGTGGTTGTGAAAGGTGAAAAGAGTCCGGTGGTTATAAAGAAGGATACCATTGAGTTTAACGCCGGCTCTTTTAAAACGCAGCCAAATGCGGCTGTAGAAGAACTCCTTAAAAAGCTGCCGGGTGTGGAAGTGGATGCCCAGGGAAATTTATCGGTGCAAGGCGAAAAAGTAAACCGCGTTACCGTGGATGGCAAAGAGTTCTTTGGCCGTGATCCTAAAATGGCAACCAAAAACCTGCCTGCCGATGCCATTGATAAAGTACAGGTATTCGATAAGAAATCGGATCAGGTTACTTTCTCGGGTATAGACGATGGGCAGCGCGAGAAAACCATAAACCTGCAACTGAAAGAGGAAAAACGCAACAGCGCCTTTGGTAATGTGATGGCCGGTGTGGGTACCGATGAGCGTTATCAGGCCAGGGCAAGTATAAACCGCTTTAAAAAAGGGCAGCAGCTTTCATTTCTGGGCATGGCCAACAACGTAAACAGCCAGGGTTTTGGCTTTGATGAGTACATGAACTTTAACGGAGGCATGAACCGCATGGGAGGCGGCGGCATGGTTGTCATAAACAACGGATCGGGCAATAACGGAGTGCCCCTGAACACCGGTGGCCGCATGAACGGACTAATGAACACCCAGGCAGGCGGACTGAACTTCAACAACCATCTCAACAAAAAAACAGAGGCAAACGGGAGTTACTTCTTCAACAGCCTGAACCAGGACATTAGCAAAACAGCCGAGCGCGACAACCTTTTAAACGCAGGAAACCCACGAACCACCGAGCGCACTGTACAGGATGGAAATAACCTGAACCACCGCGGTAACTTTACACTGGACTATAAAATTGACTCGCTGAACTCTATAAAGGCAACAGGCAGCCTGAGCTATAACGAGATTACGCAAAACCTGAAAAGCCTGATAAACAACTTCGGGTCTAACGGCTCGGTACTCAATGCCAGCGACACGCGCTCAAACTCTGAGGGCAGCATCATTAACCTGAACTCAAGTATACTTTTCAGGCACCGCTATGCCAAGCCAGGCAGGTTCTTAACGGTTAACGCGGACATGTCTGCCAGCCAAAACGATACCGATGGGGCCTACAGCAGCGACATAACGTTCTCCAATGGGCAGGACAGGCAGATCAGGCAACGCAATGAGCAGGCCAGCGACACACGTAACCTTACGCTTGGCGTTTCGCACACAGAGCCGCTAGGTAACCGCCAGTACCTTGAAACCAATTACAGCTACAGGGCCAATCTGAGCGAGTCTAACCGTGAGGTGTATGATATTGAGGGAAGCGCAAACACGCTGAACGCCACCCTGAGTAACATGTACGAGAGTTTATACTTGTACCATAAGCTGGGTGTAAACTATAAACTAAACCGCCAGAACTACAGCTTTACCCTAGGCACCAGCCTGCAGCAAAGCGACCTGAACGGTGAAGTATGGCTGCGCAACATGGAAGGAAAGCAGGAGATTGACCGGGACTTCTACAACCTGTTGCCCACTGCCAGGTTAAACTACGATTTTGGCAGCAACCGTCGCCTTAACTTTAACTATGAAACATTGGTGCAGGAGCCGAGTTTACGCCAGTTGCAGCCAGTTCCGGATATCAGTAACCCATTGAACCTGTACATCGGCAACGCAGATCTGATCCCATCTTATATGCACCAGCTAAGGCTGCATTACAACAGTTTTGATGCAGGCACCATGCGTAGTTTCTTTGGTATGCTAAGCGTAATGCACACCAACAATGCCATTGTGTCTTCGCAAAGTATAGATGGTAATTCTGTGCGCACAACGCGCCCTGTAAACGTGGATTACAATACCATGATCTCTGCCTTCGCAAACTATACTTACCCTATTAAGAAGCTGAACAGCAGGCTGCATTTCGGTGCCAACCTGCGCGACCAGCATACCATAAGTGTGCTTAACGATGTGGAGAATGACGTAAACGTTCGAAGCGCAACAGGAAACATCCGGTTTGCTTACCAAAAAGAGAACCTGAACTTTAGCCTGAAAGCAGATATAACGGCTCAGCGCACAAAGTATGAGGACCTGACCCAGAACGACCAGTTCTTCCTGAACAAGACCTATACAGCCGATGCGAACTATCGTTTCCTGAAACAGTTTAACCTGAATGCCACCTTCGATTACCTGGTTTACGACAACAACGCCACTAACTTTAACCAGACCATTCCGTTGTTGGATGTGTCAATTTCGAGGCAGTTCCTGAAAAATAATGTGGGGGAGTTAAAGCTGTCAGCTAACAACTTGCTAGACAGGAACACAGGTATCAACCAAACCGCAAACGCCTTATACATTGAGCGCGAAACACTGAACTCTCTGGGGCAGTACTTCATGCTCAGCTTCACCTACAGCATCAACAAACACCTGAACCCAATGGGTAACTCGCCGGGTGGGGCTATACGGATATTTAGGTAGTCAACAAACAAAAAAAAGGACAGCTTATATGGCTGTCCTTTTTGTTTGTTGATTTTTTAATTAGTTCAAAGTATAAACGAGTTCGTTTCCATAGCCGGCAACTACTTCAACACCGTTCGCATCTTTTCCCTTCACAGACCATTCACCAGTAATCGTATGGGCTCCTGCACCTTTTAATTCTTTTTGGAACCTAACTATAAAAATACCATTATATCCTTTTGAGATGTCACCCAAGTTCCAACTGATTACATAGTTAGACTGACCATTTTCTTTTACGATTGCATCATTAGTATTACTCACCAACGTTGAATGGGATGCTAAGCCTCCTTGTAATTTAGCGCCTTTGATATCTGCGCAAGCTTCAACTGTATAAGCAACTTCAAACTCATACATGTTATTGCCAAGTGGGGTAGTATTCATGATTTTTGCGCCTAAAGTCAGACCTATACAGGTAGTTGGTGCCGCAATAACCTGTATATCCTTAGTAATTTGAACTTGCGAAAAGCCAGAGCCTCCGGAAGGGATATAATGTGCCCTAAATCCAAATGAACCTATGGTATTAGGTAAATAATTATATGCTATTGATGAGGCAGAAGGTAATGATACTTCGTGTACCTTTTGCCAGGTAATTGCTGAGGATGCTGTCGTATGCTGCCCCGTTCCATCAAGAGCTTTTTCAATATAAACCTTGCCTCCAGTTGGCGTTGTATTGAATGCAACAGAAATGACAACTGTCTGATTAACGATAACTGGGTTTGGATTAAGGTTTAGCGTCATGCCGGTTGTAATCGGCTTAGCATCTGCCAAATCAGATGACTGCATTGCCGGATTCACCTCATCAATATCCTTAGAGCATGATGAGAAGATACATAGGCCCAGAATAAGGGAGATTGGTAAAAATCTTTTAATTTTCATATACAGTTAGGTTAAGGGTTTAACATAGTGGTAGGTAAAACCATACATGCCTTTTTTGTAAGTATGATTTGCCCTCCGATTTTGTTAGCTGTTAAAGATTAAATTATTTAAAAAGTATAATTCTGAGTGCCTTAACGCATGTATATGTAAATAGTTGTGTTTTAATATAAAAATATATAACTATTTTTATTGTTTAAACAGTGTTATGGAAATGAAAAACCCGCTGATGTTCTATCACGCCAGCGGGTTTAAGTCCTGTTTTGATCTAATAAGTTATGCAGCCTGCTTCTCCAGTTCTTTCTGTTCAGCAGGTGTTTCCTCGTTCTTTAAGAGCTTTCTATCTAGTATAAACGGGCCAAATGGCAGGAGGGAGGCTACAAAACCGGCAGCCACTTTACCCACAGACCACTTGTGTGCAAGCGCCACCTGAAGCAGGGCATACATATAAAGTATAAATAAGACGCCATGCGCCCAGCCAACATACTTTACCAGGGCAGGGTAACCTAAAATGTATTTTACCGGCATGGCTATGCCCAGCAGCAGCAAAAACGAGAGGCCTTCGTAAAAGCCGACCAACCGGAAGCGTGAGATAGGGGTTTTCATTGATAAGTATAAATAAAATTTTCGGATACTTTTTGCTTAACACCGCAAAGGTAGAAAATGTGCCTGGCTTTTAAGATAAGGCGAAAAATAAAGCGGCACCCCTTAGAAAGGTGCCGCTTTTAGATCAGGCAACAGACCTGCCCAGGCTATCCTGACGCAACTCTGCTTGCTGCTGCAGCGCAGTGATGACAGTTTGTGCCAGTTTATCGTCCAGGTTTGGTAACTGGGTTTGCTGCAGCACCTCCTGCAGCTGTTTTTGCCATTTGCCGGTTTGCTGTACCGGTGATCCGCTTAATCCGCCCTGGCTGTTCAACTCCTTGGTAACTGCCGTGCGGCGCAGCAAAAGCTCCATCAGTTCGTTGTCCAGCGAGCCAATCTGCTTGCTGAGCTCCTCCAGTTTGTCCACCATTTCAGTGGTCTCGGTCAGCTTTACTTTGGTAACAACAGCGTTAACCAGTAACTCCAGTTCCTGTGGCATTAATTGCTGCTGCTGGCTGCTAAGGGCCTCGGCAGGGTTTGCATGGGCCTCAAACAGCATACCGTCTGCGCCTAACTCCACGGCTCGCTGGCTTACCGGGTACAGCAGGCTGCGCTTGCCGGCTATGTGGCTGGCATCGCAAAGTATAGGCAGCTCCGGTAACAGGCTTTTAAGCTCCAGCATGTGCTCCCACTTCGGGTGGTTACGGTACGGGTGCTGTTCATCAGTAGCAAACCCGCGGTGTATAACACCCAGATCAGTAATGCCTGCCTGGTGCAGGCGCTCCAGGGCACCCAGCCATAAACGCAGATCTGCATAAACAGGGTTGTTTACCAGTACCGGCACTTTTTTGCCTTTCAGGGCCTCGGCTATTTCCTGCATCGCAAAGGGGTTAACGGTGGCACGGCCACTGATGCAAAGTATATCTACACCATGTTGCAGTGCCTCCAGTGCCTGTTGCGCATTTACCACGTCGCAGGCTGTTTTTAAGCCTGTTTCCTGTTTTACTTTTGCCAACCACTCTAGTCCTGCAGTACCAACACCCTCAAAGCTGTTTGGGCGCGTGCGCGATTTCCAGATACCGGCTTTAAAGACCGAAATGCCATTGACCTTTTTCAGCTGCATGGCTGTGGTTAGCATTTGTTCTTCAGATTCGGCGCTGCATGGCCCAGCAATTAACACAAGCTGCCCGTTCGCCTGGCGAAAGCTGCTTTCGGGTGTTACTTTGATGGTGGTTGTACTTGCTCTCATGGCATTTTAATTTTTGCTCTTTTGTTTAGAGACTTTGTAAAACAAAAAGGGGCCCCGCTTCTGCAGGGCCCCTTTGGTATGGATATGTACGTTTATTTATCTACACACAATATGCTACCACAGGAGCCCCACCGGAGGAACCTTCATTGAATTGGCAAACATAATGCAATAAGATTGGTACATGAATTCTGTCTTTAAGCTGCAAGTAAAAGTATAAAAATTGGCAAAAGCAAATTTTAAGTAATTTATTTTACTTTCTCATCCTGCTTTTTGTCCTCCAGTGGCAACTCAGGCAACTCCTCTTTGGGTTTAGGGAAGAGCAGCGAGGCAATAACAGACACTGCCAGAATACCGCCCACCACCAGCAAGGCAACGCGCATATCAAGGTGGTAGATATCGCTGATGAGCAGCTTTACACCGATAAAGGTAAGTATAACCGAGAGGCCGTAATGCAAATAGTGAAACAGCTGCATAATGCCGGCCAACGCAAAGTATAAAGCTCGCAGGCCCAGCAGCGCAAACACATTGGAAGTATAAACTATAAACGGATCTTTGGAGATAGCCAGGATCGCTGGTATCGAGTCGGCTGCAAAAACCACATCGGTGCTCTCGATCATAACCAGTACCAGGAACAGCGGTGTGGCAAACAGTTTACCGTTTTGTTTGATAAAGAACTTGCCCCCCACAGCCGTTTTAGTAACCCGGATATGCCTGCTAACCCAGTTTACCAAAGGGTTGTGTTCCGGGTCCACGTCTTGGTCTTTGGTAAAGGCCATCTTAATGCCGGTAAACACAAGAAAGGCACCGAGTATGTAAATGATGAAATGGAACTTGGCAATAAGGGCCACCCCCACAAGTATAAAAATACCGCGCAGCACAAGTGCCCCTAACACACCCCAGAACAAAAGATTATGCTGGTACTTGAGTGGTACTTTAAAATAATTGAAGATCAGGATGAAAACAAAGAGATTGTCTACGCTGAGGGATTTCTCGATGAGGTAACCTGTAAAGAACTCCAGCGCTGAATCGGGGCCTTTCCAGAAGTAGATGAGTGCATTAAAACCAAGCGCCAGCACGATCCAGAAAAGGCTGGTAAGCAGCGCCTCCTTAATCTTTACCTCATGCTCTTTGCGGTGGAACACGAAAAGATCGAGCCCCAGCAGCAGCAGCACAAACACGTTAAATATAACCCAGAAGATGATCTCGTTCATAATTAAATAGTGCGCAGCAGCGCAAAAGCTTGTTACATGACGTGCACCAACACACCTGAATAAACAAAGTTAAGCTAAAACGCTGCTGCTTGTATACTAACGCGACAGAATGATTTTTGTAAAGGACGAACCGCAGCTTATACCTGTCTAAAGTATACGGTGCGGTACTAAAGTATAAAATACACAGATAAGTTCACAGTAAAAATCTGTGGCGGAGAGCTTGTTTAAGAGTGGGTGACCTATACTTCGTACCTGTCGAAGTGTCGGAAAATGCTGCTCACTTTCATCTTAAGCACTCCCAGCACGGCCTCTTTAAATATGCCACTCGACATCTTGGATTCGCCTTTGGTACGATCGGTAAAAATGATCGGCACCTCCTTTATCTTAAAGCCATACTTATAAGCCAGAAACTTCATTTCGATCTGGAAGGCATAACCAACGAACCGTATCTTGTTTAGCTGTATGGTCTTAAGCACTTTGCGGCGGTAGCATTTAAAGCCGGCAGTTGTGTCGTGTATAGGCATGCCGGTAATCAGGCGCACGTAAGAGCTGGCGAAGTAGGACATAAGCACACGGCTCATGGGCCAGTTTACCACATTTACGCCCTGCACGTAGCGGCTGCCTATGGCAACATCGTAGCCTTCCAAGGCGCAGGCATTGTACAGGCGTATCAGGTCTTCGGGGTTATGCGAGAAGTCGCAGTCCATCTCAAAAATGAACTCGTAGTTGTGGCGCAGGGCATATTTAAACCCATGGATGTAGGCCGTGCCCAGGCCAAGCTTGCCTTTGCGGGTTTCCAGGTGCAACCTGTTGGGGTACTCCAGCTGTAAGTCGCGCACAATGTCGGCGGTGCCGTCAGGAGAGCCGTCATCTATGATCAGCAGATCAAACGGATGACTCAGCGACATTACCTTCCTCACCATTGCCTCTATGTTCTCCCGCTCGTTGTAGGTTGGGATAATAACCAGCGCGTCTTTCATTCCGCAAATATAGGCATTCAGCTATTCATGAATAAGGGCCTTTTTAAATTTATTTTGTAGGCTAGTTCTTTGGCGTGTTTAATACAGTTCGGCACCGAAACACCTGCCTGCCAGTTTGCAGAAATGAAAAGCCCTTCCTGCTCCAGCGTCTTGGCCATGTCGTGGGCGTCCTCAATGTACAGGTCGTACTGCGGTATGGAGTGCTCCCAGAGGTGAGCATACTGGAAAATGGGCTTATCGGTGTTAATGTTATACAGCCTGCGCAATTCTTCGTGTACTTTTCGCATTTGTGTGGTACGCTCTACCAAGGCATTCTGGGTATATTGGCTGCCTCCCACAAAAGTGGTAAACATGACCTCATGCGGCCTGCAACGACCATCGAATACCGAGCTGGTCCAGATGGAGCCTGCGGCGAAGGTGTCCTCTACCTTGGGGTGCAGTGCCCCGAAGCCTTTGAGGTGGTGGCCCACATCGTGGCGGTTATATACTGAGTATACCATGGCCATGGGTGGGTAGTTGATGTTCTGCAGGGCTGCCGCCATCCCCGGAAATGTAAAGTGGAGCAACTCTGCCGCCTGGTATGCAGGCAGGGCCAATACCAGTAAATTATACTCTTCGGTGTCGTAATCGCCGGAGGTGGCGCAGGAAACCACGTACCGGCCCTGCGCGCGGGTAATCATCTCTACTCTGTGCTCCTTGTGCAGCGATACCAGCTTTTCGCTGATGGCGTTGGGTAAGGTGCTCATGCCCTCCACAAAGCTGAAGACCTCCTGCCTGGAGTATGAATCTTTGTGATGTACGAGCCCGCGCAGCACTGAGCCATACTTTTGCTCCATGGCCTTTAAGTGCGGCATAGCCTTGTGCACCAACAGCTGGTTCGGGTCGCCGGCATACATACCGTTCACCAGCGGATTTACGCCATAGGCTACCACACCCTTGCCAAAGCGCCGCTCAAAAAACTGCGATACCGTTTCGTAGTTGATGTCGGCGGGGGGGACGTTCTTTTCCTGAAGTATGCGGTATTTGGTTTTCCAGGAGAAGAAATTGTTAGACAGCAGCGAGAAAGGCGAAGTGGGCAACTGGTGGTAATCGCCGTCGCGCAGCACATAGCGCTGGTGGTCCATGGGGGCGGCAGGCAGCACCTCACGCTCCAACTTCAGTTCCCGTATCAGTTCTTTAAGCTCGGGCGAGAGCTGCAGGGAGTTGGGTCCAAGGTCTAGTATGTACCCATTTGATTTAACGGTGCGCATACTTCCGCCTACCTGCGAGCTGGCCTCAAACAGGTCATACGCTACACCCAGCTTTTGCAGGTAATATGCCAAAGCCAATCCGGAAATGCCTGCTCCAATTATAGCAACTCTCATACACGTACTTCCAAACAAACATCACCCTTATGGCCTTGGTCTAATAATATTAGACTAGCTTTTAAGAATATCTGTTGCCTATATTCGGTTAAATTTTTAATGTAACTGAAACGAAGAAATTCTAATTTTAGCACATCAAACACAATTATATAGCAGCATGCAGCAGCAGAAATGCGTTTTCCTGGACCGTGACGGCGTACTGAACAAGGAACGCGGCGAGTATACCTACAAATTGGATGATTTTGAAGTACTGCCAGGCGTGCCCGAGGCGCTGCGCCTGCTCAAGGATAACGGGTACCTGCTTATTGTGGTTACAAACCAGGCGGGCATAGCCAAGAAATTGTACAGAAAAGATGATGTACTGGCCTGCCACAACAAACTGCAGCAAAACTGCGATTCGTTGCTAGATGCCATTTACTATGCCCCCGGTCACCCTAACTATTCGGAGTCGCTATCGCGCAAACCTGACAGCCTGATGCTGGAACGCGCCCTGGCAAAGTATAACATAGACCCTGGCCAAAGCTGGATGGTAGGCGACTCCCTTCGTGATATAGAAGCGGCGGATAAAGTTGGAGTGAAATCTATACTTGTAGGGGATAAGTATGAGCCCGGAACCTATACTTTACAGGTAAAGGACCTGTGGGAAGCGGCGCAGGTTATACTTGGCAGGGAATAAACTAAGTTTACGGTTTCATAATTTCTCCATGTAAGGCTGCCAGTTCACGATCAGCACCTTCTCGTCCTCGAGCAGCAGGTAGCCGTAGTCGTAGCAGAAGTAATAAGTATTGCCGTTCTTGGTGCGGTAGAGGTGGGTGAAGTGCCGGAAGTCGAAACCGGCTAGTAATATATGCTTTGTTATGATGTGTATTGGGGAACGATTCCCCTCTGGGGGTAGGGGCCCTCTTTTAAAGAGAGGGGTTAGGGGTGTGTTTAATCATACCATGAAAAGACACACCCAAATCCCCTACAAGCCATACCTAAAGGAACTGGCAAGACAGCTGCGCAACAACAGCACATTGGGCGAGGTGCTGCTCTGGCAGGAGCTGAAGGGCGGGGCCTTGCTGGGCCTTGACTTCCACCGCCAGAAGCCACTGGACAGCTACATCGTCGACTTCTACTGCTCAGAACTGATGCTGGCCATTGAGGTGGACGGTGACAGCCACGACTACGGCTTTGCCGAGGACACAGCCCGGCAGCGAAGGTTGGAGGCGCTTGGTGTGCAGTTCCTACGCTTTGCCGACAGGGAGGTTAAGCGGGAAATGACCAATGTGCTTCGGACCATTGAGGGTTGGGTGCTGGGGCAAAAGTAAGAACACACCCCTAACGGGGAATCGTTCCCAATATGTAAAACTCTTTAAACGCTCAAAAACAGCAGCCTTGCCACCTGGCAGCAGGAGCAGAAGCAGAAGTGCTTTGCCATACCCGAGGGTGGGAGGCACATGCAGCAGCTGGCCGAGGAAATGGAGGGAACCGGCTGGCTTTGGCTGAGCCAGGAGCTGGTGGTGCGCGACGTTGTGCTGCTGCGCAGGCTCTGGGAGCAGAACTATGTGAAAGCGGCTGGTTACATCAGCTGCCCGATGGCTTTCGTTGAGAGGCTTTTCCTGCTCAACTACTCCCTCAACACCATCCGCACCTACCACTCGCTGCTGCTCCGCTTTCTGAACGGGCACGGCGAACAGGGCATGGAAAACATCAATGAAGAGATCAACCAGTACCACCGGGGCATGGTGCAGAGCCAAAGGTACTCCCATTCCACGGTGAGCCAGAGCATCAACGCCGTCAAGTTCTATTTCCAGCGCGTGCTGGGCCGCCACAGCGTGCGGCCCGAGGATGTGGAGCGCCCCGAGAAACCGAGGCGGCTGCCGCAGGTGCTCAGCAAGCAGGAAGTGCTGCGCATCCTGGCCGTGACTGAGAACCTGAAGCACCGCTGCCTGCTGCAGCTGCTTTACTCGGGTGGCCTGCGGATCAGTGAGGTGATCAACCTCAAAATCACCGATGTGCGCTCAGACAGGAACCTGCTGCTTATCCGCGGGGGCAAGGGCAAGAAGGACCGCACCACACTGCTTTCGCAGAAACTGCTGGAGAGCCTCAGGGCCTACTACCGGGAGTATAGGCCGCAAGTGTGGCTGTTTGAGGGACAGTACGGGGGCCAGTACACCACCGACAGCATCCGCAACGTGTTCAGGGACTGCGTGAAAAAAGCGGGCTTGCAGAAGAAGGTGACGCCCCACTCGCTCCGGCACTCCTTTGCCACGCACCTTTTGGAGCAGGGCACGAATCTGCGCTACATCCAGTCGCTGCTGGGGCACAAGAGCAGCAAGACCACTGAAATCTACACCCACATCACCAGCCACGGACTGGAAAATATTGTCAGCCCGCTTGACAATTTATAGGAATGTTCTATATTTAGCTTTAAATTGTATAGAAGATGAAGCCGGACCCTTACCTGATGTCAAAAACCCTTGAAGAGCAGGTTCTCAGCACTCCAGCTAAAGGGCCAATAACCGGAACTCCTCCTTATACACGATAGTTAGTTGCAAATTCAAAGAATGAAAACCTTTATTATACTCCTACTATTTGTAGTTTTTTTATTCATGTCGAATCAGGCAGCAGCATGTTCGTGTGAATACTATAAAAACATGGACCTTAGGCAGTATAATGGGTATGACTTGATTTACAAAGGCGAAGTACTTTCTGTGATTGAGAAAAGAGAAGAATGGGAGAAGGTTGTAAAATTCTCAATTAAGCAGGTTTATAAAGGTCAGACAGAGAGCGATACAGTAACATTGACAACTGGACTTGACGGGGCATCTTGTGGGCTAAACTTCAAAAAGGGTCAGACATGGGTTATTTTTACAACAGGTAGCAAAGGAAACTACTACACAGGTCTTTGTACACGAAGCAAGTTGTTAAATGGCAATCCAGCAAGACAGTTCAAGTTCATTGCAGACAGGAAGTTTGTAAATAAGTATAGCTCTTACTCTGGGACAATATCTAATAAAGACGCCAATGGCGAACTCCGTGACGGGAAGGCTATAGGCAAATGGACCTACTATAAGAATGGGAAAATATGGGAGATAAATAGGTACTCAGAAAAAGGCGACTTGCATGGCATCTCGGAAGTGTATTATGAAGAAGGTCCTTTGCATTATACCACAGAATACCAAAATGGCGAATATGTCCGCTCAACATATTACAACAAAGATGGTACTGTGGAGAGAGTGTATGAAAAAGAATAAAATCAGCAACTAACAAGGTTTATACCCAATGCTTCGGCTGACAGCCTCGCACAAGGTATACACGAGCCGTTACCCTTAATAGAATTCATGAAAACAGTTAAAGGAGACTTAGTAAAGAAAGCTTTGAGAAATGAATTTGACCTCATCATTCATGGCTGTAATTGCTTTTGCACTATGGGAGCAGGGATAGCTAAAACTATAAAGCAAGAATTTCCTGAAGCGTATAAGGCTGATTTAGCCACAGTCAAAGGCGACAAGTCAAAGCTTGGCTCCATCAGCAGCGCAGACGTAACTGTGAACGGTAAAAATCTGAAAGTTGTAAATGCCTACACGCAGTATGACTGGAGAGGTAAAGGCGTAAAGGCAGACTATGAAGCTATACGTTCGGCATTCAGAGAAATAAAAGAGACCTTCTCTGGATTAAGAATAGCATATCCTGCTATAGGAGCTGGTCTTGCAGGTGGCGACTGGGAGACAATCTCTAAAATAATTGATGAAGAGTTGGAAGGGGAAGACCATACTCTGGTAGTGTTTGAAAAAGAATAGAACTACTTCGGGCAACCCTGCACAGGCTCCATACTCGGCTACGCCTCGTTCACAGCCTGTCCTAATCCGTTGTGGCATATAGAAGTTTATGAAAATAGAATTGAAACCTACCTTTCCTACATATCCTCTATTTGTAGCAATATTCTTTATAGGAATAGGCGGTTTCCTTTTTACAAGTCCATTCTTGGATACAAAGATGACTGTGCTAGCTATATTTATACTTTCACTTGGAATAACTTGCTTCTACTTTATAGAAGATTCATATAAAAGAATAGAAATTGAAGGAGAGCAAATCAACTTGACTGGATATTTTTCAATAATCAAACATAACTTCAAGATATCAGATGTAATTGGATATGAACTACACCAAAAGGTTCATCAGCATCTGGGACTGCATAATGAAGTTCAACTTTTTACCAATAATGGGAAGAAGATTAAGTTTAAAAGGGAAGCTTACTCAGATTATAATAAATTAGAAGAAGTTATCGAAGCAAACTTCGCATTCTTGGAATATAAACCTATGCAATATGGTCAACTATTAGGCAAGTGGATTCCAATATTAATGACTATATCTGGAATTTTAGCCTGTATAGTTGGCATTCTTAAAATTATAAAATAGAAGAACTACAAGCCACAACAAAACCTAAACGTCAGCCTTCGGCCGTTGGCCTTGTCCGTCGTTTAGCAGAGCCGTTGGCCGTGATTGGGGTTATTTTCAGGTTTAAAAGTGGCGTGTCTTTCAGGCTTTTAGGGGCTAGAGGGCATCAAAGGCTACTAAAGCCGGGCAACGATCAGCAAAAGGGCCAGATGCTTAAACTTAATTTTGCACCGGGGAGACTTGCTTAGTATGCAGTGGCTTTAAGTACCGTATACAGTTTTATGACAGAGCTAACCCCCAAGTTATGAAACTATTAGCCCCAACCGCTTTCATTTGTTTGTTGTTGCTGGTAAGGTGTGATGACCCCTCAAGTACAACACAAACTGCTAACGAGACTGCGCAATCCTACTTATCCCAACACCGCATCGTAGACCTGTCGCATGATTATTCCAGTGAGACAATTTATTGGGTTACGGCCAAAGAATTTGAGCTGGATACTGTTTTTAGAGGCTTTACAGACAAAGGGTATTACTATGCCGCCAACAACTTTGCCACTGCAGAGCACGGCGGCACACACATAGACGCACCCATCCACTTCTCTGAAACCGGGCAGACCGTGGAAGAGATCCCGCTGGAAAAATTAATTGGCAGCGCCATAAAAGTAGATGTAACAGCGAAATCGCAACGCAACCCGGATTACCTAATAACAACTGAAGACCTAAAAGCATGGGAAACCAGGCATGGCATGCAGATACCAGATGGCAGCATTGTGTTATTGCATACCGGTTATGCGGCATACTACCCGAATAAGCTGCAATACCTTGGTACCGAGCAACGCGGCGAAGCTGCTGTAAAAGAGCTGCATTTTCCTGGTCTGGACCCCAAAGCTGCCAAGTGGCTGGTCGAGAATCGCAAGATCAACGCTATTGGCATCGACACGCCAAGTATAGATTACGGCCAATCTACCATGTTCCAGAGCCATGTTACGCTGTTGTCGCAAAACATACCTGCCTTCGAGAACCTCACCAACCTGGACCAACTACCTGAGCGGGGTTTTGAGGTGCTGGCTTTGCCCATGAAAATAAAGGGAGGAAGCGGTGCGCCGCTCCGGATCGTGGCGCTGCTGCCTTAACCTGAAAAGCCACCAGCTTTATACTTTCTTAGCAATATGTTTTTTTAGTGGTTCTTTGTAAAATAGATTTATATTTGATGCGCCGTTTTTGGTTCTGAAACCGCTACGGCAAAGCCTCCTTCCCTTCTGAAGCAAACTGACCTCTTTTGTTTTCAATTACACTAACCCTAACTATTTAACTACACAAAAATGAAGATTTTGAAAAGTATTCTGCTTGCTCTTGTAGCAGTGGTAGCGCTTGCGCTGGTGGCTGCCGCTTTCGTTGAAGGAAATTACCATGTAGAGCGTGAGATCGTGATCAACCAACCGAAAGAGGTAGTCTTTAACTATGTAAAATATTTGAAGAATCAGGACTATTATAGCAAATGGGCCACCATGGACCCTGAAATGAAGAAATCCTATACAGGCACAGATGGTACCGTTGGCTTTGTGTCGAGGTGGGAGAGCACTAATGAAGAAGTAGGAGTGGGGGAGCAGGAGATCAAAGGCATTACAGAAGGCGAGAAGCTGGACTTTGAGCTGCGTTTTTATGAACCTTTTGAGGCAACCGATAATGCTTTTATGATCACGGAGAAAGTGTCTGATACCGCTACCAAAGTAAAGTGGGGCTTTGATGGTCACATGGCTTACCCTATGAACCTGATGATGGTGTTTATGGATATGGAAGAAATGCTCGGCAACGACCTGCAGATGGGATTGAATAACCTGAAAAGCGTGCTGGAAAAATAAGCGCAGCCAGAAAGTATATCAACCAGAAAGTATAAAAACAAAAAACCGGCCCAGGAGCCGGTTTTATATTTTTAAAGCAGAGGCTTATACTTAGCCGTTTGCTCGGGTGTCTGTAGCAACTTTAGCAGTTACTGTGGTTTTAGTTGCTTTCTCAACTTTTGCATAGTTGTAGGCCGGGCAATACGTTTTGCAAGACGCCATACCAAGCGCTAAACATAAGGCACCTACTGCTAACACTCTTTTCATATTACTATCATTTTGGGATTCAAGATCAAAAATATACTTTTTCAGTTAAAAGCAAAAGACACTTACTAAAAACTTCGCCTTTGCAATATTATACTTCGTAGCCAAGTATCTTTAACATGGTTTCGTAGCTCTGCTCCGGGGCAAACTGCCAGGTTTTAATATTGCCATCTTCGTCACGGTCTACGAGTATGTGCTGCGGCGATGGAATCAGGCAATGCTTTATACCGCCATAACCGCTTAATTGTTCCTGGTAAGCACCCGTATGGAAGAAACCGATGTAAAGCGGCTCGTCTTTTGGTATCTTCGGCAGGAACACCTGGAACGAGTGCATCTCCGAGTTATAGTAGTCCTGGCTGTCGCAGGTCATGCCACCCAGCTGTATTTTACGGTATTCTTTGTCCCAATGGTTAACGGCAAGCAGCGGCCAGCGCTGGTTTAGCGCCCAGGCATCCGGCAGGTTGGTGATAAACGATCCGTCTATCATGTACCACAACTCCTTGTCGTTCTGCAACTTCTCATCCAGTATAGAGTAGATGTTGGCTGCACTTTCGCCTACCGTAAAAATACCGAACTCCGTAAAAATATTTGGCTCCGGCACGTTTTCCTCAGCACAGATACGCTTAATGGTACGCAGAATCTCTTCTGTCATGTACTGGTAGTCGTATTCCGTTTGGATTGAGGTCTTGATCGGGAAGCCTCCGCCAATATCAATCGTGTCGAGTTCCGGGCATACTTTCTTTACCTCTGCATACTTATGTACAAAACGACTTAACTCCGACCAATAGTATGAAGTGTCCTTGATTCCTGTGTTGATGAAGTAGTGCAGCATCTTCAGTTCAAACCTGTTGTCCGGCTTAATCTGTTGCTCATACAGGTCTATCACATCGTTGTAGCGCACGCCCAGGCGCGAAGTATAAAACTCGAATTTCGGTTCCTCGTCGGAGGCCAGGCGTATGCCTACTTTGGTTTTCACGTTCACGTGCTCCTTGTAGTAGTCTATCTCACCCAGGTGGTCAAGTATAGGCATGCAGTTCACAAAGCCCTCATTTATCAGCTCCGTGATCCATTTACGGTATCGGTTACGCTTAAAGCCGTTGCAGACAATATACGTGTCCTTGTCTATCTTGCCTTTTTTGTACAGGGCACGCACAATCTGCATGTCATACCCTGACGAGGTTTCGATGTGGATGTTGTTTTTCAACGCCTCCTCCATCACAAATGAGAAATGCGATGCTTTGGTGCAATAGCAATACGTATAAGTACCCTTATAATCCAGCTTTTCGATCGCATCGTTAAACAGACGCTTGGCACGCTGTATCTGAGAACTTATCTTGGGCAGGTATGTTAATTTTAAAGGAGTACCATACTGCTTGATGATGTCCATCAGCGGAATGCCGTTAAACAAAAGCTCGTTATTCTCTACCTGGAATTCGTCTGTCGGGAAGTCGAAAGTTTGGTGAATCAGGTCGGTGTATTTATCCATTCTGTGATGTGTGGGTTAAGAAAACATGCAATATTGATTGTATTTTACCATCTTTGCAAAAACTTTGTTCAGATTATGTGAAACGTTCAGTAATTTATTCCATTTTCACCTTTTTAAGGCACAAAACGGAAGCATTGAACGATTGCATGTGGGCCGATAAAACTACGAACTAACACATGAAGAAAATCAAACTGATAGAAGTAAAATCGGAGTTGGGTGCCGGAACGCGTGGCGCAAGTATGGGCATCGATGCCCTGCGTGTGGCGTGCTGGGACAAAGGCTCGGATTATTTCAAGCGCTTTAACTCGATATCTGTACCCGACCTTAACTATACTTTGTTTGACAAGGATGTTTTCCCGAACGCACACCGCATCGACAGCATCCTAACGGTACAGAAGAATATAGCCAACGCCGTGGAGCAAACCATAGACATGGGCATGTTCCCGTTGGTGCTGGCCGGAGACCACTCCAATGCGCACGGTACCATAGCTGGCATTAAGGCTGCATATCCGGATGCTACGCTAG
This sequence comes from Pontibacter sp. GD7, assembly GCF_058216375.1. Taxonomy (NCBI): domain Bacteria; kingdom Pseudomonadati; phylum Bacteroidota; class Cytophagia; order Cytophagales; family Hymenobacteraceae; genus Pontibacter; species Pontibacter sp. GD7. Next base: position 204,344 of record NZ_JBYZMP010000007.1, on the reverse strand, counting down.
GTGTGATTTGGATAGACGCGCACGCAGACATTCACTCGCCCTATACTTCGCCATCGGGTAATGTGCACGGCATGCCGCTGGCCATGGCTCTGAACGTGGATAACCTGGACCGCCAGATAAATGAGCCTGAACCGGAAACGATCTTTTTCTGGAACTCGCTGAAGAAGCTTGGCTATAACGGGCCGAAACTAAAGCCTGAGCACCTGGTATACATCGTGGTTCGCGACACCGAGGAGCCGGAAGATTATTTTATCCAGAAGCACGGTATCAAGAACTTTACTTACGCAGAGTTCACACAGAAGGGAGCAGAAAGGGTAGCCGAGGAAGCGTTGGAACGTCTGCAGGATTGCGACATTATCTATGTGTCTTTCGACGTGGACAGCCTGGATTCCAAGTTCTCGAAGGGAACCGGAACGCCAGTGGCCATTGGTCTGACAGTGCAGGAAGCCAAGGAACTGAATTACCACCTGCTGCAGGACCCACGCGTGGTGTGCTACGAAATGACCGAGATAAACCCGACCCTGGATACAGAGAATACGATGGCGGAAAACGCCTTCGATATATTAGAGACAGCCACAGAGGCTATCTTACACCGAGAATCTAAAAGTACAGCCATACATTAATGCAATTACAAAACGCAATTAGCCAAAGTATAAGCAAGGCGCTTCAGGCCTTGTTCGATATATCTGTTGATGCCTCTCAAATTGCCCTGCAGCCTACACGCAAAGAGTTTGCAGGCTCTTTTACGTTCGTAACTTTCCCATACACTAAACAAGTTGGCAAAGGCCCCGAGCAGATCGGGCAGGCCCTGGGTGAGTACCTGAAAGAGAACGCGAAAGAGATCAGGGACTTTAACGTGGTAAAGGGCTTCCTGAACCTGGAGGTAGAGGACACAGAATGGCTGGCCTTGTTCCGCGACCTGATGCAGAACCCTGCGTTTGGGCAGGCTGAGGCAAGCGGACGCAATGTGATGGTAGAGTACTCCTCGCCAAATACAAACAAGCCTTTGCACCTGGGCCACTTGCGCAACAATTTCCTGGGCTACTCTGTGGCTGAGATCATGAAGGCCAACGGACACAATGTGATGAAGGTGAACCTGGTGAATGACCGTGGTATCCACATCTGTAAGTCGATGCTGGCTTATGAGAAACTGGGCAACGGCGAAACACCGGAGAGCAGCGGCATTAAAGGCGACCACCTGGTAGGCAAATACTATGTGCTTTTTGATAAGGCTTACAAAGAGCAGATAGACGAACTGTTAGCACAAGGCATGGACAAAGAGGAGGCTAAGAAAAAGGCCCCCTGGATGCTAGAGGCACAGGACATGCTGTTGAAATGGGAGCAGGGCGACGAGCATGTTGTAAATCTCTGGAAAATGATGAACAGCTGGGTGTATGCCGGCTTCGACCAGACCTACCGTACCATCGGCGTTGATTTTGATAAATACTATTACGAGTCTGAGACTTATACTTTAGGCAAGGCACGCGTGGAGGAAGGCCTTCAGAAAGAGGTTTTCTTTAAAAAAGAGAACGGCTCTGTGTGGGTTGACCTGACCGATGAAGGCCTTGACGAGAAACTGCTTTTAAGAGCCGACGGAACATCCGTTTACATCACACAGGACCTTGGAACGGCCGAGCTAAAGTATAACGATTTTCCATACGACCAGTCGGTGTACGTGGTAGCCGATGAGCAGAACTACCATTTCCAGGTACTAAAGGCTACGCTGAAGAAGCTGGGCAAATCGTATGCGGATGGTATCTTCCACTTGTCTTACGGCATGGTAGACCTGCCTTCTGGCAAGATGAAATCTCGTGAAGGTACGGTAGTGGATGCCGATGAACTGGTGCAGGAGATGATTGACACAGCGCGTCAGCAGACGGAGGAATTGGGCAAAATTGAGGGCTTTACGCCAGAGCAGGCGCAGGAGCTTTATCATACCTTAGCAATGGGTGCTCTGAAGTACTTCCTTCTGAAAGTAGACCCTAAGAAGCGCATGTTGTTCAACCCGCAGGAGTCTATTGATTTCCGTGGCAATACCGGTCCGTTTGTGCAGTATACCCATGCCCGTATCTCGGCTATACTTCGCAAGGCTGCTGAACTGAGCATTGGCGTGGATGCAACCTCATTCGATACCATGACAGCCCTTCACGAAACAGAGCAGGAGGTTATCACGCAACTGGTAAACTATCCGGCTGTGGTTAAGGAGGCTGGCAACCTGTATGCACCTTCTGTGCTGGCTAACTATGCCTATGAACTTGCCAAGGCTTACAACCGATTCTACCAGGAGATCTCCATCTTTAACGAGACAGACGAGCAGGCGCGCAGCTTCCGTATCGCTTTATCGGCGATGGTAGCCAGGCTGATTCGCCAGAGCATGAGCTTGCTGGGCATCCAGGTGCCGGAGCGTATGTAAAACCGGACCACAGATTAATGGGGATCTTTTTGATTAGTGGGATTCCTGTTTGTGTCGTCCTGAAGTTTTTTGTGGTGGCTGTGGATAATGCTTGTCTGTAAGAGCTTTTAATAAGAGTACTCATTCATGAGATTCCCCTCTTGAGAGGGGTTAGGGGTGTGTTAATCGTATAGTATAGCTTTAGCTCTTTCTGATTTGTAATCCGGAATTATGCTAGTTGCGGATTAAAAATCCACGTTTAACCTAAGTTCCGGATTACAAATCTGGAACAGCTGTCGCACAGCGGAGCGGCAGGAAAACGTAGAGACGCAATATTTTGCGTCTTTGCACATACTCAATTATTAAAACAAAAACTAAAACATACTGTTTCTGCATAAGTATAACGTAACCCAAATGATCAAAAGGTTTTATTTCTTAACTATGGCTGCGGCGGTTGCGTTTACCGCCTGCAAAGAGCCAAATCAGGCAACTAAATCAACAGAAACTATGGCAACAGAAACAGCATCAAACACAGCTACCAAAAGCGATTTCTATACTTTTAAAATGGAATCGCTGGATGGAAAAGAGATCGATTTCTCAAAGTATAAAGGCAAAAAGGTATTATTGGTAAACACAGCCTCGGAGTGTGGCTATACCCCGCAATATGCCGACCTGCAAAAACTGCACGAGACACATGGCGACAAAGTAGTTATACTTGGTTTTCCGGCGAATAACTTTGGTGGCCAGGAGCCAGGCAGCAGCGAGGAAATTGCCAGCTTCTGCCAGAAAAACTACGGCGTAACGTTCCAGTTGTTCGATAAGATCTCAGTGAAAGGCGAGGACAAGCACCCATTGTATACCTGGCTGGCCCAGAATGCCCCAAATAACGAAGAACCAAACTGGAACTTCTGTAAGTACCTTGTAAACGAAAACGGTGAAGTAGTTGCTTTCTTCCCTTCCAAAGCTAAGCCAATGGGAGAAGAGATCATGGCTGCTATTCAGCAATAATTTTATACTTGCCGTCAAAGCTTCGGCAAACAAATTATACTTTGGACAACACATCACAGAACATATCGCAGAATCCAGGTCTTGTTAAGGCCTGGATTTCGGCTTTTAGGCCACGTACATTGCCGCTGGCTCTTTCCTGTATTGGTATGGGTGGTTTTATTGCAGCTGCCAATGGTTACTTTAATGGGGTAATTGTTGGCCTATGTATACTTACCACCCTGTTCCTGCAGATACTCTCAAACCTGGCCAACGATTACGGCGATACTAAACACGGCGCCGACAGTGAGCACCGCGAAGGGCCCATGCGTGCCGTGCAGGCCGGCCACATAAAAGCCGAGCACATGAAAACAGGTATGGTAGTTTTCAGTCTGCTGTCGTTGCTTTCTGGTTTGCTGCTGCTGTGGGTTGCATTTGGCTCGGAGGGCTTGCTACTGTTCTTGGTGTTTCTGGCCTTAGGCCTGGCTTCTATATGGGCTGCCATCAATTACACGGCCGGCGACAAGCCTTATGGTTATGCCGGTTTAGGCGATGTGTTTGTGTTTATTTTTTTCGGCTTGGTTGGTGTGTTGGGGACCTATTACCTGCAGGCACAGCAGTTGCAGCCGTTGGTTATACTTCCTGCTTTGGTATGTGGGTTTTTCTCAACAGCGGTACTCAATGTAAACAATATCCGCGACATGAAGTCCGATAAGCTGGCCGGTAAGCAATCTATACCTGTGCGCTTAGGGCCAGTTAAAGCACGGTTATACCATTTTATACTTCTGATTGGCGGTGTACTCAGTGCCATACTTTATGTGGCCCTTAACTTTTATAGTTACTGGCAATGGTTATTTATACTTGCCACGCCGCTGCTGTTACTAAACGGAATTAATGTATGGCGTAAGCAAACCTCCAAAGAACTCGATCCTTACCTGAAACAGATGGCAATAGCCACGCTAATATTTGTGCTGCTGTTTGGTGTAGGGCAAGTAATGTAGGTAGCTCAAATTACAATTAATCCACCCCGCCCATCATAAAAACAGGACGGGAGAATTCCTGATCAATTGTCCCCCTTTGAAGGCAGGGGCATTTCATTCTAACTTTTGCTGGCGCGGATCTGTGATCCGTGACTTAATATATCGTAGGATTTGCAATCCTACTGGGCCAGAGGCCCAGCTATAGTTAATTACGAGCGTCCTCGTCCTGTATCAAGTCCGGGATCTGAGACACGTGATTTGCTATAGCTGAGCCTATGCCCAGTTGAGTTGAAAACTCAACACCATTTCAAGCCACAAGTTGAAAACTTGCGGCATAGTAACTTAAGGGTCGTTAAGTTCTACCTGTTACTGGCGCGAATCTCCAGGTTCGTGACTTACAAATAAAGTTGAGTCTTCACAGGACTCCACCCGGGACAGGCTTCCTTAACTGGCCTTGAGGGTCAAAATCACAGGTTTAGAGTATGACTACTTATGATTTCAGTATAGAATTTATTAGAACTTAACGGCCCTGCCTCCTCGATGAGGTTGGGGTAGATTTAAACCTGCCTGATTTGTCGTAATAAATAACCTGAGTCAGATAAATGAAAGTTTAATACGCCAAAAGCCTGTTCTGAAAAGGACAGGCTTTTTTATGTGTTTCCCCTATATGAATATCTTTACTAAGATTTTTGAATTAATTGAACTATATCAAGAATTCAGAAGTTGCTGCAATAATCTAAAACTTTGCCAGTACTGTAACTAAGCCTGGCAATTCTATTTCTCTTTCTGAGTTATGAAGAACAAATTTACGCTTCTGAGAAAGACCTGTACGGTATTTCTGCTTGCAGGTCTTTTTCTAAGCCTTACTGCACACGCGCAAGTAAGTATGGGCAGGTATAATACCTACTACAGCCAAAATTTCGACGGCTTGCCAAGCCAAACCAGTGGTACCTGGGCAAGCGGAACGGAATATTTTACAGGCTGGAGTTTGCATCGTACTAAACCGCTTCTAAATGCGCTTACGGTAAATACAGGAACAAGTAATACAGGTGGTCTTTATAGTTACGGAGCTTCTAATGCTTCTGATAGAGCATTAGGGTCTATAGGTTCTACAAACGGAGGCGAGTTTGCGTATGGCCTATTGCTCCAGAACAATACCGGAAATAACATAAGGGCGCTGGATATAAGTTATGTAGGAGAGCAGTGGCGTAGCGCCAATAGTACCACCGGTATACATAAAGTAACATTCTGGTATGCCATCAGCAGCGATCGTAACAGCTTTAACCTATGGCCTGCAGGCGATGCCGGCTGGACACAGGTAAATGAGCTTACCTTTTTCTCGCCAATTTATTTTGCCGCCGGCTCTCCGCTTAACGGAAACGATGCAGCTAACCGCAGAATGCTTTTCCATACTTTAGCAGTCAATATTCCGGCGGGGCACTATATTATGCTGCGCTGGAAAGATGCCGATGAACCGGAGGCGGATCATGGGTTAGCCATTGATGACTTCAGTCTCACCTGGAGAACAGATGCTACCGCAGGGCCAACTATTATGCCTATCGAATTGAAGAGTTTTTCGGCTTATACCCGGGAGAATACTGTATCCTTAAGCTGGCAAACTGCCAGCGAAGAGAACAACGATCACTTTGTAGTAGAACGCAGCTCAGATGGACGTTTGTTTGAGGGGATCGGGCTAATAAAAGGAGCAGGCACGGTAAGTACCACCCGGAATTATAACTTTATTGACGAGCGACCCCTGACCGGCGTTTCTTATTACCGCTTAAAACAAGTGGATACGAACGGCGATCATACTTATTCTCGCGTGGTAAGTATAAGCAGGGCTATGTCTAAGTCAGAATTTCAGGTATACCCGACTGTTGCTGATAAAGCACTATACCTTAAATTTACGGATGCACTTGATGCGAAAGAAGCTGTGGTTTTAGATGTGATGGGGAAGAAGGTGCTTCAAATACAATTAGGCGGAAACCTCGAGCAAAGTATAGATATCAGCAAACTAAGCAGCGGTACCTATGTTTTGGTAGTACAGGATGCGAAAGGCAGTAAAAGCTCTAAGCGGTTTAAGAAAGTATAAAACTTAAGTTGCGCTATATGCTAAACCAGGCAAGTGTAAACACAATGCCGTCAGTTTAAAGATTTTGTACAGCTGATTCGGACATCCTTGTTCGCGTTGCGGAATACGGGGACAAGGATGTCCCCTGGCAGTTTTACTTTCGGACAAAGAAGTCCGAAAGAGCGATTTCCTTAAGTTGACGGCATTAGGTGTAAACACAACCTTGCACCCCTCTCAAGAGGGAAATTTTACTCCTGCATGTAATTCCCCTCTTGAGAGGGGTGCAAGGTTGTGTTAATTACAACTTGAGCTATGAAGTTAAAACCAATAAAACAGCAGGGGCAGCTATTATTAGCTGCCCCTGCTGTTTGTATATAATTGCAATCTTTAATTACACCGAGAAGCTGTCGCCGCAGCCACAGGTACGCGAAGCGTTGGGGTTATTGAAATAGAAGCCCTTACCGTTCAGGCCGTCTGAGAAATCCAGCTCGGTGCCTGCCAGGTATAAAAAGCTCTTCATGTCCACTACTACTTTTACGCCTTTGTCCTCAAACTCCTGGTCCATGGGTTTAACCTCATCATCGAAATCCAGTTTGTAGGAAAGGCCAGAGCAGCCGCCACCTGTAACAGAAGCGCGCAAACGGAACGTGTCGTCAAGCTGGGCATCCTGCTTCAGCTTCAGTACTTTCTCTTTTGCTTTGTCTGATACTGTGATCATAATATTTATCTTTTAAGAAACCGGATTGAGCACCACACTGAAAACAGTGATCGTGTTCATGTCGCGGCCATAGTATAACTTATCAAGCGCCTCATACATATTACGTGCCCTGAAGTATGAAGTCTGTAACTCCTTGTCTTCGTGGGCCATCCACTGCACAGTATAAGAGCTTTCCTGATCTCGGTAGTTCTGAACATAGTTCAGCATTTTGCGCAGCACATCCACTTTGTCGTAACCGGTTTCCGAGTGAAACAGGAACGACTGTTGGTGCCGCGGGTTTATCGTGATCAGGTCGAGGCGCAGCTTATTGTCTATCTGCCTGAATTCAAAAAGCAGACTGCTACCGCTTATGCCTAAGTGGTTCTCAATCTGCTTCTGAATGCGTGCACTTTCAACGTGCACATCTGTCGTTGACTCCATAGAGTCTCGTTTTTAGTGGTGAGACTTAGGCAGCTCCAGTGCTGGCAAACCGTTCTTTACTCTGTAGTCGTTGATGGCAGTTTTGATGGCATCCTCGGCAAGTACAGAGCAGTGGATCTTAACAGGCGGCAATGCCAGTTCTTCCACAATGTCCATGTTGTCAATCGCCAGTGCCTCGTCTACAGTTTTGCCTTTCAACCACTCTGTTGCCAGAGAAGAAGAAGCGATAGCCGAACCACAGCCAAAAGTTTTAAACTTAGCGTCGGTAATTACCTGGTTCTCGTCTACCTCGATCTGAAGGCGCATTACGTCGCCGCACTCAGGGGCACCAACAAGGCCAGTACCAACATTTGATTTTGATTTGTCTAGCGTACCTACGTTACGTGGGTTGCTATAATGATCGATTACTTTATCAGAATAAGCCATAGCTTTTGTTAATTACGAATTATGAATTAAGAATTATTAATTGAATCAGTAGCTATGAAGTATGAATCTGCTGAAAAAGCCATTCATAATTCATAATTACTAATTCATAATTATCTCCTAGTGTTCTGCCCACTCAATCGTGTCAAGGTCGATGCCTTCTTTAAACATCTCCCAAAGCGGAGACATTTCACGAAGCTTGCTTACAGCTTCTTTTACGTGATCGATAGCGTAATCGATTTCCTCATCCGTAGTGAAACGGCTCAGGCCGAAACGCAATGAAGAGTGTGCCAGGTCATCGCTCAAGCCTAATGCCTTAAGTACATAAGATGGCTCCAGAGAGGCAGAAGTACACGCAGAACCAGAAGATACTGCAAGGTCTTTTACACCCATCATCAGGCCTTCGCCTTCTACATACTTAAAGGAGATGTTAGAAACGTGTGGCAGACGATGCTCCACAGAACCGTTCACGTAAGACTCCTCAATAGTAAGAAGCTCTTTCTCTAAACGGTCACGCATGGCAGCGATACGCTTGGTATCAGACTCCATATCTTGCTTTGCGATCTCGCAAGCTTTGCCTAAACCAACGATGCCAGGCACGTTTAGTGTACCAGAACGCATGCCACGCTCATGGCCGCCACCGTCCATCTGGGCAGTTACTTTAACACGCGGGTTTTTACGACGCACATAAAGCGCACCAACACCCTTAGGACCATACATTTTGTGGCCAGAGAATGCCATCAGGTCAATGCCGTCAGCCTCTACGTCCACCGGAATTTTGCCTACTGCCTGCGTTGCGTCTGTAAAGAACAGCACACCGTGCTTTTTAGCAATAGCAGAGATCTCACGGATCGGCTGGATCACGCCAATCTCGTTGTTGGCATACATTACAGAGATAAGGATCGTCTTGTCTGTGATAGCTTCTTCCAATTGCTTCAGGTCGATAAGGCCCTCTGCGTTTACAGGAAGGTATGTTACTTTGCCACCCAGTTTCTCGATGTGCTTGCAAGTATCCAGAACGGCTTTGTGCTCAGTGGTAACGGTAATAATGTGGTTACCCTTAGAGGCATACATCTCGAACACGCCTTTAATGGCAAGGTTGTCCGACTCAGTTGCTCCAGACGTAAAGATGATTTCTTTTGGAGAACAATTGATCAGCGAAGCGATCTGCTCACGTGCATAATCAACGGCTTCTTCGGCCTGCCAGCCAAATGCATGGTTTCTAGAAGCAGCGTTACCAAACATGTTTGTCATGTAAGGCAGCATGGCTTCCAACACGCGAGGGTCTAATGGCGTAGTGGCGTTGTTATCCAGGTATATCGGTAATGTTAGCATATAAATCGTTTTTTCTCTACTTTTTGTCCTGTTACCTAAACAGTTTAAGGAAATTATTAGTTTTGAACCGGACGCAAAATTAACAAAAAAACCTTACTTAGACTAATTACAAACTGAAAATGAAAAACGTAGAACATATAGGAATCGCGGTTAAAAATTTTAGCGAAGCAAATAGTTTATACTTTAAACTTTTAGGCGTTGAGCCTTACAAAACCGAGTTTGTTGAATCGGAGAATGTGAACACCTCCTTCTTTAAAGTAGGCGGTACCAAGATAGAGCTGCTGGAAGGTACTACACCGGACAGCGCCATAAGCAAATTTATCGAAAAGCGCGGAGAGGGCATCCACCACATTGCTTTTGAAGTGGACGATATTTACGCGGAGATGGAACGCCTGAAAAAAGAAGGCTTTACACTACTAAATGAACAGCCTAAAAAAGGCGCTGACAACAAGTTGGTTTGCTTCGTACACCCTAAAACCGCCAACGGCGTGCTGGTGGAGCTGACGCAGGAAATTAAGTAAATTGTTGAATTGCTACATTGTTAAATTGTTGTCTTCAGTTCTTAAAGCTAAATCAATCAACAATCAGCAACTAACAATCAACAATTAAACAATTTAACAATTAAAAAATGAGCCAGTTAGTTAAAGAGATTCAGGCTGCTGAGGAAGAAATCATACTTGGCAACGTTATACTTTACCCAACCGACACAGTCTGGGGAATTGGCTGCGATGCCGAAAATGCAGGGGCGGTTAGAAAGATATTCAAAATAAAGGAACGGGAAGAATCGAAATCGATGATCCTGCTGATGGCTGACCTGGACATGCTGAAACGCTACGTAAAAGAGGTGCCGGGCAAGCTAACGGATTTAATTGATGAACAGGAGAGACCTACGACCTATGTGCTTTCGGGTGCGCAAAACCTCCCAAAAGAAGTAATTGCCGAAGACGGAAGTATAGCCGTACGCATTACCAAAGATGAGTTCAGTCACCGGTTGGTCAGGCAGGTTGGCCGTCCAATAGTATCTACCTCTGCAAATATAAGCGGCGAACCAACGGCTGCTTCGTTTAAAGAGGTATCAGAAAGTATAAAAGAGCGTGTAGACCACGTAGTGCGCTGGCGGCAGGACGAAGAGGTGGAAGCAAAGCCATCCCGTATTATTAAAATAGAGCCTGACGGTAAGCAAACTATACTTCGAGATTAAGTTTTGACAAAAGACATTATGACGAAGGATAAAAGATGAAACGGTAACGAACTAAGAGGCTGTTGTAATTCTTTTCTTACTAATAGAAAAATTTCAATCTTTTGTCCTTTGTCTAAAACTCCTTTGTCAGGTACATTCACAAGGAAAAGTCTTTTGTCTAGAAATAATGCCTTACTTTTGCACCTCAGGCTGCTAACATGTAGCCTGAGGTGCTTGCTTTTTACTGATGGAGAAAATAAAATTACCGGAACATTCCATATTTGAGGTGGTGGCGGAGGCTGCTGCAGAGTTAGGTGTTGAGGCTTACGTAATTGGAGGTTTTGTGCGTGACCTGGTGCTTAAAAGACCATCCAAAGACATTGATGTGGTGTGTGTTGGCGATGGTATTGGCCTTGCTGCCGCTGTTGCACAAAAGCTACCACACAGGCCTAAAGTATCCATCTTTAAGAATTTTGGCACCGCTATGCTCCGCGACCGTGACTGGGAAGTAGAGTTTGTAGGGGCCAGAAAAGAATCTTACCGCGAGCACTCCAGAAAGCCGGAAGTTGAGATCGGAACGCTGGACGATGACCTGAAGCGCCGCGACTTTACCATAAACGCTTTAGGCATTAGCCTGAACAAGCAGAACTACGGTGAGTTGATCGACGAGTTTGATGGTATAAAGGACATGAAGCGCCAGATCATCCGTACGCCGCTGGAGCCTGGTATTACTTTCTCAGACGACCCGCTGCGCATGATGCGCGCCATCCGCTTTGCCTCACAGCTTGGCTTCGACATTGACCCGGACACCTTCGATGCCATAATCGACAATAAGGAACGCATCAAAATCGTATCGGGAGAGCGGATTATTGATGAACTGAACAAGATCATACTTTCACCAAAACCAAGCTACGGCTTTAAGCTGCTGTTTGCCTCCGGTTTGCTGCACCTGATCTTCCCGAAAATGGTGGAACTGCAGGGAGTGGAAACCATTAACGGCAATTCGCACAAAGACAACTTCTATCATACTTTGCAAGTGTTGGATAATGTGGCGGAGGTATCGGATGACCTGTGGCTGCGTTGGTCTGCCATTATGCACGACATCGCAAAGCCAGACACCAAACGTTATCACCCAAAAGCCGGCTGGACCTTCCACGGGCACGAGGACCGGGGAGCCCGCATGGTGCCTAAGCTATTCCGTGACCTGAAACTGCCCCTGAACGAGCACATGAAGTTCGTGCAAAAGCTGGTGAGGCTACACTTGCGCCCAATCGCGCTTGTAAAGGAAACCGTCACCGACTCGGCCATACGCAGGCTTCTGTTTGAGGCCGGCGACGACATTGATGCGCTGATGAAGCTTTGCCGTGCCGACATCACCTCAAAAAACGACACCAAGGTAAAACGCTACCTGCACAACTTTGATAAGGTTGAGAAACGTCTGGTAGAAGTGGAGGAAAGCGACAAGCTGCGCAATTTCCAGCCAGTGATCACAGGCGAGATCATCATGGAGACGTTTGATTTAAAGCCATCCAAAACAGTAGGGGAGCTGAAAGAGGTTCTGACAGAGGCTATACTTGAAGGTAAGGTTAAAAACGAATTTAAAGATGCCTATGCTTTTCTCCTGAAAGAAGGCGTGCAAAAAGGCCTGGCAGTAGCAAAACGGCTAGCCCCGCCTAAAGCAGAAGAGGATGTGTAGCTAGTAGCTACACATCCAGTTACTTATTTTAGGGCACATTTGATGGCCGGCGCCTGCATAGGAACATGATTTCGGCCCACCACGGCAAATACTTTTTCGCCCCTGAGCACGGCATTTGTCAAAAGTCTGTACATATATAGGTCCCTGAACTCGCTGCTGTGTCGGTTTATATCATTTGTGAACTGGCCGCCAGTCTTTTCCCCATCTCCTCCAGGTGTAAACCAGGCAGCTGGCGCTTCCCACCAATTGGCTGGCACTGACCAGTGCTTGTTATAAGCGGGTTGCAGGGATGCAACATTGGGAAGTACATTGGCAAATGCTGGCACCATCTGGTTAGCCTTTTCCATTACCTGCGCGATTATAGCTTTAATTTGTTCCTCACCCATCCCGTTCCGTTCACGTAGTCTGCTTGCCTCTCTAAGTATAAAGAAAAGCTTGATTTGCTCTGGGGTAAACTTATTTAACGAAAGCAGATAATTTACTTCATCTTGCGGGCCAGGCTCTAATGACTGGGTTTTGATGCCTTGTACTTTAGCGAGGTAGCGTACATAGCCAGACTCTCCAAATTTTTGGATGGTTTCTGTGTCGGTACTGCCTATGCCGCGATCGGGGCCCTCGAAAAAAGCAATGGTCGGGCTTTGCTTTTCCCAGGCATTTAGAATCTGTGCAAATTGTGGATGGGACACATCTTTGGAGTGGTGCGCACCCAAGTAAGTTAAGTTGCCGCTGTTTTTCGTACTAAGCAGCAAATTCCATTCGGTTCTGGGCGTTTCTTTCCAGTTGTGGTACGCGATTAGTTTAGAGTCACAGGCTGAGCCCTCTGCAGTTTTAGCTTTTTGGGCCAATGTGGCGGTTGTGGTTAATAGCATTGCCATAAAAAGCAACACAGATTTGTCTTTTAACATAGTTTATAGGTTGTGGTTAAGTGCTGAAAACACCAATGTGTAGGGAGGGGTGCAAATGCCTGGTTTAAACAGGTTAGTTTAGCTTATTGAGCCAGTATAGTGCAGAACTACTGAAAAAGGAGGGAGTTGCATTGGCAACCTCCTCCTTTAAAAACTAAACATAAAACAACTAAACAAACACTGTCTTTAAAACGGCTGGCCGTAGTGGTTTGGTATAGGGTTCCGTCAGATCTTAAAGCTTTATTTTCGCTTCACGCTGCTTGGGCCAGAACTGTCTATGGTCGTGTTTTTGGGATTGCCTGAGTATGTGATCTTACTGGCACCCGAGGCATCAGCGCGTAACGTGTTTACGGCATAAACTTCAGCTACACTCGCACCCGTCAGGTCCACATCAACAGCGTTTGCCTTCAGACCCTGGGCATCTATACCTGATGCACCTGTGGCGTCTAGTTCAAAGCGATCGGCGCGGCCAGTAAATTTGCTTATCGAGGCACCGGATATCTCCACTCTAAGGTCACGTACATTTACGCTAGTGTTGGAGCGAATGGCACCGGCAAAGTTCATGCGCAGGTTATCACCGGTAATTCTCGAGATATCAGCTCTGATAGCACCCGATAGATCGATCTTCCGGATATTTGGTGCCGTGATCTGTATCAGAACAGGGTCGCGATCTCTGAAAAGGTTAAGGTTTCTGTCTTTATGATCAATACGCAGCTCACTGCCAGATCTCTCCACTTTCATGCGTTTCAGGTCGTCGCGTTCGCCTCTTACCTTAACGCTATAGTTTTCGCCCTGGCGCAGCTGTACATGATAGGGGCCGCTAACCGACACAGCATTAAAATCCCTGTACTCTAATGTCCTGGTGTTGCTGCTATACTCGTCGGCACCCAGTAATACACTGCCGCTTATTTTCACGGCGCCACGCTCAATGTCAAGGTTTATGTCGCCTTCATTAGCGCTGCTCTCATCGTAGCCAAAATCATAGTCCTCTGTGTCAAGGGTGTCGGTGGCGCAGGTAAGGCACTCCAGCATGTCACCTTTCACCTGCCAGGTATTGCGCACGATCTTATCGCGGCTATAATCCTGATCAAAAGTGGCGCTAGGCAGCAAGTATGTAAACTCGCGGGTTAGGCGCAGTGGCTTATTCTTGGGTAATCTGAGTACGATGTTTAATTCCTGGTCACGGAACACAGCTCCCTCTTTAAACTCATAGCTGTTATCGAAACGCAGTACTGAGTCTTTTTGCAAAACCTGGTAGGTTATCATGCGGGCATTTTGCTGCGCCTCGGCCTCGGTTTTGCCTTTTGCCTCTGCACGCTGTATAACTTCCACTTCGCTGCCGTTATACTCCTGCACATCAATGTAGATGTTATCGTAATCCAGGTTCGTGTCGTAGGCGTCCAGCACCAACGTATTGAACCCAGAAACCGGAATCGTTTTTGTGGTTACTACCTCGCCACTTCTGCGGAAGTTATTGCTAAAACCAATGATAGTGGCAATCATGGTGAACAAAGCAACCAGCCAAACACCAAACATAGACCAGCCCACAATCGGACGCATGAACGTGCGTTTGATAAGAAGACTAACGGCAAGTATGATCAGTAGTAATAACGGGATAAGGCCTACAATAAAACCTGCCACCAGTCCGAGCCTGGGAAAGCCCCCGAGCAGTACGGAGGCCGGAAAATCACCAAGGTTCACGAACTGCGACTCATCAATTACTCCCAACGAAACAAAGAAAGCTGAAACAAGCGCCACTGCCAGACCCGCAGAAACCACCAGCAAAATTATACCTGCACCAACTCTAATAAGTGTAAGCAGCACGCCAAGTATAGGCCCCAGCGACTTGCCCAGCCAGCTAAATATCTGCGATATCAGCCTGATAGGCAGTAAAATGATCTTGGCTAAGGGTGTTTCGTGCCCATTAGTGTCGCGCATGTTCAGGTTCTCCTTTAGGGTGCGCTCAATGCCCGCCAGCGTAACCGGGTCGCCCTGCATCTGCATGCGCTCCGTTAGCGTTACAGCCTCTGGCACGGCGATCCAAAGCACAATGTAGGCAAGTATACCAAAGCCACCCAGGAAGATGAACACCAGGAACAGGATACGGACCACAGCAACATCAACCCCAAAATATTTGGCTATACCGCTGGCAACACCTGCAATTTTCTTGTCCTCAGGGTCCCGGAACAGCTTTTTGATGTTGGTTTCAGGTAACGAGTCGCTGGCCGGCATGGCGATCCAGAGCACAATGTAAAGTATAATTCCGAAGCTGGTAATGCCTCCTGAGAACGGTATGCCGATAACCAGGATAACAAAAAGCAGCCTGATCCACACCATGTCGATGCTCAGGTAATTGGCTATACCAGAGCAAACACCGGCAATTACCTTATGGTTAAGGTCGCGGAACAGCTTTTTGGCACCTGCGGAAGTATAGGCACCTTCGCTGGTAGCCCTGCCAGTTGAATAAGGGATTTCCTCTTCTATTGGCTCTGCCACCTCAAAGTCGGTTACATTACCCATGCGTGAGATCAGGTACTGCACATCTTCCTGTGATATAACCTGTTTGCCGGGGTTAAGCCTGGCAGAGAAAATCTCGGCAATTCTTGATTCGATGTCGGCAATAATCTCCTCGTGCCCCTCATAGTTAGAGAAATACGTTCTGATAGAAGCCAGGTATCTGCTTAGCTGCTCGTATCCGTCTTCCTCGATGTGGAAAATGATGCCTTGCAAGTTGATACTTATATTCTTTTTCATGACTGCTGCGCTTTCTTGTTATGGATAATGTATTCTGTGGAGTCAACTAGTTCGTACCACGTGGCGCGAAGCTCCTCAAGGAACGTCCGCCCGGATTCGGTGAGCTTGTAATACTTTCGTGGTGGCCCGGAGGTAGACTCCTGCCAGTTATATTCTAGAAGTGACGCGTTCTTCAGGCGAGTGAGGAGCGGGTAAAGTGTACCCTCCACAACGATCATTTTGGCCGCTGTAAGCTCTTCTAACATGTCGGACGCATATACTTCACCACGAGAGATAATCTCCAGGATGCAGAACTCAAGGATTCCCTTCCTCATCTGCACTTGTGTGTTTTCTACTTTCATGATGATCCGTTTATAATGTTGAAGCAAAGATATAAAAAGGTACTATGTAAAACAAGGTACTGTTTGAAATTTTTTACGAGGCTTATTTAAATTGGTTTTAATTGCCAAGAATTATAATTTTAAATCAGTAAATTTGTACTAAAATATTATTGGGAAAAAGTCAACTAAAATGCGGTTACAGGTGTTAGAGAAACATCTTTTGCGCTTTTAGAAAAAGCTTAAGATGCACAGTTGCAGCATAGTTTGCCCAGTTTTATGATAAGATTTATACTTCCGTTGTATGCATAATATCA
Source organism: Pontibacter sp. GD7 (assembly GCF_058216375.1). Lineage (NCBI taxonomy): Bacteria > Pseudomonadati > Bacteroidota > Cytophagia > Cytophagales > Hymenobacteraceae > Pontibacter > Pontibacter sp. GD7. The sequence goes on along the minus strand of NZ_JBYZMP010000007.1, from coordinate 187,852 downwards.
CCCTCCGCCTTTTTTTTATAGTGGCATTTATTGCCTGCAGTATAGTTGCCCAAGCGCAGGTATCCACCCCAAAGTATAGCAATGAGTTCTTGAATATTGGTGTAGGAGCCAGGGCACTTGGCATGGGTAATGTGCAGTCTGCTATCGCAAACGATGCAACCGCCGGTTACTGGAATCCTGCCGGACTGTTAAATCTGAAGTATAAGTATAATGTGGCGCTGATGCATTCGGAGCTTTTTGCCGGCATAGCCAAGAACGATTACGGCAGCTTTGCCATGCCCCTGGACCAGAACAGCGCATTGGGCGTTTCTGTGATCAGGTTGGGAGTAGACGATATTGCCGATACCCGCCGCTTGCAGAACGAGTACGGATATATCCAGTACGACAGCATCAGGTTTTTTTCGGTAGCTGATTATGCTATGCTGGTTTCGTATGCCCGCCGCAGCAACCTGATAGAGGGTTTGCAGTTAGGTGCCAGTGCCAAGCTTATTTATAGAAATGTTGGCGAGTTCGCCAACGCCTATGGCTTTGGCATAGATGCAGGGGCACAGTTACAGCGCGGGACCTGGCAATTTGGTGTAATGGCCAAAGACATAACCACAACCTTCACGGCCTGGACGCACAACGTGGAAGAACTGGAGGCGGCTTACCAGCAAACCGGAAACGACCTGCCGGAGAGTTCTGCTGAGCTTACTTTGCCCCGCCTTATACTTGGTATTGGCAAAAGCTTTGAGATAAACGAGAAATTTTCGGCCCTGGTGGCCACGGACATTGACCTGACCTTTGACGGCAAGCGAAACGTATTGTTAAAATCTGACCTGATGTCGGTTGATCCGCATGTTGGCGTGGAACTGATCTACGCTGATGTGGTTTTTGTGCGGGGAGGCTTTAACAATTACCAGGAAACCAAAAACTTTGACGGCAGCATGAACAAGCGTGTGCAGCCTAATTTCGGCGTCGGCTTCAGATCTAAAGGCCTTAACCTCGACCTGGCTCTATCACGTGTAAACGGTAAGGAGGCGAATGCCATTTCCAGCGGCGGTATCTCTTCAGTTATAATTTCATTTGGATACTCTTTTAACTAATCATGTATAACAAAACTAAAATAGGGTTTATGTGCAGACCACTACCATTGGTTAAGAGGGTTATACTTGTGCTCTTGTTAGGGGTGTTGAGCCTGGCCCTGCCGGCGCAGGGGCAAAATGTGCATGGCAACGAGTGGATTAACCATAACCAGGTATACTATAAAATAAAGGTAGTTCAGACTGGCCTTTACCGCATCGACTACAACTACCTGAACAACCTTGGACTGGCCGGTGCCGATCCGCGAAACTTCCAGATGTTCCGTAGAGGCAAAGAGGTGCCATTATACGTGGCCGGCGAAAACGACGGCAACCTGGGCCAGCAGGATTATATAGAGTTTTTCGGTGAGCGCAACGATGGGGTACTGGACAGAGACCAGTACAAGGACCCCTCATACCAGGTACACCAGTTATCCAGTATGTACACAGATACGGCAGCGTATTTTCTTACAGTTAGCCCAACCAAAGGCAAGCGCATGCAGGAAGTGAACCCTGCCATTAATGGAAGAACACCGGAACCCTACCATCTTCAGAAAGCCTATTACTGGCTTATACAAGACTATTACCCTGGAACCAACCGAGGCGGTATCAGCAGAATGCCCTGGATGGACAGGGGAGAAGGCAGGTTTGTTAATACCTCCAGGTTCGAAAAGACCTACGTGCTGGGAAGTATTGTTAACGTAGAGCCTACCGGACCAAAGCCTTTTCTGCAGTACAGCGCCTATGCACGAAACGATATCGAGCATAACTTCACGATTCGTATTTCCAATGCGAGCGGTGTGATAAGGGAGATCGCCAGGCACAAGATTTTCGGTGACGGGCATTTGCTGGCAAACTATACAGCCGAGTTCTCAGACATTACCAGCGGTGGTAACTTTACGCTGAGATCGCTGGCAGACCCGCAACCGCCTTTGCCAAACGGATTAGAGGATACCAGAAACCAGATCAGCGTACCACATGCCATACTTACTTTCCCTCAGAAAACTATTTTCCAGGGCAATGCCATGTTTATCTACACCGACTCTTCCAGGTCGGTGAACCCATACTATGAATTTACCAACATTCCTACCACTGCCGTCGCCTACGATGTAACAGACGTAACATCCATTACCAGAATTGCAGGTAATGATGTCAGCGGTAAACGAGGGTATGTGGTGAATGCAACGGATGGTAAAAGCCATAAACTGTACATCGCCAACACCAGTACCCCGCTTTCTCCGCTTCCTGCGCAACGTTTAACGTTCCGCTACATCGATCCGAACGCAGTAGACTATATTATACTTACTAACAAGCGCCTGATGGCCACGGTTGCCGGTGCCTCTTTGCCAGCGCCTAAAGAGTATGCAGCTTACAGGGCTTCAGCGGCCGGTGGCGGTTACGATACCCTGCTGGTGTTCATGGATAACCTGGTAGACCAGTTTCACTATGGGGAGTTCTCGTCGTTCGCGATTAAGAATTTCCTGAATTACATGACCTCGGTGCCAAGGCCAAAGCACATGCTTATACTTGGAAAAGGCACTGACCTGAGCCGGGTAAATTACCGTGTGGCTTCGCAGCGTCAGCAGGACCTGGTGCCTACAGGTGGCAGCCCTGGCTCAGATGTTATCTTTTCGGCAGACTTTAAAAACAACAGCTTTATACCGAAGGTACCTACCGGTAGGGTGTCTGCTACTACTCCAACTGATATTATGAATTACCTGAACAAGGTAAAAGAGCATGAGGCCTTGCCGGATGGGCTTGATTGGCGCAAAAATATCCTGCAGTTAGGGGGAGGTAAAACAATTGGTGAGATAAACCAGATCGGGGCTTACCTAAGGTCCTACGCTAAAACAGCAGAAGGGCCATTGCTGGGGGCCAGGGTTACAGAAAAATACAGGCAGAATGTAAGTGAAGTAACCGAAGTTATCAATGTGTCGGAGGAGCTGAATAGAGGCTTATCTCTTATCACCTTTTTCGGGCACAGCTCTGCGGGGTCCACGGACCTGGATATTGGCTATGTTTCTACGGCAATAAACAACTACAAGAACAAGGGTAAATACCCCATGATGCTGATGAACGGCTGTAACGTTGGTGATGCGTTTAACCCTGGCTATGTTTCGTTCGGGGAAGACTGGCTCAATACAGCAGACAAAGGTGCCTTATCTTTGATCGCCCACGTTGGCGCAGGTTATGCCAATTTCCTGGATCTTTATTCAAGTAACTTCTATTCAGCAGCCTTTAGCGAAGAAGAGTTTTATGGTGCAACCTTAGGGCAGATACAAAAGGAATCGATCAGACGAGTGGCGCAGACCTCCAGCAGCGATATTGCCACTGCCATGGTAACGGAGATGGTGCTGCAAGGTGACCCGGTATTAAAACTCTACAGCCCGGCAAAACCAGATTACCTGTTCAAGGACAATACATTTAGAGTGTCCGCTACCAACGGAGAGACGGTGACGGCTAAGTCCGATGACTTTTTTGCCCAGGTGAATGTAACTAACCTTGGTAAAGCGATAACCGATTCTGTGGTTGTAACCGTGAAAAGGACCTTGCCGGATAATACCGTGATCACCTATGCGCCTATCAAAGTAGGCCCTATCCTGAAAGACATGAAAATCCAGCTGAAGCTTAACAACAAGGGAATGGCAGCGCTGGGCATGAACTCTTTCGAAATTAAGCTTGACGGCACAAACGAGATAGATGAACTGAACGAGAACAACAACACAGCCACGTTCCAGCATTATTTTCCGGCTAGTGGCCTGATTGCTTTAAGTCCTGCCAACTATGGCATTGTAGGCACAAGCAATGTGAAACTGTCTGTGCAGGCAACGCAGCTGGCTTCTAACACAAAAGGGTTTTACTTTGAGTTGGACACTACCCAAACGTTTAAAAGTCCTTTAAAGAAAAGCTTTACCGCAGGGCATGCGCTTATGCCTTTCTGGGATGTGACTTTACCGAAGGGGGCAGCAGATACAGATAGTACTGTATATTACTGGAGAGCCAGGTTTGAAACGTATGCAGCAGGCGAAGATACCGTTTGGGCAACAAGTTCTTTCCGGTACATTCCTAATGCGGTGCATGGCTGGTCGCAGAGCCACTACGGGCAGTTTACAACCGCCAAAACGGATAAAATTGCCAACGAGGGCCAACAAAACCTGAAATGGAATTTCCAGCGCACTAAAACCGAGGTTTCTATCAAGACAGTAGGTGGTGATTTCAGGTATACAAATCCGCCATATGGTTTATTCCATATGGGTGAAATGTTGTTTACCGCATCCTGCAGCAACCCTGGGGGCTCTGCCACACCACGAATCTTTGCCATCGTGATCGACGGGAAAACACTGGAGAAGGTAGAGAAGATCGGGACTTACTTCTGTGCCAGCGCCCCATACTTGTATGAGTTCGGTGACCTGAACATAGCTTCGAACCGGGATAAACTGATTGATTTTATAAACTTAGTTCCTGCAGGCCACTATGTTGTCGCCATGACTGTGAACAGGGTGCCGTTCGAAAGCTTTACAGCGGCGCAGAAAGCCGCCTTTGCCTCTATAGGTTCTGTTTTGATCAATGATCTTAAGAATGGCTATCCGTTCGGGATAGTAGGGCAGAAAGGTGCTGCGGCAGGCACGGCAAACGAGAGAACAGGTGTTGCAGGTGATAATACGCCTATAACGTCTCAGGTTTTGATCATGGATGACGTGATCTACTCAAACCAGCCGGAAGGAACGATCACTTCATCTCTGATAGGACCAGCGTTAAAGTGGAAGCGCCTTCACCATAACATTGAAAGATACAAGGCTGGCGACGACAGCTATACTTTGAGTATACTTGGTGTAAATAATGCAGGAGAGGAAAAAGTGCTGGTTGAAAATGTAACAACGAAGTCTTTTGACCTGTCAGGTATAAATGCCACAGAGTACCCATCGCTTAGATTAAAAGCCAAAGTAACCGACGTTACAGACAGAACAGCACCACAACTAAAGCAATGGTTTGTTTTCCATGATGCGGCACCGGAAGGAGTTATAAGGCCAGACCTTGTAAATGTTACGGAAGCCATACTTACCGAGCAGGCCCTGAAGGGAAGTATAAATGTGCCGATGGCATTCCAGAACCTGACCACGACAGCTTTCCAGGACTCTGTTACAGTTGAGGTGACAGTTACCGGCGAAAAGTCTGACCCTATTGTGAAAAGGTTTAAGATTAAGCCTGTAGGCCCTAACGAAACAGTGAACTTCCAGTTTGCCATGTCTACGCTGCAGTTGGAGGGAGAGTATAAGCTGAACATGTTTGTGAACCCGCGCATACTTCCGGAGCAGCAGTACTTTAACAATGTGTTTGAAGTCAACTTCAAAGCCAAAACCAAACTGCATCCTATTTTGGATGTCGCTTTTGATGGCATGCACATTATGGATGGAGAACTGGTGGCACCAAGCCCACTTATAAGTATAACCGTGAAGGACGAGAACCGTTTTGTGCATCTTAAAGACCCATCTACCATGGCCGTGGTTATGATAGATCCGGATGGAACAGAGCAGGAGGTTGACCTGATGGGGAATAAAAATGAGGTGCGTTACTTCCCGGCTGATGAGAAAAATGACTTTAGGGTAGAGTATAAACCAGAGAACCTGGTAAACGGCAGACACTTATTGGAAGTGCGTGCACGCGATGCTGCTGGTAAATCGTCGGGTATTTCACCTTACCGTATCAGCTTCGAGGTAATAAACGAGTCCAGGATCACAAACTTTTATCCGTTCCCGAACCCGTTCTCAACCAAAACCAACTTTATCTTTACCCTGACCGGTAACGAGGTGCCGGAGCATCTCAAGATCCAGATCATGACGGTAACGGGTAAAGTGGTAAAAGAGATAACCAAAGAAGAGATTGGCCCGATACGCATTGGCAACAACAAGACCGAGTATGCCTGGGATGGCACCGACATGTATGGTGATAAACTGGCCAACGGTGTTTATTTGTATCGGGTAGTGATGACCCAGGTAGAAGGAGGCATGCGCCATATGTATAAAACCGGCGACAAGTCCTTTAAAAACGGATACGGCAAGATCTACATACTTCGATAAAAGTATAAAAAGAGAAGAGGCCGCTAGTTGTAGCGGCCTCTTCTCTTTTTATACTTGTTCAGTATCTGATATATCTGCCTTTTTACAAGAAGGGAATTGGGAACGATTATCATCCCCCTACCCCCTTCAAAGGGCAGGGCCGTTAAGTTCTTAAGATTTGCCTCTCAGAGATGTATAAAGCATTAATATAGCAATACAACGATTCTCCCCTTGAGGGGAGTTAGAGGGGTGTTTACCTATTGCGAAAGGTGATCTCAACTGGCTTTACACTCCTGTAGTCCCCTCAAGGGGACAATTTACGTTATAACTTAACGGCCCTGCCTTCCAAGAGGAGATTTCTACGAAAGATTGGAGGTTCCTACCAAGAGCAGATTTATTATCAAACAGTCTAACCCTTCCTTTTCAACGTCAGGAAAGTATAATTATACTTGTTCTTCTCATCAGGCGCATGGTTTTCTTCTGCCACAACCTCCCAGTCGCTTACTTTGATCTCCGTGAAATACGTGTCGCCTTCGAAGTGATGATGGATCTTAGTAAGCTCGATGCAGTCTGTTAAAGGCAAAGCTTGTTTATAGATCTCTGCCCCACCGATAATGTAAACCTGCTCATCCATTTCTTTAGCCATTGCAATGGCCTCCTGCACAGAGTGAACTACAATGCAACCTTCCGCCTGAAAATCTTCCTGGCGGGTGATGATGATGGAAGTACGGCCCGGCAGCGGCTTTCCGATAGACTCATAGGTCTTACGTCCCATAAGTATAGGATGGCCCATGGTGAGCTGCTTAAAGTGCTTCAAGTCGGCGGGCAGGTGCCAGATCAGCTGGTTGTCTTTGCCGATAACGTTGTCTTCCGCGGTGGCTACTATTATACTTACCATACTTACACGTTAAAAGTATAACCCCTCAAAAGATCCTGCACCGGCATACGCTTTTTACCTTCCATCTGCAGGTCAAGTATAGCAATTGCCCCAGCGGCGGTTTGCACGTGAAGGAAAGTTTTGTTATCGGTGTGGATAGTGCCAGGCTCAGAAGTATAAGCCGTGTTCTCCAGCGCGTCTACCTTAAATATTTTGAAGTTCTTTTCTTGAAAGCGTGTCCAGGCGGCAGGGTAGGGGCTAAGGCCACGGATAAAGTTGCGCACTTGCTGGGCCGGCTGGTTCCAGTTTATCTCGCAGGTTTCTTTAAATATCTTGGGTGCATGCTTCGTTTCAGAGGTCGTAACCTGAGGCTGTGGGTTTACCTCGCCTTGCTCGATGGCTTGTACAGTACGCAGGGCCAAAGCAGCACCTTCATACTTCAGCTTCTCATACATGCTGCCAAAGTCATCCTCGTCAAGTATAGGCACCCGTGTCTGGGAGATAAGGTCACCGGTATCGATCTCATGCTTCAGAAAGAAAGAGGTAACGCCAGTTTCCTGTTCGCCATTGATGATGGCCCAGTTTATAGGCGCTGCCCCACGGTACTGAGGTAGCAGGGAGCCATGAATGTTAAATGACCCCAGCTCCGGCATGCTCCAGACTACCTCCGGCAGCATTCTGAAAGCGACCACGATCTGCAGGTTAGCCTTGTAGCTGCGCAACTCCTCCAGAAAAACTTCCGACTTCAGGTTCGTAGGCTGCAGCACTGGTATATTCTGCGAAACAGCGTATTCCTTCACCGGCGACTGCTGTATTTTCTGGCCGCGGCCTGCCGGTTTGTCCGGGGCAGTAATTACGGCAACAACATTATACTTGTGCTCGACGAGTGTTTGCAGGGTAGGCACCGCAAAATCCGGGGTGCCCATAAACACAATGCGTAAATCTCTTTTCATGTATAAAGTATAAGTTTCCTTTTGCAAGGGTAATTTCTGGGTTTGTTAGCTCAAACGATTTTACCCACCCCTAGCCCCTCCGAGGAGGGGAATTTTACCTCCCCCGGCCCTCCTAATAACTGGAGGTAGGTACTCGTGCTTGATTGTCCCCCTTCGAAGGGGGTAGGGGGATAATAATCGTTCCCGATTCCCTCCTCTGGACTGGCCAAAACGAGAGTTTTAAGCTAGCGAGCGTAGCTCTCTGGGGTGGGTGGTCTTTCGAAGTATAAATTACCTTTTTATAAACCCCGTCTACTCAAAATCCGGGTACAGCAAATACTGCTTGCGCATTTTTTTGTAGTTGCTCAAAGTAGGCTCCCAGGTTGCTCTGATCTCTGCCTCCGTTTTACCAGCAATAACCTGCTCTCTTAATTTTGATGTTCCGGCCAGCTTCTCGAAAAAGTTGTTGAAAAACTTATCTTTCTCCGTGGAGTGCTGATACATCTCCAATAGGTACGAAAGGTCTACTTTATTTGGAACGGCTACCTTGGTAAGGTCCATGCCATAGCAGGTAACGCCTTTATGAGGCGGGTTGGTGGCACCCGGCGTGCTAACCGGAGTAAAGCTAAAGTTCTTTTTGGTATAGTATGGGCTGCCGATAACCTGGAATGGCGTTGGTGTGCCACGGCCCACGCTCACGTTTGTACCCTCAAAAAAGCAGATAGAAGGATACAACTCAATTGCCTGATCGTTTGGCAGGTTTGGAGATGGTTTGATAGGCAAAGAGTAAGGCATCTTGTGCGTATAGTTTGCCACAGGTATCACCGTTACCATAGCCTGACGCTGGCCCTCCAGCCATTTCTCCCCATTTATCATGTTAGCAAGCTCGCCAACTGTAAGGCCATGTACTATTGGAATCGGGTGCATGCCTACAAAGGAAGTATGCTCCTTTTCTAGCACCGGGCCATCTACATAATTGCCGTTCGGGTTCGGCCTGTCAAGTATTAGTACCTCTTTACCGTTCTCGGCGGCAGCTTCCATTACATAATGCATGGTGCTGATGTAGGTATAAAAACGCGTGCCAACATCCTGAATATCAAATATCAATACATCCAGGTCCTTAATCTGCTCTGGTTTTGGCTTTTTGTTGGTACCGTAAAGCGAGATAATTGGCAGGCCGGTTTTGGTATCTTTTGCGTCTTTTACGTATGCACCTGCATCGGCATCGCCTCTGAAACCATGCTCCGGGGCAAAAATGGTGGTTATCTTAACGCCACGGGCCAGCAGGGTATCCACCAAATGGGTCTGGCCAATGGTAGATGTCTGGTTAACCACCATACCTACGCGCTTACCGGCCAGCTTAGGCAAGTATAAATCAAGCTGCTCGGCACCGGTTTGTATTGGCTTTGCAACTGGCGTAGCGGTGTTTACGGATTTTGTTTGAGTGGCTTCTGGCTGCGTGGCCGGAACCTGATTAGAGGTGCAGGCGCTAAAGGTCAGTAGCGCCGAGGCAAAAAGGGATAGCATAGGCTGTGTCATAGTCATAAGGGAGAAATCAAAATTCATACCTATCTTTAAGGCAGATTTGAAACAAGCGCGCGTGAACGTCTCCAAGTATATATCAGATAAAATATCCGAAGTGCAGGCCGGCACGTTTACGTCGTCGGTTACAAAAATAGCAATTATCAGCATAGCAGCAGGCATTGCGATCATGATTGTATCTTTTGCTATTCTGGAGGGCTTCCGAAACGAGATCCGCGACAAGATCTTCAGCTTTGGCTCGCACCTGCAGATTTCGAAGTATGATACCAACAACTCCTACGAGGGAGCACCCATCAGCAAGAATATTGGCCTGACCGATTCTATACCGGGAGTAAAGAAAATACAGCCCTTTGCCCGAAAAACCGCTATTATTAAAACAGAGGACGAGGTGCTTGGGGTGGTGCTGAAAGGCGTGGGGGAGGATTACGACCTGAGTGCCATGAAGCAGAACCTGAAAAGCGGGGAACTGATATCGTATAACGATACGGCTTCGTCGCAGGAGGTGATGGTGAGCCAGGCCATAGCTAATAAACTGAGTCTGGATGTGGGGAATGAGGTTATCTTTTACTTTATACAAAACCCGCCCCGTGCCCGAAAGCTGAAAGTGAAAGGCATTTTCAACACCGGTCTGGAGGAGTTTGACGAGGTTTTTGTGATAGGCGACATTGGCCTGATACGGGAACTGAACAACTGGCCCGATTCTTTGGCCGGGGGCATGGAGATCGTGCTGACGGACTTTAACCAGATAGACCAGGTGGCAGAACAGGTATTTGATGCGATGAATTATGATCTGCAACTCGAGAAAATAACCGACCGCCACGCCCAGCTATTCGACTGGCTGAAGCTGCTTCGCAAGAACGTGATTATCTTCCTGGTGCTCATCATATTTGTGGCAACATTCAACATGGTGTCCACGGTGTTCATCATGATCATCGAACGTATTAACATGATTGGGGTACTGAAGGCGGTTGGAGCCACAGATGCCCAGATACGCAAGATCTTCGTTTTCCGTGGGCTCAACCTGACCGTTAAAGGCTTGTTTTGGGGTAATCTGATTGGCCTAGGCTTCTGTGCATTGCAGTATTACTTTGAGCTTATACCCTTGGACCCTGAGAACTACTACATGGACCGTGTGCCGATTAGTTGGAACTTCGGGATGGTACTGGCCCTGAATGTGATTACGCTGGTGCTGACAATGCTGGCCATACTTATACCGGCAGCCATGGTAGCACGGATAAAGCCTGTAAAAGCGATTAAGTTTGACTAAAGTATAAAAAAGGAGCCCCGGCAAGTGTCGGGGCTCCTTTTTTATACTTTGAAGCTGTTTAGAGTTTTGGCTAAAAGAAATCGAACCCACCATTGTTGGTGTTTTTCACCAACAATTTAAGTCACTGGCTATTATACTTGCTGGTGAGAACGTGCAGCAAGGGCAGGCAGTGTAGATTTTAATAAACTCTAAACAGACTCTTTAATTGTATACATAATCAACAAAAGGAACAGCCTGGTGAGGTGTAGTATGTATCACACGTAGTTAGTATACTTTTATCATGTAAGATATGTTAGTGGCAGATTGATCCATTGGGGAACCAAACCACTGTTCATAATAATTTAGATTTGATTTTGCATTAGTCAATTTAGTCTGAAAAGAAGCTTTAACGCACTTATCATTCATTCTGCCATTACTTAATCCGCTGCCTACCCCAATTAGATAGACACCCGGCTTCTTAGGAATAAGCCCCACTCGTAGTTTGTATTTTCCATCGTTCTCCTCGTAACGTAGCTGTTGCACACGCTCGGGAGAAGGGATGTCAATAGAGTTATATATCCGGCCCCACACGCTGAGGTAATCGAAACTGGAGACGGCACCAGAGGAGTTTTTCCCGCTTTCCAATCGCAGAAGCCCTAAAGTATTACCTATGCCTGTGGATCTGCTGTAGTCTACGGGCTGTTGATCCCCAATGGGCACCATAGTACTAGGAAATTCGGAGACAAGATAAAGTGTGTCTCCTACCTTTATACTGTCGTGCTCGGGGGTGAATTGCGCGGTGACGGAGAAGGTATAGCTGGGATTAGGGTTTAGGCAAAGCGGACTCGGACATCCTGTGAGGGCAATGCAAAGCACGGTTAGAAGAAGGGTGGTAATAAAGATCTTCATGTTTATTACTAAATCTATCTGTATAGAATTACAACTGCTGTTGCTAAGCTTAGCAACAGCAGTTGTAGGAATTAATAAACTTTAAAATAATAGACGTTGCTTGGTCGTGGCGTTACTAGTGATCCTGTGAACCCCTTAAGATAATGTTCATGGATATCAGCGTTAGAAACATTCATTTCAAAATAAGCTTTGTCACAACCGTTACTATCGCTCTTTCCACTACTAGCAACAGTTGGTATTCCTAAACCGTAAATTCCTTTTTTCTTGGCTATAAGTGCTATCTTAAGCTTGTAACTATCAGCTAACTCTTGGTACAAAAACTGTTGGAATCCGTCTGGTCTAGGTATATCACGGACATTATATATTTGACCATTTGCAGATTTATAGTCAAAATCGAATACAGCATCCCTGCCAAATTGCGATTTGGGCTCTAATTCTATTACAGATAAACTGCCGCGTATGTTAGCGTTCGAATAATCAACAAAATCCGGAGAGCCAATTGGTTTTAGATTTTTCGGGATTTCTGAAATTAAATATAGTGTATCACCTACCTGTATGCTATCATGCCCTGGATAGAAATGAGCCTCTGCTGGGAAATTATAAAGTGGAAGGTTATTGATACAAGGACTCGGACAACCCGCGAGGGTCAAGGCCAGCACGCCAAGCAGGAGGCTTATAGTAAGCGTTTTCATATTGCTTAAGTTATAGGTTTATCACATATAAATATATAGTGTTTTAACTGAAATTCAAGCAATAATATAAACCTTATATAAAAATAGTGCTATGTTTAAACTTTGATGTCGTTTAAATTTTATCATTAGTAAAATTGCTAAGCATTACTCGCTTTGGTACCGGCAGCGCAATGCCATTTGCCTCAAATGCAGCCTTTGCTTTTTCGGTCATGTCCCAGTATAGCGGCCAAAAGTCTTCTCTTTTGCTCCAGATGCGCACGCTGATGGTAATGGCATGCTCGGCAAAGTTGGTAACCACAATGGCTGGGGCTGGCTCTGGCAATACTCTTTCATCTTCGTTTATCAGCTGCTGTAGTATCTGGCGCACTTTACCAATGTCGTTGTTTACCGAAACAGTGAAAAGCAACTCCACGCGGCGGGTGGCCTCTACCGAGTAGTTCACCACCACCGACGATGCCAATGGCCCGTTAGGCAGGTAAATGGTTTTGTTGTCGGCAGTTTTAAGCACCGTGTTAAAGATGTTGATGAGGTGTACCGTGCCGCTTTGGCCCTGGGCATCAATAAAATCGCCAACCCTGAATGGCTTGATGGTAAGTATAAGCACCCCGCCGGCAAAGTTGGAAAGACTGCCCTGCAAAGCCAAACCAACAGCCAAGCCAGCAGAGCCGAGCACCGCAATAAAGGAAGTCATCTCCACACCAATCTGTGAAATCACCACGACAACCAGAATTACCCAAAGGGCAACGCTTACGATGCTCCCCAAAAACGGCCTCAGCGACGGGTCCACGTTTTTGCGAATCATCAGGTTGCCGATCACGCGGTTCAGGCGCTTGATAAGCCATGCACCAAAAACAAGTATAAGTATAGCCAGCAACAGTTTCATGCCATAAAGCACCACAAAGTCTACGGCCAATACACTGTACTTCTCTAAGTCAAACATTCTTAAAAGTATAAAAGGGTGGTAAAACAAAAAGGCACTGCCTGCTCAGCAGTGCCTAAAATGGCATTTTAATTAAAAATTAAAGGTTTTGCAAACTTAGCCCAAATGGCGGCACTTCAGAATCAGGTTTGGGTTTGGGCAAAGCTGCTCATACTTAGCCTTTTCCGATGTGGTGGCCACGCCCGGGTAATCGCCATACTTTCCTTCCATGGCACACATCACCTGAAAGTGCAAATGCGGCGGCCAGTTTCCATTCTCAGGATAAGGACCTACTTCTGCTATTTTTTCACCTTTGGCAAAGCGCTTCCCAACTTCCAGCCCTTCTAATGAAGCGCGGTTCAGGTGTCCGTACAAAGTATAAAAAGTATGGCCTTCCAGCTCGTGTGCCAATATTATGGTAGGGCCGTAGTCGCCGAAGTTGTCGTTATCCTGAAAGCTGTGCACGGTGGCATCCAGCGGGGTGAACACAGTGGTACCTGCATCGAGCCACACATCCACACCAAGGTGCAGGTTGCGACTTTCGGCGGCCACGTCGAAGTGCTTGCTTCTGCGGTAAATAAACCGGTCCTCCAGGTAACCGCCCACGCCTATGCGTGCCTTTTGCGCGTGCAGCATCTGTTGCACAGCTTTGTTAAAGGCTTCGGTATCAAGCAGGTTGGTTTGCTGCAGCAGTGTGTTTTCGGCAGTAAAGTCGAGGGTGCAAACTGCATCTGCGTTCAGGTCCGCATCCAGCACGGGCGCAAAATCATGGCTGTGCCGGCTTAGTATAGCACTAAGGTCTTTTGTATTACTCATAAGCTATGGAAGACGCGGCAAACGCAGATGCAGTTAACAGAAAAGGCTAGGCCATCTCTTCCTCTACATACTTCGAGAGCGTTTTAAGACTCTTGGTTTTGCCGAAAAGTTCTTCAGATTTTTTACTGTAGGCTTGTGCTGCCTCTTGCAAGGTTTCGAAAGTGCCCAGGTTTATACGCTGTTTGTTATAGTGTATAATGGCCCGGTACTTCTGCGCCTCCTTGTGCACGCCACGCACACCCAGCTTGTTCTCGGTTTTGGCGGTGTTTCTTACAATTTTGCACAGCGGTGCCCACTCCAGGTTTTCGCGGCGGCAGTCCAGCTTGTTGCCATTTATAAAATGCACATACAGCTTTATGTCGCTTTCAGGCTTCTCCAGCAACTGTTCCCCGATCATCTTGTGCAGATAAATGGTTTCGTTGCGGTATTTACCGTCTTTCAGCGGCCAGTTCTTCTGGAAGAAGGCATAGCCGTTAGAGTGAATGCGCAGGTGCTTCAGAAATTCGATCTGCTGCAGGTACGCGTTGTTTTGGATGTACTCGTAGGTGCGGTCGTCCACCACTACGGTTTTTTCACAGTTTTTGAGTGTCAGTTTGTAGAGCATTATTGTTTTCAAGTAGTTGTTATTGCTAAGGGGCGGCGGCAAGACTTCAGGCAGTTCCGAAGTCTATCGTCGGATGCTCGAAAGCACACTGCAAAGTTGCATCTTTTTTTTATATCAATTGCAAGCGATATTTATTTTATTACATTAAATATAGAAAAAATTTAGTGAACGGCGAATTTTTAATTCTCTTTTTAAAGAAGAAACTATATTATCGTAACTTTCACCTTCTAAACAGGTTTAAAAGCAAATTCTTAAGAGATAAAGCATAGCAAAATGAGTAGTCCATACTTGAATCTGAAGGTTGTTGAGCTCACGCACGAAACTTCGGATGCCGTTACCATACATTTTGAGCACCCAGAAAAACAAACTATACCCTACAAGCCAGGGCAGTTCCTGACCCTTATCCTTAACATCGACGGAAAGGAAGTTCGCCGCTCATACTCACTAAGTAGCACGCCACACGAGGCCCCGCGTTTGGCGGTTACCGTCAAGCGTGTTTCAGGAGGACTTGTTTCCAATTACCTGATCGATAACGCTAAAGTTGGCGACGAGATAAAGGTGATGCAGCCAATTGGTAATTTTTGCCTTACCTGTGCCCCGGACAACCAGCGCCAAGTGCTGCTGTTTGGTGCCGGCAGTGGCATAACGCCACTCATGTCTATACTTAAGGCGGTGCTGCGCGAAGAGCCAAACAGCCAGGTAACATTGCTTTACGGTAACACAGACGAAAACTCGGTTATCTTTAAAGAGCAGTTACAGGCACTGGAGCAGCAGTTTGCCGAGCGTCTAAAGATAGTATACATCTACAGCCAGCCAAAAGAGGCCTGCGAAAACCGTGGCCGCATGAATCAGAGCCTGATCATCAAGATCCTGGAGCGTTTGCAACTGGCCAAAGTGAGCAATGCCGTGTACTATATGTGCGGCCCTGAAGGCATGATGGAAGAAGTGCGCCATGCTTTGGATGTGCTGCATGTGCCCGCTGACAGAATTTTCAGGGAGAGCTTTGTGAGCAATAAACTCATAGAGCAGCAACAGCAGGCCCAGCATGGCGATGTGCTGGCTACAGAAGATGACGGCGAAATAACCACCCAGACAGTTACCATTATTTACGAAGGGGCAGAGTACCATGTGGAAGTGGAGCCGGACCAGACCATACTGGAGGCGGCCCTGGAGCAGGACGTGGACCTGCCATACTCTTGCCAGGCCGGTTTGTGTACAGCCTGCCGCGGCAAATGCCTGAGCGGAAAGGTGCACCTGGATGAGCGTGAAGGCCTTTCTGATGCAGAGTTAGACGAAGGTTATGTGCTTAATTGCGTAGGCCACCCACTAACAAATAACGTGGTAATCGAGATCGGTTAAACAAAATATACGTACCTACATGTAATAGAGCCGCATTATCAAATGTGGCTCTATTATTTTTTTGCACTTTCGTAAGAAGTAACTATATTACACTTCTGTTATATGTGATAGATCTATGAACACAGCCTCCAAGACCTTAAGTATCCCAAAGCGAAAACAGCGTACTTACCTAACCGAAGATTTTAAAGTTGCAAAGTGGGAAACAATAGAGCCCTACTTTGAAGAACTTAAAAACCGGGAAATAAACAGTGTGCAGGAGTTAGAAAAGTGGATGTATGACCGCAGCGAGCTGGAGAGTGTTCTGTCAGAGGAGATGGGGTGGCGTTACATCCGGATGACCTGCGACACGCAGAACGAGGACGTTACTGCCGCTTTCCAGTACTTTGTGTCTGAGATCGAACCTAAAATTGCGCCATACGACCATGAGCTGAACCTAAAGCTGATGCACTCGCCGTATGAGCCTGCATTGGAACGTGAGAAGTATAAAATCTATCTGAGAGGGGTAGAGCGCGCACTGGAGATATTCAGGGAAGCCAATATTCCGCTGCAAACCGAGATAAGCACAAAGCAACAGCAGTTCGCGGCCATCTCCGGCTCTATGACGGTAACACTGGATGGTGAGGAAATGACCTTGCAGCGTGCCGCTGACCGCCTGAAGCGAACTGACAGAAAGGTGCGTGAGGAAACATGGCGCACCGTGCAGGAACGTCGCTACCAGGAACGTGAAAAGCTGGATAACCTGTTTGATGAACTTTTGAAGCTGCGTCATCAGGTAGCCGTAAACGCCGACTTCGACAACTTCCGCGACTACATGTTTGCTGCCATGGGCCGTTTCGACTACACGCCCAAAGACTGCTTCGACTTCCATGCTTCTATCAAAGAGACCATCGTGCCTTTCCTGACGAAGTTGGATGAGGAGCGTAAGCAAAGCCTTGGTGTGGAGGAACTGCGCCCCTGGGACCTTGACGTTGACCCTACAGGCAAAAAGCCGCTGGAGCCGTTTAAAACCGGAGACGAACTGCTTGAGAAAACCATACAGGTGTTCTACAAACTGGATACCTACTTGGGCGACTGCCTGGCTATTATGCGCGAAATGGGCCACCTGGACCTGGAATCCAGAAAAGGCAAGGCGCCGGGCGGATACAATTACCCGCTTGATGAGATTGGCGTGCCTTTCATCTTTATGAACGCGACCTCAAGCCTTCGCGATGTAATTACCATGTTGCACGAGGGTGGCCATGCGGTACATTCGTTCCTGACGCGCAGTTTGCCGCTTAACGCTGCCAAGCACCCGCCATCAGAGGTGGCAGAGCTGGCCTCTATGTCGATGGAGCTGATCTCGATGGACTACTGGGATGAGTTCTTTGAGGATGAGGATGAGTTGAAGCGTGCCAAGCGTACACACCTGGAAAGCGTGCTCGAAACTTTCCCGTGGGTTGCGACAGTGGATAAGTTCCAGCATTGGATCTACGAAAACCCTGAGCAGACACAGGAAGAGCGCCATACCGAGTGGGTGAGGATTTTTGAATCTTTCAACCACCAGATCGTTAGCTGGGATGGCATCGAAAAGTATAAACCTTACATCTGGCAAAAGCAGCTGCACATTTACGAAGTGCCGTTTTACTATGTAGAGTATGCCATGGCGCAGCTGGGTGCCATCGCCGTTTGGAAAAACTTTAAGGAAAACCCGGAAGAAGGATTGGCTGCCTACAAGCGTGCTTTAAGCCTGGGTTACACCGTTTCCATTGGTGAGGTATACGAAGCCGCCGGCATCAAATTTGACTTCAGTACAGCTTATATCAAGAGCCTTGTGGATTTTGTGAAAGAGGAAATGGCGAAGATATAAGGCTATCAAGTATAAATATAAATCTCAGGAAGGGCCTTGCTGTTTAAGCGGGGCCCTTCGCTTTTCTGGGATGTATCAGCCTTAACAACAGCGTTAAAGTATACGTCGTACTACTTACTATGAAAAAGCATAGAGTAGTATTTTTGATCTGGTGTGCGTTTGGCATTGGCTTGTCGGCGTGTTCCAGAAGCTCGGTGATGGATGTGGATGATTGGGGAGATACAGAGGCTGTTATTGTAGACCGTAACGTTGCGCCAAACGATGTATTGGGTACCTGGCATGGGTTTATACCTTGTCCCGGGTGTATTGGCTATACTTATGACCTTACTCTGATGGATGACTACAAATTTGAGGAGCAGGTTATTTACGAGGACAGGCCAGGAGAACCTGTTACCCGGATTGGCACCTGGAGCGTAACCGATGGAATAATAGAGTTAAGCGGAGATCAGGCAGATCAGAAAAGGTTCTCACTAGCGGCTGCAGGTGAGTTACGCATGCTGGACCTGGCCGGAAAGCCGATAAATGAAGAACTGAGAGCCCAGTATAGCTTGAAACGTAATACAGCTTTTGAAGAAGAGGAAACCCGATTTTGGGAGGATAGAAAGAAAATAGGAGTTGATTTTATAGCCACAGGGCATAACCCGGGTTGGTTGTTAGAGATAGACCGTGACAAAGAGATTTTGTTCAAGACCAGGCCGCTGGAAGATGTAATGCTGAATGCCCCAACCCCTATATCCAGCATGCAGGGCAACACTACCCGTTACAGCGTAACCACCGATGCGGGTGCCCTGATTGTCGAGTTGACGGAGCAGATCTGCAAAGACGCTATGTCTGGTAAGGAAAGACCTTACACAGTGAAAATAACGGCAAACAACAAAGTATATACAGGCTGCGGACTATATTTAGGTGAAAAGTAGAGAAGCGAGTACATTCCAGTATAAATGAAAGAGCCGGCTAAAATCTAACCGGCTCTTTCATTTATACTTTATGGATATTATAAAGGCTTGAACTGCTCAAACATCTGCTTGCAGTTGTTGCAGTAGTGCATAGAGCGGCAAAGCGTTGGTCCGAAAGGAGTTCTCAGGTCTGTATTCTCACTGTCGCAGTACGGGCACTTAACATGCTCCAGAATATCCAGGTCAAGTATAAGGTCATACTTTGGCGGCGGTGCCAGGCCAAACTCTTTCAGATGCTGACGTCCCTTTTCAGTAAGCTTGTTACTGTCCCAAGGCTTATCAAAGGTCATATTAACCGTATACTTGCTGATGCCGTGCTTCTCCAGGGTGCGTTCCACATCCTTTTTCATGTAGTCCATGGCAGGGCAACCGGCAAAGGTAGGGGTCATGTTCACGGTCACGTGGTCATCCTCAGATATCTCCACACCCGTAATCACCCCCAGGTCCACCAGCGACAACACCGGTATCTCAGGGTCTTTTACCTCCTCCAGCAGGGTTAGTATGTCCTCTTTTTTCAGCATAATTTTGGTCGTATAACGTATCTCGTATCAAGTATCACGACCTTAGATATATCGTGCTACGTGATACGTGTGTCGTGCTACGTAAAAAAAACTACCACTCAGCAGTAGGGTCTATCTTGAACACTTCAGCCATTTCGTCTAGTAGCGGCTGTAGGTGCTCTGTGTGCTCGCCGTAGCGGCCTCCGAACTTCGGAGTTATACTTTCCAGGTCAGGCAGTTTCAGGTCTGTTTTCTCCAGAACCGACTGTATGCGGTTTAACCACTCTGCTTTTACAGCTTCCTCACCAGCATATACGCCAGCATTGATCAACTCCTGCTCATACTTCGATTTCTCGAACATGCCCAGCGCATAAGGCAAAGCCTCGTTTAACGATGACTGCAAGCGAAGTATAGCTTCTTCAGTGGATGTACCCAGGTTCTTGATCCAGGTGTTAGCGTGCAGCACGTGGTATTTTACTTCGCCTTTCAGTTTGGTGGCTACCTTGGCAATTGGCTCGTAGCTCGACTGGCTAAGCATCTCAAAACGGATGATCTCAGCATTGTCGTACAGGAAATGGCGGATCAAACTGAAATCATACTCTCCGTTTGGCAGCTCTACCAGCTGGCTGTTGTGAAACTGGTTGGCGTTTCGGGTAAAGGCAACGGTGTCCGGGTCAGCTTCGCCAAGTTCCTGCAGCAAAGTATAAAATGCCAGGCTATGTCCGATCTTATCCTGCGCCATCGACGAGAAAGCAATGTCCTCCTCCAGTATCGGGCCGAAGCCAGTCCACTCGGAGTTGCGGTGGCCAAGTATAAGCTGGTCGTCTGCCAGTTTGTATAACAGGTCTTTTATCGCTTGCTCGTTCATTATTGGGCAGGTGTGTTTTTACGTTCTTCTTTATACTTCGTGATCTTGTCCATCACTTTATAGGCAATCGCCTCACGGTATTTCTTCTCCGGTATAGTGGTCCACATGTCTTTGTCTTCTTCCGCAGACTGCAACACATCTTTCGATCTTACCACCCACACATTTACAATAGGGGCTTTCTCTCCGAATTGCTTTTTAGCTTCCTGCAGCGCTTCTAAGTATGAGGTTGCCATTACACGGCCGGCATGGGCATGGGCCTTGCCACGCTTCTTCAGGTGAAAGATCTCGTAAGGCTCAGGCCGTTCGCTGCGCTCCGTAGGCTCTTCAATGCGCATCATGTCGTACACATTCTCACCATCGTTGGCATAAGGCGTTACCTGTATGTTCTCGGTGCGGGCTATCCAGAGGCCTACACATGGGAAGCGGCGGCTATACTGCTCCTTTGCGAACAGGAAAGCCACATCCTCGTTAGGGGCGTGTACAGGACCTACATAGGTATGGGCAGCGCCTTCCTTCTTCTGATGGAAGGCCTCATATGTTTCAAACTGATCCAGTTCCGGCTTCGGCTCCATAGCAGGAACCTCACCTTCCGGCAGGTTCAGTCGGGTTACTCTTGGGTCAAGGGACTTTAACATTAGTTATGAGTTAAGAGCTTCGAATTAGTTAAGAGTTAAAAGTTATGAGTTAAGAGTTGTAGGTGGTAAATCACTTTTAACTTTTAACTCTCAACTTTTAACTACCATTGGCTATGCCAATGGACGAACGTATTTTGCTTTCGGGTTAAGCAGGGCTCTGCGTACCCATGCGCCACGCTCTTCGGCGGTACGGCGTACGGCAAGGCGCTCTGCGTTGCAAGGGCCATCGCCGTTGATCACGCGCTTAAACTCATCCCAGTCCGGCTCGGTGTATTCCCACTGACCGGTTTCCATGTTCTTTTTCAAGTTCGGGTCCGGCACGGTCAGGCCAAGCTCCCATATCTTCGGCACGTACATGTCCAGGAATTGCTGGCGGCACTCGTCGTTAGAGGCCATTTTTACTTTCCAGCGCATCAGTGTTTCCGTGTGCGTGCTCATCTTATCAGACGGTCCGAAGAACGTCATGATCGGAGGCCACCAGCGGTTTAGGGCAGCCTGGATCATTTCGCGCTGCTTCGGAGAACCCGTCGCCATGTGCACCACGGCGTCGTGGCCATACTTCAGGTGGAAAGCCTCCTCGGCGCAGATACGCTCCAGGGCTCTAGAGTATGGGCCGTATGAACCTTTAGCATTCGCCATCTGGTTCACGATCGCACCCGCGTCAATCAGCCAGGATATAATATTGGAGTCTGCCCAGGTAAAGGCAGGGTAGTTGAATACGTTGGAATACTTCGACTTACCGTTAATCAGGTCGGTCAGCATCTGCTCGCGTGACTTGCCAAGCGTTTCAGCGGCAGAGTATAGCAGCTGTGCGTGACCTACCTCGTCCTGCACTTTGGCCATCTGCGCCATTTTGCGGCGGAAGCCAGGGGCGCGGGTGATCCAGGTACCTTCCGGTAATGCTCCAATGATCTCAGAGTGCGCATGCTGCTCGATCATGCGGATCAGTTGCTTGCGGTATAGCTCCGGCATCCAGTCAGTAGGCTCAATCTTTTCGCCTCTGGCAATGCGGGCTTCAAATTCGGCCAGTTTTGCAGGGTCTTCAGTCTGCAGGTCGTCGAATTTAGTAGCTTCAAAAACGTTTCCTCCTCCGTACATAATATCTATAGTTTAAAGGTTCAGTAAAAGGTGCCGGGCCGCGTTACCAGCCCGGCGGTTAGTTAGTTTAGTTAGGTGTATTAAGGTGAATCGGCTCAGCCGAAAAGTTAGTGTCTGTATTGTTCAATCCTGTTAAAAGCATGGCCGACAGATTGGCCGCGATCTCTTCCGGCTTCATCTTGCCATCCGGCTTGTACCAGGTATGGATCCAGTTCAGGCCTGAGAAGATCATCAGGGTGGCAAATTTCTCGTCAGGCACCGCAAACTCACCGCTCTCGATACCGTTTCGGATAATCTCCCTGAAGCGGCTCTCATACTTGTCGCGCAACGACAAATACTCTGTTAAATGCGGTTCGCTCAGGTGGCGCCACTCATGCAGAAAAACAGCAGAGGCAGCCGTGTTGTTTGTGAGCACCTGCACGTGGGCAGAAATAGCACGCTGCAGTCTGTCGGAGGCGCTGCCATCTATACTTTCCGCGGCATCCAGGGCCTCAAAAAACTCCTGCGCCATTCTAAAGCAAACGCGCTGCAAGATCTCTTCTTTAGACTTTATATGCGAGTAAATGCTGGCAGCCTCAATGCCTAAGGCATTGGCCAGGTCACGCATCGACGTAGCCGAAAAGCCTTTTGTTTTAAAAAGTGCCGTTGCTGTTCTCTCGATCTGTTCTTTTCTGCTCAACACTGCTTCCATGTATAATTAACAAATGTAAGCAACCTAACGTTCGTTAGCAAATATTTTATTTTCTTTAACGTCATACTCAAGTATGGGTTGAGGTCGTACATAAATTTAAGCGGGGCAGAGGCAGGCAAATAAGCAAAAGTGGAGTTTATTTAAGCATTGCATACTTACTTCCGTATATTTGAAACAAGCCTAAAAAAATAAAACATGAACGAAAAGACAGATTATACTGCAACGCACACTGCAGAATTTGTACACTATGAAACCAAGGAGCGTGTAGGGTACATTACATTAGCCCGTGCCGATAAACGAAATGCCCTTAACTATGAAGTGGTAACCCAGCTAAAACAGGCCTTTGCCTTTGCCGAGGAAGACGATAAATGCAAAGTAGTGGTGTTGAGAGCCGAAGGAAAAGTGTTTTGCGCCGGGGCAGACCTCGAGTACATTCAGCGCCTGCAGGAAAACGATTATCATGAAAACCTGGCTGATTCGACACACTTGATGGAGCTTTTCAGGTTGATCTATACTTTGAAGAAGGTGGTGATCGCGCAGATTCACGGACATGCAATTGCCGGGGGCTGCGGCCTTGCTGCCATCTGCGACTTTGGGTTTACAGTGCCGGAGGCCAGATTCGGATATACCGAGGTGAAGATCGGTTTCATACCTGCCATTGTTAAAGTGTTTCTGCTGAGAAAAATAGGGGAGGCCCGTGCCAAGCAGTTGTTGCTTACCGGTGATCTGATCTCAGCTGAAGAGGCAGAGCGCTATGGGCTTGTAAATTATATTGTGCCTGCCGCAGAGCTGGAAGAGCGTGTGTTTGCTTTTGCCCAGCGGTTGTGCTTCGAAAATTCGAAGCAATCGATGGAAGTTACAAAGGAAATGATTGCGCGTGTGCAGGAAATGAGCCTGGAAGGAGGGTTGCAGTATGCGTCGGAGATGAATGCTATTGCCCGTGGCAGTGAAGACTGCCAGCGTGGAATCGCCTCCTTTTTGAACAAAGAGCCAATGAAATGGTAAGCTTTTGTTCAATATTTTAAAACTAAATGTTAAACTTGTTGTTTGCTTAATATGATTGTGGGCATCGGTATAATGCTATTGACGTTTGTGGCCATGGAGGGTGTTGCCTGGGCAATGCACAAGTATGTGCTGCACGGCTTCCTTTGGGTGCTGCATAAGTCGCATCATACTAAGCATAAGCACGCTTTCGAGTGGAATGACCTGTTTTTTGCCTACTATGGGTTTCTGGCCATGATGTTTTTTGTCTTTGGTTCAGAGCCGATAGATTACAGGTTTTGGATAGGCGCTGGCATAACACTTTATGGCGTTGCTTACTTCCTGATTCATGACGTCTTTATTCACAGGCGTTTAAAGCTCTTCGGTAAATCGTCTAGTGTTTACCTGAAAGCTTTAAACATGGCGCATAAGGTGCATCATAGTACAGAGGGAAAGTATGGCTCACAATCTTTTGGGATGCTTTGGGTAGCCCCGCACTATTTTAGGAAGGCAAAAGAGATTGTTCATAAACAACAAGAGGAGAAACGTGGCTCAATATACTATTAAAGAACTAGAGCACCTGTCTGGGATCAAGGCACATACTATCAGGGCATGGGAGCAGCGCTACAATATTCTGTGTCCTAAGCGTACCGATACCAACATTCGTTACTACGATGATGCAGACCTGAAATCTATACTTAATATCTCGCTGTTAAATGAGCGTGGCTATAAAATTTCAAAAATAGCCAAAATGCGGCCTGAGCAGATAACCGAGAAAGTACAGCAGCTTTGTGATGAGTCGTGCAGGGGATCGCATCATATTCATACACTTGTGAAAGCTATGGTGGATATGGATGAGGAATCATTTGACAAAACGCTTTCCACGGCAGCCTTGCAGTTTGGTTTAAAAGGGATGATGAACGATGTGATCTATCCTTTTCTGACTAAAATAGGCATTCTCTGGCAGACTGGTAATATAAGCCCGGCACACGAACATTTTGTTAGTAACCTCATCAGGCAAAAACTTATAGTGGCCATTGATGGGCAGGTGGTGCGGGCACCCGAAAATGCACCGGTTTATATTCTTTTCCTCCCACAGGGAGAGCTGCATGAGCTGGTATTGCTTTACATTAACTACCTGCTGCGTGCCAACAACAAGAAGGTGATCTACCTGGGGCAAAATCTCCCTTTCGACGATCTGCTGCTGACGTATCAGCAATTTAATGTCTCTTATATCTGTTCTGTTTTTACATCAAGCCCGGAAAGGGATCATTTGCAGGCATACATTGATAAACTTGCTGAGTCGTTTCCTGATTGTACCGTGTACTTATATGGATATCAGTTGCATAATGAGCGGTTAGTTTTCCCGGAGAGCATTAAAAAGATTGGTTCTTCCGGCGAATTACTCTCTATTTTCGGTTAAGTTTAGAATCACATAAATCCAGGCCCCCTGTTTTAAACGTTTGTTTAAGGCAGGGGGCTTTTTTTTTATACTTTATACGCCGTTCAGGGTGTAATAATGTTCATTCACATGAAAATTAATGTCGTTTGTCTATTTTGTTTAATGATTAATCAAATATATTTAAACAAAATTATTTTTTTTGATTTTATCTCGTATATTTGTTTATAGTTTTACATTAAAAAGGTTAACAAAATGACAGCGATAGAATTTAATAACCTGATACAGACGGTAGCGCAATCGCTTAGTCCGGCCGCTTTAAACCTGACCCGCAACTCTGACGATGCCAAAGACCTTGTTCAGGAAACAATGTTGAAGGCTTTATCAAACAAAGACAAGTTTAAAGCAGGTACTAATTTGAAGGCATGGTTATACACGATCATGCGTAACACCTTCATTAACAACTATAACAAGATTACCAAGCGAAGCAGCAACATAGACAGTGCTGATTACCTGAAGTACCTCAACACCGACGAAAATTATGTGACGCAAAACAAAGGGACGTCAACTTTCGTCATGAGTGATATTAACAAGGCAATTGCAAACCTCAGCGAAGAGCACCGCACCCCTTTTATGATGTACTATGTGGGCTACAAGTACCTGGAAATTGCCGATAAGCTTCAAATTCCGATTGGCACCGTAAAAAACAGAATACATATAGCTCGCAAAGAGTTAAAGAAAGTACTTAAGGTGTACAAACAAGACGCATAACCATAACCCTCTTCTATGTCTGTAACTAAAGTCGTTGTGATCGGTTCCGGGTTTTCGGGCTTGTCGGCTGCCACATGCCTGGCAGATATGGGGTATGATGTTACTGTTCTGGAAAAGAACAGCACACCCGGCGGCAGAGCCAGGAGTTTTTCCGTGGATGGCTTTACGTTTGACATGGGGCCGAGCTGGTATTGGATGCCTGACGTTTTTGAGTCATACTTTAACCGCTTTGGCAAAAGCACTTCTGATTATTACGAGTTAAAGCGTTTAGATCCATCTTACACGGTGGTTTTCGGGCAAGATGATTTTGTGAACATTCCGGCCAAAATGCCAGCGCTGCAGCAGCTATTTGAAAGTATGGAAGCGGGAAGCGCAGCGCAACTCGATAAGTTTCTGGAGCAGGCTGCTTACAAGTATGAAGTGGGTATCAACCAATTGGTTTACAAGCCCGGCCGCTCGCTAACAGAGTTCATGAATCCGAAGCTGTTACTGGATGTGCTGCGGATGGACGTCTTCCAGTCTTTCCACAAACATGTGAGGCGTTACTTTAAAAATGAGCGCATTCTCAAGCTTATGGAGTTTCCGGTGCTGTTTCTGGGAGCATTACCACAAAACACGCCTGCTCTCTATAGTCTGATGAACTATGCCGATATCAGCCTGGGTACCTGGTACCCGATGGGAGGCATGTACAAGATAGTAGAGGGTATGGTAAAACTGGCCACCGAGAAAGGAGTTAGATTTGAGTATGAGCAGGATGTGCAGGAGATAAAAGTAGCCAACGGAAAGGCCACGCGTGTTGTAACGGGCTCATCAGATTTTGAGGCAGATGTGGTGGTGGCAAGCGCAGATTATCATCATGTAGAGCAACATCTGTTGCCTGAGTCCTGCCAAAGTTACTCCCAAAGTTACTGGGATACCCGTGTAATGGCCCCTTCATCCCTTATTTTTTACCTGGGCATCAACAAACCGCTGCAAAGCCTGCAGCACCATAATTTGTTCTTCGACGAAGACTTCGGGCCACACGCACACGAGATCTACACAGATCCGAAATGGCCGAAAAAACCGCTTTTCTATGCTTCCGCACCTTCCGTTACCGATGCGTCGGTAGCGCCTGAAGGCTGTGAGAATTTATTTATACTTATACCGGTGGCGCCGGGCCTGCAAGATTCAGCTGAGGTACGCGAGCTGTATTTTAACAAAGTAATGGACCGGCTGGAGCAGCTAACGAAGCAGGAAATCCGTAATGCCATAGTATACAAGCGCAGCTACGCACACAACGATTTTATATCAGATTACAACGCCTTTAAAGGCAATGCTTATGGTTTGGCCAATACCCTTATGCAGACAGCTCTACTGAAGCCCAGCCTGAAGAGCAAAAAAGTATCAAACCTTTTCTATACCGGTCAGCTTACCGTGCCCGGCCCCGGAGTTCCGCCATCGCTTATTTCGGGGCAGGTAGTGGCAAAAGAAATTGCAAAAGAGTACGCAGCGCCTGTTGCGGTTAAAGTATAAAGCAATCAAACCAATAAGGCTCATGGATTTATTCAGGGATACGTGTTTACAATGCAGTAAAGTAGTAACAGAAGCTTACAGCACCTCCTTTACGCTGGGTATCAAAACGCTGGACAAAAAATTTCATATGCCGATATACGCCATTTATGGCTTTGTGCGCTGCGCCGATGAGATCGTGGACACCTTCCATGAACACGATAAGCGCAAACTGCTGCAGGATTTTAAGAAGCAGACCTTCGAGGCGATTGATAACGGTATCAGTCTGAACCCTGTGCTGCATGCTTTCCAGTGTGTGGTAAACGAGTACCAGATCGATAAGGCTTACATTGAGGCGTTCCTGAAAAGTATGGAAATGGACCTCGATGACCAGGAGTATGACAGGTCGCTTTACGAGGAGTACATTTATGGCTCTGCAGAAGTGGTTGGCCTGATGTGCCTGAAAGTATTCTGCGAAGGTGACCAGGAGCAATTTAAGCAACTGGAGAAGCCGGCACGGAGCTTGGGCGCCGCTTTCCAGAAGGTTAATTTCCTGAGAGACATGCGCAGCGACCACGATGAACGCGGCAGGGTATATTTCCCGAAAGTTGATTACAAGAATTTTAACAACGCCAGCAAGTCCGAGATAGAGGCAGATATACTTAAAGATTTCGAAGATGCCTATGAAGGGATAATGGCGCTGCCCAAGGCTGCGCGAATGGGAGTATACCTGGCCTATGTGTATTATCTCAAGCTTTTCCGGAAGATACAGAACCTGCCGGCAACCCATATACTGAAAGAACGCGTAAGAGTGCCTGACAATACTAAACTCGCTTTGCTGCTGGGATCGTATCTCAAGTACAGACTAAACGTTATTTAATGATTACATGCTTACTCTGCTTACTGCTGGGCTTTACCTTTTATACTTCTCCGGCAGACAACAACAAAACTTATAGCCTTGCCACCCTGCGACAGGAGTACCTGCAGGCCAGTAAAGATGAGGAGGCGGCCAACCGTTTCCATAAAAAGATGGCGGCCTACAGAGAGCGGCACCCGGTAAGGCTGGCATACAAAGGAGCCTCCGAAGCCGTGATGGCCAAGTATAACTGGAACCCTTATGCAAAACTGAGGCACATAAAAACGGCGGCAGCTTTTTTTGAGGAGGCTGTTGAGCTGGATAAAAATAACCCTGAGATACGCTTTCTCAGATTTACAGTGGAGCATTATGTGCCGCGCTACCTTAACCTGAGTGCACACCTGCAGGAAGACAAGGCCGTGATATTCGAAGGGCTCAGGGCGCACCCTGATTCAGGGGTATCCACGGATATGATGCGCACTATTAAGAATTTTATGCTGATGAAAGATCATTGCACCGAGGCAGAGCGGCAGGCACTGCGAAACATAGCTATTTAAATGCCTGTATAAAAGTATAACACCTGTACTCATATTCAAGCAAGTTTTTACTCAAATCGTGTTGCCGTGCTTCGGCAATGCATATGGTTTTTTTAAGGCTTGTCTGTACAGACTGTTTTACCCTTTGCCTGCATGCTTAACTAGTTTACAAACCCTGAATGCCGATTACCGATAGCTGTTGCATATGTGTGTGCAAAAAGTAATTGTACGGCTTGGCAGATCAGGTTTTGTTAATCTTTTAAGTATCCAGGTAAAATGAAATCCGCATTAATTTTAATCTTAATTTTTTTGCCCCTGTTTAAAACAGTTTCGGGTAATCTTAGTTCTAGCTACGATGTGGCGCAATTGCGTGGTCTGTACCGGCAGGCAAGCGAAAACAGCAAGGCCGGTGAACTGTTTTGCCAGGTAATGCAGGCCTATGACGGCAAAGATCCTGTGGTGCTGGCTTATAAGGCTGCGGCTGAGGCCATAGAGGCAAAGTATGCCACCATGGTAGTGTCAAAGCTCAGGCACCTGAAAGCGTCGGCAAAGCTGTTTGAACAGGCCGTGGAGATAAATGCCAGCAACGCAGAGATCCGGTTTCTGCGTTACACAGTAGAGAGCAATGTGCCCAGGTATCTGAAAATGAGCCAGCACCTGAGCGAGGATAAGAAGATTGTTATGTCCTGCCTTAGAAATGCAACCGGCTCCGGTTTGGCTGCATCGTGGGTGCAAACCGTATGTGACATCATGATCTCGCTGGGCTGTTGCAGCGAAGAGGAGCTTACCGAACTAAGGCAATACAGAAATATGTTTGTTGCGGGAGTGCACTGAGCACTCAGGCTCTGGCAAACGTGTTAGTTAAATAAATTAAGTTATGTATTTATACCTCTATCTGAACATCTTCACGATTGCCTTTCCTTTACTGCTGTCATTCGACAGGAAGGTGGCCTTTTACAAAAGGTGGTTTGCGCTCTGGCCTGCCATACTTGCCAATGCCGCGTTCTTTATTGCCTGGGATGTGGTGTTTACAGAGGTAGGCGTGTGGGGCTTTAACCCGGAATACCTGACAGGTTTATACTTGCTGGGCTTGCCGATTGAGGAGATCCTGTTCTTTATTACCGTGCCTTATGCCTGTGTGTTTATTTATGATGTACTGAAGGCGTATATCAGAAGAGACCTGCTGGAGCCTTATGCGAAGGGAATCGCATTTATACTTTTGATCATCCTTCCGCTGGTTGCCATTTTTAACATTGGCAGGGTTTATACTTCTGTAACCTTTATGCTGCTGGCCCTGGCCCTGCTGCTGCACCTTAAATATTTTGATTCGCGTTACCTGGGCCGATTTTTTATGGCCTACCTCGTGCACCTGGTGCCTTTTCTGCTGGTAAACGGTGTGCTTACTTACCTGCCCATAGTATGGTATAATAACACTTATAACCTTGGGCTCAGGATTGTTTCCATACCCGTTGAGGATACCATGTACTCAATGCTGATGCTTTTGGTAACAATTTCGTTGTACGAAGGCATAAAACAGCGTAAGAGCATTAAACAATATCAACCCACAGTTGTATAAAGAGTATGAGCAGCTTGCGTGTTACAATTGATCCTAATTCCGGCTTTTGCTTTGGGGTGGTGTATGCCATTCAGATGGCCGAAGACTTGCTGGACGAGCAGGGGTATCTGTATTGTTTAGGGGATATCGTGCACAACGATGTGGAGGTAGAGCGGCTGCAGCAGCGTGGGCTGCGCATCATCAACCATGAGCAGCTGCGAGAGCTTAAAAACGAGGCGGTACTTATCAGGGCACACGGCGAGCCCCCTGAAACCTACCAGATCGCGCTGCAGAATAACCTAACGCTGGTAGATGCCTCCTGCCCGGTAGTACTAAAGCTGCAAAACCGCATCAAGTCGTCTTACGACAAGCAGGAGCCGATCTTTATCTATGGCAAGCACGGCCATGCCGAGGTGCTGGGATTACTGGGGCAGACAAACAACCAGGCGGTTGTGTTCGAAAGTATAGACGAACTGCTACAGCATGAGCTGCCCGCCACCATTACCCTCTACAGCCAGACCACCAAGAGCACAGATAACTTTTATACTATAAAAGACAAACTGGAGCAGCGCGGGTATGAGGTAAATGCCAACGATACCATTTGCAGACAGGTGTCAAACCGTGACAAAGAGCTCCGTAGTTTTGCCTCAAAGTATGATAAGGTCATCTTTGTTTCGGGCACAAAGTCGTCTAATGGCAAAGTGCTGTACCAGGTATGTAAAGACACCAACGCGCATACTTACTTTATTTCAAAAGTAGAGGAGTTGCAGCCCGATTGGTTCGCCAACGGTGACTCAGTGGGTATTTGTGGCGCTACCTCTACGCCAATGTGGCTGATGGAAGAGGTGAAAGAGGCGCTGCTTGGGATGGAAGTATAAACCTATTTGCGTTTAGTATACATGGCTAAAGAACGGCAGCATGATAAGAGGGGGATTGTGATCGCGGCAGTTATCGTGAGCTGCTGGTTCATCCTTTTAGCATACTTGCTTGCTGCTTTTGAAGTATCCTTTGCATCGCCGCTGACCTACCTTTTTGTGCTGTTACAAACCCACCTGTACACCGGCCTGTTTATTACTGCCCACGATGCCATGCACGGGGTAGCAGCACCAGGCAGGCCCCGTTTAAACAAGGCCATTGGCACTGTGGCGGCGTTTTTGTTTGCATACAACTGGTATCCGCGGCTGTTGCCTAAGCATCACCAGCACCACCGCCATGTGGCCACCGAGCACGACCCCGACTATCATCATGGCTCTTTCTGGCCCTGGTACTTCAGCTTTCTCAGCAATTACATTGCCTGGTGGCAGATACTCCTGATGGCTGTTACCTACAATGTGCTGCAGCTGTTTTTCCCGCTGGAGAATGTGGTCCTTTTCTGGATGCTGCCTGCCATAATTGCCACTTTCCAGCTTTTCTATTTCGGCACCTATTTGCCTCACCGGGGACAGCATGCACCCGAAAATCCGCATAAATCCTCCACGCAAAGTAAAAACCACCTGTGGGCTTTTATCAGTTGCTACTTCTTCGGTTACCACTACGAGCACCACGACAAGCCATACCTGCCGTGGTGGCAACTGTACAAGGCGAAAGTATAAGTGTGTATTGTGATAGTGCTATTCTGTGGTATCAGGTGTAGTATTTAAATATGCTGATAGTCATATAATTATATGTTTGGTGAGATAATTTACTGTTGATTTTGAAACATTTGTGTGGTGGCAAAGTATGATACAGCTATACACACGACACTGTTTACCTACAGAACTAGCTACCATAGAGGCACTATTTCACCCTTATTAACTTTATATGAACCTATTTGTGCGCTTCTTATACATACTTCCTTTTATTTTCCTGCTTTCCGTGTCTTCTGCCCTGGCGGGTAAAGACCCTAATATGCTGAAGGCGGGAGTAAGTTATATCTGGTTATCGGAGTATGATAGCCAAGGTTTAATGTTTAATAACCGCTACACGCACCATGTCGGAAAAAGGGTGGCTGTGGGGTTGAACTTGGGGCTGGCCACTGGCTCACGCTACGATGATATCAAAGAGATCTATTCCATCAAAAACACATTTTATATGGCAAACCTGGAGGCCAGCTTCGACCTGCTCAACAACGAGTCTGTGGCGTTCAGGATTGGTGGCGGAGTAGGGGGCAGGCACCGTGCCGAAATAAACTCAAACGCAAAAGATGGTACCGTAGATGGCTCTGTAAAGCACATTAAGACCTCCGATGTGGGATATAACGGCTTCATCGAAAATGACTTTAATATCCTGCGCAATGGCGTGGCAGGCGGTAGGGTAGGCTATTACTACTATTCCAGCGGAACACCCATGCTGTCGGTTGGCCTGCACGTAGGATTTAAATTTTAGGAAACGCAAAGTATAAACAGGAAGGGGAGCCAATTTTGGCTCCCCTTCCTGTTTATACTTTAGTAGCTGTTATTAGTGGCTGCCAGCCTCTTTTTTGCAACAGTCATCCAGCCTTTTGTAGGCACGCTCAGAAGCTGGTTTGTCATCAGCATCGTAACCAGACTCGTTTACGGCTTTGCGCAAATTGTCCACGCTTGTCTTGCGGCTGTCAAAAACTACCGTCAGCACTTTAGATTCCACATCCAGTGAAGATGTTTTTACGCCTTTCTCATAGGCCATGGCCTTCTCTATTGTTTTCTTACACATGCCGCACACAGCAGATGTCTTGATCTTTACAGTCTGCTCATTTTTGTTCTGAGACTGAGCGTTTGCGCCAAAGCCAACCAGTGTAAGCACCAGTGCCACTAATAACGATTTCAAAATTTTCATGGGTTATTGTTTATTTGATATGTGGTTAATCCATTTTAAAGCGCAGGCCGGCATAAATCACCCGTCCTGTTATTGGTCCCCAGACCATGCTTGCGTCAAAATTTGGGCCAAAAGGCTGCTCAGCCCCCACAACAGGGTTTGGCTGCCTGTAGTTCAGAAGGTTCTCACCGCCTAAGTATACTTCCCAGCGCTTAAAGGCCCTGCTAACCTGGGCATTAAAAGTATAAAACCTCTCGGATTCGTTCATGCCTGCCTGCTCTATCGGGGCAAGCGGCATCAGGCCAAAGTATTGTCCTGTAAGGTCGGCACGCCATTTATCGAATGGGGTGGCAAAGCCAAGGTTCACAAAGAAACGGTGCTGCGGGATCATGGGTTTCTGAATGAGCGTGCCTTGGTAAGTGGTCTTCACATCAAAGAACTTATAAGCCGCTTTCACATCAAGGCCCTTTAACACTTCATACTGCACCTCCGTCTGGAAGCTTTTGGAAAACGACCTGCCATCTAAGTTATAAAACTGGGCCTGTGCATGGTTAGAGTACATATCCAGCACTACCTGGTCCGTGAAAGTAGTGTAGTAGTAATCCGTCACAAAAGTGCCGGGTCTTCCGCCAAGCTCAAAGAAGTGGGTAAAAGATCCACCCAGGTTCCAGGCCTGTTCTGGCTTTAGGTCTTCTGTGGTTTTTATACTTCTGGAGCTTACAAGTATAGCAGAGTTTTCTGCAATTGGATTAGCTACTCTGAATCCTCTACCAGCCGCCACCCTGAAAATAGAATTCGGCGTTGCATCGAACTTAACGTTAAGCCTCGGGGTGAACACCGTGCCGAAAAGGTTATGAAAGTCTGCTCTGGAGCCGGCTACAACTGTTAGGTTCTTTGTGTTATTATAGATGTATTCCACGAATGCACCTGGAACTCGCTCAGTGCGGTTAAATGAACTGTCGGATAGTGCTTCAGAATAATTGTCGTAGTTGTAGCTAAGGCCGGCTTTGTAAGTATGGCCTGTATGTCCAAGTATAGATTGAAAAATTAGTCTGGCAGAGGCGCTGTTCTGCTCTCCGTCGTATTGGCGCAGTCCATAATTGGAATCGAATTTATGGTGCGCGGCAGAGGTGATCAGGCCAATGCTTTGGTAAGGCTTACCCGGGAAAGTATAGGATGACTTGTTGTAAGCCATGATCCTGTCTGTTTCAGAGTGTGTGCCGTAAAATGGCTGCTGCTCCTGCGGCAAGTCCTTGTTATACTTTAGTTGTCCGCCTGTCCTGGTTTCGCGCAGGGCATTAATCCCGAACTCTGACACCACATCTTTATGGCTATACTTCCATTTGTTAAACACATTATACTGTGTGCCCAGTGGCAGGTCCATAAAACCATCCTTGTTGCGGTCCACACGGTTGCCCAGGTGGTTCGAGTGCAGCATCAGGATGGTGCTCCATTTCTCGCCCACGGAGGTCGCCAGGTTTAGGTTGGCATCAAACTTTGCCAGGCTGTTGCCATACAGGTTAAAGTATAAACGCTCTGTTTTCTCCGGGTCCTTCAGTGCCACGTTCACCTGCCCCGATATCGACTCATAACCATTCAGCACGGAGCCAGTGCCCTTTATGATGTCAATGGACTCAATGAAAGTGCCGGAGAGGTAGTTAAGCCTGTAAGGAGTGGCCAGCCCACGCAGGGCAGGAATGTTATCCGTGGTCAGCAAAGTATAAGAACCGTCCAGCCCTAGCATCTGTATCTGCTTTGCCCCCGAAACAGCGTCTGTGGTAGAGACCTCCACAGAGGCATTGGTCTCGAAACTCTCCGCCAGGTTGCAGCAAGCCGATTTTTCAAGATCGCGGGTGGTGATCACCTGCGAGTTGGTGGGAGTAAGGGAGGAGTAACGCGCCTGCTGGCCTTCTACCACCACTTCCTGCAGTTTGCTGGTTGGTTCAAGCAGAATCGTTACCTGGGTTTTGCCGCCTACGTTAATGGTATCAGGCCTATACCCGATGTAGGTCACTATTATTTCAGGGGTCAATGCATCGGCAGTGGAAAGTGCAAAATTGCCCAGCACATCCGTAGAAGTGCCTTTGCTGGTACCTTTCCAGACCACATTGGCGCCAATTAACGGGAGGGTACTGTTGTTCTTGTCTGCCACTCTGCCACTTAGCTGCTGTGCGGTGGCTGGCACTAACGTGATAAAAAAAAGCGTAAGTATGGCCAATAGCATGCCAGATTGCCTTACAGAATTATTGTTCATTTAATGGTATGTCTGAGTAAAGTTAAAATACAAACAGGGGTGCGCATCTGCTGTGGCAGGCGCTGGTCTTGTACTTTATCAATGCTAGACAATAAGGGTATGCAGGCGATGCAGGAGTGTACGCCCGTAAACAGGGGGAGAACTGTCGGTGTAAGTATAAATGCGCTGCGTTGCGGCCTGGTTAACCACATGCACCGGCGCATAGGTTTTGAGCAGATTCGGGAAGTATGCAGGCAACTGCAGGTTAAATCCTTTCAGGGCCGCGACCGGCTCAAGCTTTTCGTACTCGATCGCTTCATCGCAGCAATCGTCCGCGTTTACTCCGGCTGCATCTTCGCCGGTGCAGCACTTCAGGGCCTCATCTGTCAGTGCTGATGTTTTAACCCCTGCCATGAGACAGAACTCCTGGCTAAAGGCAACACCAACCGAGCCAAGCAAAACGCTCAGCAACAGCAGGGTTAAGATACTATGGCGAAGTATACTTTTCACGTTGCAAATATACGTGATCTGCCCCACTTTCTTCCACTTTTTCAAAAATATGGTCTCGGTCCGCCACTTTGCCCCACTTTTCTGTGGATATGTGTGGAGAATAGAGAATTTACTATGTATTAACGCATAAAATATTGATAGTTAGTATTTTATGGTTTGCTGGGCTCGTATTTTAGCTAAAAAGGTAATGCGGCGCAAAAAAACTTATGCCCAATATATAGCGTTTTTAGTGTGGATAATGTGGATAAGTGGTGTGGATTACCATAATTTATCCACAAAGTGGTAAAAAGTGGTAGATTGTGGTTGTGGAGTTTGGTTGAATCGCTACATTTGTAATGTCCGAGAACTCTACGGACCAAACTGTTATTGTCTATGAACTTTCTCTCTGGCGAATATGAGTGCAAGATTGACCCGAAGGGAAGGTTGGTTTTACCTGCAAAGATAAAATCCAACCTGCCGGAGGCATCGGGCAACCATGTGGTGCTGATGAGAGGATTTGAACCTTGCCTGGTGCTTTATCCAAAGGCTGAGTGGAAGGTGATCTACGACAAGGTGGCAGGCCTGAATGAGTTTAACGAAGAGTACCGTCACTTTCAGCGAAATTTCTTCCGTGGCAACACGGAGATAGAGCTGGATGGCGCAGGCCGTTTTATCGTGCCCAAGACCATGGCGCGTTTTGCCGAGCTGGAGAAGGAGGCCATTGTAGTTGGGCTTGGTAACCGTGTGGAGATCTGGAACCCTGACAAGTATGAGGAGTTCCTGATAAAAGACCAGCAGAATTTCTCTGCATTGGCACAAAAGTTTTTGGGTGATAAACCGGCAGAAGAGCCTTTGATTTAATGGAATACCATCGTCCTGTATTGTTTCATGAGTCTGTGGATGCCCTGGCTATTAAGCCGGAAGGCACTTACGTGGACGTGACATTTGGCGGAGGCGGACACTCTGCACTGATTGCAAGCAAGCTTACAAGCGGTAAGCTTTACAGTTTTGACCAGGACCGCGATGCAGAGGAGCAGTCGAAGAAGATCGATAGCCCGGCCTTCCAGTTTGTGAGAGCCAACTTCAGGGACCTTAAAAAGTACCTGAGGCTATATGGCGTAAAGCAGGTGGACGGGATACTGGCAGATCTTGGGGTTTCGTCACATCAGTTCAATGTGCCGGAGCGTGGTTTTTCCACCAGGTTCGAGGGGCCGCTGGACATGCGCATGAACGCAGAGGCCGGCACTACGGCAAAAGAGATTCTGGAGACATACTCTGAGGAGCAATTGCACAGGATCTTCGGGATTTACGGTGAGGTGAAAAACGCCAGAACGCTTGCCCGGACGATAGTGGAGAAAAGAGCCAGAAAGCCTTTCGAAACGATAAATGACTTTAAGCAGGCGATAAGCTCCTGCACCCCAAAAGGGAAAGAGAACAAATACCTGGCGCAGGTTTTTCAGGCACTCCGGATAGAGGTGAACGATGAGATGAAGGCGCTGGAGGAAATGCTGGAGCAGGCAACTGAAGTACTCAGGCCCGGTGGTAGATTAGTAGTGATCTCTTACCACTCGCTGGAGGACAGGCTGGTAAAGAACTTTATTGCAAAAGGCAAATTTTTCGGGGAGGTTGAAAAGGACCTTTATGGGAACGAGATAAAGCCGCTTGATGCCGTTAACCGCAAGCCAATTGTTCCATCGGAGCAGGAACTGCTCGAAAACAGCCGCTCCAGAAGCGCCAAACTCAGAATTGCAGAGAAAAGATAATAAGATGATTAAATAAAAGGCTATTACATAGCTCCAAAATATTACAGTAACTATGGCTTCAAATGTTCTGATCAAACAATCCAACCCGCCGAAGACCAACTCGGTGCGCATGAAGCCAGAGGTAAAGCAACCCAAAAAGCCCAAGGGAAAGCGCAAGGGTTTCAGTATTTTCACTCTCCTTGATAAATACACAAACGTGGACGCCCTGTTTGAAGAGGGGCTTCCGCTTAAGTATCTCCCATACATACTTTATACTACCCTTATTACGCTTTTCTACATTGGCAACACCCATTTTGCGGAGAAAACCATCCGCCGGATAGATAAAGTTAAAGTAGAAACAGAAGACCTGCGCGCAGATTATACTACGCTCAAGTCGGATTACATGGAGGCCAGCAAGCAGTCTGAGGTTGCACGCAACGTGGAGCCGCTTGGCCTTGTAGAAAGTTCATCGCCACCTTATCAAGTGATCGTTCCTGCCGATGAATATTAAGAAATCCATCGTCATAAGGGTACGGGTAGTCTTCCTGATTATCTGTTTGTGCGCCTGTGCCATTGTGTACAAGGTGGTGCGCATACAGTTTGTGGAAGGAGACCGCTGGAAAAAGATCTCGAAGGAACGTCGTATCCGTTACCAAC
Organism: Pontibacter sp. GD7; assembly: GCF_058216375.1. Taxonomy (NCBI): domain Bacteria; kingdom Pseudomonadati; phylum Bacteroidota; class Cytophagia; order Cytophagales; family Hymenobacteraceae; genus Pontibacter; species Pontibacter sp. GD7. The sequence goes on along the minus strand of NZ_JBYZMP010000007.1, from coordinate 149,765 downwards.
CGGTGTTTGCCACCAGGGGTAATATTTACTCAGATAACGGAAGTATACTTGCCACCTCGCTTCCCTTTTACAGGGTGGCCTTTGACCCAACCGTGGCCGATGCCGAAATTTTCAATGCAGGCATAGACTCCCTGTCTATGCTTTTGGCGCGTTTCTACAAAGACAGGTCAGAGGATTATTACCGCCGCAAGATTAAGAATGCCCGCCACGACGGCAGAAGATACCTGCGCCTGAACAGCCGGCAGATCAACTACCAGGACAAGAAGATGATGGCGCAGTGGCCAATCTTCAGAGCTGGTAAGAACAAGGGTGGGGTAATATTTGAGAAAGTAGAGAAACGCTTCAAACCATTCGGGATCCTGGCAGAGCGTACCATTGGTTTCATAAACGAAGATAAGAACGGTGCCGGACTCGAGTTCAGCTTTAACGAGCACCTGGCCGGTACCGACGGAGAGGCCTTATTTGAGCGAATCGCAGGCGGCAACAAGCCGATCTATGATGGCACTGAAGTAAAGCCGCAGCATGGTTACGACATCAAAACCACCATCGACATTAACCTGCAGGACGTGGCGGAGAATGCGCTGTATAAAGCGCTGGAAAGAACCAATGCCGAGTATGGTTGCGTGATCATGATGGAGGTGAAGACCGGTGAGATCAAAGCCATTGCCAACCTGGGCAAGACCAAGGGTGGTTACATCGAGGATTATAACTATGCGGTTGGAAACCAGGGACGCACCGAGCCGGGTTCTACCTTTAAGCTTGCCTCGATGATGGCCCTGTTTGAGTTTGCGCCGGATGTAAAGCTAAACGACTCGATAGACACGGGTGATGGCCGTTACCGCATCAAGAACACGATCATGACCGATGCGAAGAACGGTGGTTATGGTGTGTTGTCGGTAAAAGAGATTTTTGAGAAGTCTTCGAATATTGGCGTTGCCAAACTGATGGAGCAGCACTTCAGCGCTAACCCGCAGGCTTATGTGGATTACCTGAACAAGTTTGGCCTGAACAGCACGCTTGGCTTTCAGATGGATGGCGAGGCAAGGCCGTTTATGAAGAACCCACAAGACAGAACCTGGTACGGTACCACGCTTACCTCCATGGCCATCGGCTATGAGATGAAACTGTCGCCGCTGCAGACACTGGCTTTCTACAATGCGGTGGCAAACAATGGCGTAAAGATCCAGCCGATCATCGTGAAGGAGATCAGCAAGACCAATACCGTGATCCAGTCTTACAAAACGCGTGTGCTGAATGAGAAGATCTGCTCAGACGAGACACTGAAGAAGCTGCGTGCCATGCTGGAGGGCGTTGTAGAGAACGGTACAGCTAAAAACATCCATAGCAAGGACTATAAAGTGGCAGGCAAGACCGGCACAGCCAGAAAGGTGAAGGATGGCCGCTATGTAATGGAGTACTCCACATCATTTGCAGGTTACTTCCCGGCCGATAAGCCAAAGTATAGCTGCATCGTGATCATAGACAGCCCGAAAGGGGTGAACGTGTATGGCGGCGACGTGGCTGCGCCGGTATTTAAGGAGCTGGCTGACAAAGCCTACGCCCGAGACCTTGCCATGCATAAGCCGTTGCGTGCCCGCATGGTGCCAAACAAAGACAGTATGCCAGGGGTAGAGGCGGGCAGCCTGGAAGACCTGACTTACATATGCAATAAGATCGGCGTCAGCCACCACCCTAACCTGACAGACGAGGAGTGGGTGAAGGTAGAGCCTAAAATGCGCTCCCTGGACTTTAATCCAACACCTGTTCTGGCCAACAAGGTGCCGGATGTGGTGGGGATGACCTTACGCGATGCCCTGTTTATACTTGGTAACCAGCACCTGGACGTAAAAGTGCAGGGAGTTGGCAAACGGGTAAAACAACAGTCGCTGGAGCCGGGCACTGGCATTACCAAGAAAATGAAAATTACAATTGTACTGAGCTAATGATATTGCTGCAGAACATATTAAAAGACATTAAACCCCTGCAAATACAAGGGGCAACCGATATAGCGATCGAGGCTATCACGTTCGACTCACGGCAGGTGCGCGAAGGGGTAGCCTTTGTGGCCGTGCGCGGGGTGCAGACCGATGGACATGCATTTATCCAGAAGGCCGAGGAAGCCGGGGCTGCAGCCATCATATGCGAAGAATTGCCCACCGAGCCAAAGGAAAGTATAACCTATGTGCAGGTAGAGGACTCTGGCGATGCGCTGGGTAAAATGGCCGCCGCTTTTTACGACTATCCGTCTAAAAAACTGAAACTGGTAGGCGTAACAGGTACAAACGGCAAAACAAGCACAGTTACGCTGCTGCACAAGCTTTTCAGAGAACTGGGCTACCATGTGGGCATGCTGTCTACGGTGCAAAACCAGATAGACGAAACGGTGATCCCATCAACGCACACTACCCCGGATGCTGTGAAGCTGAACGAGTTACTCGCACAAATGGTGAAAGCCGGATGCGCGTTTTGCTTTATGGAGGTTAGTTCGCATGCCATGGTGCAGAAGCGCGTGGCAGGGCTACAGTTTGCTGGAGGTGTCTTCACAAACATCACCCACGACCATTTAGACTACCACCATACTTTCGACGAGTATATCAAGGCAAAAAAATCTTTCTTTGACATACTGCCGAAAGGCGCCTTTGCATTGGTGAACACTGATGACAAGCGTGGACCTGTGATGGTGCAGAACACAAAGGCCGAAGTGCATGAATTCTCATTGCGCAAAGCTACAGAGTTTAAGGCGCGCATCATTGATAACACCATACAAGGCCTGCACATGGAAGTGGACGGGCATGAGATCTGGTGCAAACTGATTGGTGCTTTCAACGCTTACAACTTCCTGGGGGTGTATGCCGCCGCAGTATTGCTTGGTGAAGATCCGGTGGAAGTGCTTACGGTGCTTTCGAGCCTGAACACGGCCGCAGGGCGTTTCGACTACATCGTTTCGGACGCTCATATTACCGGTATCGTGGATTATGCCCATACTCCGGATGCACTGGAGAATGTGCTGAATACCATACAGCAGATTCGCACGCCATTGCAGAAAGTGATAACAGTGGTAGGCTGTGGCGGTAACCGTGATGCGTCGAAAAGGCCATTGATGGCAGACATTGCCTGCCGCCTGAGCGATAAAGTTATACTTACTTCTGATAACCCAAGGTTCGAGGAGCCGCAGGCCATACTTGAGGACATGCAGAAGGGCGTTAAGCCGCTCGATTTTAAGAAAACATTGTCGGTGTTGGACAGGAGAGAGGCCATTAAAACGGCCTGTATGCTGGCCGAGCCGAACGACATTATACTTGTGGCCGGCAAAGGACACGAAACCTACCAGGAGATCAAAGGCGTGAAAACTGACTTTGACGATAAGCAGGTGTTGCGCGAGATGTTTCAGCAGCTAGGTAAATAAAAACTATAAAAGCTAAAGGTAAACGAAGTAAACGTTAAATGTTATATCACCTTTTTACATACCTCGACCGCGAGTTTGACTTCATTGGAGCAGGTGTATTCCAGTACATCTCCTTCAGGGCAGGTATGGCTACCCTTGTGTCGCTGCTGATAGCGATGATCTTTGGCGGAAGACTGATAAAAGTGCTGCAGCGCAAGCAGGTGGGCGAAAGCATCCGCGACCTTGGGCTTGAAGGACAATTGGAGAAGAAAGGTACCCCAACCATGGGCGGCCTGATCATCATACTTGCCATACTAGTGCCAACACTGCTTTTTGCGAGGCTCGACAATATCTACATCATCCTGATGCTGGTGTCTACGGTTTGGTTGGGCTTGATAGGCTTTCTGGATGATTATATCAAGGTATTCAGAAAGAACAAGGAAGGTCTGGCTGGCCGTTTCAAGATACTGGGTCAGATTGGTTTGGGTCTGATCGTGGGCCTTACGCTATACTTCAACGATGATGTGGTGGTGCGCCAGTACATTTTCTCGGATGGCAGTACCTCCGCTGTGAACGCATCCAGGTATTATACCGACGTGCACAGCATGATCACCACCATCCCGTTCCGCAAAAACAACGAGCTGGACTACTGCAACCTGTTTGCCTTTGCCGGCCCTTTGTTCCAGGACTGGTCGTGCTACCTGTATATTCCGTTTGTGATCCTGGTGATCACTGCTGTATCCAATGGCGCCAACATCACCGACGGCATTGACGGCCTGGCGGCTGGTACTTCGGCCATTATTGGCGTAACGCTGGCGATCTTTGCCTGGGTTTCCGGTAACACCATCTTCGCCGACTACCTGGATATCATGTTTATCCCGAACTCTGGTGAGCTTACGATTTTCTGTCTGGCCTTTGTGGGGGCGTGCGTTGGCTTCTTGTGGTATAACACGTACCCGGCGCAGGTGTTCATGGGCGATACGGGCAGCCTTGCTATTGGCGGTATCATTGCGGTACTGTCACTGATTGTTAGAAAAGAACTTTTGATCCCGATCCTGTGCGGCATCTTCCTGGTGGAGAACCTGTCGGTAATGCTGCAGGTGAGTTACTTTAAGTATACCAAGAAGAAGTATGGCGAAGGCCGTCGCATCTTTAAGATGTCGCCGCTGCACCACCACTACCAGAAACTGGGCTATCACGAATCCAAGATCGTCGGCCGCTTCTGGATCGTGGGCATCATGCTGGCCATCCTGACGCTGGCAACGCTTAAACTTCGTTAATGACGTTAATCGTTATTCGTTGATCGGAAAAAGGTTTTATATGGACTATAAAAACTTGGATGTTTGGAAGAGGTGCAGAAAGCTAACGGGTAATATTTACGAGGTTTCAAAGGGTTTTCCAAAAGAGGAAGCATTTGGATTGACAATACAAGTAAGAAGGGCTGCCGTTTCGGTAGTGTCGAATATAGCATAAGGCTGTGGAAGACAGCATGCGAAAGATGCGATTCAGATTTTTTACATAGCGCGTGGTTCTTTGTATGAACTCGAAACGCAACTGTATGTAGCTCTGGATCAAAAGTATATCATTGAGACAGCTTTTGAACCGTTAATGTCCGAAGTAATAAGCTGTAAACAGATGTTAAATGGCCTGATAAAGTATTTTAAAGGGCTTTAGCAAACATCGGACAACGAAAAACGAACAACGATCAACGACAAAATGAAAGTAGCTATACTAGGAGCCGGGGAAAGTGGAGTAGGGGCAGCGTTGCTGGCCCAGGCGAAGGGGCTTGATGTGTTTGTCTCGGACATGGGGCAGATAAAGGAGCAGTATAAGGCAAAACTGGCAACAGCTGCTATTCCATTTGAAGAAGGTACACATACTTTTGAAAACATACTGAACGCTGATGAAATCATTAAAAGTCCTGGCATTCCTAATAAAGCTCCAATTATACAAGCAGCCACCGAGAAAGGAATTCCGGTCATCTCAGAGATAGAGTTTGCCGGAAGGTACACGGATGCAAAGTTTATCTGCATTACAGGCACAAATGGTAAAACCACCACAACGCTGCTTACTTATCACCTGCTGAAAAGTGCGGGTTTAAATGTAGGGTTGGCAGGTAATATCGGGGAGAGCCTTGCCGAGAAGGTGATCGACGATAAGCATGATTACTACGTGGTGGAGCTGAGCAGTTTCCAGTTGGACAACATGTATGGCTTCAAGGCGCATATCGGGGTTCTTACCAACATTACACCCGACCACCTGGACCGCTACGAGTATAGCATGGACAAGTATGCAGCCTCAAAGCTGCGCATCGTCCAGAACATGACCGGCAGCGACTACTTCGTTTTCAATGCTGATGATGAGAACATTGCAAAGGCGTTTAATGCAGCAAGATTCCAGGGAACCGCAGTGCCTTTCAGCTTAAAGCATGAAAGCGGCGCAAAAGTATACTTCGAAGGCCAAAGTATAAAACTGGAGTTGACAGGCCAAACAGGTAGCATTAACACCTCAAAATCAGGTTTGATCGGCAAGCATAACCAGTACAACACCATGGCGGCTGTAACGGTGGCGAAGCTGTTGGGTGTTGCTGACGATGAAATTTCGAAAGCGCTGGAGACATTTGAGAACGCTGACCACCGTTTGCAGCAGGTAGGAGTTGCCAAAGAAGTAACCTACATCAACGATTCCAAAGCCACCAACGTGGAGGCTGTGTGGTATGCGCTGGAAGGTATAAAACAGCCCATTGTCTGGATAGCAGGCGGTGTGGATAAAGGCAACGACTACAGCACGCTGGTAGACCTCGCACGTGAGAAGGTAAAAGTGCTGGTTTGCCTGGGCAAGGACAATGAGAAACTAAAACAGGCTTTTGGCAGAGTGGTGCCAATTATTGCAGAAACCACCTCCATGGAGTACGCCGTGCGCCTGAGCCGTTCATTGGCCACGCCTGGAGATGTAGTCCTTTTGTCGCCGGCATGCGCCAGCTTCGACCTGTTCAATAATTACGAGCACCGCGGCCAGCGATTTAAAGAGGCCGTTGAAAAGATAGTTTTAAAGAAATAAAAACATAACCGATTTAGCCAAAGGTTTATGATAAAACAGTGGTTACAGAAAAACCTGAAGGGAGACCCTGTATTGTGGGGAATCGTCCTGATGTTCTCGCTGATAAGCGTGGCTGTGGTATATTCTGCCACTGGTACGCTTGCGTATAAATCGCATGAAGGCAACACAGAGTATTTCCTTCTGAAGCACTCTTCTCTGATACTAGTAGGGCTAGCCTTTATGTGGCTGGCGCACAAGATCAATTACCGCTATTATTCCAGGCTCTCTTTGTTTGCCCTGATTCTGTCAGTGCCCCTGTTGCTGTTCACATTCTTCTGGGGCTCAAACATTAACGAGGCCTCACGCTGGATCACAATTCCGGTTATTAATCAAACGTTCCAGCCCTCTGACTTAGCCAAGCTTGCCCTGATCTCCTACCTGGCTAGTATGCTGGCAAAAGTACAGTTGGAGCTAAAAGACTGGAAAAAAACACTTGTGCCAATGATGCTCTGGACAGCCGGCATCTGCGGTTGTATAGCGCTTACAAACACTTCTACAGCTGTTTTGCTGTTTGCTACCTGCATGTTACTGATGTTTATCGGCCGCGTTCCAATAAAATATTTAGGCTCTACCTTCCTGATCGTGCTTGTATTCGGAGGGCTTATGCTGGCAGTTGGTCAGCGTCTGGATACAGCCATCAGCCGTGTAGAGGATTTCCTGGACCCTAACGAGACCGCCTTCCAGTTGGAGCAGTCTTACATAGCCATTGCTACGGGCGGTGTTGTGGGCAAGGGCCCGGGCAACAGCGACCAGCGCGATATTCTTCCGCACCCATATTCCGACTTCATCTTCGCTATTATTCTGGAAGAGTATGGCCTGTTGGGTGGGGTTGTGGTACTCTTTTTATACCTGGCACTGCTCTATCGGGGGCTGGTCACGGTGGCAAACAGTACCGGGGCCTTTGGCGGCCTGCTGTCAGCTGGCCTGAGTTTTAGCCTTGTAATCCAGGGCATGATAAACATGGGTGTAGCCGTTGGATTAGGCCCGATTACTGGTCTTCCGCTTCCTTTGCTAAGTATGGGTGGTACCTCCCTGATCTTTACCGGAATATCGCTTGGGATCATACTTAGCGTAAGCCGCACCGACAGGGAAGTGCATAGTGAAGTGGCGGCTGCAGCCAACAATGTGTTACCCTCAAATACGGTTGTAAATGGCTAAGCAGCACAAACCATATCGTGTGATCATCAGTGGTGGCGGTACCGGCGGGCATATCTATCCTGCCGTGGCGATTGCCAACCAAATAAAGGCGGTAAACCCGGAGGCTGAGATCCTGTTTGTGGGTGCTAAGGGCCGTATGGAGATGACGAAGGTGCCAGAGGCGGGATACAAGATCGTGGGGCTTTGGATCAGCGGGATACAGCGCAGGCTAACACTGGATAACCTGTCGTTTCCGCTAAAGGTGCTGTCAAGTATAAAAGCATCGCACAAGATCATAAAAGATTTTAAGCCTGATGCCGTGGTAGGGGTGGGCGGCTATGCCAGCGGACCACTTTTATATGCGGCAACAGCCAGAAACATACCGGCCCTGATACAGGAACAAAATTCTTATGCCGGCATCACCAATAAATTGCTGGCAAAACGGGTTAGTAAAGTATGTGTGGCTTACCCGAACATGGAGGCCTTCTTCCCGGCAGAAAAGCTGGTGCTGACTGGCAACCCTGTCCGAAGCGATATCCTGGACAGCAACTCGAAGCGTAATGAGGCTTTGTTGCACTTTGGCTTGAACCCTGACAGGAAAACCATACTTGTGATTGGAGGCAGTCTGGGTGCCAGAACCATTAACCAAAGTATAGCCGCAGGCCTGGAGCAAATTGTGCAGGCCGGTTACCAGTTGATCTGGCAAACAGGAAAGGCGTTTTATCCGCAGGCACAGGAACTGGAGCAAAAGTATGGTGCAAAAGGTATAAAACCCTTTGAGTTCATAAAGCGCATGGACCTGGCCTATGCCGCTGCAGATGTGGTGGTTTCCAGGGCGGGGGCTTTGTCAATATCAGAGCTTTGCCTGGTTGGCAAGCCGGCCATACTAGTGCCTTCGCCAAATGTGGCCGAAGACCATCAGACCAAAAATGCCATGGCACTTGTGCAGCAGCACGCTGCCATACTTGTGCGGGACCAGGAGGCAAGCGCCAGGCTGGTGCCAGCTGCCCTGGAGTTAGCACAGGATGAAGAGGAGCAGAAGCGCCTGAGCCACAACATACTCAAAATGGGCAAGCCGAATGCGGCTGCCGACATTGTAAACGAACTAATAAAACTGATCAAGTGAAACTGGAGCAGTATAACTATATCTACTTTTTAGGCATCGGAGGTATTGGCATGAGTGCCATTGCCCGCTGGTTCCATGCAAAAGGCTACCCGGTGTGGGGCTACGACAAAACCCGTACGCCACTAACCGAGGCATTGGAGCAGGAGGGAATCCGGGTGCACTATGAAGACGATGTAATGCTGCTGCCTCAGGAGATACTTGAAAATAAAGAGCAGACGCTGGTAGTATTAACACCTGCCATACCTGCCGAGCACAGTGAGTGGGCATACCTGAAGGAAAATGGCTATGCTATAAAAAAGCGATCGGAGGTACTGGGGATAATCACCTCAGATGCCCATACTATTGCAGTGGCTGGCACACACGGTAAAACCACCACATCCTCGATTGTTGCGCACCTGTTGCATCATGCAGGAGTTGATTGCTCTGCCTTTTTGGGGGGTATCTCCACTAACCTGAACTCTAACCTGTTGATAAGCAAAGGCGATGCAAAAGTGGAGACAGTTGTAGTTGAGGCCGATGAGTATGACCGTTCCTTCCTGACGCTTTACCCAAGGGTTGCGATCGTAACCTCTGCCGATGCGGATCACCTGGATATTTACGGCGATAAAGATGAACTGACCCGTACGTTCCAGAAATTCATAGGGCAGGTAAAGCCGGGAGGCTACCTCTTTATACATCAGGCTACCGATCCAGGCTTGACAGACCTGGCACATGAAGAAGTGAGGGTAGTAAAGTATGGCCTGAACGAAGGCGAAGCGCATGTGCAGAACCTGAACATCAACGGGCGTTGGTTCGAATTTGATGTGACAAGCCCTTTTGGCAATATAGCCGGGTTGCGCTTAGGCCTGCCGGGTTTCCATAATGTTGAGAACACGCTGGCTGCCATCTTAACCGCACAGGTTAACGGCCTGGACGGGGAAAGTATAAAGGCAGGCGTTGAGAGTTTTGCCGGCGTTAAAAGGCGCTTTGAGTTTGTGTTTGAAGGCAACGGAAAAGTATACATTGATGACTACGCGCACCATCCAAGAGAGATAGAGGCCTTTATGTCGTCGTTGCGTGCACTTTACCCAAACAAGCGCATAAAAGTACTATTTCAGCCGCACCTGTATAGCCGCACCCGCGACTTTGCAGACGAGTTTGCGGAGAGCCTGAGCGCGGCCGATGAGTTGGTGTTGCTGGATATCTATCCGGCCCGCGAAAAACCGATACCAGGCGTAAGCTCAGAGATGATTCTGGAGAAGGTGAGCTGTGAGAAAAAACAAATATTGCCGAAAGAAAATATAATTGAAAATCTGCTTAAAAACAGCGATTATGACGTTCTGGCCACTGTTGGGGCCGGTGACATCGACACGCTGGTAAAGCCTATCAGAAATTTTTTAGAAAAAGAACGTCATGGGCTTGAATAGTAAAATAAAATCTTTAATTTTTGCAGGTTGTAGCATCGTCACCATCGGGGCACTTGCAGGTTTCGCCAATTCTAAGCAGAATGAAAAAATCTGTAAAAAAGTGACAATAAATGTTGATAATGAGTACAACAATTACTTTATTGGGGATAAGGAAGTAAGAGGGTTGCTGACCCGCGAAGGAGAACGAAGATTAGAGGGGCTTCCGAACCACGATATCGACCTGAAAAACCTGGAAAAGCGCATTGAGGCAAACAAGTTTGTGAAAGATGCGGAGGTGTTCCGGGGCTTGGATGGAAATGTGCATGTTAATGTAAAACAGAATAGGCCTATTGCGAGAATTATACGACCAGACCAGGATGTCTACATAGATGAGGAGGGCAACATCCTTCCGCTTTCAGACAGATACACAGCTCGTGTAATCCCCATTACCAGATCGGCTTTAACACGGTCCCTGGACAGGGAGTTTTTCCAAGACTCCACCGGACAGGCTTATATTTCTTTACTGCAGTTTATCGAGAATGATAAATTCTGGAAGGCGCAGATTGCCCAGATGCACATAGATGGCAAAGGCAAGGTTTCTTTGCTGCCACAGGTTGGAGACCATACCATAGAGTTTGGAAAGCCAACCGACGCAGTGGTGAAGTTTAAGAAACTAATGATCTTTTATAAAGAGGTGCTGCCAGTAGTAGGGTGGGACAAGTATAAAAGAGTGAATGTAGAGTACGAAGATCAGATTATTTGCGAATAAATATACAGATATGCAGAACGACAAAATAGTAGTAGGCTTGGACATTGGCACAACCAAAGTTTGCGCACTTGTTGGTCGGAAGAATGAATTTGGGAAGCTGGAGATACTGGGCATGGGCAAGGCTGTGTCGGAGGGTGTGGTACGTGGCATGGTCAGCAACATCGACAAAACCGTTGAGGCTATCAAAAAAGCGATCCGGCAGGCCGAGGAACAGTCAGGCATTAACATTGGCGTCGTGAATGTGGGGATTGCCGGTCAGCATATCAAGAGTTTACAGCACAATGGCAGCATCACGCGCCAGGTAACTGACCACGAGATCACAATAGACGATGTGAACCGCCTTACCAACGACATGTATCGCCTGGTTACGCCTCCCGGCAGTGAGATCATCCATGTAATGCCACAGGAGTATAAAGTGGATTACGAGGAAGGCATCACAGACCCGGTTGGTATGTCTGGTGTGCGTCTGGAGGGTAACTTCCACATCATCACAGCGCAGTCAAATGCCATTAACAACATCAACAAATGTGTGACCCGTGCCGGCCTCGCAGTTGAGCATCTTATACTTGAGCCATTGGCATCTTGCATGTCGGTGCTGAGTGATGAGGAGAAAGAAGCCGGTGTGGTTTTAGTGGATATCGGCGGTGGAACCACCGACCTTGCCATCTTTAAAGACAACATTATCCGCCATACGGCTGTGCTTCCGTTTGGAGGAAACATCATAACTTCCGATATTAAGCAGGGATGCATGGTGATGCAAAACCAGGCAGAGCAGCTGAAAGTGAAGTTTGGTAAAGCAATTGCCGACGAAGCGTCTGAGAATGAGATCGTTTCGATACCTGGCCTGCGCGACAGGACTCCGAAGGAGATATCCATTAAGAACCTGGCTTACATTATTGAGGCCAGAATGGAAGAGATCGTGGAGCTTATTTACGCGGAGATCATGCGTTCCGGGTATGGCAACAGCCTGGCTGCCGGAATCGTGATCACGGGCGGTGGCTCGCAGTTGCAGAACCTGGTACAGCTTGTAGAATACATTACAGGCATGGACACACGCATTGGCTACCCTAACGAGCATCTGGGGAAATCAAAGATTGATGCCGTGAAGAGCCCGATGTATGCAACAAGTGTTGGTTTAGTGCTTGCCGGCTATCAGTCTATTGACCAGATGGCGGCCGGGTACACCGAAACACAGGAACAAACAGAGTATAAGAAGCCGGTACAGCAGAAGCCAGCCAAAGAAAAAGAAAGCAATGGCGGCCTGTTCCAGATGATCAAAGGCTTCTTGTCGGATGACATAGACAACAACAAACAAAGTTATTAACCCATAATTTAGAGCAGGAGATTTTAGCATGACTTCAATGTACACTTTTGACTTACCATCCAGCAGTAAGTCCATCATTAAGGTGATTGGCGTCGGGGGCGGTGGAAGCAACGCTGTAAACCACATGTATAACCAAGGCATCAAAGATGTTGAGTTTATTATATGTAATACCGATGCACAAGCCCTTAAGAGCAGCAGCGTTCCTAACAAACTAGCTATTGGCCAGAACCTGACAGAGGGTCTTGGTGCGGGTGCAAACCCCGAGAAAGGCAAACACGCCGCTCTTGAAAGCAAAGAGGAGATCCGTGAGATGCTAAGCTCCGACACTAAAATGGTGTTTATCACGGCGGGTATGGGCGGTGGTACCGGTACAGGTGCTGCGCCGGTTATCGCTAAAGTTGCCAAAGAGCTTGGTATACTTACAGTTGGTATCGTTACAGCCCCTTTTGCCTTTGAGGGTAAAAAGAAAAAGCTTGCCGCTGAAAACGGTGTAAAAGAACTAAGCGAGAACTGCGACACCATACTTGTGATCCTGAATGACAAGCTGCGTGAGATGTTCGGCAACCTGACTATCCGTGAGGCTTTTGCCAAGGCGGACAACGTGTTGACAACGGCTGCCAAATCTATCGCTGAGATCATTACGGTTACGGCTGAGGTAAACGTGGACTTTGAAGACGTTAAGACGGTTATGAAAGACTCTGGTGCTGCAGTGATGGGTTCTGCTACCACAGAGGGCGAAGGCCGTGCACTGCGTGCCGCCGAAGAAGCGCTTTCTTCTCCGTTGCTAAACAACACTGATATCCATGGTGCTCAGAAAATCCTTCTTTCTATCATGTCTGGCGAGCAGGCTGAACTGGAAATGGACGAACTGACTGAGATCACTGAATATATCCAGGACAAAGCCGGACAGGAAGCTGAGGTTATCTTCGGCCATGGTATCGACTCTTCTCTTGGTCAGAGCATCCGTGTAACTGTTATCGCTACTGGTTTTGCCAGCAACACCGATAACATCATGGAGCCGAAAAAGACAGTTTTTGACTTAGAAAGCCAAAAAAAAATTGAAGTAGCAGAGCCTGCAAAAGCAGAATCTGCTGAAGTAGCTGCATTTGTTGCCAAGCCGGTAGTTGCTCCAATAGCTACGCCACAGGCACAAACCCCTGCGCCGGCACCGGCTCCTGAGCCTGCACCGCAGCAGTATACTTTTGAGCAGCAGCAGCCAGCCCGCAAGCCGGTAGAGCAGCCTCAGGTACAGCGCACTATTTATACTTTGGATGCAAATTCACAGAACGAGTTCTTCGGATCTGTGTCTAGGGATGAAGACCGTGCTACCAGAGAAGCTGATAGAATTGCTGAGGAGCGTGAGCTGATGCAGCGCCGTGCGGAAGAGCGCCGTGAGCGCCTGCGCAGACTAAGCTCTGAGATCACGACTGAAGCCATCAAAGAGAAGCTGGATGTCCCTGCTTACCTGCGCCGCAATGTGTCGCTGGAGAAAGTGTCGCACTCATCTGAGCGCAACATCTCCCGCTTTAACCTGAACGATGACAACGAGATACTTGGCGACAACCGTTTCCTGCACGACAATGTTGACTAAGTATATACATAAAGTATAAAAAGCAGAAAGGGACTCATTTATGGGTCCCTTTCTGCTTTTAGAGGCTTTCTAAAGCTGAAGATCAAGTATAAAGTATACTTTAAAACTTGATAAACTGCTCCACGTGCTGCTCCAATAATTCCTGGTATAGTTTATTGGTTAAACTGGTGCCGTCAAAATTATTTTCGATGTGGGCAAACTTTGGTTTCATGGCCATTATGTGCATGCCCAGGTAATTTAAGATGTCCGTGAGATGACTCAGGGATAGCCCGCTGCCCTGCATACCAGAAGAGATACCGATTAAAGCTCCCTTTTTGTCCCTGAAAGTATTGGGGTAGGAGAGACCGTCGATAAAGGCTTTGAGCACTCCCGGGAACGAAGAATTATACTCTGGCACCACAAATACAAACTTGTCTGCGCTGGCTATCATACTACTGAGCTTGTTAAACGCTTCGTTCTTTCCAACATTATCGTATAAGGCAGAGCTGGTAAAATCAGCAGGGAGGTCGGCCAGGTCAAGTACCTGGTAAGGTATGCCCTTGGCTTCAAGCAAGCCGGCGTACATGTTTACAACTGCCCTTGAGTTGGAGGCAGGCCTGTTGGTGCCGGAAATCAATGTTATCATCAGTTCTTATAAATATTTATACTTCCTCAACACACACGAGCCGTTAAGGTTATACTTTCTGCAAGTATACTGGATATATGGGTAAAGAAAAAGGCGAGGAGCCTGAGCCGCCTCGCCTTTCCATATCTGGTTATTATCGCTTATGCAAGGTTCTCAGAGGTCGCCGTTGCAGAGATATACTCTCTTCTAAGCATAGCAATGTTCTCCAGTGAGATGCCTACCGGGCACTCTGCAGCACATGATCCAATGTTAGTGCAAGCACCGAAGCCTTCGATGTCCATCTGCGCTACCATATTCTCAACGCGTGTTTTGCGCTCTGTCTGGCCTTGTGGCAACAGGGCAAACTGAGATACTTTGGCAGAAACGAATAACATAGCCGAAGCGTTTTTACAAGCTGCAACGCAGGCGCCGCAACCAATACATGTAGCCGCATCAAAAGCCTTATCAGCAATAGACTTCGGAATTGGAATTGCGTTTGCGTCTGGCACACCACCTGTGTTTACAGAGATATAGCCACCTGCCTGCTGAATGCGGTCAAAAGCAGAACGGTCAACTACAAGGTCTTTGTGAACCGGGAAAGCAGCTGCTCTCCATGGCTCGATGGTGATGGTGTCGCCGTCTTTGAAGTGACGCATGTGCAGCTGGCATGTGGTGGTGCCGCTCTCCGGGCCGTGTGCACGGCCATTGATGAACAAGCTGCACATACCGCAGATACCTTCGCGGCAGTCATGGTCAAAGGCAATTGGCTCCTCGCCGTTACGAAGCAGGTCTTCGTTCAATACATCCAGCATTTCCAGGAACGACATGTCCGGAGAGATTCCCTTTACCGGATACGTTACCATTGAACCTGCTGCGTTTCTATCTTTTTGGCGCCAAACCTTCAGTGTAAGGTCCATCGGTTTAGCATTTGGATTACTTCCAGCCATTTTATTTTAATTATGAATTACGAATTATGAATTACGAATGAGTTAATAAGTCATTAATCATTCATAATTATTCATTATCAATTACTTATAGCTACGCTGCGTTAGCTTCACGTTTTCGAACTTCAGTTCTTCCTTATGCAGCACCGGCTCGTTGCCAACACCTGTAAACTCCCAGGCTGCCACATAAGCAAAGTTCTCATCGTCGCGCAGGGCTTCGTTCTCTGGTGTCTGGTACTCCTCACGGAAGTGGCCACCGCATGATTCGTTTCTGTGCAGCGCGTCATCCACCATCAGTTCGCCAAGCTCCAGGAAGTCGGCAACACGGTAAGCTTTCTCCAGTGTCTGGTTAAGCTCCTCGTTTACGCCAGTTACCTTCACATCCTGCCAGAACTCATCGCGTAGCTTACGGATCTCCTGTTTCGCAAACGTCAGGCCTTCGGCGTTACGGGCCATACCGCAGTAATCCCACATGATCTGGCCAAGCGCCTTATGAAAATCGTCTACAGTGCGGCTACCGTTAATGCTTAACAGTCTGTTGTTTTTCTCAACAACCGAAGCCTCGGCCTCTTTAAAGGCAGGGTGGTCCGTGCTGATTTTATCGTAAGGCGTTTTAGCCAGGTAATCACCGATAGTGTAAGGTATAACGAAGTAACCGTCAGCCAGACCCTGCATCAGGGCAGATGCACCAAGGCGGTTTGCACCGTGGTCAGAGAAGTTACACTCGCCGGTTGCGTACAGGCCTGGAACTGTAGTCATCAGGTTGTAATCTACCCAAAGGCCACCCATGGTATAGTGAACAGCCGGGTAAATACGCATTGGTCTTTCGTATGGGTTCTCGTCTGTGATCTTGGCATACATTTCAAACAGGTTGCCATACTTTGCTGCGATAGCCGGCTGGCCATCACGTCTGATAGCATCTGCAAAGTCAAGGTATACTGCCAGGCCAGAAGAACCTACACCGCGTCCTTCGTCGCAAACAAGCTTCGCGTTACGCGATGCCACGTCACGAGGAACAAGGTTACCGAAAGCAGGATATTTACGCTCCAGGTAGTAATCACGGTCTTCTTCTTTAATATCGTTAACAGAGATCTCACCTTTTCTAAGTCTCTCTGCTATCTCTACTGTTTTAGGTACCCACACACGTCCATCGTTACGAAGCGACTCAGACATCAGTGTAAGCTTAGACTGGTAACCGCCTGATACCGGGATACAGGTTGGGTGAATCTGCGTGAAGCAAGGGTTAGCGAACAAAGCGCCTTTTTTGTGTGCTCTCCAGGCAGCGGTTGCGTTAGAGCCCATCGCGTTGGTTGACAGGTAGAATACGTTTCCGTAACCACCAGTAGCCAATACCACCGCGTGTGCACTATGCGACTCGATCTGGCCTGTGATCAGGTTACGCACCACGATACCGCGTGCCTTACCGTCCACTAGTACCACATCCAGCATTTCGGTGCGAGGGTACATTTTTACCTTACCGTAAGCGATCTGGCGGTTAAGGGCAGAGTATGCACCCAATAACAGCTGCTGTCCTGTTTGGCCACGGGCATAGAATGTACGCGACACCTGCGCACCACCGAACGAACGGTTGGCAAGCAAGCCGCCATACTCACGCGCGAAAGGAACACCCTGCGCCACGCACTGGTCGATGATGTTTACAGACACCTGCGCCAGACGGTAAACGTTGGCCTCGCGTGCACGGTAGTCACCGCCTTTGATCGTATCGTAGAACAAGCGGAAAATGGAGTCACCGTCGTTCTGGTAATTTTTTGCTGCGTTAATACCACCCTGCGCGGCAATCGAGTGCGCACGGCGCGGAGAATCCTGGAAGCAGAACGCCTTAACGTTGTAGCCAAGCTCACCGAAAGTAGCAGCTGCAGAGGCACCGGCAAGGCCTGTACCCACCACAATGATATCATATTTACGCTTGTTAGCCGGGTTCACCAGCTTCACATCGAATTTATGCTTCTCCCACTTTTCGGCTAAAGGGCCTTCCGGGATTTTAGAATCTAATATCATAGTAAACTATATTCAGTCTAATTATAACTCAAAGAAAAAGAAGAAGTAGATCGGGATAATGGCGAAGCCAAGGCAAACGATCACCGAGAACGCATATCCGAACTTCTGGATAAATGGCGTATACTTCTTGTGTGTAAGGCCCAGCGACTGGAAAGCAGACTGGAAACCATGGATAAGGTGATAAGCAAGTGCCACCATTGCCAGCACGTAGATAAGCACATACCACCAGATCTGGAACGACTCTACCACACGCAGGTAAAGGTTGTCATACTCTACATCTTCTACCACAACACCCTCCAGGCCGCCAAAACGTGCCGGAACAAAGAAGTTCCAAAGGTGGATGATCAGGAACACAAGTATAACCGTGCCCAGTAGACCCATGTTACGGGAAGACCAGGGGCTGTTCTCCTCAGGGTGGTTGTTGGCGTAGTTTACCGGCCTTGCCGCCTTGTTTTTACGGGTAAGCACAATTGCATCGTAAATATGGAAAAGGAAGCCCAGCAATAGGACAATTTCCATGGTGCGGATAACAGGGTTGGTGCCCATAAAGTGAGAGTAAACGTTGAAGGCTGCACCCCCGTCGTTTTTGAAAAGCTGCAGGTTACCAATCAGGTGCACCACCAGGAAAGAGCACAGGAAAAGACCCGTGATCGACATGATGATCTTGCGTCCGATTGTACTGGAAAACGTTTTAGTAAACCAATTCATCTGTATTAGTTGTAGGTTAATGAATGATGCTTTTTTAATTGCTCAAAGGTACTAGCGAGGCCATTATAAAACAATTTTAGGTTAATATTTTGAATCAATCTAAATTGGTACTGCGTAGGACAGAAAACCTTTACTATGTAAACCTGCTTTTCTTCCGTTTGTTAACAATAAAATCGAAGTTTTTTAGTTTACTTTATAGCTGATTATACCGCCAAACCCGAGTTATATGCCAAACAATTTACTCAAGAGGTATCTGCTGCATGGCGGTCTGTTGTGGGTGTTGATATTGCTGATTGGAGCTTTTACAGAAGCGCAGGCCACGCACATTAGAGCAGGAGATATTACTGCTAAACGGGATACTACACCCAACCCGAACCCTTTACGCTTTTTCTTTACCATGAAGATCTACACCGATACGCCCTCCAATGCCGAGGACCCGGTGGCACAGATAGCAATGGGTGACGGTACCGTACTAAGCGTGCCGCGCATAGGGCCCGAAATAGTAGTAGGCGACCCAGCAGACCAGGTTACGCTGGCATTATACAGGTGGGAGTACACCTACCGCGCCCCTGGCACGTACCGTGTCTCCTGGACAGGTATAAACCGAAACCCAAGTATACTTAATATAGCCCCGCCTTCCGATCAGGTAACGTTCTTCATCTCCACCACCATAAACATCAACCCCCTTCGTGGTTTTAACAGTACGCCGGTTTTAACAGTGGCCCCAGTAGATATGGCTGCCGTTGGACGGGTGTATGTACATAACCCAGGCGCTTTTGACGCAGACGGTGACAGCCTTGCTTTTAAGCTACGTGTGCCACAGCAACGCACAGGGGCTAATGCAGAGCCAGCTAATGTGCCCGGCTATGTGCTGCCGAACCTGTTTGGGGGTGGCTGTTCACGAGCTTCAGGCAGCGGGACCTCTACCCTGACCATCGATGTCCGGACCGGGCAGCTTGTCTGGGACGCACCCTGCGTAAAGGGTGAATACAATGTAGCCTTTGTGGTGGAGGAGTGGCGTGTATCTCCGGGAGGTGCCGTAAAAATAGGTGAGGTGGTCCGTGATATGCAGATCATTGTAAAGGAAACGCCCAATAGGCCTCCGCAGCTAGCCCCGAAAGATACCTGTATCATAGCGGGAACCACACTTATCGGAAACATCAGGGCCACAGACCCTGACAACGACTTCATTCGCCTGACGGCGAGCAGCGGTATCATACCACCGGCCACTTTCAGGCAAACCAGCAGCAACGCGGGTGTGGCAACAGGCCTGTTTACCTGGTCTACTACCTGTGCAAACGTGCGGGAGAGGCCATACCAGGTGATCTTTAAAGCCGAAGACATACGGCCGCCTAGCGAGACCAAACTGGCCGACCTGCAACCCTGGAACATCACCGTGGTTGGGCCACCGCCACAAAACCTGTTGGCCACCGCCACCAACCGCACCGCTACAATCACCTGGGACAGGTACATTTGCCAAAACGCCTCCACCATCCGGATATACCGCCGGGAGGGGCCATCTGGCTTTGTGCCTGACAAGTGCCAGACCGGTGTGCCGGCCAGTACCGGCTATGTGCTGATAGGGGAGGTAGCGGCCAGTGAGATCACGTTTACCGACGACAACAAAGGGGCAGGCCTGAAAGCAGGTGTGGAGTATTGCTACATCATTTATGCGGAGTTTCCGGGACCGGCCAGGGGTAAAAGCCTTGCTTCTAACGAAACCTGTATCACTGTTGAGCAGGACATCCCTTACCTGACAAACGTGACCGTAGACAGAACTGACCGCACCAATGGGCAGATAACTGTTAAATGGACGCAGCCACGCGATGTTTCCAAGCTGACGCAGCCCCTGGAGTACCGCCTGTTCCGTAAGGAGGGCATGCAGACAGGCACCGGCTTTGTGGAATTGAAACGCACCCAGGACATGAGGGATACCGTTTTTGTGGACCAGGGACTAAACACTGTAGAGAAAGCCTACCGGTATAAGCTGGAGTTCTACCAGGCTCCAACACCGGGTGCACAACCAACGGAGCTGCGCGAAAGCACCGAGGCCTCCAGCGTGTTCCTGACAGTTGCGCCTGCAACCGGCGACCAAAAGGAGATAACCCTGAACTGGACCTACAGCGTGCCATGGATGAACCAGGGCAGAAGGCACCGCATTTACCGTGAAATAAACGGCACGTTTACATTGATAGACAGTGTAACAGCCACAGCAACCAGCGGCACTTACGTGGACCGGGGCACTTTTAACAACCTGGCCTTGCAACGTGGCGTGCAGTACTGTTACTATGTACAAACAGTGGGTACTTACGATATCCGAAATGTGCCTTCGCCGCTTCGGAACAACAGCCAGCGCGTGTGTGCCACCTTGCCCAAGATTGTGTGTGCGCCAATTCTAAGTATTCAGCAATTAGATTGTGCAGCCTTTAGCCAGAACCCTACGCAGCCGCCATACCAGAACGTACTGAGCTGGGTGCCGCAGATTACCGGGGAGTGTACCGATCAGATCGATTTCTACACGGTATACTTTAAACCTACGGATAACGAGGAGTTTGTTAAACTGGCCACCACCAAGGAAACTACCTTTGCGCATACTGGCCTGCAGTCGTTTGCGGGTTGCTATGTGGTAACGGCCACCGATGTAAGAGGTATAGAAAGCCCGTTAAGCAACGAGGTTTGTAACGATAACTGTATTACCTTTATCCTGCCAAACATCATTACCCCGAACGGTGACGGCCTGAACGATGTGTTCCGTCCGGATAAACGGGCAGCCTTTATCAAGAGCATGAAGTTCAAGGTGTTTAACCGATGGGGCGTGCAGGTATTTGAGAAAACGGCCACTACCGGCGACGATGTGTTCATTAACTGGCGTGGCGTGGACAAGGACGGCAACCGACTCACTGATGGCGTATACTATTACGAGGCTGAAGTGGAGTTCTTTACCAGAAACCCTGCTGAGTCGAGGAAGAAGTATAAAGGCTGGGTAGAGATTGTAAGATAATTCATGATTCCGGATACAAGAGAGAAGCTAAAAGGAAGAGCCATCGTTTTTTACGATGGCTCTTGCGGCTTTTGTCAGGGCAGTGTGCAAGTGGTGTTAAAGTATAACAGGCGGCAGGATTTATACTTTGCCGCGCTTCAATCCGGTATGCTGCAGGAGTTGGTGCCGGGCTCCCAGATTCCTGACCCGCTGCCCGATTCCATACTTTTCTGGGAGAACGGCAGGCTTTACGCTGAGTCTGAGGCAGTGCTTCGAATTGCCCGATACCTCAAATTTCAGCTTTCCATACTTTACTATTTCCGGTTTATTCCTTTATCTTTCCGCAATTTTGTTTACCGCTTTATAGCCAGGCACCGCTACAAAATTGCAGGCCGCACCGACAGCTGCATGCTGCCAAGCCCTGCACAGCGCGCCAGGTTTATAGGGTGATTTTATTGTTAAATTGTTGTAGGTTAAATTGTTGATTTGATATGATTAACAATTTTAGCTATTTATCAATTTAACCATTTAACAATTTAGCCATTTACCAATTTAAAATACAGATGAAAAAAGCATACGTTTTCCCGGGACAGGGTTCTCAGTTTGTAGGCATGGGCAAGGACTTGTATGAGCAGCACGAGAAGGCACGCCAGTTGTTCGACAAGGCAAACGAGATCCTTGGCTTCAACATCACGGAAATCATGTTTAACGGCACCGATGAGGAGCTGAAGCAGACAAAAGTAACACAGCCGGCTATATTCCTGCACTCTGTTGCACAGGCAGCGGTTGCCAAAGATTTTGCCCCTGATATGGTGGCAGGTCACTCATTAGGTGAATTTTCTGCATTAGTTGCCAGCAAAGTATTGAGCTTTGAGGATGGCCTTAGACTAGTGTCGAAGCGTGCTTTGGCGATGCAGGCCGCCTGCGAGGCTAACCCATCCACGATGGCGGCTATACTTGGCTTGGAGGATGAGAAGGTTGAAGAAGTATGCGCATCCGTTGACGGCGAAGTAGTGGTGGCAGCCAACTACAACTGCCCTGGGCAGCTGGTGATCTCTGGCTCAAACAAAGGCATTGAGATCGCCTGCGAAAAAATGAAAGAGGCCGGTGCCAAGCGTGCGCTGCCATTGCCGGTAGGTGGTGCTTTCCACTCGCCGCTGATGAAGCCTGCCGAGGAAGAGCTGGCAAAAGCCATTAACGAAACCACTTTCAGCAAAGGTATCTGCCCGATCTACCAGAACGTGGACGCCATGCCGCACACAGACCCTGAGGAGATTAAGCAAAACCTGATAAAGCAGCTTACAGCACCTGTTCGCTGGACACAGTCGGTGCAGCAGATGCTTGCCGATGGTGCCACCCACTTTATCGAGTGCGGACCAGGCAAAGTGTTGCAGGGTCTTGTGAAAAAGATAGAGCGTACTGCCGAGGTAGGCTCTGTAGAGTAAGTCTTTACTAAGTATAAAGTATAACCGCCGCTGTCCAGTTACTGGACAGCGGCGGTTTTTTATTGGCAGTGACAGCCGGATCAATGATTATGGCCATACTCCTGAGCCTCTTTGTATGTTTTGTGGCGCGTGCCTGACGGGTGCTCTGCTGGAGTATAAATAGAGTATAACTTTAGCTCTTCTTTTCCGGTGTTCTTAATGTGGTGGTAGTATCCGGCGGGTATCAATACTGCCCAGTCATCCGATACTTTTTGATCGAACGTTAAGTCATTCTCAGCCTTACCCATGCGCACCTGCGCTTCTCCCTGTTCTATCCTGATAAACTGGTCTACATTGGGGTGCACCTCCAGGTCTATCTCTTCGCCAGGCTTAAGCGACATCAGCACCATTTGCAGGTGGTCTCCTGTCCATTTTGTGTCCCGGTAATTGGTGTTGTTTATGGTGGCCTTTTCTATGTTAAGCGCCCAAGGGGTTTTACCCAGATCACCGGTTTTCTGTGCTGTTTCAGGCTTATTGGCTTGTGCCATACTTGCTACGCTTGCTGTCTCGGTATTAGTGCTGTTATCGTTGCAGGCAGGCAGGAGGAAGGCGGCCAAAAGGCAGGCTTTGGTAAGTATAAGTGTGCGTTTCATAGTGCAAGGCTTTCTTAAATAAACGATAGCCAGGGAATTGTGTTTACCAGTCTGTTGCACCTTACCATGCCTTATTTTACCGTGGGCAGCCCTGCTCCGAGCCGGGTAATCACCTCAAAGCTATTCTAAACTAAGGCATTTATACTTGCCTTCATGTTTTCGATAAACAGGTGGATGTGATAACCGTCGACCAGCGCATGATGCACCCGCACACTCATCGGAAGTATAACCCGGTCGGCTCTAAACTCCAGCATACCGAAGGCCAGTTTAGGCACCGCATCGTTCG
Source organism: Pontibacter sp. GD7 (assembly GCF_058216375.1). Lineage (NCBI taxonomy): Bacteria > Pseudomonadati > Bacteroidota > Cytophagia > Cytophagales > Hymenobacteraceae > Pontibacter > Pontibacter sp. GD7. The sequence goes on along the minus strand of NZ_JBYZMP010000007.1, from coordinate 126,331 downwards.
GGTCGTCTACGTGGGCATGCTCCATGCCTTTTAGCGGGAACCAGGGCAGCGTGGTGGCGTGTATCAGGTCCGGGCCATTGTAACCGTAAAACAGCCTGTTGCTTTGCTTTACCTCAGCCACTATTTCAGAGGCCTCTTTGCAAAATAAACGCAGGTCGCGGTGGTGGGGCAAGTGCACAAACGAAACTGTTTTATTGTTCTTCAGCACGGTGGTGGAGATATCAACGGCCTCATACTTTACAACCTCATCGCCCTCAAGTCTTAGCAGGAAATTCTCGGTGGCGCGTATGCCTTCAGTGGCCGCATGCAAATAAGCCAGAAACACCGATAGTTTCTCTTTTTTAGCATGGTGGTATAACGGCGTGATATCAATTTCGGAATGAACATTGAAAAATGGCTGGGTAAAAGCCCTGAAGAAATGAAAGTGCTCTTCGCGTTCCCAGCCTTTAACCTCGAAGCGGGTTTTATTGTATTGTGTTTTCGTATGCATGTATTTTCTGCTGCAGTTTTTGCAGGTTTATTTCCTTGATGATTATTTGATGAGTGACAATGATCAGTTCGTCCTCCAATTCTGCCAGCAGGCGGTTCAGGTTACGGCCTGATGTGCCTAGCGCCTCGGCCAGCAAAGGCTTGGAGATCTGCAACTCATTTAGCTTGGAAAACTCCCGCAGCATGATCATGAGCGAGTATAAAAGCTTGTTGGTGCTCTGTATGGCTGCCTTCTGGGATGTGTTCAGCAACTTGGAGATAACATTGCGGTGTATGAGCAGGTTGAAATCCGGCTCCTGCGAGAGCATCTTTAGAAACTGCTCAGTCGAAATTTTCCAGAAGCTGCAGTTGGTTACCGTTTCTACAGTGCCAAAGTGGTGCATGTCCATGATTGCTTCCACATCGCCGAGTACTTCGCCTCTGTCAAAAATGCCCAGAGAGTATACCTGCCCCAGTGTGGTGGTGCGGGTTACTTTTACCAGCCCAGACTGAAGTATGAAAACACCGTGCGGCTTGCCATCCTGCTGCAAAAGTGTATGCTGCGGGGAGTGCTGCACACTGCTGATGCCATACTTTGCAAGCAGTTGCTGGTGCGTTTGCATGTAATGCGTAATGGCGGTGCGGTATGCGGTTAATAGTTGCTCTTGCATGCCACAAAGGTAAGGCTTACTGCTGAAGCCCTAAAAGGACATTTGTCCGGGAAGTATAAAAAAATGATGCAGTGTTTTAACCACTTGCCCCGCTAGCTCAGCAGCTCCGCAACGTGTTTGCGTATGTTGTGGCATATCTGGTCGGTGGGCAGGTCGTTGTCGTCGGTGCCAAACGGGTTTTCGATCTCTTCGGCAATAAGCTCCAGACTGGCCAGTGCATACATGATAAGTATGACCACCGGTATAATGTAATAGCCCAGGCTAAAAGCCCAGCCAAAAGGCAGCGTGATCACATAAAAGAAAACGAACTTTTTAATGAACACACTATAAGTAAAGGGTATGGGAGTGTTTTTGATACGCTCACATGCACCGGTATGGTCAGTGAGTGCCTTTACATCGTCGCTCAGGGCCAGCATCTGGGCAGTTGTCAGGGCGCCGTTTTCGTGCAGGGCGTTTACCCGGCTGTAGATGGCGGCAGCTATCTGGTTGGGCAGGTGCCGGCCGCGTTTCAGGTCCAGTACAGGGTCCAGTTCATCAAAATTCTCGTTTTCGCGGAGCAGGTTTTTAAGGGCAAAGGCAAAGTTCGGTATCATCAACCTGAAAAACCGCCGGTCATCCTCCGATTTCAGCATAGCATTTACTTTTATTGCCAGATTGCGGGAGGTATTGGTGAGGCCTCCCCATACTTTGCGCCCTTCCCACCAGCGGTCGTAGGCGGTGTTGGTCCTGAACACAAGCAACAGCGATATCACAAAGCCCAGCACACTGTGCATCATACCCACATTCCGGATAAACTGCGACTCCTCAATGTCCAGGTAAGTTAGTTCGAAGTAAGCAATTGCCCCAGCGTATAAGCCAACCGCTACCATTAGCGGCAGCAGCCTCCGAAACGTGTCGGCACGGGTAATCCTGAATATAAATTTAAACCAGTCTTTGGGGTTATAGTTTATCACAGCAAGTATGGATAGGGTTTATACTACATGCCACAGGCCATTAGCCCACAAGCGAGCAAAACGAATATAGAACATGCAAGATACAAAATATTTTATGGAACCGGTTTAGTATGTTTTGCTGCTTGTAATTGATTGTTAGTCTGAGTTTTAAAAGTATATTTGTGCTGTTGTTTTGGTTGGGGCAACCCTTTTCATCCACCTTTGGTCTTAGAGGTATAAGCTTTGATGCAGCCATATAAAAAACTATGAACCACCTTGCCGGAAATATCAAAAAGCTAATTATACTTCTCTTTGGAGTGGCTTTTTTCGCCGCCTGCGACCAGTTTGAAGAAGACGTGGTGCCTGTTACGTTTGGCGGGGACCTGAGGGTTAACCCGGACGTGCTTTACCTATACAATAACAAAACCAGCAGATTGCATAGCGCTGCCAACGATACCATCATCTCCTTTGATAAAATTACCTACAGTGCTCCTAAAAACGGGGTGCTGGTGCCAAACTTTGATGGAGTAGAAGGAACGATGGGCTACAGGCCTAACCCTGGGTTTGTAGGCACCGACAGCCTCACATACCAGGTTTGCAGCGGACAAACCTGCAAGTCTGCCAAAATAAAGTTTTTTGTAAGAGAGCCCCTCGACCCGATGAACTGCACCACTACCGTTGCCCCGGACTTTGTAACCACAAAGGCTGGAAAACCCAAGGAGATCAGGATATATTTAAATGACCGCATCTGTGCTTTTGGCAATATCTCAACAAGCCTGGGCCAGCCTTCCAATGGTACGCTGGCGCACTACAGCTACTATGAGGGCTATGACAATGATGTACTGATCTATACGCCTGATAAAGGATTTAAAGGGACTGACTCTTTTAAGTATAAAGTATACCCCAGAGGTTACAACGGGAACAACCCCAATGAATACCTGGAGGCGGAAGTAAGGATAACAGTTGAATAATCTTCGGTGTCTGGTTGTAATGCCAGAATGTTTATGGCAGGTAATTGATGCATTGTATCGTGTGGAGTAAAGTTTGATAGCGTAACTGGTAAAGGATTGTACACCGAGGAAGAAATTATTGCGGGTTGTAAGCAGGGTAAGGCACTCTTTCAGGAAAAGCTTTACCAGTTGTACTCGCGTCGGATGATGGCGGTTTGTGTCCGGTACACCAGCTCCAGGTTCGAGGCGGAAGACATTTTTCATGAAGCGTTTGTAAAAGCCTTTAAAAGTATAAACTCGTATAACGGAGGCTCGTTTGAAGGCTGGATGCGCCGAATTTTCGTGAACACAGCCATCAACCATTACCATAAAAATAAAAAGTACCAGGAGCAGCTTGACTACAGTACCATTGAAGAGAACACGGCGTCCGGAGAAGACATCGTGAGCCAGATAAACAGTCAGGAGCTGCTACTGCTGATTAACCAACTACCCGAGGGTTACAGAGTGATCTTTAACCTGTATGTGATTGAGGGGTACAACCACCGCGAGATAGCCGATATGCTGGGCATTGCGGAGGGAACCTCAAAGTCACAGCTGGCGAAGGCCAAAAGCCATTTGAAAAAAACGCTGTTAAAATTTTCAATATCTGAGCAATGCTAACCGATAAAGAACTGGAGGAAATACGGCGTAAACTGCTGGAGCTCGAAGAGGAGCCCCCTGTAAACGGCTGGAAAAGCATAAAAGCAGAAGTGCAACCACCGGTTACCAACTGGCGACCTGTCTGGTGGTTTGGGGCAACACTTTTACTGCTGCTGATCGGTACAGGCGTATACTTTGCATCAGATAACGATAACAATACCCTAGTGCCGGAAATGTCAGCGGTGCGTTCTCCACTAAATGAAGTTCCGGCATCCGGAGGTGACCTGCAGCAAACGGATACTGAACAAGCCAACACCGCAGCCCAGGAAAACAAGGGCAAAAGTACACAGGAGCAATTATTGGCAGGCAGGCAGGTTCAGGCCGCTGGCTCTACGCAGGCTCAGGCTGCAAAAGGGGCAGGGGACTCGCCGCCAGGCAAACCGGAAGCGCCTGCCGGTAGAGTTATCACAAAAGCCCGGTCTCCTGAAAAACTGTTTAGCGGTATACGGCTGCAACCCCCAAAAACACCTCTGGACTCTGTTAACGCTGAAAAAGCAGCTGACGGAAGCCAGGGGAATTATACTTTAAGCGGGGCCACAGATAGTTTAGCACAAAAAAACACGACCATTGCTGCGAGTGGCAGCCTTCAGGAACAGAACACAGTAGCCAGAGACAGTGGGGCTTTGGCAGAGCCTTACCTGGCCCTGCAGCCAGTAGCAACCGATTCTGCGGCGTCACCAGCCCTGGATCCGGAAAAGAAAGAAAAGCCTGCAAAACCTAAAAAGGAAAGAGCTGTGCTGAACGATCCTTCGGGGTGGGCAGTGGGCGCATACTTTTCGCCGCGTTACGCCTTCCGGAAATTCTCACCAAACGGTGACGACGCTATTCTGATTACCCGACTCAACACCAAAAGCCAGCTAGACCCGGAACGAATGGGGTATGAGGCTGGGGCAAGTATAAGTAAGTTCGTGAAAACCAATATGAGCCTGGAAGCTGGCCTGTCGTTGGTTAACCTGAAAGAAAACGTTGATTATACCTATACTTCAGGCCAGGTATCGGGGAGCCAGATGCGGCAGACCGCAGATGGCCAGATCGTGGTAGAGGCAACTCCTGTAATGGAAGAAAGGCAGCTGCTCAGCTCTTATACTTATGGCGGAGTACGCGTTGGTGTTAACTATTTCTTTCTTCAAAATCAGCGTACCAGGCTTAACGTTACCATGGCTGGAGGCATGAACCTGCTTGTAAGAGGCAGAACCAGCGATTACAGAAACGGAGAATGGATAGAAACTGTGGAGTTCCCGGATAAGGATAACCTGCTGGAGCAGTCTAATTACAACCTGTTAGTGGGGGTTGGCTATAACGTGGCACTGCACCCGAAGTATGAGTTAACGGTAATGCCGGCCCTTAATTACTTTTTGGGGTCTACTTTTAAAGAGCGTGAGCCTTTTGGCTTAAGGCCTTATACTTTAGGCGTAAACCTGCAAGTTAAAAGAGTGCTGGGTTGGTAAGTAGAAAGCGCCTTTGAATTTATACTTTAGTATGAATTAGTCTCTCTCAGGAAATGAAGCGGACCTAAGTAACTGCTGTTCTTTCCAGCGCATGCGGTAAGCATTCATGGCGGTTGCGCCAAGTTTTTTAACAAGCCTGTAATTGACTACGGCCCCAACCGGGGCGCCTATCAGGGGTATCATCTGGGCCATTTTGGCAAGATCGATGTAATCGCGGTACTCCTGTTGTAAGGCACGCCAGTTAAAATCGTGTATGTCCTCGGGGAGGTGCAGTTTCTGCGTTTCCCAGTCCACCATTTGCTGGTATACTTCTCGTCGGTGCTCATGGCTGCTAAAGGCCAGCTGAAAAATGTGCAGCAAGTATACGCGTTCCCTATAATCTGTGGCATCGTAACCGTAAATAGCGGCAATCTCAAAAAGCAGTTTCAGTTTCAGGCTAAGCAGCAACGGAAAATCAGCCAGGCCCAGCAGAATGCCACCTGCCCCCGTAACACCGCCTTCGGCAGCTGCGGCACTTTGGTAAAACTTGATACGCTCCTGCACCATTATCTCCCTTTGCTGCAGGTTCAGGCCCTCGAGTGGTTTGGTAGTAATAAAGCCAGCTCCAAACAACATACCCCGAATCATTTGCTTGATGGTAGCAGTGATAGCTGCATGTACTTTATCCGGAATGTAGCTGTTTAGCTTGTACTGCATCTTTCGGGCAACTGCATTCATAAACGTGGGTGGGCGCATCATCTCCTGCTGCCAGGCATTCAGCTCTGCCGAAACAAAATTATTGTAAGTGTTATGCATGTTGTACAGGGTGCGCCAGGATTGTAAAATCGTTTTTTCCCGAAATAAATTAGCCGGTAAAGTAAATATACGGAGCTCACACAGATTTTATACACAGCCCTGTTCTTGCTGCCTCTCACTATCTATAAAAACTGCTTAACTCAGGTTGTGAGATACAACAGTTTGAATAGTTATAAGGGCAACCCACCCCTGAGCCACAATGCCGTCAACTTAGGGCGAAGCTGTCATTTCGACCAGAGGGAGAAATCTGGAGTATTTCCTAGTATCGCATTATTTCAGATTTCTCACTAGCGTTCGAAATGACATTTTTTTCATAAGTTGACGGCACTGGGGCTAGGGGTTCCATTCTTAGAATAAGAATCACACAACTTGGATTACTTAAGAAATAAAATATCAAGGAGAGAAAACTATGAAACATAAATTAATGTATATACATTTGATGTATGTACTTATAATTTGTAAGTTTGAATAAAGTATGAGATTTGATTCAACTTATGCGTATGCATGATAAGTATAATACACGACGTGGAGAATAAACCAATAACTAATACATAAATACAGAAACTATGGCAACAACAAAGTGGGTAGTAGACCCGGCACACAGCGAAGTACAGTTTAAAGTGAAGCACCTCATGATCACGACTGTAACAGGGTATTTTAGAAAATTTAATGTGGAAGTGGAGACAGAGGACGAAGACTTCACGAAAGCATCCAAGATCCTGTTCACGGCAGATGTTGATTCGATAGACACGAACAACGAGCAGCGTGACACCCACCTGAAGTCACCGGACTTTTTTGATGCCTCAACGCACGATGAGGTTAAATTTGAAGGCAAAACCTTCGAGAAACTATCCGAGAACGAGTATAATCTGGACGGTGAACTGACTATACGCGGAACATCAAAACCAATAACGGTAAATGTGGAGTATGGAGGAATTGTAGTTGATCCTTATAACCAGACAAAAGCCGGTTTTACAGTAACAGGCAAGATCAACCGCAAGGATTTTGGTTTAACCTGGAGTGCCGTAACCGAGGCCGGCAGCGTTGTGGTAAGCGACGAGATAAAGTTAAACGCAGAGATACAGCTGGTAAAACAAGCATAAGTAAGTGATATTTAAAACAGCAGCGGCGGCACCAGGTAGTATGGGCCGCCGCTGCTGTTTTATACTTTACTGAACACGTAAAGCATTTCGCGGCCAATTTGTTTTGCCCTTTCCAGGTATACTTGTTCCTGTTCCGAGGTGCCATCAGAGATTTTAGGATCTTCATAGGGTATTGCCAGTCGTTTTTCGGCTCCCTCCACAAAGGGGCAGTTTCCATCGGCTTCGGTACAGGTCATGACAGCGCAGAAACCAGTAGCAGGATTAGCCTCGTGGTCATACTTTTTTGACCATACTTTAACTGGTGCAGCATTATCCGCAAAGTATACTTTGTAGATGGGGTTACTGTCGTTGTTTTCTTTTTCTATCTCAAAGCCGAGTTCCTGCATAGCCTTAACAGCAGCGGGGTAAAAAGCCGTGGCTTCGGTGCCACCTGAAAACGTGACTACATCATCTAGCTTGTAATAAGTTGCCGCAGCCTGTGCCCAAAGCTGTGCCATGTGGCTGCGGCGTGAGTTATGGGTACAGATAAACACAAGCCTGACAGCCTGACCTGCTTTCTTCTTTTCCTGTATGTAGTTGCTCAGGTGCTGCAATAATTCTTTGCGCGCTTCCGGTATCTGTTGAAAGGAAGCGGCCAGTTCAGCTGTATTTTTGGCGAGTGTGGGTTTCAGGCTTGTCATTACGCAGTTTGGGTAGGTTTCTCTTTTAAGTATAACTTCTTTCTGAGCCAAAAGGCTACATTTACCAGGGCAATCAGGGCAGGCACCTCCACCAATGGCCCAACCACACCCACAAATGCCTCGCCGGAGTTGATGCCGAAAACGGCAATGGCTACGGCAATTGCCAGTTCAAAATTATTGCCAGCTGCTGTAAAAGCCACAGAGGCGTTTTCAGAATAATTGGCGCCAGCCGTCTTGCCCACAAAAAAACTCACCAGAAACATGATGGCAAAGTATAAAACCAGCGGCAAGGCAATGCGCAGCACATCAAAAGGTATGCGCACAATCAAGTCTCCTTTCAAACTGAACATCACGAAAATGGTAAACAGCAGTGCAATAAGCGTGATAGGGGAGATGGCAGGTATAAATTTATCCTGGTACCATTGCTGACCCTTTAACGGCACAAGTATAGCCCGGCTCAGCATACCCGCTAGAAAAGGTATGCCCAGGTAAATGGCCACACTTTCGGCTATTACCCCCATCGAGATATCTACGATGGCTCCTTCAAATCCAAAAGCAGGAGGCAGTACGGTAATAAAAAGCCAGGCATAGAAGCTGTACAGGAATACCTGGAATATGCTGTTCAGGGCAACAAGGCCGGCTGCGTATTCCCGGCTGCCGTCGGCCAGGTCGTTCCAGACCAATACCATGGCAATGCACCGGGCCAGGCCGATAAGTATAAGGCCTGTCATGTAGGCTGGCTCGCCGCGCAGAAAGGTGATGGCAAGTATAAACATGAGCAATGGCCCGAAAACCCAGTTAAGCAACAGCGACAAGCCAATCACTTTTTTATTCTGGAAAACCCTAGGTAGCAAGCGGTAATTCACTTTTGCCAGCGGAGGGTACATCATCAGGATCAGGCCAATGGCTATGGGCAGATTGGTAGTGCCACTGGACAAAGAATTTACATACCCGGAGCTTTCAGGTATAAAGTAACCAACTCCCACCCCGGCCAGCATCGCCAGAAATATCCAGAGTGTAAGGTAGCGGTCCAGGAAGCTTAGCCGTTTTCGGTTGTAGGCAGGAGCACAGTGTTCCATGTAATTGATTGCTGATTGTTTATTGCTGATTGTTGATTGTTGTTCACAACTGATTGTCATCCCCTACCCCCTTCAAAGGGGGACTTACTCTCAGGCTTCCTACTTGAGAGCAGGGGGATGATAATCACCTGAATAAATATAACCTATACTTTAACAGCAGCCGGCGCCTGGCTCGCAGCAACCTGAAGTTGCAGGTTTGTCGCCGTATACCGTGATGCTGAAAATGCCGGTGTTGCTATTCCTGAATGCCTTGATCTCCTCTTCATTAAGGTAATCCCGCAGAATCTCATCAGGTACTTCTATGGCTTTCTCTTTCTGTACAGTAATATTCACAAATCCAGCTTCGCTAATTATTTGTAAGTATTCTTCTTTCTGGATGGCTCCAGAAACGCAGCCTGCATACATTTCGCTGGCTTTAACCAAGCCTTCAGGCAACTCGCCTACCAGCACCACATCCGAGATACTAAAGTGCCCGCCTGGCTTTAGAACCCGGTACGTTTCAGAGAAAGCTTTTTGCTTGTCGGGTACAAGGTTAAGCACACAGTTGCTTACCACCACATCGGCACGGTTGCCGGCAATTGGCAGGTCCTCAATCTCACCCTGGCGGAACTCTACATTATTAAATCCTAGCTTATCGGCATTTTCACGGGCTTTTTTGATCATCGCCTCTGTCATGTCCACACCTATCACCTTGCCGCTTTCGCCTACAAGGGCACGCGCTACAAAGCAGTCGTTGCCGGCCCCTGAGCCGAGGTCTATTACCGTGTCGCCTTTTTGGATCTGGGCAAACTCGGTTGGCAAGCCGCAGCCAAGACCCAGGTCCGCATCGGCAGTGTATCCCTCAAGTTCTGTGTAGTTATCAGCGAAAATGGCGTAGTCCACGGTGCTGCAGCCTGTAGCCCCGCAGCACGATGCCGCGTTCTGGTCTTTGCTCTGGTTGGCAATCTCGCTATACTTTTCGCGTACCATTTTTTTTAGTTCTTCTGCGTTGTCCATAGTCTTTAAATTTATCGGTATTTTACGATCAATAAGATTAAATTTTTTTAACAGCAATTTGTAGTGCAGGGCTTATACTTGCCAAACATTACCTGTAATAACTGCTGGGCCTCAGCCCATGCCTGCGAGTCAATACAATAGCATACTTTTTTGCCTTCAATGTCGCCTTTAATTAAGCCGGCTTCCTTCAGTTCTTTCAGGTGCTGCGAAACCGTAGACTGCGACAGTGGCAGTTCCTCTACAATATCGCCGCAGATGCAGGAAGTGCGTTCCAGCAGTATCCGAAGTATGGCAATGCGGGCAGGGTGGCCCAAGGCCTTGGCATACCTGGCAATCGTGATGTCGGCAAGCGTAAATTCTTCTGTTTTTGTAGTTCCCATAATTTTATTATCGTAAAATTACGATTGATTGTTGCAAATAGCAAATATTTTTATCGCATAACTGTGGCCGGGCCACCCCGTGACTGCGCCTGGGACAGGCTGGCCTAGTTGGATTGCAAATCCACAGGTATAACAAGTCACGGATCACGGATCCGCGCCAGCAAAATAGTAGAATGAAACTGTCTTGCTAAGAAGAGGGGAATTTCCTTAAACTTTTGTGAGATTCCCCTCTTGAGAGGGGTGCAGGGGTGTGTAATCGTAACTTAAGTTAATTGGCTTAAACAAAGAGCCCCGGAGAGATTATACTTTCCGGGGCTCTTTGTTTTATACTTTCAGAAACTTAGGCCATTACTTTTTTTTGTAAGGCAGCAATTTCCTGGTTCAATTCATCGATACGGTTCATTTCTGTCTGCAGATCGCGCTTCAGCTTAAGCTCTTTCTCGCGCGCAGATTTCTTCACTTCCTGCAGTTCGGCATCAATTTCATCGTAAGCTCTTCTTTTCTGGTCGGTTACTACCTTGCTGTTTTTATACTGATAGTAGAACACGGCAGCTATAATCAGCAGCAAGCCGATAACCGAGAACATCATGATCACAAAAACCTGCTTCGGGATGTATAGGATACCGAAAACGGAAATGCTGTCGCTTTTCTTTACTTCCTCGTCCTTCAGGGCATTGTCTTTCTTCAGCGCTTCGATCTGCGCCTGCTGTTCGTCTATTTTGGCCTGCGCCTGATCCAGTTCTTCCCTGGAGCCGCTTCTGGCTTTATCAAGCTTCGTCTCGGTTGCTTTGATATTTTTCTCTACACTGTTCCAGAAAGCATCCAGTGAACTAACACTTACCACTTTGTATTCTTTACTGCCCTCTCTGTAACTGTTGGCATCGTCTTTCAGGCTCTTAAACTGAGTTTGTAACTGGTCAGAAGCTTTCACCTCTTTAGCTGCTGTGTCCTGAGCCTGCGTAGATACTGCAACAGACGACATAAAAGCCAGGGATAAAACAAGTGCCTTCATAATCTTAAACAATTCTTTAAGTACATTAAAAGGTTGAAAATAACCAGCGCAGTCAAAATCAGGGATTTAACCACCCGGCCAGGTAACTGTACCTGTTAAGCTAAACACTATAAAGGAATCATTATTGTATTTAGTTCGAAGAAAACCTATAATTTTTAAAAATCAAACTTTTATGATTGTATATTTTTAATAATTTGCTGCCTCAGATCAAAGATTCTTATAATTTTAAGAATTTAAAAAGATTAAATCAGATTCAGGGGCTTAGGTACTAAACCCTAAATAAACGGTACATTTATCGCAAAACAGCTGCTTCTTAAATCGGACCATATGGCAACACTTCAGGTTTTTATTAATAACGCATTTCATCCTGCCCCACAGGCCACCTTGCATATCAGCGACCTGGCTATTCAGCGCGGTTATGGCGTGTTCGATTTTTTTAAAGTAGACGGGAAAACGCCGCTGTTTCTGGAGGATTACCTAGATAGGTTTTACAGCTCTGCCAGCCAGATGTACCTGCAGGTGCCTTATGAACGAGAGGAGTTAAAAGCCATATTAATGGAGTTGATAAAACTGAATAACCTGGAAGAGTCGGGTGTGAAGATGATCCTGACAGGCGGTTATTCTGACAACGGCTTTGATCCGGGCAAACCAAACCTGGTGGTGCAGCAGCAACCCTTGGTTTTGCCTGGTGCAGACAAAGTGGAGAAGGGCATCAGCATAATAACATACGAATACCTCCGCGATTTTCCGGTGGTTAAAAGTATAAACTACACTACCGGCATACGGCTGCTGCACCACATGCGCGAACAGCAAGCCGAGGAGGTGCTCTATCATAGCGGCGGCATCGTTACAGAATTCCCACGCTGCAACTTTTTCATCATCACCCAGGATAACGTGGTCGTAACACCCTCCAGGAACATACTGAAAGGTATTACCCGCAAAAATGTGATGGCACTGGCTGCTGCAAAGTATAAGGTAGAAGATCGGGATATTTTATTGGAAGAAGTATACCAGGCCAAAGAAGCTTTTCTTACAAGCACTACCAAACGCATTTTACCCATCGTGCAAATAGACCACCGCCAGATCGGCAATGGCAGGACAGGTGATATTACGCTGGAACTGCTGCAGGATCTGAAAGGGTTGGAGCAGAAGGTGAAAAGAGGGGTTGTGTAATGTTTGTTATTAAAGTTGGCAGAGTTTAATAGGAAGTTTGTTTCCGCATTTATTAAAGTAGGCCTGCGCACTAAGTTTACCACATGAACACTTCATGGTGGTAGTAGTAAGGAATAAGAAATGTCTCATTTTTACTGTCAGAAAGTGGGGTACTTACATCTGAGTGTACAGCACCTTTACTTTGTGAAGAAGAAATAAAAGTCCATCTCTAATATCGTCTCAAATAACGGCAGTTTTAGGGAACACTTACACCTCTTCAAGCTAGGCACAGCTACTCTTGGGAAAGGTGATTTTATACTATGACCAATTCAGCCATTTAGTAAACCCATCCATACTTTGAACCGCAATTAGCCTAGGAGCGCGTAGGAAAAAGCAGGTGCGGAGATTAATTTACTTATTCTCCGCATATTTGCGGTAAATAAAGTGTATATTCACCGCTTCTTCTTTTTGATTCATGAGCTACTACATCTACCACCATCCGCACTGGCCCCAGTTTAGCTGGGACGAGGCCGGCCTCTCACCGCTGCTGGGGGAGGTGCGCTACGCGCAGGGCCGCATCCGCGGGCGCATGGAGGCCCTGGGCTTTTCCGTACGCTCCGAGGCCATGTTGCAGACCCTGACGCAGGACGTGCTTAAGTCCACTGAGATCGAGGGCGAGCTGCTCGACGCCGACCAAGTGCGCTCCTCCATCGCCCGGCGCCTGGGGCTGGACATCGCCGGGCTTATTCCAGCGGACCGCGACGTGGAGGGTGTGGTGGAGATGATGCTCGACGCCACGCAGCGCTATAAAGAACCACTCACCGAAGAGCGGCTATTTAACTGGCAGGCATCCCTCTTTCCCACGGGCAGAAGCGGCATGTATCCTATACTCACCGGCACTTGGCGCGACAACGCCAAAGGGCCCATGCAGGTGGTTTCCGGACCACTGGGCCGGGAGAGGGTGCATTTCCAGGCACCCGATGCGTCTCTGCTGGAGGCGGAAATGCGACGCTTCCTGGCCTGGTTCAACTCAGAGCAGGAGCTAGACCCGGTGCTTAAGGCGGGTGTGGCGCACCTGTGGTTTGTCACGCTGCATCCCTTCGACGACGGGAACGGGCGGGTGGCCCGGGCCATCACCGACATGCAGCTGGCGCGGGCAGAGCAAAGCAGCCAGCGCTACTACAGCATGTCGGCCCAGATCCGGCAGGAGCGAAGCGCCTACTATGCCATCCTGGAGAGAACGCAGAAAGGGCCGCTGGACATCACCCCCTGGCTGGAATGGTTTCTCTCCTGCCTGCACAGCGCGCTGCATCTGGCAGAGGAAAAGCTGGAAACGGTGCTGGAGCGGGCCCGCTTCTGGGACGTGCACGCCGCCACGCCCTTGAACGAGCGGCAGCGTCTGCTCATCAAAAGGCTGCAGGAGGGGTTCGTCGGCAAACTCACCTCCTCTAAATGGGCCAAGATCGCCAAGTGCTCCCAGGACACGGCCGGGAGAGACATACAGGATCTGATCAGGAAGGGCATTTTGGTCAAAGAGCCCGGCGGGGGGCGAAGCACTAGCTATGCGCTGGTAAGCCACCCGGACCGATGTGATTAAGGTGTTTTATCCTTATAACAATAAGAGTATTACTTCTTATTTTGAAATACTATTGCCTTAAAAGAAATAGAATGACGTTTAGAAACTTTATCAATTTGATCATTGCAATGATTGGCTGTTCTAAAGCTTCAGATCAACTATTAGGAAACTGGGCTCTGGGGGAGAACGAGAATGTAGAATTTACCATTTTAGAGCACAATCAAATTAAGTATTTCGAAGATGAATATATCTACAATTACAATGCTGATAATAATATATTATCAATTAGTGATTCAGGTCAATTAATATCATCGTATCAAATCCTAAATACTTCGGAAGACAGTTTAGTGTTAAGGACAGAGAATAAAAATATCTTACGGTATGTCAAAATAGATTAAAACTGAGTCTCTCTACTGGCGCGGGCTTTTGTTTTTCTGACTTATTACATATAGTGTCAAGTCTTGATAGTGTTTAGTCCTGGAATAGCCTATCTCATAAATCAAAAGACATGAAATCGAAACTCCCCGGTGTAATAATTTGAAAGTGTATTCCCACGCCCCACCAATATCAAATTCCCTGTGTTTCTGCACGTTTTTACCCTGTGTCTCGTTCTAAAAACATGAAGATGTTTGTAAGCGAAAACTCGGTTGTGCGCCAGATCTGGGGCAAGAGCGATACGGTGCTGTTTATTTTTGCAGGAGCCTCTGCCGAGTTTGCCCTGAACAAGGCCGTGGACTGGCTATACTTTACCGGACGCCTGCCAGCCGACCCATTGGGCCGCTTGTTTTCTACAGTAGGCTATGCCCGCCAGATAGTCTTTTCTACGGAGCAGGTAGCGCACCACGCTATCGATAAAATGGCCTCCATACATGCCGGGGTAGAGCAGAAACGCGGACAAAGTATACCTGACTGGGCCTACCGGGATGTGTTGTATATGCTGATCGATTATTCTATAAGGTCTTTTGAATTGTTGGAACGCAAGCTAAGCAACAAGGAAAAGGCAGAGGTGTTTGATACCTTTTACAGGGTGGGTAGTCGTATGGGCTTAAAAGAACTTCCAAAAACCTACCAACAATGGCTAACAGACAGGCACTCACACCTGGAACAAAACTTAAAGAAAAGTGAGTATACTTCAGATCTGTACAAACAGTACCGGAAGCATCTGGGGCCAGTCAGGTACTTGTTGCTGCTGGAAGCGCAAAAAGTTGTTACGCCTAAACTTGTAAGCCAAATGCTGGGGTTGGGTAAATTCTACTGGCTTATACCCATCCTGACTATCTATAAACTAACCCGTAAACTCAACCTCGACTGGTTATTGAAAGAAGCCATACTTCCGGGGGCGTACAAATCTGAAATAAAAGCGCTGGACCACCTTCCGGTTTAGTTAAAGTATAAGTGTACCCAGAGAACTTTAATGCCGCAGACCGGACAAAGTTTAAAATGTTTTCATGTGGCAAGATCCAACTGTTACACTATCTAATCCCACCAACGACCTTTCTTGCGTTTTTCCTTTCGCTCTTTCTTACGTCTTTTCCAGTTATCCTTCAGCTCTTCAAACTTACGGGCAGCCCCTTCTGACACTGAATTGAAAACACGCTCCAGAAAATTCTCCTGAGGGGGCTCTTCCCTGAAAGAGGCACAGTCCAGGGAGGCGCGGATGCCTGGCGGTAACGGCTCAAATTTGCTGTTGTAGTAACCTTTATAGGCTGGGTCCAAGGCGATGCGGCGGGTAAAATCGCCCCAGATCGGCAGTGCCGTTCGGGAGCCCTGGCCAAGGTCAAGTGTCCGGAAACGCACCTGCGGACTTTCACCTCCTACCCATACGCCGGTTACCAGGTTAGGGGTAATGCCAATAAACCAGCCGTCGGCATTATCCTGGGTAGTACCTGTTTTGCCTGCTATGTCCATTTTCAACCCAAACTGTGAGCGTAATTTAGAGGCGCTTCCTTCTTCTACCACACCCTGCATCAGGTATAGCATAATGGCCGCCGTTTTATCCGAGATCACCCGTTTGGCGTCTTTCCCATCGTAGTGCTGGAGCAGAACGTTGCCATCGCGGTCTGTGATGCGGTTAATGTACACCGGCTTAACCCGCAAACCACGGTTGGCGAATGTAGCATAAGCTGTCACCATTTCCTCAAGAGAGGCGTCAGCAGTGCCCAAAGCCAGCGATGGTACTTCGGGTAGCTCGCTTTCCACACCGAGGCGGTGCGCCATATTTACGGTTGGCTCCACACCGGTTTTCATAATGATCTGTGCTGATACTGTGTTTACAGAGTTAGCCAGGGCACCCCGCATGGTGTATTCGCCGCCATACTTTTCGTCGGCATTACGCGGAGACCAATTATCGTTGGTATCATACGTGACCCGCTCGTTCGGGAAATAATCACATGGCTTAATACCCCTTTCCAGCGCGGCAGCATACACAATTGGCTTAAACGTAGAGCCTACCTGTCTTTTGGAGCGCACATGGTCATACTTGAATACACTGTGGTTGATGCCACCCACCCAGGCACGCACAAACCCAGTATGTGGTTCTACAGAAAACAAACCAGTGTTCAGAAAGCGCTGGTAATAGGCCACGGAGTCCATGGGGCTCATGGTGCGCTGCGTGCTGCCGTCCCAGCCGTATACTTTCATCGGCACCGGTGTCCGGAATGCCGCTGCTATTTCTGCCTCTGAGGCACCGGCGGCCTTTAATTTTTTATACCTGTCAGACTTTTGCATGGCTAGCTGCAGCACATCCGTGTTTCGGCCCCAGGGACTACGGCCGCGCCAGTGAGCCTCAAATTTTTTCTGGAGTTGTGCCATCTGCTTGCGCACCGCTGCCTCAGCGTGGCGCTGCATACCGGCATCTATGGTCGTATAGATCTTAAGACCGTCGGTGTACAGGTTGTACGGGTCACCGTTTTTCTTTCGTTTACTGGCAGCCCACTTTACAAGCTCCAGCCGCAATTGCTCCCTGAAGTATGGCGCCAACCCATCATTGTGGCTCACAACATTGTAATCTAGTTTCAGGGGTAATTGCTTCAGCGAGTCGGCCTGTGTTGCCGTAAGGTAGTTATACTTTGCCATTTGGCTCAGTACCACATTTCGACGCATTTTAGACTTTTCAGGGGCTAGCCTGGGGTTATAGGTGGTGGTTGCCTTCAGCATTCCGATCAGCACAGCGGCCTCCTCGGCTTTAAGCTTGCTGGCAGGCTTGTTAAAAAAGCGCTGTGCAGAACGTTCGATGCCGTAAAGGTTTCCACCCATGGGCACTGTGTTAAGGTAGAGCTCCAAAAGCTCCTCTTTCGTGTACAGGCTCTCCAGTTTACGGGCAATGATCATTTCGCGCAGCTTGTTTATAAGCATATCGCCAAACCAGTACCTTTTTCGTGGATAGAGGTTCTTTGCCAGCTGCTGACTTAGAGTACTGCCACCACCGGAGCTTTCATTCTGCATCAGCAGCGACTTAACCAGTACACGTCCCATACTTCGCACATCAATGCCGCTGTGCTCGTAAAAGCGCACGTCTTCCGTGGCGATCAAGGCGTCGATTGCGGCAGGTGAGATATCTGTGAATTTTACATTGGTACGGTCTTGTATGTAGTATCGGCCCAATAACTCGCCGCCGGCAGCGTATACTTCGGAGGCAGTATTGTTATGCACCGACTTAAGCTCTTTAGTGGATGGCATTCCTCCTAAAAAGCCGGCATAGATGGCAAAGTAGAATAATACGAAGAACAAGATGGCAACCAATGCCAGCTTGTAGAAGATCCGGAAAAGAAAACGGTAATCGGATCGGCTGCGGCTCTCTTTCCATTCGGCCCTTTTCTGCTGCCAGTAGGCTTTCGTGAACTTTGGCTTCAGGCTTTGGAAGAAAGCGGAAAACTCGCCGTGCACTAACCGCACAAACGGCGCCATTATTCTGGTTACTATAAATTTTATAAGCTGCTTTAGCGTACGCTTCATGTTCTGGTTTAACTCATTTGATAATGCCGGCTCATACTTTCCGGACACACTGCATACAAACGATGTTTTATATATTTTGGTGCAAAAACGGCCGCTGCAAGAATTAGGCCGGAGTATGGGGTGGCGAATATTTGAGATGAAACAAGCCCGTCTTTCTATCTAGTTTATGTTTTTCCTTAGTCTTAATTGCCTATCGTTTTACATTTGGCTTTGGTGCGCTCAAGGCCGCGAGGCCTCGTTTCTCTGCATCGCCGCTGTGTTCCCTCCTGCGCTTGCGCGCTGCCCTCCGGGCACCGGATCTCACAAGGCGGCTCAACAGAGAAACTGGGATGGACACTTCTTAGCTAGCGGCGGTCGCAACTGGAAGCAAAGTATAAATCTGATTTGTAGGGACAGGTCGCGACCCAATGCCGTTAACTTAAGGATTTTGTAAAGCTGATCTGGACATACTTGTCCGGATTTTAAGCTGTTGAGGACATCCTTGTCCGCGTTGCTGGTTACGGGGACAAGGATGTCCCCTGGCAGTTTTGCTTTCGGACAAAGAAGTCCGAAAGAGCTTTTGCTTTAAGTTGACGGCATTGGGTCGCGAGCTGTCCGAGGAATGGCCTCAACAATGAAACTTATATCATAATATAGTAATAGCGGAGATTCCCCTCTTGAGAGGGGTGCAGGGGTGTGTTAATCGTTGAAAAAACTCTAGTAGACAGAAGAGATTAAGTATGTTTGGTTTTGAATGCTACAACGGCCTTTTCTTCGTGCCCCTCGTTGCTTGTGCCTCTAAAGGGTTGTCGGGCCAATGGTGTTTGGGATAGCGGCCGCGAAGGTCCTTTCTCACATCAAAATAACCTGTATTCCAGAAGCTGCGCAGGTCTCGGGTAACCTGTACGGGGCGTGAGGCAGGTGAGAGCAGGTGCATGAGCACAGGCACCTTGCCACCCCCGATACGTGGCGTTTCAAGCATACCAAATACTTCCTGCAAACGC
Organism: Pontibacter sp. GD7; assembly: GCF_058216375.1. Lineage (NCBI taxonomy): Bacteria > Pseudomonadati > Bacteroidota > Cytophagia > Cytophagales > Hymenobacteraceae > Pontibacter > Pontibacter sp. GD7. The sequence continues at coordinate 107,453 of NZ_JBYZMP010000007.1, read as the reverse complement.
ACGGCCAGTACCGGGGTGGCGGGGTCAGTGTAGTCGATGGCAATCCTGGAGCCGCTTGGTACCTGTAAATGTGTAGGCGCCAGGCGGTCCATTTCCTGCCGCTGCTCCCAGCTTAATTCAGCAAGTAGCAGTTCATTGAAATCAATACGGGCAACCTGCTCCATACTTCTGAGGCCTAAGAGGTGTGGCCGAAGCCATGCTTCAATACTTTCCTGGAGCGCTGCATCTGTTGCATCAGGCCAGGTGTCAGGAGCCAGTGTGTGCAGGAAGTTTAGCCGTTTTCTTGTGCGCAAAGCTTCTTCGGACCAGGGCAAGCGTGGCACACCCTTTTCCTGTAAAACCTCAAAAAGGGCATTGGCAATTTGTTCCGGGTCCGGATTTGGCTGTGTTTTTTCCTCCAATACCAAAGCACCCAACCTGGTTATACTTCGGGCAATTACCCGGTTGGCGGTGTCGTCCCAGCGTACCTCATCCAGGGTTTCGGTCTGCTCGCCAAAGTGTTTTAAGATCTCGGTTTTTGTGAGCGGGGCAGCCAGCAAGGCGCGGGTCCTGTTGCCTATCTCCAAATGCGCAATACTATAATAGGGCGCCTCGCCGAACAATTCGGTTTGTAATGCTACCCGCTGGCCGGTTACCAGACGCACTCTTCCAGAGTTCTCCAGTTGGGCTATACGGTCGGGGTAGGCCAGGGCGGTAAGTATGCCAAGCGCATCTGTATTAAGAGGAGCATAGGACTCACGCAGTCGCTGGCGCAGGTGCTGTGTCTGATCTTTTACCCGGCGCAAAGCATTTTCGTCTACTGCAAAGCCAGGCAGGTATGGCCGTTTCCCATCCACGAGTTCCAGGCGCACCTGCAGGTCTGGCATGGGCTCTGCATAGGTAGTCTGTAAAGGCTTCAGGAGATCTTTTTCTGATAAAATAGCAGCCAGGGCACAAGCCGTGGAAGTATAACCAAGCTCGCGGCCCCTGATAACAAGATGCCCCAGGCGTGGCGTTAAACCCATTGAAGCGATCGACTTTCCATGTGCAGTGGCATTTCCGGAGGTGTTAATGGCCTCTAAACGCAACAACAGATCATTTGCCAGTGAAAGGGCCGCTGCCGGCGGTACGTCAAGCCATTTTAGTTCTGTCACGTTTTTTACGCCCCAGATAGCCAGTTCCAGGGCAAGGCCTGTTAGGTCCGCTTCGCAAATTTCCGGTGTCTGGTTATCCGGGAGTTGTAATTGGTCGGCAGTAGACCAAAGGCGGTAGCAAACACCGGGGCCTAAACGGCCAGCGCGGCCACGGCGTTGGTCGGCAGCGGCTTTAGAAACCGGTACAGTGGCCAGTGTGGTTAAACCGGTGCGCGGAATAAACTTCGGTACACGCGCAAAACCACCATCGATCACAACCTTAACGCCTTCAATGGTTAAGCTGGTCTCGGCAATGCTGGTAGCCAGCACTATCTTCCTTCTGCCTTTTGGGGCTGGCTGTATAGCGGCTAATTGTTTTGACAGGGCCAGGTCGCCGTGCAGCAGGTGTAGGTCTATGCCTGGCATTAACCTGTTCTCCAGCTGTTCGGCTACTTTGCGCATTTCGCCCATGCCGGGTAAGAATACCAGTATATCGCCTTCCTGCTCATATTCCAGCGCCTGCCTGATCGCTTTTGGCACCAGGTTTACAAGACGTTGGGTGGGACGAGTGCCGGCCGCGGCTATCTCGGCAATACTTAAATAATGTGTTTCCACGGGGTATTGCTTGCCCATACTTTGCACCACCGGTGCATCCAGCCAGGTGGCAATGGTGGCAGTATCCAGAGTGGCACTCATAACTAATATGCGGAGGTCTGGTCTTAGCACAGCCTGTGCATCTAGTGCCAGAGCAAGGCCGAGATCTCCTTGCAGATTGCGCTCATGAAACTCGTCAAAAAGTATGGCTGCTACTCCCTCCAGGGCTGGGTCTTCCTGTAACAAGCGAGTTAATATACCCTCTGTAACAACTTCCACCTGTGTTTTGGCAGACACCACATGCTCCATACGCACCCAATAACCAACCGTCTGGCCAACTTCCTCGCCAATAATATCCGACATGCGCTGTGCGGCGGCACGTGTAGCCAGTCGGCGTGGCTCCAACACCAGTATCTTACCGCCCTCACGCCAGGGCGCCTGTAGCAAGGCCAGCGGCACCAGGGTGGTTTTTCCTGCACCTGGCGGGGCCTCCAATACCACGCGTGTATGGCGCTGAAGTGCATCCAGAAGGCCAGGCAGGGCTTCTTTTACTGGTAAATCGGGTAAACTATGAAAAAATGCAGATGGAGTCATTACATGCAAATGTCTGAAAAAATCCAGTTGCTTGCAGCAAAGTATTGCACTAGTCCCCAAAGGATGATACAGGTATACTTCGGGAGGCGGTATTTTTTATTCGGTCCGGTATCCTGATAGCTGGCAGGGCAAGGGCAATTCTATAATAAGTTTATATCCAGAGTTAATATCGTGGAGTTATCGGGCTTTTTTTAGCTTTTCCTTGTGAATTAAGGGGCCATATCAAAATTGTGAGCCATTGTTAAAGGTAAAGTAAAAGTTTTTAAATACGTGTTGTGTTAAAAATTTATTAATTGATAATCAATTGGTTGTGTGATGGTTTGTGCCTTTTTATAAAAATAATGTTCGCTTTTTTCTGTTGTTGGCACGTATGTTGCAAAATGACTAGACAGTTAGTTTTAGTTTCATCAGAATTGAATCGTTATGAAAAAGATTAGTTTAGTATTGAGCCTGGCCTTTTTTATGTTTATCGTGATGAGTAGCTCATCTCAGGCCCAGGAAAGAAAAAAATGGAGTCCACAAGCTAAAGGTGCTGTGATTGGTGCCGCCACAGGTGGTGCAGCAGGTGCCATTATACATAAGCGTAACCGTGTAGTAGGTGGTGTAGTTGGTGGTGTAGTTGGTGCTGGTGCCGGTTATGGCGTTGGTAAGATCATCGACAACAAGCGTAAGAAAGAAGAGGCAGCCGCAGCCGCTGACCGTATTGCCGCTATCGAGAGATCAAACCAGTATAAAGCTGCCGCATCGAGAAGAGCGTCTTCTGCACCTGCCAGATCATCTAAGGCAAACAACGTAGCAGCCGCAGAGCCACAGCAAGCTATGGCTTATGCCGCTAACGAAAACGTACCGGCTATCTTTAGTTCTGGTTATGTAATGAACCCTTACTACGGCGACCCTTCAAAGCCATACTTTACTTCTGAGTACAGGAGAAAAAGCTGGTAATTTGGATCTTTACTTATCAAAAGACCAAGCGCCCGGCGCTTGGTCTTTTTTCTTTTAAAGGAATGCACCCTTATTTAAAATCTTACGTGTATATGCAAAATTGAACATATTAACATTTAAAATTAAAAGGATATGAAACCGTTACGATATATAGCTTTCGTTTTTATGTTTGCCCTTCTGGCGGCATGTGATGCCAATAAGGAAGAGTTAAATGTACAACAGTTGAGCCAGGAGTTTATTGGTGCCTGGAATAGCAAGGACGCTGAAAAAGTGATCAGCATGATGGGAGAAGATGTACAGTTTGTGCAGGGAGAGATGCACCTGAGAGGTAAGTCGGAGGTTGGCAACCGTTGGGTGCGCGAAACCATCAACACTATCAATAACCTCAGGACAAGTTCTGCCAGCACTGGCGTTGACAACACCATGGCGTATGATGCCGGTAAATTTACGGTAGATGTGTTACCGGCCGGCCCTCAGGAGCCTTATAGTGTGGGCGATGGTAACTATATGTTGCTATGGAAGAAAAACGAAGCCGGCGAATGGAAATTAAGTTATGCCCAGTTGGAGGATATGCCGGTTAGAGCCAGAAATTTTTAAGATAACTTCTAATTTATACTTTGAGCCCGTGAAGGTAATCAGCCCTCACGGGCTTTTTTTGTTTATTGTGTACAGTAATTTAAACTGACTGATGACAGCGGGAACATGCAGCAAACAAATAGTTGATATAATAAACTAATAGCTGCGCTAAACGCTTGATTGTTAGTGATGTAACTGTTGAGTGCCCTTGAGTTGGCTAAATTAACTGCCAGTCACCTTTCTTATTAAAATTCACAAAAATAATAGCATAAGTATTTAAGAGCCTTATCTTTGCAGACTGATAAGCTATATACCAAAAGGTTAATATTGTTTGCGTTGGTTTCTCTCACTAAAGGTTAAGCATTTAGTTTAACATCCTTTAAGCCAGCCTCTTTTACAATTCCTTTTATTCTGCACTTGATTGATAGATTGATAAAACTGTGATTACCTGTTTGGTTGAAAGGCCTTGCAGTGCAATTTAATTTTATAAGAATTTATTTTACTAACCCTGTACCGCTGAATGAATAAACTTTACTTACTGCCCTTATTTCTTCTTTGCTGTTTTATGTCCTTTGGCCAAACCAAAGGCTTGATTTACAAACCGGCATCTACTGCGGCCGGAAGGGCCGTACTGGACCCAAACGGGGACGGCTATACTTCCAAAACTACCGCAGGCTTTAAAACAAACGACCGTGGAAACGGTGAAAGCGAAATTGCCTACAAGGCTATTCCAATTCTGGAGAACGAGCCAATTCAGGACCCTTTGCGAGGGCCGGGTTGTGGTTTTACCGATATGGTGGATTCCGGCGTTGGCGATCCGGTGATGTTTTACTTTGACGGGACCAACTTCCTGGTGCGTTTCCGCCTTAACAAAACCTCTCCGAACTCCAAGGGGTACAGCGTGCTGATCGATACTGACCAGAAGTTTGGTTTTACAGGTCCGAATGCTGACCCGAATGCGGTGGCCGGTAACCCTGGTTTTGAGATGGAGTTGGTGCTGATGTCGAACCACGGGGTGGCGCTTTACAACATAAACGGTACTACAACGCCTACGCTTATCTCGAACCAGGACTATGATTCGCATGCGCAGAAGTCGATAGCTTATACCGAGCAATGCGGCGACATGGACTACTTCTATGATTTTTATATGCCGTGGTCTGCGTTTGGCTTGCCCGTAGATACCAAGTTGCGTATGGTGGCCTTAACGGTGATGAACCCAAAGCCATCGATGGGCAACAACGCGAAATCCGACGTAGGAGGTGTTGACGACAGAAAGTATGGCGGCAACTACGACAAGCTGTTCGAGGATTTTATTCAGAACTATAACCCAACCTCCCCTCAGGACAACAATTCAGGCATCAGCGCCAGAACGCTCTGCCCATCCATTGATGCCAATGTTACAGTTACCTCTACCAGTATTACCGGTACGTCTACTGAGGCAGCTGGTACAGCCATAACAGTTTACAAAAACGGAGTTGCGTACGGTACCAAGGCTTATGTTACGGCTTCCGGCACCTGGTCTTTCAGCGTTTCAGGGTTGGCAGAGGGCGATGTGATCACAGCATCAGCCAAAGCCACCAATAAAGAGGAATCGGAAAGCAATTGCAGTGGCGTGCTGGTAGGACAGGTGTGTACAAGGCCTGCGGCGCCGGTATTAAGTGGATCAAATGGTAATAGTAATAAGTATGTTACTATTTCGTCTACTGTTTCAGGGGTATTCAATTTATACTTAGGTTCACAGCTATTGGTAGCGAATGCGAATATTGTGGCAGGAACAACCTATTATTATTGCCCTGCAGCAGGATTAGTAACAGCGGCTAATAGTTGTAACGGAGGCAACAACCTGGCAGCAGGCGTTTACAGGGCTACACTTACGGTTGGCGGTTGTACTTCCAACTCATCGTTTCTTTGTGTAAACACATCCACGGCATCAGCCACGCCTACCATCAACAGCCCAATTACTACGGCAACAAAGTATATTACGGGAACGGCAGTTGCCAACGCTCAGGTTATACTTAAAGTAAACGGTGCCGAAAAAGTAAGATTAACGGCTTCTGCCACAGGTGCATGGTCAGTTCCAACTTCTTCTTTGGCGCTTGCCAGTGGCAATACCATTACGGCCTATGCTTTAGAGGATGGCAAATGCCAGTCTGCCGAAACTACTGCTATCACGGTAACACAACCTGTGTCCATTGCGCCTTCTATAACGGGTACTTATTGCGGTACGGCAACGGTAATTACCGGAACGTCGGCGGAAGCAGCAGGTACCACGATCAGGCTGTTTTTGAACGGTTCGGCAACGGCACTCGCTACAACTACTACCGGAGCAAATGGTAGCTGGAGCATTACGGGTGTTTCTGTTACGCCGGGCTCTAGTTTAACGGCAAAGGCAACAGCTGCCGGCAAAACAGAAAGTGCTGCCTCGGTAGCCGTTTCCGTAAAATCAACCTCCAGCAATTCGGGTATTAACATCAATAGCACTACAGACCCTGCTACCTCCGAAAAGTATATCATGGAAAGCGCGACGAGCATTTCGGGTACGGCACCAGGTGGGTCGGGCATCATCAGTTTATACCTGGATGAGATGTTTATTGGCTCTGGTACCCTAAGCGGCGGTAACTGGACGGTTTCGAAGGCATCCTTCCCGAACGACTTTTATTTATTTGCCGGAGCCACTCTAACAGCAACTTTTACAGCCACAGGAGGCTGCGAAAGCGACTTTACTTTGCCTACGGTTGCCATACGCTGTGCCCCACCTGCCGACAAAGCGGTGACACCGACAAGCACAGTAGAGTGTACAGGGGCAACGCCCCAGGTTACTGTTAGCGCCTCAGAAGCCTTCCTGATCTACCAACTATTCAATGGCAGCACGCCGATCAGCTCATCTGTTCTGGGCAATGGGTCCAACATTGTATTAAATACAACCACACCGCTTACTGCAACTGCTGCCAACACGCTGGTAAATCTGCGCATAGTGGCCTCTAAAATACCTTATGTACAGGGTGTAAACTGCGATAAAGAGATGTCGCAGCAGGTAGCCGTGACACTAAATCCGGTTATCGAGAATAACACCATCAGCCTGCCATCGGGTGGTGGTAACTATTGCGGACCAACCAGTGTGGGTGCTATTGCAGGTTCAACTCCTACTGGTGGCAATGGCACTTATACTTACCAATGGCAAAGCAATGCCAGCGGAACATGGGCCGATATCTCAGGTGCCACCGGAAAAGATTACAACCCGGGCCAGGTATCCACTACAACATCTTACAGAAGAAAAGTATTTAGTGCTGCCTGCTCCAACGAAGATGCAAGCGCCTCAGTGGAGGTGAAGATACTTGCCGCCATTGCCAATAATGTTAGTTATACTGGTCAGGCTGTGTTCTGCGGAAGCGGTACACCAGGCCAGCTGCAGGGCAACACAGACGGCTCGTTTACTTCTTACCAATGGCAGTACAGCCTGGATGGAAATGTGTTCCAGAATATTGCAGGTGCTAATGCCGCTAACTATACGCCGGGTAACCTGACGCAGACTACTACTTTCAGAAGAGTGGTGAGCAACGGTACCTGCGAAAGCTATAGCGCTAACATCACCATCACGGTTAACCCTGCCATTGCGAACAACACCATCACAGCACCGGCTACAACCATACTTTGTGCTGCCGGAAGCGTGGGCGAGATTACAGGTGCTACCCCAACAGGAGGCAACGGCGCTTATACTTACAAATGGCAGATCAGTACGGATAACGGTGCGAGTTATACAGACATCTCTCCGGCAGTAACAACGCCAAACTACACGCCGGCCAATGTTTCGGCTACAACATACTTTAAGCGTTTGGTAAGCAGCGGAGCCTGTGCAAATGCCGAGAGCAATGTGGTAAAGATCACAGTTGTTTCGGTTGCACAGACCACTGTTTCAGCGGATGCAACCACCCTGGCGGCTAACGGCACAAGCACAACAACCATCAGGGTGCAGTTGAAAGATGCTTTTGGTACGGATGTAAACACTGCTACCTGCAACCTGACTCTGAACGCAGACAAGGGAACGATCAGCAACCTGGTAAATGTCGGGGATGGTACCTATACGGCTACTTATACTTCCGGTAAAATATCCGGACTGGCAACCGTTACGGGTGTTTTAAACGGCAGCAACTTAACCAACACAGCGCAGATCACGCTCAACCCTGCGCTTAATCTGGCTGCTACAACCATAACGGCCTCTCCAACTACGGTGTATGCCAACGGTTCCAGCACTTCCACTGCTACAGTTAGGTTTAAAGACTACGCCGGCAATGCGATTACAGTGGATGCGGCTAAAGTATCCATATTATTAAATAGTGTAAGCACAAGTATAAATGACCTTGGCAATGGCGTATTCACAGCGGTGGTTCCTGCCCAGGCTAGCCCTACAACAGTTACAGTTACCGCCAAATACGATGGTGCAGCTACTGGCGGCTCAGCTACTGTTAATTTTATAGCGGAGCCTGTAGTGGTGCCTAACCCAAGTATGGCAAACTCAACGGTTACAGCCAGCCCAACCACAGTAAACGCGGATAATGTAAGCACCTCTACTGCTTCGGTTCAGTTTAAGGACGCCGGCGGCGACAACCTGGCTGTTGATGCAACTAAAGTAGATGTTTTCCTGGATGGTGTGTCTGTAAGCTATACTGATAAAGGAAACGGACTGTTTGAGGTTATTGTGCCAGCCAGAACCACGGCGGCAACAGTTACGGTAACAGCCAGGTATGACGGTGCGGCGGTAAACAGCTCGGCCACAGTAAACTTTGTGCCAGTTGTTAATCCTGCACTAACAGTGGTATCTGCTTCTCCGGCAACAGTAAACGCCAATGGCAGCAGCACTGCCACAGTAACCGTAACTTACAAAGACTATGCAGGCAACCCGATTGCCGTGGCCCCGGCTGATGCCAGCATTTTATTAAATGGAAGCCCGGTAAGTGTAACTGCTAACGGGACAGGAGTATACACCGCAACGGTACCTGCCAGAACTACAGCCGAAACAGTAAACGCAACGGCTACCTACAAGGGTACTACGGTAAGCAGTACGGCAAACGTGTCATTTGTTGCAGCACTTAATTTAGCGGCTACAGAAGTAACAGCATTGCCGGTTACAGTAAATGCCGATGGCACCAGTACTTCAACGGCTACCGTTAGCTTTAAGGATTATGCCGGTAATGCCATCGCAGTTGAGACCGCTAATGTTAAACTCTTATTAAACAATGTGTCCGTTGCTATTGTGGCGGATGGAACTGGTGTTTACAAAGCTACTGTGCCAGCCCGTATTGTTGCAGAGACAGTCCATGTAACAGCGCAATACGATGCGACTACAGTAACAGATGATGCTACCGTAACCTTTGTGGCTGCCTTGAACCTTGCTGCAACAGAGGTAACCGCTACCCCGAACCAGGTAGCTGCCAATGGTAGCAGCACCGCCACGGCAAAGGTGGCTTTCAAAGATTACAATGGCAATCCGATCGCGGTAGATGGCGCAAAAGTGAGGTTATTACTGGATGGTGTTTCGGCAAGTATAACGCCAGCGTCTGCAGGAACTTACATAGCCACCGTACCAGCCAGAACAACAGCTGCTACTGTTACTGTTACCGCAACTTACGATGGAGTTGCAACAGGCGGAAATCCTACAGTACAGTTTGTGCCGGTGCTTAACCTGGCTGCTACCACGCTAGTGGCCAACCCGGCTATCGTTAATGCAAACGGCACCAGCACCTCTACGGCAACCCTGAGGTTTTACGACTACGCTGGCAATGCCATTGTGGTGGATGCTGCAAAAGTGACCATGCTGCTGGACGGAGCAGGGGCAACAATCACTTCGCTTGGGAATGGCGTGTTTGAGTTAACAGTGCCGGCTAGCACGACGGCCAAAACCGTACAGGTAACTGCTAAGTATGACGGCGCTACGTTAGGGGCAACAGCTACGGTAGAGTTTGTAGCTACCCTGAACCTGGCTGCCACGGAGGTAACGGCTAACCCGACAACGGTAAATGCCGACGGTGTGAGCAGCTCCACGGCACGTGTGGCCTTCAAGGATTATGCTGGCAATGGCTTTGCAGTGGATATCTCGAAAGTAGAACTGCTGGAAGGCGGCGCTGTACTTGCCGGACTTCAGGACAAAGGCAATGGCGTGTTTGAAGCTACGGTTCCTGCCCGTATAACTGCTGAGACGGCAAGCATCACAGCTAAGTATAATGATAGTCCAACGGCAGGCTCCGCCTCCGTTAATTTCGTTGCAGTAGTAGACCTGACCAAAACAACAATACAGGCCAACCCGACTACAGTTGCAGCAAACGGAACGAGCACATCAGAAGTAACCATCACCTTTAAAGACCACGCTGGAAACAACATTGCCATAGACCCAGCCAAGCTGAACGTGTTGTTGAACGGAACTGGAGTAGCGTTTACATCAGGTGCAGCAGGCGTTTACACCGCCACGGTGCCAGCCAGAACAACTGCTGAAACTGTAGTGGCAAGCGCCACTTATAATGCCACAGCCATAACAGCAACTGCATCAGTGAACTTTGTAGCTGCTCTTAACCTGGCTGCCACGGAGGTAACGGCTAACCCAACTACGGTTAATGCAGATGGCGCCAGCACATCAACAGCCAGGGTAGCTTTTAAAGACTATGCCGGCAATGCCTTTGCAGTTGATCCAGCTAAGGTAAAACTCTTTGAGGATGCTGCCATGCTTGCCGGTTTAACTGATAAAGGCAATGGAATATTCGAGGCAACCATACCAGCCAGAACTAGTGCCGCTACAGTTGAGATCTCGGCAACTTACGATGGAGCAATTATAACAGATAAAGCCAACGTGAACTTTGTGCCGGCGCTTAACCTGGCCGCTACCGAGATCACTGCAACGCCAACAACTGTTCCGGCAAATGGTACTAGCACTTCGGAGGCTATTATCAGGTTTAAGGACTATGCCGGCAACGGAATGGAGGTAGATCCCGCTAAACTGAACCTGCTTCTGAATAACATTACTGCAACATTCCAGAGTTTGGGTGGCGGCGCTTATAAAGTGATCTTGCCGGCCCGAACTACCGCTGAAAACGTGACTGTAACAGCCAAGTATGATGGGGCTGCTATCAGCAGCTCGGCTACAGTAACGTTTGTTCCGGTTGTAAACCTGGCTGCCACCACGCTGCAGGCTGCACCGGCAACGGTTGCTGCCAATGGTACAAGCACAGCAAAAGCCACACTTCAGTTTAAGGATTATGCCGGGAATGCTATTGCCGTTGATGCAGCTAAGGTTACTATACTTTTGGATGGAGTGGCTGCAAGCGTTACACCAAACGGAACAGGGGTGTTTGAGCTTATCGTTCCGGCCCGCACCAACGCACAGGTTGTGCAGGTAACTGCAACTTACGATGCGGCATCAGTGGCAAGCACCGAGTCTGTAACCTTCGTGCCAGCTGTTGATCTGTCTAAAACGGTGGTATCGGCGAGTCCGGCAACTGTAAAAGCAGACGGCGTGAGCACGGCAACAGCAACCGTTGTGTTTAAAGACTATGCAGGCAATAACATCGATGTGAACCAAACCGACGTTGCCTTGCTCCTGAACGGAACATCAAACACCGTTACCAGAAGCGCAACCGGAACCTACACTTTAACTATACCAGCCAGAACTACCGCAGAAACAGTACAGGTTACATCAACTTATTCCGGAAGTGGAGTGGGAGGTACGGCAACTGTCAACTTCGTACCTGTGGTGAATTTAGCGGCAACAACGCTAACCGCAACTCCTGGTGTAGTGGTGGCAGATGGTACAAGCACCGCAACAGTAGCCCTTCAGTTTAAAGACTACGATGGTAACGCCATAGCCATGGACGACAGCAAAGTAGTTATACTTTTAGATGGAGCTGCTGTAAGTATAGATCCGGTAAGTGCCGGCAAGTATACAGCCACGGTACCAGCGAGAACTACAGTTGCCCTTGTAACGGCAACGGCTACTTATGATGGTGCTGCCCTGAGCCCGAGCGCAACTGTTGAGTTTACGCCGGTTATAAATGTAGCCGCCACACTTGTTTCCGCTAGCCCAACCACAGTTAATGCGGATGGCGTAAGCACATCGCTTGCAACAGTAGAATTTAAAGACATGGCAGGCAATAGCATCAACGTAGATGCCTCTAAAGTGAGCATCCTGTTAAATGGAACCCCGGTTACCGCCACCACCAAAGGCAACGGCGTGTTCGAAGCAACTATACCGGCGCGCACAATAGCTGAGACGGTTGAGGTAACAGCGAAGTATGACGGGGAAATGGCCACAAACAAAGCAAATGTAAGCTTTGTGCCTGCCCTGAACCTGGCCGCTACTACCGTAACAGCCAATCCGCTTACTGTAAACGCTGATGGCACAAGCACAGCAACAGGTACAGTTAGTTTTAAAGACTATGCTGGTAACGCATTTGAAGTTGAGGCTGCTAAAGTAGAACTCATGCTAAACGGTGTTGCTGCAGTTGCCATGGCTAAGGGTAATGGCGTATTCGAAGTTGAGATACCAGCCCGCACCGTAGCAGAGCAAGTAGAAGTTACCGCTAAGTATAACGGATCTCTTGTGAGCAGTAAAGCCACAGTAGCGTTTGTGCCGGCGCTTAACCTGGCCGCTACTACCATTGTGGCTAACCCAACTACGGTGAATGCCGATGGCACCAGCACCTCCACAGCAACGATCACTTTCAGAGATTATGCCGGTAACCCAATTGCGGTAGAGGCTGCTAAACTGGATGTAAAACTAAATGGCGTACCAACAACTTTTACAGCTGGCTCGACAGGTGTATACACGGCAGTAGTGCCTGCCAGAATAACTGCTGAAACAGTAGAGGTAACTGGAGTTTACGACGGAGTAGCCATTGCGGCCAAAGCATCTGTAACATTTATACCTGCTGTAAACCTTGCAGCAACTATAGTAAGCGCAACACCAGCCTCATTATTGGCGAATGGCGTGAGCACTGCCACGGCAAAAGTTGAATTTAAGGATTACGCCGGCAATGCAATAACCGTAGATCCTGCGAAAGTGGCCATACTTTTAAATGGTGTAATTGCTACCCTGACTGACAAAGGAAACGGCGTATTTGAAGCTGTTGTTCCAGCCAGAAATACAGCTGCTGTAGTAGAAGTTACGGCTACGTATGATGGAAATCTGGTAGCAAGCAAGGCCCAGGTTGAATTCATACATGTGCCTGCGTTAAGCTTGCAGCGTTCAACGTTGGTGGCTAACCCAACCACGGTAGTGGCCGACGGTACCAGCACTTCGCTGATCACGGTGCAACTGAAAGACGGCGATGGCAATAATTTCACTTCTTCAGAAACAGTAAGCATCACGAGTAATTTCGGCACTGTTTCGGCGGTAACGAACAACGGGAACGGTAACTACACGGCAACCATCGCTTCGGCAAGTATAGGTACAGCCACGATTACCGCTAAAGTTGGTACTGCCACTTTGGATGCCAAACCAACGGTGAACTTCGTGATCGGAAGTGCCAGCGCTACTACCTCAACCATTACAGCATCGAAAGCTTCAATCCCTGCGGATGGGGCGAGTACTTCTGTCATTACGGTAACGCTGTTCGATGCGCAGAACCGCCGCATCACAACTGGTGGCGACATCGTGACGCTAAGCAGCTCGCTGGGTACATTGGGCACTATAACTGATAATAACGACGGCACTTATACAGCAACATTAACATCGGCTATTACAGCTGGTAATGCTATAATTAGCGGTAAAGTGAACGGAGCCAACATGAGCAATACCGTAACGGTAACCTTCACAGCCTTGCCTCTACCTAACCGGGCACCAATTGCCCAGAATGATCAGTTTACGGTAAACAACCACGAGAAACTGACAGGCAATGTACTTGCAAACGACTCTGATCCGGATGGCAACCCGCTGACGGTGAAGACGAGCCTGGTTCGCCAGCCAATGTTCGGAACGATTGTGATGCAGGCCAACGGTACCTTTACTTACACCCCTAACAAAGGCTACGCCGGCACCGACTCCTTTACCTACGAAGTATGCGATAACGGCAACCCAGCGCTTTGTGCGCAGGCCACGGTTAACATACAGGTTGTGCAAAGCCAGGTGTTTATTCCGGAAGGATTCTCTCCGGATGGCGACGGCGAAAACGACACCTTCGTGATCTATGGTGCCGAGAAGTATAAAGTATCGCTGAAGGTATTTAACCGCTGGGGTGATGTGGTGTACGAAAGCAAGGTGTACAAGAACGATTGGGACGGCACGGCGCAGAAAGGTCTTGTGCTAGGCGATAAACTGCCGGACGGTACCTACTTCTACATCGTGGACCTTAACAACGGAGAGAAGCCTCGCACGCACTCACTCATCATTAAAAGAAAATAAGTAACACGGTAGTACAAACTGGCAGGCGCAAGATGCCTGCCAGCCTGTGCTACCACATTTTTATACCTTATGAAAAGTTTTTTACATAAGTTCTGCCTTGTAGCCGGTTTCCTGATGATGGTGTCGGGAGTGGCTTATGCCCAGCAGGAGGCAATGTATTCGCAGTACATGTTTAACGGTTTAATTCTGAACCCGGCTTACGCAGGTAGCCAGGGTGGCTTAACAGCCGCTGCCCTGTACCGCAACCAGTGGGTAGGCGTAGAGGGAGCCCCGGTAACCCAGACTTTCTCATTACACGCACCCGTGAAAAACGACAAAGTAGGACTTGGCCTCTCGGTAGTGAATGACGAGATCGGGGTAACCAATACGTTAAGTGCAAACGGTGTTTATGCCTATCGCATTCAGCTGAACAGAGGAGTTTTGTCGATGGGCTTGCAGGCTGGTGTAACGAAGATACGTGCCGATTATACTAAGGTAAAACTTAACCCGCAGGATAACCCGGATCAGCAGTTCACGGATGTGCAAAATTTCCTGACGTTTAACTTCGGCAATGGTTTATACTATTATACCGACAAGTTTTACGCCGACCTATCTGCCCCAAACCTGTTCCGCACCAAACTTTCCAGCGACACCGACGACGCCTATCCAAAACACGCCAGGCACTATTTTATCAGCTCAGGCTATGTTTTTGACCTGGGTGAGAATGTGAAATTAAAACCATCCACCATTATCAAAGTGGCAGAAGGTGCACCGGTGCAGTTTGATGTGAATGCCAATATATGGCTGCACAACTTTATCGGTCTGGGGGCCTCTTACCGCTCTAATAATGCGCTTGTTGGTCTCGTGGAAATGCAGATAGCCAAGCAGCTCCGAATAGGTTATGCCTATGATCATCCTACCTCAAACATCAGCAGGTATACGGCTAACACGCACGAGGTCATGCTGCGCTTTGATGCATTCAGAGGTGACCAGCGTTACGTGTCGCCGAGGTTGTTTTAATTTTTGGTTTAATGATGGAAGAGCTGGTTTTAATGCACCGGTTTCAAAAGTATAAGTATGAAAAAACGTTACCTTTTACCTGTCTTGTTGCTGGCCGCTAACAGCGTGTTGGGCCAATCAAGCAAAACAGCGAAAGCAGATAAATATTTTAACGCCTACCAGTTTGAGGCTGCCGCCAATGCCTACGAAAAGGCGCTGAAAAAAGAACCTGCAAACGCAGAGGCGATGCTGAAGCTGATCCAGAGTTACCTGAAACTGGAGGATACAGAAAAGGCAAATTACTGGTTAAACAAAGCCGCTGAGGCAGACCTGAGCACGGGCAAACAATACCGCGAGGTTGCTGCTTTGCTGGCAACCAAAGCGCGTTACCAGGAGGCATTAAAACTTTATGGCAAAGCAGTTGCAGCCAACGATGCGGAAAGTATAAAGTGGCAAAAGGCCTACCAAAACCTGAATGCTTTTTACGAGGATTCGCTGCTGTACACGATCAACAGAGCCATGTTCAACTCGTCGTTCTCAGATTTCAGTCCGGCGTTTTATGGCAATGGCATTGTATTCAGTTCGTCGCGCAGCAATGCCTCAAAAGTTAACCAACCAGACAAGAACTACTCAGGTTTTATAGACTTGTTTTATGCGGATGGAGCAGCCAACCCGGTACCGTTTAGTGAGGTTTTGAATTCGAAGTACCACGAAGGACCGCTTACCTTTAACGCCACCCAGGATACGGTATACTTTACACGCAGCAATTTTGAGAAGAAATCTGTCTTTAACAAAGAAGGCGTAAACAACCTGAAAGTATACATGGCGGTGTTGCAGAACGGCACATGGCAACAAGTGCAGGAACTACCCTTCAACAGCAACGATTACTCGGTGGGGCATCCGGCGCTGGCTGGCAGCAATGTGCTATACTTTACATCCAACATGCCCGGCGGCTTTGGCGGTACCGATCTCTACAAGTCTGTAAAAGTGAACGGTGTTTGGCAGGCTCCTGTAAACTTGGGTGCAGAGATCAATACTACTGGGGATGAGATGTTTCCTTTTGTGGATGATAAGGGCACATTATACTTTGCATCCAACGGGCACCCGGGCTTAGGCGGACTGGATATATTTTATACTTCGGCCACAGAAAAAGGCTTTGGTAAGGTGCAGTCTGTTGGCTACCCGATAAATACACCCGGCGATGATTTTGGACTGATCATAAAAGGCAATGATGGCTACTATACTTCCAACTATAAATCGGCTTACGACGATATTTTTGCCTTTGCTGTTACCCGCCAAAAGCAGTTAATATTGCTAGCTGTGGACCAGTATGGAAAACCGGTAACTAATGTGCAGATGCAGGCCAGCGCAGCAGGCAATATAAGCCACAATAGCATACTGCCCAAAGCACCTGCCACCATCAACTGGAACTACGGAGCCTTTGATAAACTAATGCTGAGCAAAAAAGGCTATGCTTCTGCGGAGCTTGCCCTGGCCAAAGCTGACTTTTTTAAGTATATGGCCGGCGACACGGTTAAAGTTATCATGGCGAAGAAGGCTGCACCTGCCGGCGACAGGCGCGTGCAGGTAGCTTTACAGGATGAAGCAGGAAAGTCCATACTTGGAGGCAGGCTGGAAGTGACCGACCTGAAAACCGGAGCCAAAAAGCTTTATGACGTTAATGAAAGTGGCCTGACCCAGGTGGTTTTCTCACCGAACAGAAACTACCAGATAAAAGGTTTTAAGCAGGGCTTTAACGATGGCCTGCTAAGTATAAATGCCAGCATGGTAAACGGCTTTGGGGCAGAGGATGAACTGAGCCTGTTGCTGAAAGCCAAAGAACTTTTCAATGCCGTGAAGGTAGGGGAGATGATCGAGTTGGAGATCGAGTATGATCTTGCCAAGGCAGACATCAGGCCAGGAGCCGCACAAACCCTGGATAAACTGGTAGCCTACATGAAAAAGTATCCGGGAGTAAAAGTAGAGTTAGGCGCACATACCGATAACCGTGGTTCAGATGCCTACAACCAGGAGCTTTCGCAGCGCAGGGCAGAGGCTGCAGCGGCCTATGTTGTGGCAAACGGCATTAACGCTGAACGATTGGTGGCAAAAGGATACGGCGAAAGCAAACCTAAAATTGCCAATGCCAAAACCGAGGCTCAACACCAGGCAAATCGCAGAACTACCGTTAAGATCATTGCAAACGAAAATGCAAATACTTCCGCGACTGGCAATTAAACTGAAAGTATAAGAGGTGGCCTATGCTTTGCAAGAATAATCTTACAAACTGAAAGGTCACTGAAGTATAAAACAAAAGGCTGGAATCAATTCCAGCTTTTTGTTTTTAGTGCATCAGCAGCCGTTAATATCGCAACTGTTGCCTTCTGTTTTTATACATTCCAGTGCAGGTGCCACTTGCTCAAACACATTCAGAAACGTGTCGGCAGGCTGTGCTCCACTGATCAGGTACTTGTCGTTGATGATGAAGGCAGGAACGCCTGTAATACCGGCGGACTGTGCCCATTGCTCCATTTCGCGTACTTCGGCTTTGCCGGCTTCACTCTGGAAGAATCCCTCCAGCTTTTCAGCAGGAATACCATTCTCGATACCGATCCTGGTTAGCAGTTCAGTGTCGTTCATGTTGTTGCCCTCGGTAAAGTAGCTGTAGAACAGCGCTTCGGCTACTTTCTCCTGTACACCATGTTCACCTGCCAGCCAGATCAGCCTGTGTCCGTTAAAGGTATTGTTCACCCTCGTAGATTTGTCAAAGTTGAAGTCAATTCCCACCTCGGCGCCTGTTTCTGTCATGCGCTGGTTCATGGCGCCAAGCTGCGAAAGTATACTTGGGCCATAGGCGTTTTTAAAGTACTCCTGCTTGTCCTGGCCATCCTGCGGCAGGTTGGCGTTTAGCTCAAATGGTTTAAAGTTCACCTCAACGTCATACTTGTCTTGGGTGGCATCAATAGCCTGTTCCAGCCTTTTCTCGCCAACATAGCACCAGGGGCAATTTATATCGGAAACGATGTCTATTTTGATCTTTTGTTTTGTCATGTTCAAGGTATGGTTACTCATCAAACCTATCAACAAAAGTAGGGCATTATAGTTTAATTTATACTTTGCTCGTGCTGCTTGGCTGGCCTGTGCTTACTTTTTATCCGGCCAGTGCCGCTCTATAAAACCCACTCTTCCGGAACCCACGCTGTACATTTTGTAGTGCCCCGGATTTTTTTTGTAGTAGTCCTGGTGGTACTCTTCGGCTGGCCAGAATTTTTGCGCCGGAAGTATGGGTGTTACAATCGGGCTGCTAAATCTGCCACTTTCCTCCAGTTCTTTCTTCGATTCCTCGGCCTGCTTTTTCTGCTCTTCGGTATGGTAAAAGATGGCTGTCTGGTACGATGAGCCCCGGTCGCCAAACTGCCCACCCGGGTCAGTGGGGTCTATCTGTTCCCAGAAAATTTCCAGTATCTCTTTGTAGGAAATTATACTTGGGTCGTATGTGATCTGCACAGCCTCGTAATGGCCGGTCGTGTCGGAGCATACTTCTTGGTAGGTAGGGTTCTCGGTATGGCCCCCGGTGTAGCCTGAGATTACTTTTATCACACCATCCCACTGATCGAAGGGTTTTACCATGCACCAGAAGCAGCCGCCGGCAAAAGTGGCCAGTTCATACTTTTCTTCCTTGTTTGCTTTATCTTCCATTGTGTTAATTGCTTGGTTTATACTTGTCTGCTCTACGGATTTACCCGAGTGTGGTATTGGATAACTCACAACGCTCATTTTGGCAATTACAGAGGTGGTGAATTTTCCTGCACTTAATGTTCAGTCTACCGCGAGTTGAAAACTCGCGGTAGGAAAATTGGCGGGTACAAGTTTGTGCCCTAATTGTAGCCTCTATCGGCAAGAGCGGACAAATCCATTTTTTAAAGGTAACAATCTTATACCTTGAGTTACTTAAGTGCTAACACCGCAATGCAAAGTTTGTTGCATGTAGTTCTAAAAACCAAAAGCCGCTCAAGTATAAATTCAAGCGGCTTTCGTAAAAATCAAAAAACAACCAAATATTAATCAAGTCCGCCTTTGCGGGTAGCTGGTCTCACCTGTGGCCATGTCATGGGCTCGCCGGTTCTTTGGTTTACAGGTAGTATACTTTTCTCACGTGATGTAGTCTCCGGGTCTTCGCTGGCCATGTATACCAGTATGGCGGCAAGTATGGCGTTGCTGCGCACATCGTCAAACACGATCTTGTCATACGTATCGCGGTTGGTGTGCCAGGTGTAATTGCCATACGACCAGCTTAAAGAACTTAGCGAGAAGGCCGGTACGCCTGCCGCCACAAACGAGGCATGGTCGGAGCCGCCGCCGCCAGGCATGCCCGGGAAGGTGGTTTCGATGGAGCTTGTGATGCTGCGTGGCGCCGCGTTTAACCAACGGGTAAGGTAGCTATACGAGTGCAGGAAGCCCTGTCCCGAAATATTGGCGATGCGGCCTGTGCCGTTGTCCTGGTTAAAGAGAGCCTGTATGTTTTTCACGATCTCCGGATGATCCTCCACAAATGCGCGCGAGCCGTTCAGGCCCTGCTCTTCGCTGCCCCAGTGGCCTACAAGTATGGTTCTTTTCGGGTTAGGGTATACCTGCTTCAGAATGCGCATCACTTCCATCATCATAATAGTGCCGGTGCCGTTGTCTGTTGCGCCAGTACCGCCATCCCAGGAGTCGAAATGTGCAGAAAGCATCACATACTCTTCCGGTTTCTCTGTGCCTTTGATCTCGGCAATGGTGTTGAATGCCGGAACAGGGTTCTTGGCATGCTTAGACTCAGCTACCACTTTTATTGTCGGTTTGGAGCCATTCTCGGCCAGGCGGTAAAGCATACCGTAATCCTCCAGGGCTACATCTATGGTAGGCACTTTTTTGGTATTGGCACTAAAGATCTTGTTCACCCCGAAACCGCTGCTCCAGTTGCTCATGATGATGCCTGCTGCGCCTGCTTTCTCAAGGGCTACCGGCAGCGTACGGCTGTTGTAACCTGTGTTGCTGATGCGTTTGCGCCATGCCTCTGCCTGCGCCTCACGCTCTTTCTTCATTTTCTCGAACGACTCGGTGGTGCCAAACTCCTTCCAGTTATAATCCGGACGGCCTGTTGGCTGGTTCATCGAGATCATCACAAACTTGCCTTTGGCGTTCGGCAACCACTTCTGGAAAGCAACAGAATCTTTCAGATCCGGAAGGATGATCACCTCTGCGGTAACGCCTTTGGCTGGGGTGGCAGGGCTCCAGGCAATTTGCATGGCCTCCAGGCTTTTAACGCGCGGCGATACCATGTCTACGTGTGTTATGCCGCGCTCCCAACCGCGCCACTCGCCCCATTTCTCATTTCTGGCTGCAATGCCCCAGCTTTTATACTTATCAACAGCCCAGTTATTTGCCTGCTGCATCTGAGGCGTGCCTACCAGGCGCGGTCCGATCACGTCCATCAGCTCGTGGCCAAGCTTCTCTAGTTGCGAGTTCTCGTTAGCCTCTTTCAGGATATTCTCAATAACAGGGTCTTTCTTTACCTGAGCCTGTACCAGTGTGCCGGCAAGCAGCAACAGCGCCAATAACAATTGTACGCGTTTTTTCATGTTAGATAGTTTAGTTAGTAAAGGTTGAAGAATGTGTTTGTTTTCTGGGAAAAGTGGGAAATGCCTGTGCGGCACAGCGTAACAAGTAGTTTTACATGCTTGGAAGGCAGCGATTGAGCTTAGCACAAAGCTAGTATGCTACTTTTGCGCAAAACCCTTACTAAGACTAAAGTATAAGCCTTTGGTTTAATCTCAGTTAAAAAATCTTTTTTGAGGAGAAAGGTTAAGAGGCTTGCTGCAACACACCGGGACTTGTTTTAGGTTCGGGGCAGCAGGGCAAAGTCGGTTTATTCGGAATTACTAACTGGCAAACTCTACTTGTATCTGCACGCGTTCCGCGTCTGCAGGGGTAAGCATCGATACTTTAACAAGGTCGCCTTCATGGTAAAATTTGGCAATGCCTTTTATAATGCCAACGGCCATGCCTGCCATGCGGCGGTGCGAATAGTAGTCTACAATAAGTAGTTTGGGCCCCTTTTTGGTAACCAGCAGTTTAGGAGGATTGGTCTGTTCGTTTTCCTGCTTAACAGCACCGTGCATGGCGCTTTCGGTGTGCAGCAGCATGTCGTAGGTGCGCCACTCGGGCCTCACATACTTTTTATACACCAGCATCAGGTCCGGTACCAGAAACTCGCCATACTTTTCAAGCAGGTCGTGGGTGCTTGTGTTGGAGGCATCGGCGGCGGCTTTTAAAATGGCGAGCAGCTCTGTGGTCGGATACATCTGGTGCATCTGGTAAGACGCGTTTTCCACGCCAGCGGCTTCGGTCAGGTTTGCCCATCCGCTGTAACCGTGGTTAAACTCTACAAACCGGCGCAACAGCATAAACAAAGAGCCGTGCATCCGATCGCCTGTTGCTGCAATCATTTTTCTGTGTATAAAAAATAGTAACTAACTGGCAAGCCACTTCAGGGCTGCTGCCTTGTCTGCGAATGTACGCAACTGATAGGGGAGAATGATTCCTCTTTCAAGCTGCCGGATATTCTCCTGCGCCCTTATCTCCTTGGTAGGGTCCTGGGGCTGGATGCGTGCCACTTTCCTTAGCCGTGTCTGGGCCAGTTCTTTTGCCAGTTGCATGGTCAGCTCCCTGCTTTCTTCAGGGCTTACTTCGATGGCGGTGGTGCTGGCATCAAGCAGCAGGTTCTTTACATCGTAGTTGTGGATGGCTTCCACCATCAATTTTAAGTTTTCCCTAGCCTCAGACAAAAAAGAAGTATAGAGGTCAGGGTACCTTACCTCTAAAATGTCAGCGGCAGGGTTATACGTAAGTTGTATGATGCTATTCTGATGAAGGATCATCGTCCGGAGCAGCTTTAAGCGTTCTAACAGTAAAGATAGTGATATTGCCTGATACCGTACAACAAAACGTTCCGGTAAAGTAGGCCAGGCGTTATACTTATACTTTCTGCTTATCTTCCATCTTCCTATTCGCCTCGACGCACCAGAGTACTTCTTCCATAAAGTGCTTTGCATGCTTTTCGGATGCCTCTTTATCGGATGGGGTGCCGTTCTCGTCGTATGCGCTGGCCACTTTGGGCACCGGAAACATGGCCGGCACCACCCACGCATGCATTTTCCAGAATGTGAACTGTATGGCCCGCATTACCTGCATTCCGCCAAAAGACCCCGCAGAAACAGTTACCAGGCCAATTGGCTTACGGTGCCATTCATCGTAGAGCAGGTCCACCACATTTTTCAGGCTGGCCGGGTAGCCGCCGTTATACTCCGGGGTGGCCACAATAACGGCATCCGCTTTTTTTATTTTCTCGGCAAAGTCAAGTGCACCCTTGGGCGGGTTCTCCAGGTTTTTCAGCCTTTCCTCAAACACAGGAAAGTTATACGCCTTCAGGTCCAGTATCTCGGCATTGCCCAGGTTGTTTTCTGTTATGAAGTTTTTGAAGAAAAGGGCTACCCGGTGGGTATTGCGGCCATTCCGGACGCTTGAGGAGATAATGGCGATCTGTGGCATAGTAAAAGTATAAATCTGAAAATTTACAGAGGTTTGTAAAGCACTTCCTTAAACGGCAGTGCCGGCCAGTAGTTTAAGCAAAAGTATGGCCTTGCGAGTAAGCCAGCTAAAGCGTAAACCAAATGCGTCCACTAAAAGCTTATGATTTTGAAGTAGTTAAAGTGGTCTTGCCTTCGCCTCCGGGTATACTTACCTCAAATTAAAATTTTGAATTTTGCATCATAGTATTTTATACTTTACAAAGTCCCACGAATGAACCAAACGCTATGGGGGTAAGTTGATTTTTATACACTACCTTATGGCAAGATGAAAACAGTTTTAGTTATTGAGGACAGCATGTTCGTTCGTGAAAACATCGCCGAAATGCTGTTGCTTGCTGGCTATAAGGTATTGAAAGCCGAAAATGGGAAGGTTGGCCTTGACAAGGCAATGCACCAAAAAGCCGATATCGTAATATGTGATGTGATGATGCCGGTGATGGATGGTTATGCTGTGTTGGATGAGTTTAAAAAGCGACCTGAACTCGAAGATATTCCTTTTATTTTCCTGTCAGCCAAATCGAGGAGTGAAGATATACGAAGAGGCATTGAGGCCGGTGCTGATGATTATCTTATCAAGCCTTTCCAGGAAAGTGAGCTGCTGAATGCTGTTGAGGCGGGCCTGCTGAAAGTGACCGTACAGAGTAAGAAATCAGGAACCCCCTGACCCATATGTAACTGCACTATCATTCAACGCACCGGAGCATATTTCCCGCCTTAGCCTCCCACCAGATAATCCCAGAAAGTATAAATGGCTTTTATAGCTTAGTATGAACTCTGTGCGCCTGGCATTGGTTAAGCTCTGAAAGTATAAATCCCGGCTGGTGCGAAGTACCAAAAGCAAGCGGAATTCCTTTATCTTTGCAGCTTTAAAATTAAAAATATGATCTCAGTTGATGCGGTAAGTGTTGAGTTTAACGGCTCTGCGCTGTTCAGTAATGTATCTTTTAACATAAACGAAAACGACCGGATAGCCCTGATGGGCAAGAACGGGGCTGGTAAGTCTACTCTGCTCAAGATTATTGCCGGTGTAAACAAGCCAACGCGCGGTAAAGTATCGGCCCCGAAAGATGCCGTGATCGCCTACCTGCCGCAGCATTTGCTTACCGAAGATAACTGCACCGTGTTTGAAGAAGCCTCGAAAGCCTTTGCCAAGGTGCTGGACATGAAAAAGCAGATGGATGAGCTGAACGCCCAACTGGAAACCCGCACCGACTACGATTCCGACGAATACTATAAGATAATAGAGCAGGTATCGGAGTTAGGGGAGAAGTACTACTCTATCGAGGAAATCAATTTTGATGCAGAGGTGGAGAAAACCCTGAAAGGCCTTGGCTTTAGCAGAGAGGATTTTACCCGCCCAACCAACGAGTTCAGCGGTGGCTGGCGCATGCGCATCGAGCTGGCCAAGATCCTGTTACAGCAGCCCGACCTTATACTTCTGGATGAGCCTACCAACCACCTCGACATTGAATCCATACAGTGGCTGGAAGAATTCCTGGTGAACAATGCGAAGGCCGTGATCGTGATCTCCCACGACAAGACCTTTGTAGACAACATCACTAACCGCACCATTGAGGTAACGATGGGCCGCATCTACGACTACAAAGTTAACTATAGCCAATACCTGCAGTTGCGCAAAGAGCGTCGTGAGCAGCAGCAAAAGCAATACGACGACCAGCAGAAGGAAATTGCCGAGATTACCGCTTTTATCGAGCGCTTTAAGGGTACTTATTCTAAAACGCTGCAGGTACAGTCCAGGGTGAAGATGCTGGAGAAGATGGAAATTGTGGAGGTGGATGAGGTAGACACTTCTGCCCTGAACCTGAAATTCCCGCCGGCTCCACGCTCTGGCAACTACCCGGTTATAGCCGAGGAGCTTACCAAAAAGTATGGCGATTACACGGTGTTTAAAGATGCATCTTTAACGATTGAGCGCGGAGAGAAAGTGGCTTTCGTGGGCAAGAACGGCGAGGGTAAATCTACGCTTGTAAAAGCCATTATGGGTGAGATCGACTTTGATGGTAAGCTGCAACTGGGCCATAACTGTATGGTGGGGTATTTTGCACAGAACCAGGCATCTTTGCTGGACGAGGAACTGACCGTTTTCCAGACAATCGATGAGATTGCCGTAGGCGATGCCCGTACCCGTGTAAAAGACCTGTTGGGTGCTTTCATGTTCAGCGGCGATACCGTTGAGAAAAAAGTGAAGGTACTGTCGGGTGGAGAGAAGACACGACTGGCCATGATCAAGCTTTTGCTGCAACCGGTAAACCTGCTTATACTAGACGAACCCACCAACCACCTCGACATCAAGACCAAGGACATCCTAAAAGACGCTTTAAAGGCTTTTGACGGTACCATTATACTTGTATCCCACGACAGGGATTTTCTGGACGGCCTTGCTACCAAAGTATTTGAGTTCGGCAACAAGCGCATCCGTGAGCACTTCGAGGATATCAACGGCTTCCTGAGAAATAAGAAAATGGAGAACCTGCGTGAGATCGAGCGTACCGTGGCCGGTTAAGTAAATCTATTTGTTCTCAGAGTAATTCATTAGTACACAAGTACAAAATGCATTGCTGCTCATCGAGATTTATAATCCCAATGTACCTACTATAAGGATTTGCAATTACGAGTGGTCGGAAGAAGAGCCTAAGTAACTTAATGTAGATAGTTGTTTATCTTTTAGACTCACATTGATCATCTTAAAAGAGTACTCATTCTAAATTAGGTCAACTTCCGAACACTCCTAATTTGCAATCCGACATAAAGCCTTTAGTCGAAGCTTAACAGCAGGCAAAGTATACTATCGGATTGCAAATCCTTGCAACAAGGTACTCTCGGATCGCAAATCCGGGAGAGCGAAATAAATCCCCTCCTCGGAGGGGTAGGGGTGGGTATTGTTCCTGATATCTACCAGTCAATAAATCATACTTAAAGCTGCTAAAACTCATTTTTTAGCAGCTTTTTGCTTTTCAATTTGCAGCCTTTTAAACCCTGCCCCGCAGTATAGAGTAAGTAGTTGCTGACGGGTACAAAACTGAAACTGAAAGCAAGTATGGCTAATAAAACTCCGAACTACCTCAGCGCCGAAGAGGCATTATCTGTAGTAAAATCCGGTGACAGGGTGTTTTTGCACGGCAGCGCCGCCACACCGCAATACCTCATCCGGAAACTGGCTGAGAGGGCAGATGAGCTGCGCGACGTGGAAATCGTGAGCATCAGTACGTTTGGTGAAATGCCGCTGGCCGAAGAACGCTTTGCTGATTCCTTTTTTATCAATTCCCTGTTTGTATCAGCAAATGTGCGGGAGGCGGTTAACAGTGGACGTGGCGATTATGTGCCCATCTTCCTGAGTGAGATTCCGCAGTTGTTCCGGAGTGGCATTATGCCCCTGGATGTAGCTATTGTACATGTGTCGCCACCCGACAGGCACGGCTACTGCTCCCTGGGTGTTTCCGTGGACATAGCCCGAGAAGCGGTGCTGAGTGCCAAGCATGTAATTGCGCAGGTTAACCCCCAGATGCCCCGCACACACGGAGAGGCCCTGATCCATACCCGCCGCTTTGATGCCATGGTGGAGATAAACGAACCGCTACCCGAAGTAGACTATAGCCAGAAAATGACTGCCGTAGAACGGAAGATAGGGGAGTACATAGCAGAACTCGTGGACGATGGAGCCACCTTGCAGATGGGTATTGGTGGTATTCCGGATGCGGTGCTTGCCAACCTGACCAACCACAAAGGCCTGGGCATCCACACGGAGATGTTTTCGAACGGGGTGCTGCCGCTGATAGAGAAAGGGGTGATCACGAACGAGTATAAATCGAAGCACCCTGGGCGTATTGCCACCGGATTTATAGTTGGCAACAGGCAGCTGTATGATTTCGTGGACGATAACCCGCTGATTACCATGCTGCGCACCGATTATGTGAACGATGTTTCCGTTATCCGCACCAACCCCAAGGTAACCGCCATTAACAGTGCCATCGAGATTGACCTGACAGGCCAGGTGGTTTCGGACTCCATCGGTACCTACCAGTTCTCCGGTATCGGCGGTCAAATGGACTTTATGCGGGGGGCTGCTTTGTCGGAGGGGGGTAAGCCTATACTTGCATTGCCATCGGTAACGGCTAAAGGCATTTCGCGCATTACACCGTTTATCAATCAAGGTGCAGGGGTAGTTACCACCAGGGCGCACGTGCATTACGTGATCACGGAGTATGGCGTGGCCTACCTGTACGGTAAAAACCTGCGGCAGCGTGCGCGTGCACTCATCAACATAGCCCACCCAGACCACCGCGAAAGACTGGAAGAAGAGGCTATGAAAAGATTTGTCTGTCTGTAAAAGTATAGTTCAGTATAACAGCTAGTTAAACCACCACTATCTTCTGGGTACTGTAATGCCCTTCGCCTGACAAGCGTACAATGTATGTGCCCGGGGCAAGCGTGTTTACGTAATACTGGCTGTTTTTACCTGCATGCTGCGGACCGTCCTGTACCAATGCTACCTCACGGCCTTTAAGGTCGAAGATGGAGAGGCGGGTGTGCATGCTGCGGTTTAGTTCATACTCAAAAGCGGCTGCATGTTTAAGCGGGTTAGGATATACCCGAGATAATTTGAGCGGGTCATGGTTTTGTGCCGCCACCTGCGATCTCTGGAACAGGCCCAGTTTATCGTAGCTTTTGCCCAGCACAGTGCCTGTCCTTTCCTTGCTTAAGCCCAGGTGGTCCTCAAGTATGGTGGTGTATACCTGCCGGTAATCGTACTGGTGCAGCAGGTCCCCATTTTTGTCAAGGTTGCCCAGGTTCGGGTTGCCGCCAATTATACCACCAACCACTGACTTACCGATCACGAACAAAGGTGCGGCAGTGCCGTGGTCTGTGCCTTTGCTGCCATTCTCTTCCACTCTTCTGCCAAACTCTGAAAAGGTCATCAATACCACCTTATCGGCTACACCCAACTGCTCCAGGTCTGCCTGAAAAACACTTATGGCCTCGCTTATCTGACCAAGGATCTTAGCATGTGAGGCAACCTGGTTGGCGTGTGTATCAAACCCGGATTGGGAAGTGAGGTACACCGGTGTTTCGAGGCCCCCGCCGATCAGGCTGGCAACGATAGCCAGTTGCTTGCCTATACTTGTGTTAGGGTATGTTACGCTGTTCTTGCCTTTGTCTGCAGTCTTCTTTATCAGGGAGGCATAGTTGTTAGACTGAGCAGATACCTTTCTGAGAAATGCCAGTTCTGTGCCCGCAAGGGTGCCTAAAGGTGGGTCATCGTCTGCCAGGCTGCCGCTTACCATCTGGTAAAACGTGTTCGGGTTTTCAAATACCACGCTCATTGAGCCCATGGGGCTCTGCAACAGCATCGATTCCACGGCCCCCAGCTGCACTGCCATAGGGTGTTCCGGGGCTTCATTCAAGAAATCAGGGTATACTTCGGCAAGGTATCTGCCCACCCAACCATCATACACGTGCTCTTCGGCGCCAGAGCCGGAAAGCCAGATATCGGTTGCCCGGAAATGCGAACGGTTATGGTTCTCGTAGCCAACGTTCTGTACCAGTCCCAGTTTGCCTTCCTCATATAATTTCCGGAAACCTGAAAGGGCTGGGTTTAAACCGGTCAGTTCGTTCAGTGCAAGTACCTCTTCTTTTTTAATGGCGATCTGAGGCCTTTTGTTATAGTATAGATCATCCTCGAAAGGGATAACCGTGTTCAGGCCATCGTTGCCGCCGTTCATTTGCAGCAGTACGAGTATCTTGCCGTTAGTTTGCTCCAGGTTAAGCAACAGCGGTGAGGAGAAGGCCTTTACAGGGATGCCGTTTAAGCCCAGGGCTAACGATCCCCCGAATAAGCCCATGTTTCTGATAAAATCTCGTCTTTTCATGCCTGAACAGCTTAATAAGGTATGGTTGCTAAATTGTTTTGTTGGGAAAGTATAAACAGGCCGGTAAGGCTAGCACAACTGGAACTCCGGCAAACGCATGAGCGCTTTCAGGAAGTTTCTGATCCTGTTCAGTGCCATAGGGCTGCTTGTTGACCAGTCGGAAGGAGAGGCGCCTTCCAATAAGGTGTTTAGCAAAAAGCTTTTCTTGCTATTGCTTAACGGGTAACGTAGCAGTTGCGAACACACATCGTTTACCAATGCGGCCGCGTTTTCGGCGCTAGAGAATGACCGGGCATAGGCCAGGGCATCTACCTGAAACTTTATACTTTGGCCGGTAGTCTTTTTCCCGTTCACGTAAGAGTCGGTCAGGGCCTGGCGTACAGGGAAAGTTGCTGAACTGATCCATTTGCGTTGTCCTTCCCAGCCGCGCACATTGGGAGGGTTAAACAGGTTTTGCTGCAGTTGCCTGAGCGTGTCGGCCAGGTAAAGGGCATCGGGGTTAGCTGTCCGGAACGCCTTTAAAGTACCTATCACCACATCCACCGGCGACTTGATCTTACTGCCTATAAACCTGGCATCGAAAAAGTGATCCGACTTGAACATGAATGCCAGCACGGGCCTGATCTCGTAATTCGAGCTGATCAGCAAGCTGGCCATTTGTTTTATAAAAGCCATATCCGGGGTGGCGCAGATAAATTCTTTGTAAAGTTTAGTGCATAGGTGCTCTGCTGTTTTAGGTTCTTTAAAAATTGCGTCAATCAGTGTTTCGTGGTTGTAGTTTTCTGTTTTACCCAGAAAGGTTTTTGGGGTGTTGTCAAACCGACTGGCATTTAAGAAAGGCGTTAATTTGTCTATTTGCCAGCCTGTAAATGCCCGGGCAGCCTCCTTCACATCCTTGTCGGTGTAGTTGCCAATGCCCAGTGTAAACAGCTCCAGCAATTCCCGGGCATAGTTCTCGTTGGGTTTGGTTTTGCGGTTGCTGGTACCATCCAGGTAAATAAGCATGGCGGCATTGGCGCTTACAGCCTTTGTTATAGTTCTGAAGTTGCCGAATGCGTTTACCCGGAACAGATGGTTTTGCCAGTACATATGCTGCGGATGGGCCACCTTCACCATTTCTGACACAAAATGGTTATGCCAGAAAAGCACCATTCTTTCCTGAAGGCTCTGGCTCTGCAGCAGCAGCTGTATCCACCAGTGAGTCAGTTCTTTCTGCCTGGCAGATCGCATGGTTGAGTCGGCTGCAGCAGGTTCCTCGTTGATCCAGTCGCCGGGTGGGGAAGGGATTGCAACAGGAGCCAGCAGCACTTTTTCTACATACTCGTCCAGGGTATAAGCCAGGGCAGAGGCTGTATCTTTTCCAGAAAAGCCAAATACGCATCTCGCTTGAAGATGCTGCGCATGGAGCACATTCCAACTTGCCATTTTTATGACTATCTAATTTTAGTTTGGACTTAAAGGTGAGATGTAATGGGCTTATAGCGTATCTGGCTTATGTTTTGTTGTAATATTTGTAGTTAAATTTAGCAAATAATTATATGTTAAAACATTGGTGTTTAGGTATTTAAGAGAGGTGGTGCAATGAAGGCGCTGCAGGTTATCATAGTGACAAACAGTTCCTATGTTCACCGATAAAACAGTCCAATTTTTTAAAATGGCAAAATGGGCTGAAAAGTTTGTGAGCTTTGCCGCAGACTTAAATTTAAGATGGCGGAGCCTGGGACAGTTGGGTAATACTGTGAGAACTCAAATCTAAAACTGGCACGAATTTAAATAAAACAGCCCTGCCCAGATAGTGGGCAGGGCTGTTTCAATGGATTATACTTGGACTTTACCTTTCATCCGAAGCATGCCACTCTGCAAAGGCATTCTGTGTTTCCCAGAGCTTTAGGCTATGGAGCGCTACACTGGCGGGCATTGCCTTTCTAAGTCTAGTCTTGTAGTCGATGAGCATATTTTCGCAAGTAGGTTGGTAGGGGGTGAGCAGCAGCTTATGGTTTAATTTTCGAAGCGACTCTACTAATTCTTGGTTGCTGTCAGCGCGTAGCAGCAGGGCATGGGCTGCCTCAAACGTAAACAGGCGGGTAAGTCTGATCCTGGGCATCTTATTGTACTGCTAACTCTAGCTTAGCTAACTGTAACTGGTCCTCAGCCTCCAGCAACTCATCCAGCATGATCACCTGCTTTTCCAGTTCGTCTTTAAACATGGCCGGAAGCAGTTGCTTGTAATACTGTATGCCCTGTAGCAGGTTATCCCAGAAGGACTGCAGGTATTTATACTGTTTGTCCGTTAATGTACTTAGTTGCTCTTCTTTCTTCTCCTGCCAGTAATCAATATACATCTTCAGTTCCTTTATGAACATGTGCGGACGGTATGTGTCATTTAAAGCATTAAATCTGCCATAAATATGACCGACCATCTCCTGCAGTTTAAATACACCCGAAAAGTAAGCCAGGTTAGGGCCCGGACAGATAGAGATAGCCTTGGTGGCAGCCTTTTTACCCATATTGTACAGCTGTGCAGCAGAGTTTGCAAGACCCTCGCAGAGACATTCTTTCGCTAATACTTTAGTTACCTCGGCCATGTACGTTTCAGCATCCAAATCCTGTGCCTGTAGTTGCTTTAGCTTATGGCGCTGGTACCTGCCCGATGCTGTGCAGATGGGTTTTTCAGTGAACTCGGTACTTGACACCAGGTGCTTTTTAATGCAGGGACTTCCCGGTTTACCTTTTTCAGCGCGTTCTATCTTCAGAAGCTCGTTAGATGTGTTGCGAAGCGAGTTAAACGGTACACCCAGCGGAGAGATGGGGCTTAAGTATAGATCCGCTGCCGTGGCTTTAGAAAGTTGCTGCAGTGTTGGCTCATCCACTGTGGTTGCCTCCGGGACAAGCAGGAAAGGGGTGCCCCAGCCAATGGTATCTGCGCCATAATACGCTCTTAAAAAGCTGTGTTCTTTTGCCGTACCAACACCGCCTTGTACGGTTAGCTTTTGCTCCGGCACATGTAAGGGTACATGTATGTTTTTTGCAGCTAGCGCAGAGCTGAAAAGGCTGTAAAGTTCCAGTCGCAAGGCCTCTCGGTTCTGTTTAAACTCTTCCAGTATCGGGCCTATCAGGTAACCATCTGTGGCAAAGGCGTGGCCACCGCAGTTTAAACCAGACTCAACTCTGAACTCAGATACCCATATGCCTTTTTTAGCTAGTATTTTGCCCTGCACCATGGCCGAGCGGAAGTCACTAACTTTTATGATCACCTTCTTATCAAACTTACCTGTAGCATCTGGCAAAAAGCAACTGAAGTTTTCTAAATAGCCATACAAGCGCATGTTCATGCCAGCCGAGAAAACCACTGATGACTTTACTGTGCTGTTGGCAAAACCGCGCAATGCAGCCAGCGCATCAGTATATTCCTGCGGCAGCGGCTCCCCGGATTTGTCATAGTTAGTCTTATCCAGCTTGGTCATGATGTTCACGTCGATACTTCCGGGCACTAGGGCATCACACAACTCCTCCTGCAGGTTTTGTTTCCAGTAAGGATCTTTGGTCTGCAGCATCTCATTATACTTGTGTTTTACAGGGGATGCCTCCGGTAGCATTTCGAAGTATCGTGTCAGCTCTGTGCCAGGAGTAAAATCCTGTTGCTGCAACGCTGATACCTGCTGTGTTACAAGTTCATCCAACAGGTTAAGGTAAGCAGTAACTCGCTGGGCGCGGTAATCTTCTGTTTTCTCTGTGATGGGTATAAACGGCTTCTCATACTTCTGGCAGTAGTACTGGCGCATCTGTTCCAGTAAACTGTCGTCGCTGAGCGATACAACCGAGGAGATGCCAAAGCGCGCCACTTTTAACGGTGAATCAACTGAAAAGGCGAGACCCATTACAGGTATGTGAAATGTGTGCGGAGTTGTTGTGACCATTTTGGTATGAATTTCAATTTATACTCTGTTAAAAGTTAAGGCCTCTCATGTTCAGGCATTCAGTTATTTTCATTTTTATACTTTCTGATTTATGGACAGCTGTTGAACAAGAGTTACCATACTTGGAGTGCACAAGGTACAGTAAGACAGAGGGTAACTAAATGAGTAGTATCAGTTGGAATAATGACATGCGTCACTATCAGACAGTGCTAAACTGTATAGTTGTAGGGTGTGGCCGATACCTGTTCAGTGATGTTTAAAAGATTGGTAAAACGGCTAATTACAGAAGTTAAATAGCTGACGTCCATCTGTTAAAGACGTACAGTATAATAAACGCTAAAAACATGATAACAGCAGATTTAAATAACATCGAACTCACCGAATTCAATGCAAAGTCTAGGGCCGGGCAACATGTAAGGGCTACTTTCCCATTTTTAAGTGCCCGTGGCACCAAAGATTCGGCAACTGTATACTTTGAGCTGGAACCTGGGGATGAACTGGGCAGGCATACAGACAGTGCAGAAGAAACGCTGTACATCATCGAAGGAGAGGTAGAAGGCACAGTGGGCGAGGAGAAAGGTAAACTTACAAAAGGGCAGATGGTGGTTGTACCGAAAATGGTGCCTCACAATTTTAAGAACATTGGCAGTAAAACAGCAAAGGTGATCGGTTTTTTTGGTGGTGCCAACAACATTGTAGCCACCTTCGACGAAGTATGGATGCCGTTTGATACCAATGTGATCGAAACCTCGAAAATGGGATAGTGGAATTGCCGTTTAGCTTACCATTTTCTTTGCCTCCAGCGCAAACAAAACAGCTTGTTCCGCATGTATGGTAGTAGTATCGAAAAGAGGCACGTCAGTGTCTTTTGTAGATACGAGGAGCGGAATTTCGGTGCAGCCAAGTATAACGCCTTCAGCGCCGGCTGCTGCTAAGTCCTGGATGATTTGAAGGTACTCCTGGCGAGAGCTTTCTGTGAAGATGCCTTTGATCAGCTCTTCATAAATAATGCTGTGTACCCGTTCCCGCGCCTGCTGGTTTGGGATAATGGTTTCGATCTGGTGTTTCTCCTGCAGCCGCCCTTTCAGGAAATCGCCTTCCATGGTAAACTTGGTGCCTAATAAGCCTACTTTTGAGAAATTATACTTCTTTATTTCGACTGCCGTGGCATCTGCTATGTGCAGGAATGGAATGTTGGTGCTTTGCTCGATGTCCTCAGCCATTTTGTGCATGGTGTTGGTGCAGAGCACAATAAAATCAGCGCCCCCTCTTTCCAGCCTTTGGGCCGCATCCACCATTATTTCAGTTAGCCTGTCCCAATCGCCCTGGTGCTGCAAATGGGCAATCTCATCAAAATCCACGGAGTACATCAAAGACCGGCAGGAGTGAAGGCCACCCAGTTGCTCTTTTACCTTCCTGTTGATGAGCTGGTAGTATACCACTGAGCTTTCCCAGGACATGCCGCCGATTAAACCGATTGTTCTCATGTGTTTATATTTTGTTGAGTGTAGGTGGGATTACGGAATTGTGCAGCCGAAGCCTAGCAAGGGTTAAAGCAGCACCTTGTTTTAGTTTGTTTTGTATTCTAGATGTCTATAGTGTCCATAGTTCCAGCCTTGTTACTTCCTTGATAGCTCCGCTAAAGAAACTTAAAGGGCCTTGATTGTTCATATCAAAAATTCCTTCAAGAATTACATACTGCTGGTTATATCCTTTATATTCTGTTATTGTATCGATACTTACTCCCTTAGGAAAGAATACCCAGAAGCTGTTTTTCAAGATTGAGTTATCGGAGTCTTCTTTATGCAAAAAGATGTTTCTTAAGTTTGCTTGATCATACCGAAAATAGCCGATTACACGTACTTTCTTGTCATGATACTTTTCAGGTGTAGCAATCAAGCTAACTATTGACACAGTTATTACATCTCTTCTCTCATTTTCTGAATCTGGTTCATTAGTCTGAGCTGAGGTTTTAGAGAAACCGAATCTTGACATTAGAGTTGAAAGAAACATTAGCTTCATCATTTTATGTTTTGAGTATCTTACAACGGCTTGGCTTTACGGTGGCGTAGTTGGCTTATGGGTGTGGTTAGGTTTTGTTATTTTTGGCGCGAAAGCTTCTTCACTTCTTTTAAGGATTTCTTATTTGGGAGCTCGAAGTTATTCATGCACACACTAGTTCCTAACTCACCTTTGTATTCGTTAATCATAATCACATACTCTTTTCCTATCTCAAAATAGTAGTCACACATCGAGTCAGTGGCTGCCAGTTTGATGGTTTCATTAGCAAGCTGGCCCTTATAGATTTTCTTAATTTTTAAAATTGGTCGATTGCCATACTTGTAGGGGGGCATTACTGGATTACTGTAAAGGTCATATTGAATGGAATCTGTTGTCTCTACTACTTTTACTCTCACGACATAATCTGACAACGCATAGGTCTGTTTTAAACTGCTAGGGACACATTCACAAGCATTCGAGGCAAAGTAGAAAAAGCAAAATAAGAGTGAGAGATAAATTTTCTTTGTTTTCATAGTTCTGACATATCCTAACTTTCGACTAGTAGGAGTACTCGCACCCACTACATACCCAATATAGCATATAAAAGGAATAGCTGTTCTGTTAATCCCAAAAATTCCAAGATAGTCAAACACTATCATAACCCTAAATCATACAACACACAGCAGGAATTGTATAACAGATTCAGCCTCATTGCAATCTACCTTTGTCATGTTCAAAATCAATAACCACTAAAAGAATAGAACATGAAAGAACTAAGGTTTAAAACCAATATTAACTGTGGCGGCTGTGTGGCTAAAGTTACTCCGGCGCTAAACGCTGCTGACGGTGTTTGTGAATGGAGCGTAGACACCAACAACAGCGATAAGGTACTAACTATAAAGACTAACTCGCTTTCGGCTGGTGAAGTGATCTCTGCTGTTGAGAAAGCCGGTTTTTCGGCAAAGGAGTTATAAGTATAGACTGCTTTAGTACAAAGTTAAAACTATAAACTAAGCCGTGTTGCATATAAAATAATGCAGCACGGCTTTTTACTTATTGAGTGAAGAATACAACCGTATGCGCTTAAATGAGTAAAACAGAGTTATGCAAACGCTTAAGAAACCAACCAAAGACGAACTGGCGGCTGTTGCAGGCAGAACTGTGCCTGATATAATAGCCCCGGATCTTAAAGTGCTTTTCTGCGGCATTAATCCCAGTTTATATACTGCTTTTACAGGGCATAACTTTGCCCGGCCAGGCAACCGCTTCTGGCCTGCCTTGCATGCTGCCGGCTTCACTCCCAGGCTTTACAAACCAGAAGAAGAGGAACTGCTGCTGGAGCTTGGCTATGGTATTACCAACATCGTGGAC
This sequence comes from Pontibacter sp. GD7, assembly GCF_058216375.1. Taxonomy (NCBI): domain Bacteria; kingdom Pseudomonadati; phylum Bacteroidota; class Cytophagia; order Cytophagales; family Hymenobacteraceae; genus Pontibacter; species Pontibacter sp. GD7. The sequence goes on along the minus strand of NZ_JBYZMP010000007.1, from coordinate 71,465 downwards.
CGGGCAACTGCCGCAGCTTCCGAACTGTCGGCTGCCGAGCTGATCGAGGGTGGTATTAATCTGGTGGAGAAAGTGATCGAAAATCAGCCACGGGTGCTGGCATTGCTAGGTATTACGGCCTATCGCGAGGCATTTGGCAAGCCTTCTGCTGCAGTGGGTTTGCAGGAGCACGCCATCGGTGATACTAAACTCTGGGTACTCCCCAACCCAAGCGGCTTAAATGCACATTTCCCACCTAAAGAACTCGCTAAAGTATACAGTGAGCTTCGGGTCTATGTAGAAGAGATGGCGTAGGAATGTATAGCAGTATGGGGTCCAGGGGTGGTTGGACCCGGGAATGTGATTAAGCAGAAGTATCAGGAATTGCTAATACAGATCCAGTAAATTACCTCTTCCTCAGCACCAAACCTGCTCTGGCCTCATTAAAGTTATCTCCTTCTTTTGCCACCGTGCCGTTTACAAGTATAAAATTAAAGCCACTGGCAAGTTGTAATGGTTTTTCGAACGTTGCATGCTCTTTTACAGCAGTGGGGTCGAAAAGGAGTATATCGGCTTTGTAGCCTGGTTTAATGAAGCCGCGCTTGCTGATGCCCAGGGTCTGAGCCGGTAATCCCGTCATTTTATGCACTGCCTCCTGCAATGTCAGAAGCTGTTTTTGCTGCACGTATGTTTCGATGATCCTGGCAAAGGCGCCGTAACTTCTGGGGTGGCTCATGGTAGGGCTGCCGTCGGTACAAACCATTACATAAGGTGCTTTTAGCAACTCCTCTTGCAATGCCTCATTCATAATAAAGTAGGCGCCATCGGCCCCATACGGACCAATATCATCCCGAAGCACGATCTCGAAAGGTTTGTTCAGTTCTCTGGCAATCTGTGCAAGCGTCTTTCCTTTATAAGGACCAGATCCAATTAAAGTGGCTTCGGGCCCGTTGCGGAGGTTTACACGGTTGCGTAAATAGGTAGCCAGTTCTGGGCCACGGTTTTTCAACACTTGCTGGTAGTCGTTGGGTTGCTTGGCCCAGTCCGGAAAAAGGATACCAATGGTAGTATAGCTGGCCGTGTAAGGGTAGAAGTCGGCTGTAACTTTTGTGCCGCTTGCTCTGGCGCTATCCAGTAGTTGGAGTACTTCCCGGGCACGCGCTTTACCTTTGCCATACACTACTTTTATATGCGATACATGCACGGGGCAATATTTCCCCTGTTCCAGCAGTTCCCGGATAGAGGCCTCCACAAACTGATCGTCTTCGTTGCGCATATGGCTCATGATCATCCCGTTTTTGGCACCTACTATTTTTGCTAGCCGGTTAAGTTCGGCAGGGCGCGTATAGTAGCCTGGATTATACTCAAGGCCGGTACTCATGCCAAAGCAACCAGCATCCAGGGCGTTTGCCAGTAGCTTTTCCATGGCCACCATATTGGCCTCCGCAGGTATTGTATCATACTTTGTTCCGGAAAGCATGCGTAGGGTATTGTGGCCAACAAACATGGCGACATTTACAGCAGGTTGTTTCTGGTCAACAGAGTCTAACCAGGCTTTCATATCTGGCTGCTCGGGGCTGAAGCCATCCTGCCCCAGGGTGATGGTGGTTACCCCCATGGCCAGAAAATTGCGGAATTCCGGTGTCTGCAAAGGGTTTCCATGCGCATGGGTGTCAATAAAGCCGGGAGTAAGCACCATGCCGCGGGCATCTACAATACGCATGGCAGCATAGCGGGTAGTTGTGTCCGTGTCGACCCGGGCAATAGAGTCACCGTTTATCAGTAGGTTGGCCACATAGGGTGTGCCGCCAGTACCATCAACAACTAAGGCTTTCCTTATGAGCAGGTCGTACTGCATTTCGTTTTGCGGGTTCTGGCAGGAGGTGGCCATTAACAAGACCAGCAGGGCTATACTTTTGAGGTTCCGGATAAGTGTCGTCATACGTAGTGGCTTTATGGCGCTAAAACAAGGTGTTCAGATTCGGGGATGCAACGTTAACAGTTAAAGTATACTTTCGCTGTTGATTATATTTCCGCCACGGTTTAAAAGGTCTTCTTTGGCTTTCTCAAATCCGATGGTATCAATGGCACGGGTGGCATCCTCAATAAAATATACTTTAAAACCCTCGTGCAACGCATCTTTAGCCGAAAAATATACGCAATAGTCTGCAGCAAGGCCGGCCAGGTATACTTCCTGCACCTGTTTGCCCCGCAGGTAGTCTGAAAGCGAGGTTGATCTGAGGCGGCCGTTGTCATAGAAACCACTGTAACTGTCAATCTCAGGGCTCATGCCTTTCCGGAAGATGGCCTCTACTTTGTGCATGTTAAGCTCAGGGGCAAAAGCAGCTCCGGTTGTGCCTTGTATGCAGTGGTCCGGCCACAGCACCTGCTCCATGCCGTGCAGTTCGGTTACGTCGAAAGGCTGTTTATCCGGGTGGTTAGAGGCAAAGCTTTTGTGGTTGGCAGGGTGCCAGTCCTGTGTAGCTACAACAAGCTCAAACTTTTCCTGTAATTGGTTTACCAAAGGTATGATCTGATCACCTTCCGGTACTGACAATGCGCCTCCGGGTAAAAAGTCGTTTTGTATGTCGATCAGCAGTAGTGCTTTCATGGTATGTTCGTTCAAAAGTATAAATTTAGCTAATGTGAATCATCTTCTTGCCCCTCAAATGGTGGACTTGTTCTGCAGATGATTAACACACCCCTACCCCTCTCAAGAGGGTAATCTCAAACGAATGTCCCCCTTTGAAGTCAGGGCTGTTAAGTTCTAATAAATAACTCAAGTTGCGATATATGATAAACCAAGTAGGTGTAAACACGCCCTGATAGCTACGCTCGCTAGCTCAAAACCCTCGTTTTAGATAGTCTACAAGAGGGGAATTACATGCACGAGCAAAATTCCCCTCTTGAGAGGGGTAGGGGTGTGTTAATCGTTGTCAGATAAAAACTATTCAATATTCAGGATTGCCTTTGCCAGTTGAATCGCCTCTTCCTTGCCGGTGTGTTTGCCGGGCTCATCTGATAGTTTCACTACAGGCATCCAGTCGAAGCCTTCCGGTTGCGTTTCCGTCATTTTGATAACGATGTTCATGGGTTTCAGGCCTACATCGTTGGTCAGGTTGGTGCCGATGCCAAACGAGATGCCGATCTTGTCTTTGCAGAATTCCGCGATCCGGGCCACTTTCTCATAATTCAGTGCATCCGAGAAAACAATGGTTTTAGACCGGGGATCAATGCCTTGCCGCTTATAATGCCCGATGATCTTCTCCGCAAACTCTATAGGATCGCCGCTATCGTGCCGCACCCCGTCAAACAACTTGCTGAACATTTTGTCGAACTGGCTCATGAACACGGTGGTGGTGTAGGTATCGGAGAGGGCAATGCCCAGGTCGCCGCGGTATACTTGTGCCCAGTGCTGCAAGCCCAGTGTATTGGCCATTTTATACCCATACCTGGCCGCATGAAACATAAACCATTCGTGGGCATGCGTACCAATTGGCTTTATCTGGTTGATGTGTGCCAGGTGCACGTTGCTGGTGCCCACAAAACTGCCTGTGCCATACGTTTTAAGGGTATCCACTACCAACCGGTGCACTTTATAGGAATGCCTGCGCCGGGTGCCGAATTCTGCAATGTGCACTCCAAGCGTTTTATACTTTTCTATCTTTTCGCGGGCCACCCCGGTTACCTGCTCGTCCTGGGCTCTCTGCTGTTCTGTAAGCTGATAGTATAACTCCGAGATAAGCGACATCAGGGGCACTTCCCAAAGTATGGTGCGGTACCAATAGCCCTCGATGAAAAGCTGTACCTGATCGCCTTGTTGGTCTATACTTACCTCCGACGGGTCGTAACGGTAGCCCTGTAAAAAATCGAGGTAGGTTGGGTCGAGGTACGGACAGGTGTTAGCCAGGTATTCTTTTTCCTCTCTGCTCAGTTTCAGGTTTGCCATGGCATCCACAGCCTTTCGCAAGGCATCAGCAAAACCCTCCGGGAAAGCGTGTTGACCGCGATTTATAAACTTATAGCGTGTCCGGGTTCTCGGGAAAAGCTTCACCACGGCGTGCTGCATGGTAAACTTATAAAAATCGTTGTCCAGGATGGAGGGGAGGTGCGGCGTCTGGTATGTTGGCATAGCAAGCTGTTTTGTTTGGCGCACTGCCGCAGTAAGGGCTTAACAAAAATATCCGGCTGTGCAGCCTGTGGGGCAAGGTATAAATTATCCTGCAAAAAAGGTATCAGAGGTTGGTTTTTGTAGCTAGAATTAAGGTGGCTGTTTGATTTTAGGAATACATTGTTGTGGCGCGAGCTTTCAGCCTTATCCTGTCTCATAACTTTACTGGACTAGGCCTTTCTTTAGAAGAATTGTCCCCTTGAGGACAGGGCCGTTTCATTCTATTTTTTGCTGGTGCGGATCTCCAGATTCGTGACTAACAAGTAAGGTTGAGTCTTCCTGGGACTGCGCGCGGGACAGGCCTCATCAACTGGCTCGGAGAGCCAAAAATGCGGTATGAGTGCAAGATAATTTACAGCCGAAATAGGGATTTAATTAACTCAAGTTGCGCGATACAAAAACAGTTTTATTTCTGGTATGTGCAACACACCCCTAACCCCTCTCAAGAGGGGAATCAAATGTATGATCAAAGTTCACCTCCTCGGAGGTACGCTTAGGATATAAGTATAAAATGCACCTTCTACCGCGAGTTTTCAACTCGTGGTTGTATATGAGGCAAGCTTTCAGCTTGCGTGAGTCGCTTTTTATACTTTTGCATACCTATGCAAGCTGAAAGCTTGCCATATAATAAGCCACGAGTTGAAAACTCGCGGCAGGAATAACGGCGAATATAAATTTGTGCCCTAATCATAGCCTCGGAGGGGTTAAGGGTGGGTAATCCAATTTTTGAATAAGAGTCACGGAACTTGAGTTAATTAGAATGGAACTAGAATGAAAAGACCCTGCCCTCAAGGGGACAATTCTTCTAAAGAAAGGCCTGTTCCAGAAAAGTTGTGGGACAGGATAAGGCATCGCTTTGGCTGGTCCTCCCCGTGACTACGCCCGGGACAGGCCGGCCCAGTTGAATTGAAAACTCAACACCATTTTAACCACCCCGAAAGCCTTCGGGGCGGTATGTAAAAAATAGAATGATACTGCTGTAGGAACTAAGATTGGGTTTACACCTGACCGGTTTCCGAAATCGCAACTGTAGTTACACAAACACTTAAAATGCGACGAAAAACGGGTTTAACAGGTCTTCTTTGTTGTAGGTGAGTTCGGTTTGCAGGTTTGTGTGGTAAATGCCACGGCCAAGGGCTCTGAGTATAGCATGGGCAGCGGCAGTGTCCCATTCCATGGTGGGGGCAAAGCGGGGGTAGATATCAGCCTTGTTTTCGGCCAGCAGCATAAATTTTAATGAACTGCCCATTGTGATTGGCTGCACATTTTTAAACTGCTCCAGGAACTCGAGTGTCTCCGAATTTTTATGTGATTTGGATACGATGGCGGTTACTTCCTGCTTTCGCAAAATCCTGTCCAGTGAGTTTCTTTCAGATAGTATTTCCAGTGAGGAAGTCTTTCCTTTTTCTGTCTTTTTAGCTTCTGATTCTGGTCCGGCAAAGTATAAAATATCCTGCACAGGCGCATATACCACGCCTGCCACGGGTATGCTGCGGTGCATCAGGGCAATGTTCACGGAAAACTCCCCACTGCGTTTTACAAACTCTTTTGTACCGTCCATGGGGTCCACGAGCCAGAACCACTCCCAGTCCCGGCGGCTAATGTAATGCGCATGCTTGCCTTCCTCTGAAAGTATGGAGATTCCGGTTGGCAGCAAGTGTTTGATGATAATGTCGTGAGCAGCCTGGTCGGCAACAGTAACCGGTGAGTTGTCGGCTTTGTAAGTAGGGATAAAATCGCCGGAGGCGTATACTTTCATAATGGCCTCGCCAGCCTCCAGCGAGGCGGCACATGCTGTTTGAAGTAGGTCGGCTACATTTGGCTGCATGGTATCAGATTGGTTTGTAATGGTTATTCTTTTTCTGCCTTTTTGGATTCAAGCAAAGGTTCCACAAAATCAATAAGCTTGTCCAGTGATTCCTCCACACTTTCATCAGCGGTTTTAATGGTGAGGTCGGGGTTGGTGGGTTCTTCGTAGGGTGCGCTGATGCCCGTAAAATTATTGATCTCGCCATCACGAGCTTTTTGGTAAAGGCCTTTTGTGTCGCGCTTTTCGCATACATGCAGCGGGCAGTGCACAAATACTTCCGTAAAGTTTTCGCTTCCAACCAAATCCCGTATCAAGGCCCGGTCCTCCTCAAACGGTGAGATAGAGGCGCAGAGTACTACAAGTCCCGAATCCATCATCAGTTTGGCCACTTCGCCTACGCGCCGCATGTTCTCTTTTCTATCTTCTATAGTAAAGCCCAGGTCGCTGCTGAGGCCGCTGCGAAGGTTATCGCCATCCAGTAAGTATACTTTATAGCCCTGGTGAAACAGGTAGTGCTCCAGACGAACGGCCAGCGTGGTTTTGCCAGACCCTGAGAGCCCTGTAAACCAGATCAGGCGCGGTACCTGCTTCATCTGCTTAATACGCTGTTCGTAACTTACCTTCGACTCAAAAGGATATATGTGATGTTTCATGAAGATGCGCGCTTTTTGCTGCTATACATGTACACGAATCGCAGCCGCTGGGTTGTCAGGAAAGGGGGTTGCGCTATCTCTTGTGGCCTTATGCTCGTATGCTTGTTTGGTAAAGCGGATACTAACCACTGATTAAATCCTCAGAACATATATTGCGTGCCAGGAATGAGATATATCAGTATAATTACTGTTTTTAAAGTATAAAATAAGTGTTTAAAGGACTCTACCTTGCATGATAAGGAACAGCCAGACCATACCTTGTAGCATGAAGCCAGACTTTCTCTTCACCCTGATCCTGTTTATACTTTCCGCATGCTCTGGCAAGCAGGAAAAAACGCAGCCTGTTGTGGAGGATATCTCTGAGTCGGTGTATGCCACCGGCGTGATCAAGAGCCGCGGCCAGTACCAGGTTTTTCCGAAAGTGACTGGCATTGTGCAAAACATTCTGGTAACCGAGGGAGACCTTGTGAAACAGGGAGAACCGCTGATGCGCGTTGAAAACGAGGCTGCCCAACTGAGCACCGAAAGCGCCCGGATAGCCGCCGAATATGCCAGCCTGACTGCCAACGAGGAGAAGCTCAAAGACCTGGAGGCCACCATTAACCTGGCGCGCACCAAAATGCAGAACGACTCGCTGCTATTGGTAAGGCAGCGCAACCTGTGGGCAAACAACATCGGCACTAAAGTGGAACTGGAGCAGAAAGAACTCAACTATAAAAATGCTGTTACCGCCTACCGCTCTGCCAGGCTGCGCTACCAGGACCTGCGCAAACAGCTGGATCTGGCCGCCAGGCAAGCCCGAAAAAACCTGCAGATCAGCCAGAGCCGTTCCGATGATTATACCGTCCGCAGCGAGGCCAGGGGCAAAGTATACAGTGTATTGAAGGAAGAGGGGGAGATGGTAAACCCGCAAAGCCCTGTGGCGGTTATCGGCGATGCCGATGATTTTATTGTGGAGCTGCAGGTAGACGAGTACGACATAGCCAAGGTTAAGCTGGGGCAGAGAGTACTGCTGAACCTGGACAGCTACAAAGGAGAAGTGTTTGAAGCGGAAGTATACAAGATAAACCCATCCATGAACCAGAGAACCCGCTCTTTTACCGTTGAGGCCAGCTTTACGAAACGACCTCCGGAATTATACCCGAACCTTACCACCGAGGCCAATATTGTGATCCAGGCGAAAAAAGATGCGCTGCTCATTCCACGGGAATACCTGCAGGAGGGGGATTATGTGTTAAAAGAGGATGAGCAGAAGGTGAAAGTAAAAACAGGGTTAAAAGATTATCAGAAAGTGGAGATCATAGAGGGCCTGACAAAGGAAGACGTGATCGTGAAGCCTGACCGATGAACAGCAAACTTATACTTGGCATAGCAACCTCGCTGCTGCTGGCCCGCTGGCGCCAGACGCTGGTGGCGGCTATCGGGGTTACGTTCAGCATTGCCATGTTTATTACACTACTAAGTTTCATGAACGGCCTCAACGATTTACTGGACGGGCTTATACTTAACCGCACGCCGCACGTGCGCCTTTACAACCAGATAAAGCCCAGCGAAAACCAACCCATCAACGCCGCCACAGAGTTTAAGGACTCCTATAACTTCATCAGGTCCATAAAATCCGGTTTTACGAGGCAGGAGATCTACAACAGCGGACCCATAATGCAGGCTGTAAGGCAGGATGAACGCGTACTGGGCGTGGCCCCAAAACTAAACACACAGGTTTTCTACAACGAAGGCACCATCGACGTAACAGGCTCCATCAGTGGGATAGATGTGGAGGAGGAGATGCGGCTGTTCAACTTTGCAGACTACGTTACGGCGGGCAACGCGATAGACATGAAAAACGTGTCGAACAGCATTATACTTGGTAAAGGCCTGGCCGATATTCTGGCAGCCGAGGTGGGGGATGTGGTACAGGTAACCACCGCGCAGGGCGAACGCTTTTCGCTGAAGGTAGTGGGGTATTTCCAGTCTGGCATTCAGGATATTGACAAAGTGCAGAGCTACGCCTCTATTGGCACCGTGCAAAAGTTGCTGGGCAAATCCAATAGTTACATCACGGATATTCAGGTAAAGCTGCACAATATTGAGCTGGCCCCTGCCGTGGCCGAAGAGTATGCGCAACTGTTCGACATTGATGCCGAGGACGTGCAAACAGCCAATGCGCAGTTTGAGACGGGCAGTAATATCCGCTCATTGATCTCCTACTCAGTTGGGGTGGTGCTGCTTATTGTGGCAGGCTTTGGCATCTTCAATATACTTAACATGATGATCTATGAAAAAATGGACTCCATTGCCATACTTAAGGCAACCGGTTTTTCGGGGAAGGACGTGAACAAGATCTTCCTGCTGATTGCATTAAGTATAGGCTTTTTCGGGGGCATGATCGGGCTGTTCTTTGGGTTTATCTTTTCTGTGATCATAGACAATATCCCGTTCAACACAGCGGCCTTGCCAACCATTAAAACGTACCCGATAAACTACAGTCCGGTGTTCTATTTTATTGGCGGCTCTTTCTCGCTTATAACAACATACTTTGCAGGCTTTTTCCCGGCCCGAAAAGCAAGCAAGGTAGATCCGGTGGAGATCATCAGGGGTAAATAAGACCGGTGATTAAGGGGATTTTAATGATGTGAATGATTATGCTTTTGATTTATGAGAGGGTTTATGCTTGTAGGGACAGGTCGTGACCTGTCCGATTAACGGCTGATGCTATGAAACTTATACTTTGACCTATGTAATAGCCGATAGTCATACTCTAAATACAGACCAAAGCTCTTTCGGATTTGCAATCCGAAAGCAGGCTATTATCAGGATTTGTAATCCGCTTTTATGCCTCTAAGCTTACTAAAGCGATATGGGCGATAAGTCGGATTACAAATCCTGATAGTATAAACTTCGGGATTGCAAATCCCGAAGAGCAATAGGGGGTTTATGAGAGGGTTTATGCTTGTAGGGACAGGTCGTGAAACAGTGCCGTCAACTTTAGGAAACAGCTCTTTCGGACTTCTCAGTCCGGAAGCTTTCTGACGGGGATTTCCTAATCCCCGTGTTACTGTAATGCGCGGACTAGGAAGTCCGCAGCAGAAAAAGATTCGGACAAGGATGTCCGAATCAGCATTACAGAACTCTTAAATTGAAGGCATTGGACAGCACCTATCCGCCTAATGGCTGATGCTATGAAACTTATACTTTGATCAATATAAAAAGCCAATGGTCCTACTCTAAATACAGTACAATAAAGTAACACAAACAGATACCAACCATGCAGGAGCCTATACTTGAAGCGCGGCACATTAACAAATGCTTCCACGACCCGGTAACGGTGCAGGTGTTGCACGACATCACCTTTACCATCAATAAAGGGGAGTTTGTTTCAGTGATCGGTAAATCGGGTTGCGGCAAATCTACGTTGCTTTACATACTCTCCACCATGGATACAGATTACGAGGGGGAACTGCTGATCGATAAAGAAACCATGACCGGCAGGAATGACCTGGAACTGGCACGTATCCGCAACGAGAAGATTGGCTTTGTATTCCAGTTCCACTACCTGCTGAATGAGTTCACGGTGTTGCAGAACGTGATGCTGCCTGGCATGAAGCTGGGCAAGTATAGCCAGCAGGAAGTAGAGCACCGTGCCATGGAGCGCCTTAAAATGCTGGGCATTGATCATCTGGCTAAGAAAATGGCCTTTAAGATTTCGGGAGGCGAGAAACAGCGGGTTGCCATTGCTCGTGCCCTCATCAACGATCCGCACATTATCATGGGAGATGAGCCAACCGGTAACCTCGACACCCACAACAGCGATTTGGTATTTGATATCTTTAAAGAACTGGCTGAGGTCCACAACCAGACCCTGCTCATCGTTACCCACGACCAGAGCTTTGCCGAAAGCAGCGGACGCATCATCGAAATGGAGGATGGACGGATCATTCGGTCCTGAGGTGCTGGCTATACTTTATACTATACTTTGGCAGCCTACAACTTATACTTACAACAAAACCTCACGTTTTCTGGTATGTGCTATTTAGTTATGGGTGGCTGCAAAAACCGGCATAAAGTATAACAGGGCATGTTTTAGTGTAGTTTACACCAAAATGAGCTCACAGACACTGAAAAAAAGGTTTTTAAAGTTTAAACATTTACCTTAATATTGAGTCACGTTTATATGGTGTAATGTTTATACTTTTGGCAAAAAAATGTATAAACCTTCAAAAACTATGAATAAAAGTCTGAAGCGGCTGTTTAATATAGCCGGCAAAGAAAAGAGAACCATCATAGGTTTAATGTCTGGTACCTCGCTGGATGGCCTGGATATCGCGCTCTGTGAGTTTGCCGGTCATGGAACTGATACCCGCATCACACTTCGAAATTTTGACACGATGGCCTACGATGCTGATTTTAAGCAGGAGGTAAAGGCCATTTTCTCTAAACGGCAGGTAGACCTGGAAAAAGTTTGCCTGATGAACGCCTATATCGGGCGTTTTCATGCCGATCTTATAAACCAGTGCCTGCAAAACTGGGGCGTGAAGCCGGAAGAGGTGGATGTGATTGCTAGCCACGGACAAACAATTTACCATGCACCGGCCTCGCTGCATCGCATCAGTGGCATGCCCGATGCCACCCTGCAGATAGGCGACGGGGACCATATTGCCGTGAAGACCGGCATCATTACACTAAGCGATTTCAGGCAGAAGCACATAGCCACCGGCGGAGAGGGAGCACCCCTGGCTGTGTACGGTGATTACCTGCTCTTTTCTGAAAGGGGGCAGAACCGCATCATGCTTAACATAGGTGGCATTGCCAATTTCACCTTCCTGCCCGGCGACCTGGATACAAGCCGGATTTTCTCTACCGACGTGGGGCCGGGCAATACCCTCATGGATGCTTATGTGCAAAGTAAGTTTCCCGGTAAATATTTCGACGCAGACTCGGAGGTTGCCAGAAAAGGCACGTATAATCAGGAGTTGCTGAATGACCTGCTCGATCACCCTTTCTTTGAACACGATTTTCCGAAAACAACAGGGCCGGAGTTATTTAACCTGGCATACCTGGAGCAGGCACAACACCGCACCGGCACCTCGCAGCTAACACCCGAAGACGTGATGGCTACCTTGAACCGGTTCTCTGCTGTTGGCATCTGTAACGCATTAAATAAAACCCTGCAGGGGCAAAAATTTGAAATATTTCTGAGCGGCGGGGGCATGCACAACCCACTGCTGGTTGAGAACATAAAAGAACTTATTGAAGGTGTAACTATAAGAAACACAGCTGAGTTGGGTGTTTCGCCGGATGCAAAGGAGGCGGTGCTTTTTGCCACATTGGCAAACGAGTGCCTGGTAGGTGAGCTGTTGGATTTTGGGTCGGGGCTGTTACGTATACCTTCGGTGCATATGGGGAAGATCAGTTTGCCTGAATAGGCAGACACATTATAGCGCTTTTATACTTTCGTTAAACCTAAATAAGTTTACTATGAGAAAACTATACTTTAGTGGGCGGTCCTGCTACAGGGCAACCTTACTGTGTATGCTCTTCCTTGCCTATCTGAGTCAGGTGGCATACGCGCAAACCACACGCTACACCATTACGGGTACCGTAACCGACAACCGCAGCAAAAGCCCGTTGCCGGGTGTGGTGGTCAGGATTCCGAACAGCAGCGCGGCAACTTCTACGGATGCCAGCGGCAAGTATAACCTGACTGCGAACCTACCTGCAGGAACATACAACCTTGTCTTTTCTCTGATCGGATTTAAGCCCGTAACAAAGTCTGTTACACTGGCAACTTCCGAGAACGTGACGATGGATGCTCAGCTTAGCGAAGACGTGGTTGGCCTGGAAGAGGTAGTGGTTACAGGCACCTCTGTTGCCACGGCTAAAAAGCAATTGGGTAATGCCATCTCCACTGTTTCGGCGGATGCTTTGGATAATACGGTGGCTACCTCCGTGGACCAGGCGCTGGCCGGTAAAGTGGCTGGTGCCCAGATCACGCAGAACTCCGGTAACCCTGCCGGCGGTATTAGTGTGCGCCTGAGAGGGCCAAGCACCATTGTGGGTTCCGCTGACCCATTGTACATCGTAGACGGTGTGATCGTGAACAACAGTTCTCCGGAACTGATCGACCTGGGTGGTTATGCCCAAAATCGCCTGGTAGACATCAACCCTAATGATATTGAGCGAATTGAGGTTATAAAAGGCGCGGCAGCAGCAGCCATTTATGGTTCCAGGGCAAGCAACGGTGTGGTGCAGATCTTCACAAAACGAGGTAAGTCCGGGGCACCAAAAGTGGTTGCCTCCACGCAATTCAGGGTAAACGAAGTGCGCAAAACACTGGAGTATAACGACTACCCGTTCCGTTTTGTAAACACCAATCGCACCGACCTGACACAGGAACCGGTACAGCGTTACGATTACCAGGATGAGATTTTCCGCACAGCCTTTGGCACGGAGAACAACCTGTCCGTTTCGGGTGGCAGCGATAAGACACAATACTTTGCTAGTGCCAACTTCCTGAGGAACCAGGGGATTATTGATGAAACGCAGTTTACAAGGGGAGGCGGCCGCCTGCGCCTGGACCAAACGATCAAGGACTGGCTGAGCATTTCGCTTGGGGCCAACTACGTGATCAGTACCAGCGAAGAGATACCGAACGGTGGTCTGAGCGAGGCCTACGGTGCTTTAACCGGGTTCATTTTCAGTAATAACTTCATCAACCCGCAGCCGGTAAACGGAGTGTACCCTTCTACGGCGCCAACCGCCATACTTAGAAGAACCAACCCGCTGGAGGCAATTGCCCGTTTTGATTTTCAGCAGCGCACCAACCGCTTTATCGGCGACTTCCAGGTTAACCTTACACCGATCACTGGCCTGAACATCAACTACGTGCTGGGCTACGACAATTCTACCCAGATCGCAACCGGCTTTATACCTGTTGGAAACACAACCCCTTCGTATGACCAGGGTTATTCACGTCGCGCGGACAGAACGGCTTACCTCTTGAACAATGACCTGAACGTATCCTACAGAACCAATCTTGCTGATTGGCTGGAGTCTACTACAGGTATTGGTGCCACGGCGCAGGTAGAGAAGGTGTTCAGAACCGGCACGACAGCCACGCAGCTTGTACCGCTGGTACGCACCATTGATGCAGGTGCGACTGTGCTGACAAGTGAGTCCAGAAACGACATCAACATACTTGGCTTTTTCGCTCAGCAGACATTTGGCCTTGGCGAACGCCTTTTCCTGACAGCGGCCGGCCGCTATGATGTGTCGTCGGTGTTTGGTCAGGAAGACAGATGGCAGTTCTATCCGAAGGTGAGTGCCAGCTACCTGATATCTAACGAAGAGTTCTGGCAGAGCATCAGCAGCATCGTGCCTATACTTAAGTTAAGAGCATCTTACGGTGAGGCAGGTAACCTGACAGCCATCGGCCCTTATGACCGTTACACAAACTTTAACCCGGTTGCCGCCCCAGGTTTGCCTGGCTTTGTGCCATCTTCGCTGTTGGGTAACCCGGGTATTGTGCCAGAAAGACAAAAGGAAACAGAAGTTGGTGCCGACATGAGCTTCCTGGATGGCAGGTTAGGGCTTGAGTTCTCATACTTCAGAAAAGAGGTTGAGGATCTGCTGCTCTTTATCTCACTTACCCCGTCATCCGGTTACCTGAACCAGTATGCCAACGTGGGCAACATGACCAACAAAGGCTTTGAGTTCTTACTGACAGGTGCGCCTGTTCAAAGCTCAAATATCAACTGGAAAACAACTATCACATACTCCAGGATCAGAAACAAGGTAAACAATGTGCCTGGTGGCGTATTACCTTTCCCGGGTGGTTTTGGCCAGGTGGCTGCTGTTAACGGGTTTCCGTTGGGTGCCTACTACAGCACATACTTTGCCCGCAACGCCGATGGCTCCCTGCTGCTGAACGAGTTTGGTCTGCCACAGCCCGAGCGTATAGCGCGTAACCCTACAACAGGCCAGCCAACTGGTGCAACTGCCCGAAAAGTGATCGGCGATCCGAACCCGGACTGGACAGGCTCCCTGATAAACGAAGTGATGATCGGTAAGAACCTTACCTTCAAAACACAGTTTGACGCGGCGTATGGCTTTGAGGTGTTCAACTTTACCCGTCGTGTAGGTGAGCGCGACCTTTATGGCGGCCTGGCCGGATATGAGCCTGAGTTAAGAGGCGAGGTGCCAAAAGGAACTTCCGCAGCACTGTTCGGTATTTTCGAGAATTACATCGAAGATGGTTCCTATATCAAGCTGCGTGAAGTGTCCGTGGCATACGATTTCAGACCTGAGTTCTTAAAAGGCAACAGCCTGCGTTTATCGCTGGCAGGACGAAACCTGTTCTCCATTGACGACTACAGCGGCTACGACCCTGAAGTAAACGCGGCCGGCCAATCTACTGCCGTTAGGGGCTTTGATTTTGTGGAGGTGCCGATACCAAGAACCTATGCCGTAGGCGTTCAGGTGTCATTCTAAAATCTTTACCCAAATCGATCATAACATGAAAAATATAAAATCAATATTAAAATCGGGTGTGTTTGCAGGCTTCCTGCTGCTCACGAGCAGTTGCGAACTGGACATACCAAACCCCAATGCCGCCAGCGACCTGGAAGTGTTAAACTCTCGTGAAGGATTGATTGGCTTGAGCGTAGGGTTAAGGCAGTATTACTCCACATCAGGCATAGAGGCAGCCTATTTGTACCCTGGCGTTACCAGCCGCGAGATAAAAGGGGTGGCAACATTTACCAATGTGCTGGAACTGGAAGCCGGCGGGGCCTCGTTGCCAACGTTTAACGGCAATATTCTAGGGCTGTGGTCACGGATGCAGCGCACCATGAACATAAGTGAGCAGATACTGGAAAATGCTCCGAACGTGCCCTCGCTTACTGGAGGTATGCGCAGCGGTGTTTTAGCGCAGGCCCACTTGTTTAAAGCCATGGCGTTGGGCACACTGGCTATGGCCTTTGAGCAGGCCAACACAGAAACCAGCACCACCGAGAACGTAACGTTCAGGCCAAGACAGCAGGTGTTTGCAGAGGCTATTTCACACCTTAACCAGGGCATATCCCTGATCGAGGCGACACCGGTTTCGCAGGAGTTCAGGAACCAGGTTACAGGCCAGTTTTTTGATCTGAAGAATACACTGTATGCCATGAACGCGAGGTTTAACCTGTTTGCCGGTAACTACCAGGCAGCCATTACCAATGCAAACAAGGTCGATCTTAGTGTGAAATCGGAGTATGATTACAGTGACCAAAGTATAAACCCGATCTACAACACGATCTTTATACTGAAGTACTACAGGCCACGCGATAATTTTGGTTTGCCAGATCCTTTGTTTTATGAAGGCGATGCGCGCGAAGATTTTTACCTGACTGGTCCTGTGGTGCTGGTTGACGGAGATGCGGTAAGAACACTGGCCGGTTTCTTTGATAACCAGACGGAAAGGATACCGGTGTACCTGCCAGATGAGATGAAACTGATTAATGCCGAGGCCATACTTCGCAGCGACGGTTCGCTGACAGAGGCGCTGGCGCTTATCAATGAGGTAAGGACACAGACGACAGGTGACCCCTTTGGAGTGCATGCCGCTCTACCGCCATACTCAGGACCAGTGACCAGGGATGCCTTGTTGCTGGAAGTATACAGGCAGCGTGCTGCGGAGTTATACTTAACTGGTCTGCGCCTAGAAGACAGCCGCCGTTTTGGAAGACCAGGCCCTCCGGGCAGCTTCGTGGAGCGTAACCGTAACTTCTACCCATACCCAGACCAGGAACGCTTAACAAACCCGAACACACCTGCCGATCCTGCGATCTAGTAAACTTGTTTCGATGAATCGGAAAGGCCGTCTGTTTTATTGCAGGCGGCCTTTTTTATGTTGATCGGGTAACTAACTGATCTGGAAACTTAAATTGCCGAAACATGCTCCGGCTGCACCGATAGGTATACTTTATCGCCTGGGTGAAAAGCGTTATCCAGTGTTCTGGCAGTAAGTGTGGTGTTGCCAAGTATAAGCTCTGTTTCGAAAAAGCTGCCAAAATACCTGATCTGTTTTACCGTTGCCATCGGGCCACTGCTGTTCTCCCCGGAAAGCTTTATGTTTTCGGGCCTGACAAGAAGTAGTGCCTTAGCTGAATTGCTCAACTCAGGAAACGCCTGGGCAACGGCAGCGGGCAGCAGGTTATACTTGCCAAACAGCCCGGCTGCATATTCGTTAACCGGCTTGCGGTATACTTGTGCCGGCGTTCCTTTCTGTATGAGTTCGCCGGCTTTCATTACCAGTATTTCGTCGGCCCACGAAAGGGTGTCTGCCGGATCATGTGAGATAAGGATGCAGGTAATTTCAAGACTTTCGCTGAGGTCCTGGATCACTGCTTTCAGGGTGTTTTTGTGTACCGTGTCCAGGTTAGAGTAGGGCTCATCCAGTAATAGAAGGGTGGGGGCAGCGGTTAACAGCCTGGCAAGCGCGATCCGTTGTTTCTCGCCACCGGAAAGCTGGTTGGTGCGCCTGGAAAGCAGGTGGCTGATCCGGCATATCTCATAGATCTCTGCTGCTTTTTTATCGGTCAGCGTGTTTGCATAGCGAAGGACTTGCTCTACACGCAAAAACTGCGGCAACTCGTACTGCTGCGACAAATAAGCAATGCCTTCGTGGCCGGGTACCAGTACATCCTGTGGTCCCAGTACCAGTTCGCCCTCAAATAATACCCTGCCATACTTTGGCTGCACCAACCCGGCAATTGTTTGCAGCAAAGTGCTTTTGCCGGAGCCTGTTTCGCCGGCAATTGCCATGTTGCAATGCCGGGCCAGGCTAAAACTGATGTCCTTTAAGACGGTGTTTCCTTCCTCTACTACACTAATGCCTGATACGTCTAAAAAGTCCATAATGCATGAAACGGGTGAAATGCCTTAGCCTTTGCTGCAATTAACTGCGCATGCGGGATAATGCAGGACAAAGTAACGCAAAAGCATTTAGCATTCCCATTTCACCAGGCATTTCAGGCAATAACAACAACTGGCCTTATGGCAGGCCAAAAGTAAATGAGTAATCAAAAGGCGCAGACTTGCAGTGATCAGGTGCTGAAGTATAAATTTTAAAAAATTGTACTAAAAGCATAAAGTGATCATCCGCTGGGCATACTTTAAATCCTCGTTATGCATACTATTTGCGATTCTTATATTTCCGTATTAAACCTGGTTTTGAGATTATAAATGGCATGGGTAAAGTTCTCCAAAATCTACTTTGCATGAATCTGCGGAGATTTTTAAAGCACAGATAAGCTTGTAAGAAGCTGCATAAACCGACTTCTGTTTGTTTAAACATGCTGCTGGTTTATCCCTGTTTACCTTAGGTTGTTGCAATTGATTAATTGCACGAATTAGCATATATATTGCAATAGCACGATAATAAGTAAATATATAATCTATAATATGTTTGAACGATTAAAAATGAATATTTGCAGGCATGTTTGCGGGTTTTGTCTTTTTTAATCTAAATAATGGCAATAACCTGACTGAAGTATAGAAAAAAATACTTAGCTTTAGTTCATGCAAAATCTGCTATAAAGTAATAATGAGATTGTTGCAGGAGCAGAATGGTATAGAGGCCGTTGATGCGCAATGCATGTAACTACACTGATGCTTGTACAAAAGCAATATGCAGGTATTAGAGACTGGCAGAAATATTTGAAAATGGAATTACTACTAACCTATAATAAAGAGCTGCGGTAGGATGCCGGATAGCTCAGATTAATTAACCTGTAAATTAACCAATAGCTAAGTTGTTATGAACAAAAGTGTACGATGTCTATTATGGGGGATTTGCTTTCTCCTGTTTCATTACCAGAGTTTTGCCCAGAGCAAAACTGTTACTGGTACGGTAACATCTGCCGAAGACAATTTTAAACTTCCGGGTGTTTCCATCACAGTAAAGGGGCAAAGCCGCGGCACGGTTACCGATGCCACGGGCAGCTACTCCATCAGCGCAACGCCTTCCGATGTGCTGGTATTTAGTTTTATTGGTATGAAGACCGCAGAGCGTAAAGTTGGCGAGGCTACTACCATAAATGTGGCTTTACAAACCGACTCTAAAGCCCTGAGCGAGGTTGTAGTTACGGCTTTGGGTATTAAGCAGGAAAAGCGAGCACTTGGTTTCGCGGTTACAGACGTTAAAGGCTCGGCAGTGGCGGAAACGCAACGCGAAAACTTCCTGAATGCCTTGCAAGGTCGTGTGGCCGGTGTTCAGGTAACCTCGACTTCCGGTCTGCCAGGTTCATCCTCCTCTATCATGATCAGGGGTGTGAGCTCGCTAAGCGGAAGCAACCAGCCTTTATTCATTGTTGACGGCCTGCCTATCGACAATAAAACGTTCGGTACAGGCGCACTGGCCTCTGACAAGACTTCGGCCACTGCGTTCAACAACAGAGGGGTAGACTTTACAAACAGAGCCGCTGATATTAACCCTGAGGACATCGAAAGTATAACAGTGCTTAAAGGACCAGAGGCTGCCGCACTTTATGGTATCGATGCAGCATCAGGCGCTATCGTAATTACTACCAAGCGTGGTAAGGCTGGCGATGGTCAGATAAACTACAGCAACAGCTTCAGAGTTGAGCAGATCAATAAATTTCCTGAGATTCAGCGTGTGTACGACAGAGGCGACGCCGGTTCATTTAACGATCGCCAGGATGTGCTGCGTTACAATGGTCCTCGCTATGGCACAAACGGAGAGGTACAGTTCTACGATAATATCCAGAACTTCTTCCAGACAGCCTTTACGCAGAAGCACAACCTTTCTACTCAGGGCGGTTCAGATAAGGCGACTTACCGTGTTTCCGGTGCTTATACAGGGCAGGAGGGTTTTGTGCCTGGCACAGAACTTCAGAAACTGAACTTCAACTCAGCCTTAACATCCAAACTGAACAGATATATCTCCACGGATGTGACCTTTGATTATACTTACCAGGACAACGACCAGGTGTTCAGAGGCGATGGCGGTCCGATGATCGGTTTGCTGCTATGGCCTATCACAGACGATGCCAGCAACTACCTGACAGCAGGCGGTAACAGAAGACGCTTCTCGAGTGGCGCTGCTGAGTTCGAAAACCCATACTTTAATGTGAACAGCAACAAGATGGGAGGCATCACAAACCGTTACAGAACAAATGCACAGCTTACAGTAGAGCCGGCTTCGTGGCTAAAGTTTGTGGGTAACGGCGGTTTCGACTTTTATACTACTGAGTTAACATTGTTACGTCATCCGGAATCTAACTCTGCCGGCTCTGTAGGTGGTATCATCGACCAAGCGACGGATAAGACCAGAAACATGAACCTGCAGTACTATGCGCAGTTAAACAAGTCTTTCTTCAACGATAAGTTCAGTGCTGATCTGAAAATTGGTAGCGCTGTGAATGATTTCCATACTTATACGTTAGCCGCCAACGGACAAGGTTTCTTAGATCCTTCTCTGTCTACGGTTAACAACGTTGACCCAACAAAGCAGCGTGTTGTTAGCACTGTATCCCAGCGTCGCCTTGTAGGTGTGTTCGGTAACCTTGTTCTGAATTATGACGACCTACTATACCTTACAGTAACAGGCCGTAACGACTGGACTTCCACTTTGCCAGTAGAGAATAGGTCTTTCTTCTACCCATCAGCGGCCTTAAGTTTTAACTTCACACAGTTGGATGCATTAGAAGGAATAAAGGATGTGTTATCGTATGGTAAGCTAAGAGCTTCGGTTGCACAGGTAGGTAAAGATGCACAGCCATACAGCATTGTGCCAGCCCTTCTTTCTCAAGTGTCTACTGGTGGTGGTTTTGGATACGGCTTTACAGCACCTAGCCCATTCCTGAGACCAGAAATGAAAACTTCTTACGAGGTTGGTACAGAGCTTAAATTCTTCAACGATCGTTTAGGTTTTGATGCTACCTACTATAACTCTGAGGCTGTTGACCAGATCGTAAAAGACCTTCGCCTAAGCTATGGCACAGGCTTTATTCTGCAGGTGTTTAACGGTGGTACGATCCAGAACAGCGGTGTGGAATTGCAGTTGAATGCAACGCCTGTGGCGAAATCAGACTTTACTTGGGATGTACTGGCAAACTTCACAAAGCAGTGGAGCAAGCTGGTAGAATTGCCACAGGATCTTTCTGAGTTCTACGTGTCAGACACCTGGTTGTATGGCAACATTCGTAACGGTTCAAGACCAGGTGGGTCACTGACCACACTAACCGGTTTCGATTACATGCGAAACGACAATGGCGATATTCTGATCAACCCTGCAACCGGTTATCCTTTAAGAAATACAAGCCAGTGGGTAGTTGTTGCTGACAGACAGCCGGACTTTAACATTGGTTTAACGAATAGCTTCCGTTACAAGAACCTGGCTTTAAGCTTCCTGCTCGACATCAGAAAAGGTGGCGACATTTTTAACGCAACAGAGCACTTCCTCACAACACGTGGCCTGAGCACAAGAACACTTGACCGTGAGCAGCCAATCATCTATAAAGGTGTGTTAAAAGACGGAAACGAAAACTCTGAGAACCCAACGAAAAACAACATTGTGGTTGATCCATACAGAGACGTGAATTACTGGTCTACTGCAGGTGGGGCAACAGAGGTTGATTTCATTGAAAGAGATATTAACTGGCTGCGCTTAAGAGATGTTACTTTAAACTATAATGTGCCATCTGCTATGTTGCAGCGCGCTAAGTTTGCCAGAACAGCGAGTCTTTTTGTAACAGCCACCGATCTGTTTATACTTACGAATTACTCAGGCCTTGATCCGGTTGTGAACGGTAACTCTGCTGCAGTAGGTGGTAGCGGTGCCGCTGGTATCGATTTCGGTAACTTCCCGATGCCGCGCGGTATCAACTTTGGTTTTAAAGTAGGATTTTAATTATTAGTGATAATGAGAAAGTTAATTTGTGCCTCACTCATAACAGCCAGCTTGTTTGCCGCAACTGGTTGCGAAAATTACCTGGACGTAAATGTTAATCCAAACGGACCAGACCAGAAAGTAGCACCTTATTTATACTTGCCTCCAATCCAGTCGTCTATGGCGCTAGCCGTGCAGTTCGACGCGCGATATGTGGGTAAATACACACAAAACTGGGTATCTACCGCTGCCGGTGATACTTGGGACCGCCATGGGTATATTCCTGCCAGTGACGCCTCAGGTGAGCTTTGGAGAAACGTGTACTGGAAGCTAGGCTACAACCTGAGCGATATGATCTCGAAGGCTGAGGAAGAGCAAAAGTGGGATTTTGTTGGAGTAGGTCATGCGATTCGTGCCTGGGGTTGGCAAATGCTGACCGATTACCATGGCGAGATCATCCTGACGCAGGCATTTGACCCATCGCGCAAAACATTTGATTACGACTCGCAGGAGGCTGTTTATAAAGAAGCAAAACGTTTGATGGAACTTGCCGTTACAAACCTTAACCGTACAGACGGTGCAGTAATGGTTTCCGGCTTATCCAGAGGCGACCTTATTTATAACGGTGACAGAACAAAGTGGCTTAAGTTTACTTACGGTTTGCTTGCCATTAACGAGCACCATTTGTCTAATAAGCCCTCTTACAACCCAGATAAGGTGATCGAATATGTAGACCAGGCTCTTGCCAGCAACGCTGATAACGCTATGGTAAGGTTCAACGGCTCTGTAAACGATGACACTAACTTCTTTGGTCCTAGACGTGGCAACCTGGGCTCTTTCCGTCAGTCGAAGTTTGCTGTAGACATTTTGGATGGCACCAACCCAACCTTCCAGGACAATAGTCTGAAGGACCCGTTGTTTACAAGCCAGCACCTGAAAGACCCGCGCCTGCAGGTAATGATGTCGCCGGCTCCGGATGGAAGCTACAGAGGGGTAGTGCCGAACGCAGGGGTTGCCGCTATCAGCCCGACTACTGCAAGGCCTAGAAACCTTTGGAACTCTACCGTAGACGGTACACAGGCTTCGACCACGGTTGGCCGTTACCTGTTCCAGAACGACGGGTCATTCCCGCTGATGACTTACTCACAACTTCAATTTATCAAAGCTGAGGCAGCCTGGAGAAAAGGTGACAAGGCACTGGCCTTGCAAGCTTATACCAATGGCGTGAAAGGACACCTGGACTTTGTGAAGCAGTACGTTGTAAATGACCCTGCCACAGCAGAAGATGAAGTTGCGCTGTTTAACCAGAGAAGAACTGCTTTTGAGGCAAGCGAAGTGATGCTACCGAAAGACCCTGCTAACCTTACCTTGCAGAAAATTATGCTGCAAAAGTATATCGCACAGTGGGGCTGGGGATTCATCGAAACCTGGTCTGACTTGAGAAGATATCAGTATAGTTCAGATGTCTTTACTGGCTTTACACTGCCATCTTCTCTGTTCCCTGACAACGGTGGCAAGCCTGCTTACAGGTTCCGCCCAAGGTATAACTCTGAGTATATGTGGAATATCGAGGCACTAAAGAAAGTTGGTGGCCTTGAGGCAGACTACCATACCAAAGAAATGTGGTTCACTCAAAATTAACAGAAGCAGAAATGAAAAGATTTATAAATAAAGCAGTTGCTTTCCTGGCTTTGGGAGTAGTACTTGGAGCCTGTGATAAGTATGAGATTGATGACCATGCGGAGCCTGTTACCAATGGTGCGAATGTTAAGTTCTACCACAACTCACAGGATTCTCCAATGATAAACTACTATTTCAACAGTCAGCAGATAACTTCTGCCGCCCCGACAACTGCTAACCTGCAGCGAGGTATAGCTTACAACACCACTGGCTTGAATGCTGTTTACCCGGTGGTAGGGTATGCCAATGTTGAGGCTGGCACTTATGCAGCAAAGGTAATTGTGCCTGCTGGTTCTGGTACTACAACACCGGCTCCGAATTCAGAATTGGTGAGCGCTGCAAAGGAGATAAAACTTGACAACGGCGCAAACTATTCCATATTCGCAATCAATAAACTTGCTTCTGTAGAAACGCTTGTATTGAAGGACGAGTTTGCCCCGGCGGATGCGAACAAAGCGCAGGTACGTTTTGTGAATACCATGGTAGGCGCGCCAACCAACTATGACCTTGTTTATGTCAGAACGGATGTAACACCAAATGTAACTGTAACTGTAGGATCCAACATAGGCTTTAAAGGTTTCACAGGTTTCGTGGATCTTGCACCGGGTTCCTACACCTGGTATATCTACCCTACAGGAACTACGACCGCTTATACTTCAGGCTCAGTTACGTTAACTACTGGCAGGGTTTATACGCATTTAACCAGAGGTAACCATGTAGCAACTGTTACTTCATCTACTCCGGTAGTGTCAATTACGGCAAACAGGTAAGTTGAACGATGCCGGGATAGGTGTCGTTAAGCCTAATGTAATTTGATGATAACCATTGAAAGCCCTCCGTTACTGTGTAATCCGGAGGGCTTTTTTTATAAACCGAAATCAGACCTGAAATGAAGAAAACAGTAACTATACTTTTTATACTTACACTCCTGGTCGCTTATTCTGCAGTTGCCCAGCAAAAGCCTCTTGCACCTAAAAGAGAGTTCAGGGGTGTGTGGGTGGCTACGGTGCAGAATATCGACTGGCCTACCAAGGCTGCAGTAGGTGTGAACCCCGAAGCGCAGAAGAAGGAATTGGTGCAGCTGCTGGATGAACACCAGCGCACCGGCATTAATGCCATTATGCTGCAGGTGCGGCCATCCACAGATGCTCTCTATGCTAAAAGCCGCGAGCAGTGGAGCCGTTTCCTGACCGGCAAGCAAGGTCTGGCACCAACCCCGCTCTACGACCCTTTGGAGTTTGCCATAGAAGAGGCGCATAAAAGGGGCATTGAGCTGCACGCCTGGATCAATCCTTACCGGGCCACTACCAACCTCGTGGATTCTCTTACCAGTCCTACGCACATTACCCGCACCAACCCGGAGTGGTTCTTTACTTATGGCGATAAAACATACTTCAACCCTGGGGTGCCGGAAGTGAGAAGCTATATCACTGAGGTGATCATGGATATCGTGAAGGGCTACGACATCGACGGCATTCACTTCGATGACTATTTCTACCCATACCCAGGCAAGGAGCCGCTTCCTGATTCATTAACTTTCCAGGCGCACGGACAAGGCTTTAGCAACATCGAGGACTGGCGTCGTAACAATGTGGATGTGCTCATTAAAGAATTATCCGAAAAGATTCACGCCGAAAAGAGCTTTGTAAAGTTTGGTATCAGTCCGTTTGGGATATGGCGCAATAAAACGCAAGACCCGCTTGGCTCGGAGAGCAACGGCTTTTCGGGGTATAGTGGTTTATATGCCGATGCCCGGAAGTGGGTACAGGAAGGCTGGATCGATTACGTGAATCCGCAGTTATACTTTCCGTTTTACTACGCAGCCGCACCTTACGAGAAACTGCTGGACTGGTGGGGTGCGAACTCGTTTGGCAGGCACTTGTATGTGGGGCAGGCTGCTTACCGGGCTGTAGAAGACCGTGAAGGCTGGCGCGACAGGCAGCAGTTGCCAAACCAGGTACGTTACCTGCGCAATAATCCGACGGTACAAGGCAGTGTATACTTCAGCTCTAGATCCTTAACCAACAACCTGGGCGGTTTCCGCGACTCATTGCAGCATGATTTTTACCGATACCCGGCCCTTCAGCCACAAATGAGCTGGCTGGATGATGCTGCCCCTGCGTCGCCGGTAAAGCTTCGTGAAAAAAGCTTCTTTATCTTCAAGTCAAACAAGATGGCAAAACTAGAGTGGGAGAGGCCTCAGGATGATGAAGTATACGGCTACGTGATCTACCGCTTTGAGAAAGGGGAATCAATAGACCTCCAAAATCCTAAGAACATCCTGCAGATAAGCTTCGACAGAACGCTTTCTTACTTCGAAGACCAAAGTATAAGCAGAGGTAAAAAGTATAAATACGTGGTTACTGCAATTGATAGGCTAAAAAATGAAAGCGGGCCATCGAATGTGGTAAAGGCGAGTTTTTGATGAATTGAAGTATGGTTGCCGGACTTTAGAATGTGCGTACTGATTGAGAAAATTAGAAATATCGCAAGTTCAACGTTAGCGCAACTTATGACTTGACTTAATGCCGGTTTGTAAAGGAGAATTCCATAATTGTGTTTTGCCAGTTATACTTTCGCCAGTTATAAACTGGTTATCATACACAACCACCAGTTTCCGCTGCGCTCAAACTGGCGGTATTATTAGATTTCCTCTCCTGTTTATTGTCTATAGTTAGGACAGAAGTGTAATCGAAGTCTTCTACCGCGAGTTTTCAACTCGTGGTTGTCCATGAGGGCAAGCTTTCAGCTTGCGTGATCCGCTTTTATACTTCTGTATACAGGTGCAAGCTGAAAGCTTGCCATAATGTAAGCCACGAGTTGAAAACTCGCGGCAGCAAGATGATAGATTCCCTTCCTCGGAGCAAGGCCGTTTCATTCTATATGTTGCTGGCGCGGATCTGTGATCCGTGACTTGTTATGTCGTTGGATCTGCGATCCAACTGGGCCAGAGGCCCAGCCATAGCCCGACACGAGCGAGGACGCTCGCGCTATTACTAAATAAACAGTAGAACTTAACAGCCCTGTCCTTAAATGGGGGATAGTTCAGGAACGATTAACACACCCCTGCACCCCTCTCAAGAGGGGAATTTTACCTCACCCCAGCCCTCTCCTTTTGTCGAGAACCCAAACCTAAAACAGATGAGAGAATTCCTAATCAAGTGTCTCCCTTTGAAGGCAGGGCCGTTTCATTCTAGTAGGTTATACAGTTATGGTGCGTGCATCCACGCTCATGTCGGGCTATAGCTGGGCTCTCCTCCGGAGGTTAAGCTTATCCTCCCATCCACCAGGCTCTCCCGGAACAAGTTCGGGATGTATCACTTCCAGGATGACAAAAAAATGAAACGGCCCTAACTCTCGAATGGGTTAGGAATAGGTTAACTTTAGTTGAGTTATTGATGAGACATTACATAGACGGAAGCGGCAAAGGCTGGCCGGTTTCGAAGTCGTAGAGGGTAAGGCTGCGAAGGGTGTAGTAGGCCACCCAAAAGTTGCGCAAGGCGGAAACATAGCTGCGGCTGGCCTTATCTCTTTCCTCGTTGGCAATGTTCAGATCTATCAAGCCGATTTTGCCATCCAGGTATCTTGCCAGCGTTACCCGGTAGCGTCGTTCCGCAATCTCGTCGGCACGGCGGGCACCATCCATCTGCTTTCTTAAAACCCTGAAACGCTTCACGTGCAGGTATACTTCCTGCTCAAAGCTGTTTTTTTGTAACTCATAGTTTGTTTTGGCCAGTTCGTGGTTGGCTTTGGCAGTGCCCTGTATTGCTTCTGTTCTGCCCCAGTCCATTACCGGTACATTAAAGCCCAGCCTTACGCGCTGCTGTTGCGATGGATCGTTGTAGGCATTCTGTACATCCAAAGCCTGTTGTGTCAAGCCGAAGGAGGCAAACAGATTGGCTGTAAAACCGGTTTCGCCTTTGGCCTTGGCGAGGCGCATCTCGGCCTCCAGCAGCTCACGTTTTAAGCTGATTACCCGCTGCCGGTTCAGGTTTGCCTGTTCCAGTGCCAGTTGTTCATCCACCTCAAACTGAGGAATATCGCTGGGTAGTGTAAGTACAATGGCGTAGTCCGCGGTGATGCCCAGAAATACCTTAAGTTTTAGCGTGTTGGCTTCCACGTCTAGTTTGGCCTGGTCCAGGTTCTGCTGGGAGTTTAGCAAGGCCAGTTCTACCTGAAGCAATTCGTTTTCAGGTATCTTGCCGGTTTTATACTTGCGGGTAGCTATATGGTAAAGTGTGTCGTTTGTGGCGATATTTTTCTCCGCGATCTGGTAACTGATCTGGTTAGCAGCAGGTTGAAAAAGTGATTGGTGGCCTCCTTTGCAATTTCTTCCATTTCTTCGCGGTAGTCGCGCTTTGCTTCTTCGTAGCGCAGCGGCGATATTTTCCGGTCCCAGGCGCGGTTATTAAAGCCAAAGATTGGCTGTGTCAGGGTAACAGTGGCTGGCACCGAAGAGTAGCGCGTGCGGTTAGCATCTGCCTGAAAATCATCGATCCGCTTCAGGTTGCTGTTAATGGAAATATAGCCGCCAGTTGGCCAAATCTCCTGGCCCAGCGAAAGCTGCATAGACGAGCTGGCGTTGTGCGTGTTAATGAAAATAAGACTTCCTTTGTCGGTTAGCCTGGGCTCTATGGTTTTGTTATACTCTGGAAGTACCCCGTTTAAGTTAAGCTGAGGCAGAAAGTTGGAGCGGTAAGTCTTATACTGCCATTGCCTGTTCTCCAGTAGCACCGCCGCATACCTGAACTTAGGCGACTGCACCTTCGCCAGTTCAATCACCTCGTTAAGGGTAAGCAGCCGGTCCGGTTGTGCTTGCCCCGCAGCAGAGGTGTGAAATACCAAAGTGAACAGTAAGTATAGGGAGGTCAGTAATGTTTTGCTCATGTGGCCTGTCTGATTCAAAGCTTTCCGGGTAAACTAAACAGAATCAGAAAGTACAGGATTTAGAAAGTAAATTCAAAGTATAAATGCATGTTTTTGCAGATGCAAATAACTAAACACGCATAAACACTTATTTGGTGTTATAACGCTTTGTGTGTGCTGTGTAGATGCCTATTTAAATTGAGGTACGAGATGTGATAACAACTTGATCCCTTATAGGTGTAACCCACCCCTAACCCCTCCGAGGAGGGGAGTTTTACCTCCCCCAACCCCTCCTAACAACAGGAGGGGAGATCTCGTGCATGACTGTCCCTCTTGAGAGTAGGGCCGTTTTATTTTATTTTTTTGCTGGCGCGGATCTGTGATCCGTGACTTAATATTTCGTTGGATTTGTAATCCAACTGGGCCAGCCTGCCCCGGGCGCAGTCACGGGGAGACCCAGCTATAGTTAATTACGAGCAAGGGCGCCCGTACTATGACAATATATTTTGTAGAATGAAATGGCCCTACCTCTTGAGAGGGGTGCAGGGATGTGTTTACACCTGCCCGGTTTATCATATCTCGCAACTTGAGCTAGTAGAGCAGGTGCCGGCTTCTAACATTCCTGAAGTAGGCCAGTTCTTTATCCCAGTTCTTCACGATCTCTTGTGGCGAGGTACCGGCCTGTAGCTGTTCTCTGATAACTGGGGTACCCCACAAGCGATCCAGGCGGGTATTTTTCCATTCCAGTTTGTCAGGGTACAGCGTTTTAAGCGCATGAAGTATAAACACGCTGGCCTTCGCTGATTTAAAGGCTTTGCGGTCTGTTACAACCATCTCCGCACCAAAGCATCTTTCACCCATAAACTTAGGAGGGTAAATTTTGATGCCATCCACAACAGCCTCAGGTACAAACGAGACAGGCTTAAACCTGACACCGGCCAGTTTATAGCTGTTTAGCTTGGCTGCAAGTTTTTCGCCGTCTATCCAGGGGGCGGCTATGTATTCGAATGGGTGCAGGGTGCCGCGGCCCTCCGAAACATTAGTGCCCTCCAGCAGGCAAGTGGCCGGGTAAACAGCAGCCGTGGTAATGGTTAGCATGTTAGGTGACGGCTTTATCCATGGAAGGCCGGTTTCGGTATACCATTGCTTGCGGGTATAGTTTAGCATTGGTACAACGGTAAGGTTAGCTTTGGGCAGGTTTTTAGTGGCGCGTTCGCTATTAAACATCAGGGCCAGTTCGCCTACTGTCATGCCATGGGTTACAGGCAGCAGATCATAGTTAAACATCGGTTCGCCGCTTTTACCCGGAAATGGCCCATCTACATACACCCCTCCGATGGCATTTGGGCGGTCCAGGACAAGGTATGGAATACCCTGCTCTGCGGCTGCTTCCATTACGTGATTCATAGTGGCGATGTATGTGTAAAATCGTGCCCCAATGTCCTGGATATCAAATAGCAATACATCAACTTCCTGCAGCATCTCTGGCGTAGGTTTTCGTATCTTGCCATAAAGCGAAACAACAGGAAGCCCTGTTTTAGGGTCTTTGCCGTCGGCCACATGGTTGTCTTCCTCGCCTCTGATACCATGCTCCGGCCCAAACAGTACGGTCAGTTTTGCCTCCGGAAACTGGTATAATACATCCACCAGGTGGCGTCCGTCGGGTAACAGTCCGGTGTGGTTAGTTACCAAACCAATGCGCTTTCCTCTTATCAGGTGCAGGTATTCAGGTGTAAACAAACGTTCAGCCCCAACAAACACGCGCTGCCTTGGCTCTGGTGTGGGAATGGCTGTGGCAACTTTTTCCTCCTGGTTGGCGATGCCCGTGAGCATACATGCCATAAGCAATAGCAGGCTAAGCGTTTTCATGCTGTTAATGGATTTAAGGTATTAAAAGTATGATTTACTTTATATTTTGTTTTACGTTTATCGAAATTTATCGGCTATCTTAAATTATAAGGTATTGTATATGATCATGCGTTTTTAAGCATCTCAGCAAGTCCTTTATACTTTCGACGCTTCATGTATGGGGCAGCAGGATGCAACGGAAATGCCTTAAAGCCAGGTTTATACTTTAAAGTAGGTATGCTTGCCAACATTTAGAAATAATCAGACCCAAGTTAAACTATTTTGCGGTTTTATGCATTTTTAAGTAAAATATCTTGCAAAAAGCAGAAGGTTTGGAATAGTTTTACTAGTTTTATAAAAGAAAAAACCGGATGTGCTAAGCTGCACAGACAGTGGTAGTAAACGTTTGTTTCAGTATATTGCAGAAACGAATGTTTTCTGAACTGGGGGAGATGTCGGTTTAAGGAATTGAGTAAAGAAAATAATCTGATACATAATGGAGTTTACTACCGAGAGAGATTCGAAATATGACGGTCTCGAGAAGATGTCTGTGAGGGAGATCCTGGAGAATATAAACAACGAAGATAAAACTGTACCGCTAGCCGTAGAAAAAGCAATTCCACAACTGGAGAAACTGGCAACTGTGGCCGCTGAGAAAATGAAGGCCGGTGGCCGCATGTTCTACATCGGGGCAGGCACCAGCGGACGTTTGGGCATAGTGGATGCCTCGGAGTGCCCTCCAACCTTTGGCGTGCCCTTTGACTGGGTAGTTGGACTGATTGCCGGTGGCGACGCTGCCATACGCAAAGCTGTGGAGTTTGCCGAAGATGATGCCGAGCAGGCCTGGAAAGACCTGCAGAAGTATGACATTGACGAAAACGATATTGTGGTGGGCATTGCTGCTTCGGGTACTACACCTTATGTGATCGGAGGCCTGAAAGCTGCTAACGCGCATGGCCTTGCAACTGGCTGTATTGTGTGCAACACGGGTAGTCCGGTGGCGGCTGCAGCGCAGTTTCCGGTAGAGGTAGTGGTTGGTCCAGAGTTTGTGACAGGCAGCACCCGCATGAAAGCTGGCACAGCGCAGAAGCTTGTTTTAAACATGCTTAGCACCAGCGTGATGATACAACTTGGCCGCGTGAAGGGCAATAAAATGGTGGATATGCAGCTGACCAACCATAAACTGTATAACCGTGGCGTGAGAATGGTGATGGCCGAAACCGGTGCCGACGAGCAGACTGCCGCTGGCTTGCTGGAGAAGTATGGCAACGTGCGTCAGGCCATAGAGAACTTCGTTGTTTCATTTTAACTTAGTATACCCTTGCCTCGCAAAAGGCGCTGAACCTAACCTAAACCCTTAAAAGATCCCGGGCCGCCGCTGCAGCCATTCGTCTTTAGCACGAATCTTGTGGCTTTTGGCTTAGATCAAACCGCAGCCTATGTCGCCAATTACACTTCTGTCCTTTCTCATCGGTTACTTTGCCGTTCTGATCGGTATATCTTACTATACCTCGAAAGGTTCTTCCGATAACTCAAGCTTTTTTATAGCCAACCGCAACTCCAAATGGTATTTCGTGGCTTTCGGTATGATCGGCACAGCCTTGTCGGGGGTAACGTTTATTTCGGTGCCTGGTGCCGTAAGCAACAATAGCTTTGGTTACTTCCAGTTTGTGCTGGGCAATGCGGTTGGTTTTCTGTTGATAGCTTTTGTGCTGTTGCCGCTGTATTACCGCATGAACCTCATCTCGATCTATACTTACCTCGAGAAACGCTTCGGGTACTGGAGTTACAAAACAGGCTCCATGATCTTTTTGGTGTCGCGCACCATTGGTTCTGCCTTCCGTTTATATTTGGTGGCCATTGTGTTGCAGAAGTTTATTTTTGATGCCTGGAATGTGCCTTTCGCCGCTACTGTGGCTATTTGCCTTATCCTTATCTGGCTCTACACGCACAAAGGCGGCTTAAAAACGATCGTGATCACCGATACCCTGCAGACGCTTTTCCTGGTGTCGTCGGTTATACTTTCAATTGTGTTTATTGCCAGCAGCCTGGACATGAACCTGGTGCAGACCTTTGAGGCGGTGAAAGAAAGCTCATACGCTAAAATGTTCTTCTGGGAAGATTTTATGGGTGCCAAGAGCCACTTCTTTAAACAGTTCATCGGTGGCATTTTCGTGACTATTGCCATGACGGGCCTTGACCAGGACCTGATGCAGAAGAACCTGAGCTGCAAAAACATCGGCGAGGGGCAAAAAAATATGCTGACCTTTACGGCGGTGTTCGTGGCCATCAACATCTTCTTCCTGAGTGTGGGTGCCATGCTATACATGTTTGCAGCGGCTAAAGGCATCGACGTAACAGCACTCCGTACACCAGACCACTTGTTCCCGGAAATAGCTCTGAACCACATGGCGCTGATACCGGCCATTGTGTTCATGCTGGGTTTAACGGCTGCCACTTTTGCCACCACCGACTCAGCGCTTACAGCCCTTACCACTTCATTTTGTGTCGATTTTCTGGGCTTTACGAAAAAGGAAAACCACGACGATATCAAGCTTATCCGTATGCGCCACATTGTTCACGTGGGCTTTTCGGTAGTGATGCTGCTGGTTATATTGGTGTTCCGAATGATAAACGACGACTCAGTGGTGAACGCTATCTTTAGGGCTGCCGGTTATACATATGGACCATTGCTAGGCTTGTTTGCTTTTGGTATGGCCAACAAACGCGCTGTAGCCGACAAACTAGTGCCCTACATCTGCATCATCTCGCCAATTCTTACTTATGTGCTCGACAGCAACTCCGTGGACTGGTTTGGGTATGCCATGGGCTTTGAACTGATCGTGGTGAACGCGGCCATTACGTTTATACTTTTGCTGGTTACCAGCAGCCAGGGTGGTGGTGTGATGATGGACGCCTTGAAAGAGGCTGAGCGCGGCACAAAGGTTAAACAGACAATCTAAGAAGGAGGACTCTCCGATGGAAATACAACAGCTTTTGGAGAGCATTTTGCCAAAAGCGCGCATCAGGGCACGACTGATCGATGTGGTGTCCTATGCTTCTGACGCTGGCTTTTATTACCTGCGGCCAAAGGCGGTGGTGCAGCCAGTTTCAGAGGACGAAGTAAAGCAACTCTTCGCTTTCTCGCATCAACATAGAATACCATTAACTTTCCGTACAGCT
Organism: Pontibacter sp. GD7; assembly: GCF_058216375.1. Classification (NCBI taxonomy): domain Bacteria; kingdom Pseudomonadati; phylum Bacteroidota; class Cytophagia; order Cytophagales; family Hymenobacteraceae; genus Pontibacter; species Pontibacter sp. GD7. Next base: position 38,385 of record NZ_JBYZMP010000007.1, on the reverse strand, counting down.
GGAACCAGCTTATCAGGGCAATCCATCACGGATGGTATACTGGTTGACTTGAGTCAGTTCTGGAACAAAGTACAGGTAGAGCAGGAGGGTTCTCAGGTTCGGGTGCAACCTGGCGTTATCGGAGCAATTGTAAACACGCATCTTCGCCCGTTCAAACGCAAGATCGGCCCAGACCCGGCAAGTATAAATTCTGCGATGGTGGGTGGTATACTCTCTAACAATGCCAGTGGCATGTGCTGCGGTGTTAGCAAAAACTCTTACCATACCACTAAATACATCCGGTTTATACTTCCGAACGGCAACAGCTATACTACAGAAGCAGAAGCTGACTATACCCGTTTCGAGACTGAATGTCCGGAGCTTTTCCATACTTTGCTTGAGTTAAGGCAGCAGGTACAAACTAACCCTGAACTGCACGACATCATCCGGCACAAGTACAAAACCAAGAACACGGTTGGTTACTCTGTTAATGCCTTTATCGACTTTGAGCACCCGCTGGATATACTGGCACACCTCTTAATTGGTGCAGAGGGTACGCTAGGGTTTATTGCCGAGGCTGTACTTAACACCGTTCCAGATTATCCGGCTAAATCCACAGCCCTTTTATACTTCCCTGATATTTATGCCGCCTGCCAGGCCATAGTACCTCTAACAGAGGCCGGAGCGGAGGCAGTTGAGTTGATGGATAAGGCGTCGTTGCGCTCGATAGAGCATATGGCCGGGGTGCCTTCCGTGATCAAAACGCTTCCAGATAAGGCGGCTGCTTTGCTGGTGGAGTTTCAGGCGATCACACCGGAGGAGGTGCAGGAGAAGATTCTGAATTTTATGGCTATGGCTCCGGAACTGGCCTTGCTGGAGCAGCCGGTATTTACCACCGATGCAGCGGAGCAGGCTTTGCTTTGGAAAGTGCGTAAAGGCATGTTCCCGGCGGTGGGTGCGGTGCGTGCCAGTGGTACCACGGTGCTTTTAGAAGATATTGCCGTGCCGGTTGCCAAACTGGGCGATGCCATACTTGACCTGCAGGAACTTTTCCGGAAGCATAGTTACGCCAATGCCATAATTTTCGGCCATGCCAAAGATGGCAACATACACTTTGTAGTTACCCAGGCTTTCGACTCGCCTTCGGAAGTGGAACGTTATGACCGCTTTATAAAAGAGGTGGTGGAATTGGTGGTTGGCAAGTATAAAGGTGCCCTTAAAGCTGAGCACGGCACGGGCCGCAACATGGCGCCATTCGTGGAAACAGAGTGGGGCCCTGAGATCTACCAGATCATGCGCAGGCTGAAAGAAGTGGTAGACCCGGAAAATTTGCTAAACCCGGGTGTGATCATCAACCATGATAAAAACGCGCACATCCAGAACCTGAAGGAACTGCCGAAGGTAGAGGAAGAGGTTGACAGGTGCATGGAGTGTGGTTTCTGTGAGCACAAGTGCCCGAGCCGCAACATTACCCTCACCCCACGTCGCCGCATTGTGGTGCGCCGTGAGTTGCTGAATTTAAAAAGAAAAGGGGAGAAGCAGGAACATGCGGAGCTGCTGGACCAGTACCAGTACGACGGCCTAGATACCTGTGCCGTGGATGGACTTTGCGCCACTGCCTGCCCTGTAGACATTAACACCGGTGACCTGGTAAAACGCCTGCGCCGCGAAAGTCACAACGATTTTGCGAATAACCTGGCCCTGCTAGTAGCCAAGAACTTTAAGCCTGTGGCCGTCACGGTTAAGTTTGGTTTAAATGCCGGAGCAAGTATAAACAGGCTTTTCGGTGCCAACACCATGGCAAAGCTCACAAAATCTGCAAAAGGTATCATCCCCGAATTTCCACTCTGGACAAACGAACTGGCTCCGGCTCAGGGGGTTAATGCTTTGATAAAAAAAGCTGACATTCCAGTTGATGAAGCCGAGGTAGTATACTTTCCGACTTGTATCTCACGCACGATGGGATCGCCGGAGGGAAGTAAGAAAAGCATCATCGAGACGTTTATCAGCGTGTCGGAGAAGGTGGGCATTAAATTTACCATACCGAGGGATGTGCAAAGTAGCTGCTGCGGACAAATTTACTCCTCCAAAGGGTACAGCAAGGCCTTTGCCTACACCGCCAACGAAACCATCAGCAAAGCATGGGAGTGGACAGACAGAGGCCGCCTGCCATTAATTTTAGACATTACCTCCTGCACCTATACTTTGCAGAACTGCCGCCCAGTGCTTACCCCCGAAAACAGGCAAAAGTTCGATGTGCTCAAGATCATCGACAGCATCGACTACATCGCTGATTTTATACTTCCGAAAGCAACAGTGCTGAAGAAGAAAGACAGTGTAGTAGTGCACCCGGTTTGCTCGCTGCAAAAGATGGGCATCGAAACCAAATTTGTAAGTATAGCCAAACAGCTGGCACAAGAGGTAACAGTACCGATGCACGCAGGCTGCTGCGGCATGGCCGGCGACAGGGGCTTCCTGGTACCCGAACTAACGGCATCTGCTACTGCACCGGAGGCAAACGAGGTAAAGCAGCGTGAATACGACGGCTACTACTCATCGGCCAAAACCTGCGAAATGGCCATGACGGAGGCTGTAGGCAAGAACTATGAGTCGATCGTATACTTACTTGATGCTTGTATCTAATTTCGTTATTCGTTGTTAGTTGATCGTTATTGGAAAATCTAGAGACGCGATTATCGTTATTTGTTTTTAGTTATTCGTTATTGGAAATTGTAGAGGCGCAATATTTTGCGTCTTGCTGGCTCCAAGGCGATTTCAGTCACAACCAAGGATGTTCTGGCGCAAGTGTTAAACGCAGTATCACTTGTGACTTTACATGAAAGGAAGTCTTCAGACTTCCGTGTGCCATACTTTATACTTTCGCAAGTCTGAAGACTTGCCGCTATGCACCGGCACAAGTGACACTTCGTTTAACACTTGCGCCAGGAATATGCTTGAATAAAATTCTTAAGCTATATAAATCCAGCAAATCCTGAACCTGACAGAATAAAATAGGGCCCGCTCTATACCAGAGCGGGCCCTATTTTATATATTACAGTGCAATGCAGTTACACAACCGTAACCACCTGGGCATATTCACTCAGGAAATTGTCTTTTGGGCTTAGGTCGGTGATGAGGTAGTGGATGGCGCTCAGGTCGCATACTTTCATGTTCTGGTTCGAGCCCAGCTTTTCCGCGATGCTCATGATGGCTGTTTTCTTAGCAGCGCGTATCATGGCTTTCTTCACCTGCACCACTTCCCAATCCGAATCGGTAAGGCCGTCGGCCATAGAAAGGCTGTTTGTGCCCAGGATGCAAAGGTCTACTTTGATCTCTGCCAGCTGGTTAATAACCTGTGAGCCGATGATGATCTGAGAGCTTTTGGAAAGCTGACCACCCAGCAGAATTACGTTGCTGTTAGAGCGTTCGGCCAGCTCAAGGGCTACCAAGGGGCTAACTGTAAAGAAGGTACATTTCAGGCTGTCCGGAACCATACGGGCCACCTCAACCATCGTAGTGCCACCACCAACCAAAACCGTCATGCTGTCCTGCAGCATGTTCACTACTTTGCCCGCAATCTCCTTCTTCGACTCTTTGGCGTATACTTCTACCTGCTGAAAAGGGTAATGGAATGATTTGGAAAGGGCGCCTCCGTGTACTTTCAGGATCTTGCCGCTCTCAGCCAGCTCATTCAGGTCTCTCCGGATGGTGTCTTCCGAAACATTCAGTTTCAAACTCAGGTCCGATGAAAGTACCTTATTGTGTAGGTTAATCTGCTTTATAATAAAAGCCTGCCGTTCTTCCTTTAGCATTCTGCGAATCTCATAGTATCAAAATCAAATATAAGATATTTTCTATTAAATCAACAAAAGTACAAATCCGAATATCAGGCAATGCTATACTTTCACATAGATCTTGTTCCGGTCCATCCAGTAACCTACGGCCCACATTACCAGCATGTAGGATAGGGCAAACAGGAGGGAAGCCGTCTCACCCTCGGTCCAGGTTAGAAACAATTTTTCGTAAAGCCATTTCTGTAAGCTTATTTCCCCGATCCGGATAAAGTTAAGCAGCTTGATAACCAGGGTGGCCAGGGCAAAGATAAAGAGTGGGTTCTTGCCAAACGCCTCAAAAAACTTTGTCCATTTAGTAAGCCCAGCCACTTCTATTACAAGTATAAGTCCGGCAAGTATAAGCAGGCTCAGGCCAACCGAGTGCAGCACATAAGAACTGGTCCAGAGCGGCTTGTTGATTGGGAAGCTCATATCCCAGATCAGGGCAATAACTACGAGCACAGCACCAGTAAGTGCCAATTTTACTATGGTGTTCAGGTTATTGCCATTTTTCTGGATGAAAATCCCAGCAAAATAACCCGCAATCACATTCACTGTGGCAGGCAGTGTGCTCAGCAGTCCTTCCGGATCGAATGGAATACCAAAGCCTTTGTACAGGTTCTCGTCAGAGATTAACAGGCTGTCAAACTTTAGGGCGGCATTTCCCTCCAGGCTATACGGATCAACGGGATTCCCAAAAAAGTACATTACTGCCCAGTAGCCTAAAAGTATAATGGCACTGAAAATGGCTGCCCCTTTCAGTTTAAAATAGTGAATCACCAGAGAGGCTATGAAATAGCACAGGGCAATGCGCTGCAGTACTCCCATAATGCGCACAGCGGTAAAGTCTTTCAACACGATCTCGCCTTCGGTGCGGGTAACAAACGGGAACAGGTGCAGGAAAAGGCCGATCAGGAAGATAAGGGCAGTGCGCTTGAACACCTTTTTCAGGAATGTACTTTCTGGTTGGCGCTCAAACTTGCGCATGCTGAAGCTCATGGCATTGCCCACCACAAACAGGAACGAAGGAAAAACCAGGTCGGTTATGGTGAAGCCATGCCAGGCCGCATGCTTGAACGGTGCGTAAATGGTGCCCCAGCTACCAGGATTGTTTACCACAACCATCAGCGCGATGGTCAGGCCCCGGAGTACGTCCAGCGAAAGGTATCTTTCGTAGGTGCTGTTTGTAAGCAGGCCTGCCTCGGTTGTGTTGCTTACCATAATAGTCTTGTTCATGGTGTATGATTTTTGAGCTCAGATGTTTTTAAGCAAAAAGCATAGTTTTGATTTTGTACCAGTGGCGTTAATATATAAAGAAAATAGGTCGTTCAGGATAACCGGAACGACCTATTTCTTACTTGGTTACTGCTGAAGCTTCAGCTTTTACAGTTTTGGATTTCTCAATGGCATCGTACACTACCTGCAGCACATTGGTTCGGGTGTTAAGCTTGCTCAACTTTGGGTTCTCACGTGTTGGGTTTACGCGGTTACTCAGGAACACATACACCAGCTTGTTTACTGGATCTACCCAGGTATAAGTTCCGGTAAAGCCAGAGTGGCCGAAGCTCTCTGCCGATGCAGAAGGTGCCGCATTGCTGTTCTGGGCACCCGGCTTGGAAGGCCTGTCGAAGCCCAGTGCACGGTAGTTACCCTGGTCGCAAAACTGGCATTTTCCAAACTCGCTTACTGTGTTACCTGCAATATATGTTTTGTTCGCATACGTGCCGTCGTTCAGGTATAGCTGCATTAGTTTAGCCACGTCGTTGGCGTTGCCAAACAAACCGGCATGTCCGCTAACACCTCCCAGCATGGCGGCGCCTTCGTCGTGCACGGTGGTGTGCAGCAACTGTGCCCTGAAGTGCGGCTCATACTCTGTTGGTACGATCTGAGATGGCTTGTAGTGTTTGTAAGGGTTAAATGTAAGCGAGGTGGCCCCAATCGGCTTGTAGATGTTCTCTTTTAAGTATGACTCAAACTCCTGCCCGGTGATGCCTTCCACAACCTTTGGCGCAAGTATAAACGACAGGTCGCTGTACACATAACCCGGCTTTTCGTTAAGCGGCGACTCAGCAATCTCTTTGTAAATCTTGTTGGCATACTTGCGGTGGATGTACAGGTTGTTCGCCACTTTAATCGGGAAACGTGCCGAGGAATCTGCTTTAAAAGTAGCCCACTTAAACTTGCCATTCTTCTTTACAGTCTCTTTCCAGAAAGGTATCCATGCTTTTAAAGCGGCCTGATGGGTAAGAATATCTCTGTACTTCAAGTTCTCTTTGTTAGAGCCTTGCATCATGGGCAGGTAGGAGCCAAGCGTATTGTCTACGTTAAAGCGGCCTTCGCCTTTCAGCTTCATCAGGGCAGCAAGCGAGGTAGAGATCTTTGTAACAGAGGCCAGGTCGTAAAGGTCGGTGTTCTTAACGGCAGTCTGGTTGTCGTACGTATGGTAGCCAAACGCTTTCTGGTAGATCACCTTGCCGTCTTTTGCCACCAATACCTGTGCCCCTGGGGTAGCTTTCTCGCGTATGGCCTGTGCTACTACAGAGTCGATACGGGCAAAGTCCACCGTTTTTAATCCAACAGCTTCCGGCGAAGTATAAGCCAGGCGAAGATTGCCTTGCGTTATCATGCCATCACCAATCTTAAAGGCACTGGAAACATTTACCGGTAACTTGCCCTTGGCACCTACACCACCAAAAATGATCTGAGATACTACATCCTGTGCCAGTGCATTTTCCTGGTAAGCTGTGATCACGGCGTTTGCTTTGTCCACGCTCTCCAGGTGCGCCAGGCTGTACACATTGCCAAAAACGCTTACTATCGTTTTCTGGCTGCGGATAAGGTCTTTCAGGAACAGGTTCATCTCGGCGGTGATGCCAAAATTGCTGCTGCCGGCTTTCAGGTTCAGTTTATGAACACCTGCAACTACTAAGTTATACTTTGCCAGCTGTTCTTTCAATTTCTGCAGGTCGGCAAGTGTAGCTGTTGGTGTGAGGTAGTACGTGTCCACGTTGGTATAGCGCGCCAGTCCTCTCTGGAAATCTGTTTCCTTGTCAGTACCAATAGCAAGTGCCGCAATGCGCATGGTGTCCAGCGTCTGAATAGGAAGTATGTTTTGCTTGTTGCGCAGCACGGTAACGGAAGCCTCCATCAGCTGGCGGTTCAGGTACTCGGCATGTGGGTTGTTCAGGTCTGCAATCAGGTTCTTTGTTTCGATTGGCTGCCATTTGTCAAGGCCCATCCATAGTTTGGCGGCCAGTACTTTACGCACTCTGAAATCAATTTCCTCTTGTGTGATCTCTTTGTTCGCGATGGCCTTTTTAACCTCCGCGATGGTGGTTTTCACGTCCATGGTATTCAGCATCACGTCGTTGCCGGCAACTAAAGCTTTCACATCCACCACTCCAGGAGGATAGAACTTAGCAACTCCCTGCATGTTGAGTGCATCGGTAAACACCAGACCTTTATAGTTCAGCTCATTTTTAAGCAGGTCCGTCACAATCTTTTTAGACAGGGTAGAGGCCAGGTTTTTGGTATTGTCCAGTACCGGTATGTTCATGTGCGCTACCATCACACTGCCCAGACCATTTTCCATTAGTTGGCGGAATGGGTAAAGTTCAGTAGAGTCGAGGCGGATGCGGGAGAAATGTATTACCGGTAGACCATAGTGTGAGTCTACGTTGGTGTCGCCGTGGCCCGGAAAGTGCTTGGCGCTTGCCAATACGTGGTTGTCCTGCATGCCCTTCATGTAGGCAATGGATTTTCGCGCCACGTTATACTTGTCCTCGCCAAAAGAGCGGAATCCGATAACGGGGTTGTTGGCGTTGTTGTTAATATCAACGGTAGGGGCAAAGTTTATCTGGATGCCCATGCGCTTGCATTGGCGGGCAATTTCGGCACCCATTTCGTAGAGCAGCTTTTCGTCGGTAACGCCACCCATGGTCATTTGGTATGGGAAGCGGATGGTGCTGTCCAGGCGCATGCCAAGGCCCCACTCGCCATCTATGCTTACCATCAAGGGCACTTTGCTCTCAGCCTGGTAGCGGTTGGTCATCTTAGCTTGCCTCACCGGTCCGCCCTGGAAGAAGATCAGGCCACCCACCTTATAGGTCTTGATCAATGTACTGATTGAGTCGATGTGCGCCTGGTTCTTGTTGGAGTACACCGGAATCATGATCAGCTGCGCAATGCGCTCTTCTGGCGTAAGGGTTATCATTACTGAGTCAACCCATTTAGACTGAAGCCCAGCCAAAAACGCAGGGTCTCTTACTGGATCAAAAGCCAGGGCTGCCGGTTTAGCGGCAGAAGTCTTGCGGATTTTTGAGCTTTTTGTCTGAGCCTGCAGGGTATTCAGGCTTAATAACCCTAAAAGTATAAGCGTCAGAAACGGGACAGAATATTTTTTCAAAGCTAAAAATGTATAAAATGGTTTGATTTACTGCAATATAAGGCTTTTTACATGTTTTATATTTTTATTTGCAGGATATTTTTTAATTCCGGCAAATAAAAGCAATATTGGGGTGTGAATCTGTGATGCCCCAAACTTTGGTAAAGCTAGCGAAAAGGCAGCATATACCTGATTGCCCTTAAAGGGTAAATATTGTTTGGCAGCATTCAGAGATAAAAACAACAGAGCTTACATATAAGGTATGATGCGTTCAGCAATAAAGGCATTTCTGGTTGTGGCCACCGGGCTAATAGTAGGCGCGTGTGCCACCAATCCGTATGCGGCCACGAACAAGGTTTACAAGAAACAGGCCAAAGTATATGCCCGTACTCTGTATGCCGTACCGGAGCCTGCACCTGAAAGTATACCTTACCCGCAAGGTGACCAATGGGTAGGTGCCACGAACTTTAACATGCGCAAGCCAAATTTCGTGATCATACACCACACGGCGCAGAACTCAACAGCACAAACCCTTAAAACGTTTACAACTCCGGCCACCAAAGTAAGCGCACATTACGTAATAGGTCGCGACGGCAAGGTATACCAGATGCTGAACGATTACCTGCGTGCCTGGCATGGTGGGGTGAGTAAATGGGGCAATAACACAGATATCAATTCCTCTTCTGTTGGGATTGAGCTGGATAACAATGGGTTTGAACCATTTGCCGAGGCCCAGATCGCCAGCTTGCTGGGAGTACTGGAAACACTGAAGAAGAAACACGACATACCAGCCGCCAATTTTATAGGGCACTCCGACATTGCACCAACACGCAAAAATGACCCCAACCCGACTTTCCCCTGGAAACAGCTGGCAGAAAAGGGATTTGGGCTGTGGTACGATGCTGATGCGCTGGATAGTGTGCTGGTAGCAAGCTCATACTTCGACTCTACTGCTGTGGCGGATAAAAGCATTTTGCAACCGGAACTTTTGGTGTTGAAGCATGAGCCAAAGTATAAAGTGCCCGACAACTTTAACCCAAAGGATGCCCTGCGCATTATCGGGTATGATGTGCGTAACATGGATGCCGCGATTAAGGCCTTCAAGCTGCATTTTATTCAGTCGGAGGTAAATGCCACACTAACGGAGAAAGAAAAACTTATACTTTACAATTTATACCTGAAGTACTTGTAGATCGAGTTTCGTGTATAGAGGGATCTTTTAACTGATCAGCTTTAAGAAGGACAAGGGTTTGAGCACTACTTTTAAATATGCTTTTGTTCGAACACGAAATACGACAAACGACCAACGATAAACGAATAACGAATTTGAAAGCTATGGCTCGATTAAACCTCCTGGAGGAAACACGTTTTGAGAAGCTCCCGACCACGATCTATCCGGACCAGAAGATAGCATCCGTAAAAGTGGCGCAACGTATTGCCAACCTGATCAAGCGAAAGCAGGAAAACAACGAAATGGCTGTGCTTGGGCTTGCCACAGGTGCCACGCCTGTTGGGGTGTATGCCGAACTGGTGCGCATGCACCGCGAAGAGGGACTGAGCTTTAAGAACGTGATCACCTTTAACCTGGACGAGTACTACCCGATGCAGCCAACCGCTGCTCAGAGTTACGTAACGTTCATGAACGAAAATCTTTTCGATCACATCGATATAGAAAAAGACAACGTGCATATTCCGGATGGTACCTTGCCGCTTGACGAGATACATGACTACTGCCTGGGGTATGAGCGTAAGATAGAGGCCGTAGGAGGCCTGGATCTACAGATTCTGGGTATTGGCCGTACGGGCCACATCGGTTTTAACGAACCGGGTTCTGCACCTAACTCTGGTACGCGACTGGTAACCCTGGACGACCTGACCCGCCGTGATGCCTCCCGTGATTTTGGTGGTAAAGAGAACGTGCCGCGCAAAGCCATTACCATGGGTATCGGTACCATTTTTAAAGCCCGCGAGATCATCTTGATGGCATGGAGCGGTAAAAAAGCGCCGATCATCAAGAAAGCAGTTGAGGGTGAGATGTCGTCGGATGTGCCGGCCACTTACCTGCAGCTTTCCGATAACGTGGAGTTTATACTTGACATGGATGCCGCCTCGGAGCTTACCCGCTTTAACACGCCATGGCTGGTTAAGGACTGTATTTGGGATGATGCCCTGATCAAGAAAGCTGTTATCTGGCTGTCTAAAACAGTGAACAAGCCTATCCTGAAGCTGACTGACGAGGATTACAACAACCACGGTATGGCGCAGCTGGCAACAGAAAAAGGTCCGGCATACAACATAAACATCGACATTTTTAACAAACTGCAGCGCACCATTACTGGCTGGCCAGGCGGTAAGCCCGGAGCCGACGACAAACAGCGTCCGGAGCGTGCCGAGCCTGCCCAGAAGCGAGTGGTTATTTTCTCGCCGCACCCCGACGATGATGTGATCTCGATGGGTGGTACGTTTATTCGTTTGGTAGACCAGGGCCACCATGTGCACGTAGCTTACCAGACCTCAGGCAACACCGCCGTTTGGGACGACGACGTGCTGCGTTACATGGAGTTTGCCATTGACTTTAACAACAGCATCGGGCAGGACACCAGCAAACTGGACACAATTTACAATAACATGCGCTGCTTCCTGCAGGACAAGCAACCAAACCAGCTGGACCCGAAAGAGATTCGTGATGTGAAAGCTTTTATCCGTAAAAGTGAGGCCATTTCGGGTGCTCGCTATGCCGGATTGCCTGACGACCACATCCATTTTATGGCACTGCCTTTCTACGAAACAGGCAAAACAGTTAAGAACCCTGTAACGGAAGTGGATGTGCAGCTGACCATGGAGCTGTTGCAGAAAATTAAGCCGCACCAGGTCTTTGCCGCCGGCGACTTTGCCGACCCGCATGGTACGCACATTGTTTGTTTCAGGATTGTGGAGGAGGCCCTGCGCAGGCTGCTTAAAACAGAAGAGTGGGCACATGATTGCTGGCTGTGGATGTACCGTGGTGCATGGCACGAGTTCGAGACGCATGAGATCGAGATGGCCGTGCCGTTGTCGCCGCAGGAAGTGCAGCGCAAGCGTTTCGCCATATTCAAGCATCAGTCGCAGAAAGACCGCCCGGTGTTCCCCGGCGACGATGAGCGTGAGTTCTGGGTAAGGGCCGAAGAGCGCACCCGCGAAACAGCCCAAAGCTACGATGCCCTGGGGCTGGCAGATTACGAGGCCATGGAGGCCTTCGTTCGATGGAAATTTTAAGTTAGTTTTTTTATTTGATTAAGGGGAACTTCCTTGTGTGGTGTTGCGGGGTTTTAGTAAGATTACCTGCACGCCATACCTGGAAGTTAAATCTTGCCTCTGTGTTCTTTGGCGTGCCACTCGTGCGCGCTATTTCTTTTGTTACCCTTCTTGCTCGGGATCTTCACCCAATTCGCCAGTTTATACTTTGTAGGCAAACTTATTGCATTGGTACTACTTATCTGGTCCGAATCCGGTAGCAACATGGCTACCACATTAACTTAAAAAACACTACCTTAGAGTAGCACGCGTTACTTTAATCATATGAGCATCAAAAGCCGCATTGTAATCTTTGTACTAAGTATACTTTCCACGGTAATGGTACCGGCGCTGGGGCAAACTGTATCCTTGATTCCGCAGCCGGCTAAGCTAATTATGCAAAAGGGGAGCTTTACAGTTACCGCCAATACCAAAATATATATTGGAGAGAAGAATGCCGAGCTGCAGCGGATAGGCAAACAACTAGCCACTGAGTTAAAAGAGAAAACCGGTATACAGCCGGAGTTAATCGAGCGCAAACCCGGCGCCAAAAATACAAACCTGATCTACCTTACCCTGCAGGGTGCCCCGGATACGCTTGGCGCTGAAGGCTATACTTTGAACATAAGCCCAGGCCGTATCACGCTGGCAGCCAATAAGCCTAACGGCATTTTCTGGGGTATGCAAACCATTAGGCAGTTGTTGCCGGCTGCACCTGCCACGGCCACTGTAGCAGTACCCGCCCTAAGCATAGTAGATAAGCCTCGTTTTAACTGGCGTGGCATGCACCTGGATGTAGTGCGCCATTTCTACCCGGTGGAGTTCGTGAAGCAGTACATCGATTACCTGGCCATGCACAAGTATAACACCTTCCATTGGCACTTGACCGATGACCAGGGCTGGCGCATCGAGATAAAGAAATACCCGAAACTGACCCAGGTTGGCGCATGGCGCGACAGTACCCTGATTGGGCATTACTGGGACCTACCACAGACCTACAAAAAAGAGCGCCACGGAGGATACTATACCCAGGAAGAAATTAAGGAAGTGGTAAAGTATGCCCAGGAACGTTACATTACTGTAGTACCCGAGATCGAAATGCCGGGCCACGCTTTAGCGGCGCTGGCTGCTTACCCTGAGTTATCCTGCACAGGTGGCCCGTTCAAGGTAGAGTCGAAGTGGGGGATTTTTCATGATATTTTCTGCGCCGGCAACGAGCAGACCTTTACCTTTTTGGAAGATGTGATGACAGAGGTACTGGCCCTGTTCCCGAGCAAGATCATTCACATCGGCGGCGACGAAGCACCGAAAACCCGTTGGAAGGCCTGCCCGAAGTGCCAGGCCCGCATAAAACAGGAAAACCTGAAGGATGAGCACGAACTGCAGAGCTACTTTGTGCAGCGCATGGAGAAATTCCTGAATGCTAAAGGCAGAACCATCATCGGCTGGGACGAGATACTGGAAGGCGGCCTGGCACCCAATGCCTATGTAATGTCGTGGCGCGGTACCAAAGGTGGGATTGAAGCTGCCAAACAAAAGCATTATGTAGTGATGACACCGGGCACGCATTTATACTTTGACCACTACCAGGGAGAGCGTGAACTGGAACCGATTGCTATCCACGGTTACAACCCTCTTGAGAAAGTATACCACTTTGAGCCCACACCGGCAGAGTTATCAGCAGAAGAGAAGAAATTTATACTTGGGGCGCAGGCCAATGTCTGGACAGAGTACATCCCGACGACATCCCACATCGAATACATGATCATGCCGCGCATGGCTGCTTTAGCGGAAGTGCTCTGGACGCCAGCAAACAAAAAAGACTGGGAAAGCTTTAAGAACCGCATGCAGCAGCAGTATAAACGCTATGATGCTATGGGGATAAACTATGCCCGCAGCCCGTTTAATGTGCGGCAGCAGCTTAAAGTAAATCCAGAGAAGAAAATGTTGCAGGTCAGCTTTACAAACGAGGCGGCCAATACCACCATTCGCTATACCCTGGATGGCACAGTGCCAACATCGTCCTCAATGATTTACAACAAACCCTTTACCCTGAACAAAACCGCAGTAATCAAAGCAGCATCGTTTGTGGATGGGAAGCAAGTGGGCAAGGTCAGTAGCAAAACGTTTGATGCGCACCTGGCTTTTGCGAAACCGGTAACGCTTACAATGCCCGCACATGCCAGCTATAACAACAAGGCCAGGCTAGTGGATGGCCTGAAAGGCTCTACTGACCAGACCGATGGCCACTGGACAGGCTTCCTGGGTACTGACATGGAAGTAGTGCTGGATTTGGAGGAAGTAAAGTTGGTGTCAAGGCTTAGCGCCTCTTTCATGCAGAACATTGGCTACCGCATTTTTCTGCCTGCCCAGGTAACCTTTGCCGTGTCTGAGGACGGGAAGAATTACAGAACGGTAAAGGAGATCGCAAACCCCGACCCCACGGCGGAGGAGGGTATACTTACCCGAGCTTACAAGGCTGTTATCCCGACCATAAAGGCGCGTTATATCAAAGTGACGGCAAAGAACGTGGGGGTTAGCCCTGCCAAATACCCGTCGGCAGGTCAGAAAACCTGGCTCTTTTCTGATGAAATTACCGTAGATGATGAATCGAGCAATGAAGCCTTGCTGCCCATGGGAAACACAAAAACACCTTTCGGAAAGGCCCCAGACGGGGAAGAAGTATACCTGTACACGCTGCATAACCGGAACGGGGCGCAGGTGTGCATCACCAACTATGGCGCCATCGTTACCTCCGTTACCGTGCCGGACAAGGACGGGCAGATGGGGGATGTGGTGCTGGGTTTTGACAACGTGGCCGGCTATATACCGAACGAGCCGCACTTTGGCGGCATTGTAGGCCGCTTTGCGAACCGGATCGGCAAGGGCAGGTTCACGCTGGACGGCAAAGTGTATAAACTGGCGGTGAACGATGCGCCCAACCACCTGCACGGGGGCCATGTGGGCTTCGACAGGGTGGTGTGGCAGGCCGAGGAACTGCCGGGGCAGAATGCGCTGCGGCTCACCTATCACAGCAAGGACATGGAGGAGGGCTACCCCGGCAACCTGAGGGCAACTGTAACCTACACCCTGACCGAGGACAACGGCCTGAAGATAGACTACGAGGCCACCACAGACAAAGCCACCCCCGTTAACCTGACCAACCACAGCTACTTCAACCTGAGCGCCGGTAAGTCTGAGACCATACTTGACCACGTGCTGCAGCTAAACGCCGACAAGTATACCCTTACTGACAATACCCAGATCCCGACTGGCGAGCTGGCCTCCGTGAAGGGCACGCCATACGACTTTACCACGCCGCAGCAAATTGGCAAGCGCCTGCACGGTGCCCGGGAAAAAGGCTATGACCTGAACTATGTGCTCCGGAACGGGAAGGATGGCCTGAAGCGCGCGGCCACTGTGTATGAGCCAGGCTCGGGGCGCGTTCTGGAAGTATACACCACCCAGCCAGGTCTGCAACTGTACACAGGCTACCACCTGAAAGGCGACCTGACCGGGAAAAACAAAGCGCCTTATGTTCGCTACGCCGGCCTTTGCCTGGAGGCGCAGCACTACCCCGACTCTCCCAACAAACCCGGTTTCCCATCTGCTATCTTAAGGCCGGGGGAGAAGTACAGGCACACCACAATCTACAAGTTCGGGGTGAGGAAAGAATAATACTGCTGTGGCTGCCCATCCAAATTGACGCCGCGCAAGTATAAAAGTATACCATGTTATGGGTATCAGTTATACTTGTGATCGCCGCTGCTTTGCTGTCCGGATGCCAGGAGTCGGGCAAGGTAGCCGGCAAGCCGGGGCAACAGAGCGCACCTTCGCAGTCTTCTGTGCAAATCAGGTTATTCTTGTGCGGCGATGTGATGACCGGAAGAGGAATAGACCAGGTGCTGCCCAACCCGGTTGACCCGCGCATTTATGAGTCTTATGTAAAAGACGCCAGGGATTATGTGCGGCTGGCAGAGCGCGTAAATGGCGCCCTCCCGAATAAGTTAGATTACAGCTATATCTGGGGAGATGCCCTGCAAGCATGGCAACGCCTCAATCCCGATCTCCGGATCATCAACCTCGAAACCAGCATCACTACACACAACCAACCATGGCCCGGTAAACAGATACAGTACCGCATGCACCCTGAAAACGTGAAGGTGCTTACTGCCGCTAAAATAGACTTTGCCTCCCTCGCCAACAACCATGTACTGGACTGGCAGCGGCCGGGGCTGACACAAACGCTGCAAACCTTAACAGGGGCCGGTATTGCCCACGCCGGGGCCGGTGAAGACCTGGCAGCTGCCCGGAAACCTGCCATATATAGAACCAAAGCCGGTAGAGTGATCGTGCTGGCCTATGGATCGGAGTCCAGTGGGATACCGCAGGAATGGGCTGCCACGCCACGGCTGTCTGGTGTTAACGTTTTGCCAGACCTGAGTGCCCAGACCCTGAGCATGATAAAGCAGCAGGTGAAGCAGGTAAAACAACCTGGCGATGTGGTGGTTTTTTCGGTGCACTGGGGAGATAACTGGGGCTACGACATTCCGGCTGCCCGGCGCAGCTTTGCGCATAAACTGCTGGATGAGGCTGGAGTAGACCTGATCCACGGACATTCTTCACATCATCCGCTGGGTATGGAGGTGTACAAAGATAAGCTGATCCTGTACGGTGCCGGAGATTTCATTACCGACTACGAAGGCATACAAGGACACGAGGAATATCGTGGCGACCTGACCCTGATGTATTTCCCTGACCTGGACCCTACAACCGGCAAACTGCTGGCGTTGCACATGGTACCAATGCAGGTTAAAAATTTCCGGCTAAACCACATGAAAGCAGACGATGTAGAATGGCTTGCCAAGGTGCTGAGCCGTGAATGCCAGAAGCTTGGAACTGATATAAAACTAAACGAAGATTATACTTTGAAGCTAACCTGGTAAGCTCATTGGTATACGGCAGAATTAAAAAAAGCAGGCACAAAAGAGTACCTGCTTTTAGCGTATGTTAAGCCAGTAAAGTATACCTACAATACCTCCAGGGCCACGATCTCTTTTATGTTGTAGTAGTTTTTAGCAGACGGAATGTATACTTCAATTTCATTCCACTTGATCTTCAGTTTTTTGCCAGCCAGCTTGCTGTTGTCGTTCATGAAGCTTTCTGAACCCGGAAACTGACGCAGCCAGATAAAAGATCTCTCTTTGTTTTCACTGTCTGTAAGCACAAAGTAGTTAAAATCTTTGGTTTCGATTCTTTTCAGGCGGCCTTCCGTTGTTCCTGACGAAGTATGGATATTCTCTTTTTCAACCATCGCCACAGATAATTTTAAAAAGGCCTGGCAGTTCTGTGTCAGCAGGTTCTTGCCAATGTCTGTTCCGATGGTGCGCATAGCAGCCTGGTCTGTAAAGTCGGCGTTCCGTTCTTTTGCCAGGTCCACGATCAGGCTGGACTGTTGTGTAAAACAGTCTACAAAGGCTTGCTCGGCATCTTTTTTCCCGTTGATCTTTTCCAGGTCAACTTTAGAGATACAGTCGCAGATGTTGTCGGTAACCTTTTGCTCAACAGGCCCCGGGCGGTTTTGAGCCGATACGCCGGAAATGAATAGAAGCAAAAGGGTGGGAAGAAGTAAAAGTTGTTTCATATGAGGTTAAGTATGTTAAAAGTGCAATATAGTATAATTACTTCACTTGGTGTTATGACTTTGGATGGTTTCTGGCATTAGTAAGGGCAAAGTATAAATTAACTTAATGGCGTGTTAAACCCCAACCTCGCAGCGTTCCCGAAGAATTTCGGGAACGCTGCGAGGACAGTAGGCAATGCCAGCAAGCTTTTAAGGGCTTTAAAAGCTGCTGTTAATGGGATGTTGCTTGGGCGGTTTCCATCACAAATTCTAACACATTCGTCACATTTTTTATTTTTACTTTATACATTCCTTTATCATTGTTCTATGAATGATATGACATTAAAAAGCTATATCGCTGAGCCGATCCACCGCCACAAGGTGGAGTTTTGGGCAGCCACTACCATTTTTGTTTTTGCCTTGTTTTCGCTGGCTATAGGCGTTAGCCCTAACAGGTACTTATTCAGAGAAGCAGGAATAGAGTATAATTACTACGAGCATTTTTTTGTTCCGCAGCTTTTCAGATACCTGCTGCTGTACCTGGTGTTTCTGTTTGCCAATTTTGTGCTGGTGCCAAGGCTGCTCAAAAAGCAATCCCTGTGGCTGAACGTCTTTCTGACGCTTCTGACTTTTGTGGCCGTTGGCTTCTTTGTCGGTATTATGGATACTTATACCAAAGGCTACCTGTTTGCCCGGTTTGAGTCGGCGGATCATACCTATAATTACATCTTCCAGCAAAGCTTCCACTATGCCTTCTGGCTGCTGCTGATGCTGGGGCTTTATACCGGCATCAAGTATAGCGGCATGTACCTGCTTTCAAACTCATCTATTATAGAGTCAAAGTATAAAATTATAACACGGGATGTGCTCACTGCTTTTGTTGCCTGGATGGTGAGCGTGTTTCTGTTGTTGGTGCTTAATGTTGATGAGAACCTGACGGTTTCCTGGGGACTGGTATCACTGAGTGCGCTGGTGCTTTACTGTGTGTCTTTTTACACGCTTCTTCCGAAGGCAATGCATAAAAAGAAGCCCTTCAGGTACTACGCCCTGATCAGTGGCTTTATACTTTTGTTATCTTATTTGCCGGTGTCGTTCCTGATGATGCTGCTGATACAGGATGAAGAATCAGCTTTGGGTATCAGCTTTTTTAATGCGGTGTTTCACCTGTTCATAACTGTGCCTGCCACCTGGTTTTTATTTAAGCGCCACTTAAAAGGGAATGCAGAATTATTTGTTCTGAAAGAAGAACTGGGCAAGTCTACGGCCAATCTCGATTTCCTGCGCTCTCAGATCAATCCACACTTTTTGTTTAATGCCCTTAACACGCTTTATGGCACAGCGCTGCAGGAAAACAGCGAACGCACGGCACAAGGCATACAAATGCTGGGTGATATGATGCGCTTTATGCTGCACGAAAACCTGCAACAGAAGATATTGCTCTCCCGGGAGATTGAGTACATGCGCAACTTTATTGAGCTGCAAACCCTGCGTACTTCGGCTTCTCCGAACATAAGTATAGAAACCAAGATACAGGATGTGGTAACAGATAAGTTTATTGCTCCTATGTTGCTGATACCATTTGTGGAGAACGCCTTTAAGCACGGCATCAGCCTGAAGCATAAGTCCTGGATCAGGATAACACTGCATGTTGCCGGCGATAAGTTATACTTTGACGTGTACAACAGCATACATGCCAAGCATGAGCAGGATCCGGAGAAAGACAAATCGGGAGTTGGGCTGGTAAACGTGAAGCAGCGCCTTGGGCATTTGTACCCAGGCAAGCATGAGCTGATGATCAGGGAAACTGCAGAGGAATATTTTGTGCACCTGACGCTGCAGCTTTAGGTTTTAGCTTACTGTTTATCCGGATTTCACTGCTTTTTACGGATAAAAAGAGCTTGTTGGTATAAAATAGTAGTATGTATAAAAATAGTACCTTGCAATACATAGTATGTAAAGTATATTTGTAACACCAATTAACCATCAAAGATTTACAACTATATAAATTATCGCTTTTAACTCGACTTGGTAATTAGCTTTGGAGTCGGAGTGAAAAGGTTTGCTGATAACATAAAAATAAATATTTAGTACCTTAAGCTGGTAAGAACAAAGGATAAAACAAATGAAGGCAATTGCAGTAGACGATGAACCATTGGCATTGGAAGTAGTAAGAAACCTGGCATCTAAGGTTCCATACTTAGACCTGGTGGCCAGTTTCACGGATGCCTTCCAGGCCCTGGAGTACCTGCAAAAAGAGCCTGTAGACCTGATCTTTCTGGATATTAAAATGCCTGACATTACAGGACTGGAGTTTGTGACCAGCTTACAGCGAAAGCCGCTTGTGATCTTTACCACAGCTTATTCGGAGCATGCGGTTACCAGTTTTGAGCTGGATGCCATTGACTATTTGCTGAAGCCTTTTTCGCTGGCCCGCTTCGTGAAAGCCTGCAACAAAGCGCAGGAGCTATACCTGCTGCGTAATGGTAATGCAGCAGATGCAGCCAAAGATTACGTGTTTCTGAAAACCGGTTATGAGCAGGTGAAGGTGCATTTTAATGAGATTTTATACTTAGAGGCCGCTGGCAACTATGTAACGTTTGTGCTGGAAGATAAAAAAGTGCTGACACGCATGACCATTACGGAAGCAAGTGATATGCTGCCAACGGATAAGTTTGTACGTGTGCACCGCTCTTACATTGTTGCCAAAGACAGGATAGATAAAATTGAGCGCCACCAGGTGTGCATTAAAGGAAATGAAGTACCGGTTGGCGCATCGTATATGCAGCAGCTGCAAGTATAAATTTCGCTTAAAACAGAGTACAGCACTATTCGCCCTTAGTGCTGGTGAATAATAAGGTTAGTTGTTTGTACGAGGCTCCACTTCTGCTCCTGTCAGAAAGAAGTGAGTTGACAAGATATTCCCCTTTTTGGAGGGGCAGGGGTGGGTACGCCTTTTTTCGAACACATAAAGCAGTTGCTCTTCCAGTTGCTCTTCGGGATTTGTAATCCCGAAGCATCTACTATTAGGATTTGCAATCCGATATTATACTTTGCCAGCTGTTGAGTAGCAGCTAAACCAGATTGCAAATCCGAATGAGCAGAGTAGCGAATAAAACCTGTAAAGTATAAATAATACAATTGAAGATAAACATTTGCACAAGTTGCTACATGGCCATGGAGCTTACTGAATGTGACAGGAACACCCTTTCCTAAACAGAATTCAACCTATAAACATTACTATCTAAGCTCTTTATTATGAAAAAGATTATACTTATAGCCGTAGCGGGCTTTCTCGCTGCACAGGCTACTATTGCCCAAAATCTGGCAACCCCACCTGCCGGCGGAGCCAAGCCACCAGTTGCAACACAACCCACCGCAAAAGGCGACGGGAAGATAAGCGGTATTATTCAGGATGAACTGACAAAAGCGCCTGTAGAGTTTGCTTCGGTGGCACTTGTTGATAAGGAATCAGGGAAAATTGTGGACGGCTCCACAACAGACAGCAAGGGCCGGTTTAGTATTGCCGGGGTTGCACCAGGGCACTATAAGCTCTCTGTCAGGTTTGTTGGCTACGAAACTATAACAGTTGATAATGTGGCTTTAGAGAAAGGGAAAGACGATGTGCATGTGGGAACGGTTATACTTAAGCCCAGCTCTAAAACATTAAGTGAGGTTACTGTTACCGGAGAAAAGCCACTTATTGAGGATAAAGTGGACAGGATGGTGTATAATACTGAGAAAGATATCCACCCCGGTGCGACAGCGGCTGAGGTAATGGCGAAAGTGCCGGGTGTGAGCGTGGACCTGGAAGGCAACGTGCAGTTGCGTGGCAGTTCAAACATACGGGTACTCATCAATAACAAGCCTTCTGCTGTGGTGGCCAGCAGTGTGGCCGATGCCCTGAAGCAGATACCGGCAGACCAGATACAGTCCGTTGAGGTAATCACCAGCCCATCAGCAAAGTATGACGCGGAAGGTACAGCCGGAATCATCAACATCATCTTAAAGAAGGACAATGGCGTACAGGGCCTGACCGGAAACGTTTCAGCTAATTTAGGTACGCTTAATAGTAACGCCAGTTTGGGTCTGAACTATCGCAAAGGCAAGGTTGGAGTAAACAGCACAGTGGGCTATGCGGTAAGCGATATGCGTGGTAAGAATAATATCGTGTCGATTTTCGGTCCGGGTTCAGCCATATCGAGCAGTTCACAGCAGTTGGACATGAACAGAGTGGCTTCGTCCAGGTTGTTACATTTTGGCGCAGACTATGGGCTTAGTAAGACCAGCTATATTGCGACAGGCATACGCATGACAATTCCTGATATTGAATTTAAAACCACGCAGCTAACAACCAATGTATTCAGAAATGAGCCCGAAAACAGAAACACGCGAGTAGGAAGCAACGGCTTTGACGGGATTAACTACGATATCAATCTTGACTACACCAGGTCGTTCAAAAAGCCAGGTCAGGAGCTTTCGGTGCTGGGACTGATCAGCAGAACCACCCGAAACAATGAGAACTTTATGGATCTGTATCAGAACGAACAGGTAACGCAAAAAGAGCAGAATTACAACGACGCCTACAACGAAGAAATAACTGCCCAGGCGGACTATACGCATCCTATAAACAAAACCCAGACATTGGAAGTTGGCACGAAAGCCATCTGGCGCTATGCCGAAAGCGATTACCGCTTCCTGGTGGCAAGTCCGGCTTCATCACCGTTTGTGTTGCAGCCAGACAGAACAGACTTGTTTACATATAACCAGGATGTGCTTTCATCTTATGCTATCTATGGCTTAAAGCTTGAGAAGTATAACCTGAAGATGGGCCTTAGGTACGAGTATACCCAGATTGACGGGGACTTTATTTCCAACGGTACACAAGTAGAGCAGGAGTATAACAATCTTTTTCCCAACGTCTCCGTGTCAAGAAACCTGAAACAGAACCAAACGATCAAGTTTAACTACTCCAAACGTATTCAGCGGCCGCAACTTTCGCTGTTAAACCCATACGAGAACGTGAGCAACCCGAAGAACGTGGTGCGTGGTAATCCTGAACTGGAGGCCGAATTAACCGATTCCTATGAACTGGGTTTTAGCACTTTCTCTAAGTCCGGAGCAACCATAAATGCATCACTGTACCTGCGTCAGACAATCAACGCCATTCAGTCGTTCAGTACACCGTACACTGGTTCTAACCCTGATTCTGTAGGCAGAGTAACAACAAGTTTTGACAATATAGGGCAGGAGAGTTTCTACGGGCTAAGCCTGTCTGGCAGCACTAAGTTTTTGGAAAAGGGCAGGGTTAGCAGTAACCTGAACCTGTTCTATGCTTCCATTCAGGGGGGAGGCCAGCAGCAATCGAACACCGGCATCGTGTACAATACCAACCTGAATGTATCGTACAACTTTAACAAAGGCTTCAGCGCACAAATGGCAGGCGATTACAACTCGTCGCAGGTAACGCTGCAGGGCAAAACGCTTGCATACGGAACCTATAACTTTGCTGTGAGAAAAGAGGTGTTGAACAAAAAAGGAAACGTAACGTTGGGCGTTAACAACCCATTTAACAAGTACGTGACCCGTGAGCGCCTTATCAAAACGTATAACTCTGAAAACATACTTGTGCTGGATCAGTCGAACGGCATGAGTATTAATTTGCGCCAGGTAAGGCTAAGCTTTAACTACCAGTTCGGTAAGCAGGATGCCAAAGCCAGGCCACGCAAGGTAAAGAAAGTTAACAACGACGATGCCAAGGAGGGGGAGGAAAACGGTCTGCAATAATTGATTGAATGCTGCAAAGTATAACTTATGGCGCAATTCTCTCCCCACCTCGCAGCGTGCGCCATGACCTCGCAGCGTCCGAAGGTCCTGCGAGCGTCTAACACCAGTAGCATAAACCAGAGACGAAGACACTCGCAGGACCTTCGGACGCTGCGAGGTCGGTGAAGGTCCTGCTGGCGTCTAACATCAGTAGCGGCAGCTTATGAAACGAAGACACTCGCAGGAGCTGCGCACGCTGCGAGGTCGGGTGCAGGCTGCGAAGTCTAATTTGATTTTTGTGTTGCCTACAAAACAGGTGAATTGCGTATAGGTTTGTATGCAGAAAACCGTTGAAATGGAGCCTGGGAAAACGTACCACGTGTATACTCGTGGCAACAACCGCGAAACCATTTTCAGAAGCAAAGAGAACTACCACTACTTTCTGGGTTTGTACCGTACATACTTAATGCCTTACGTAGATACTTTTGCCTATTGTCTGCTGCCAAACCATGTGCACTTTCTGCTAAGGGTTAAGTCCACAGAAGACCTGAAACCGCATACAGCAGTCGCAGATGCCGAGAGAATGATCAGTATACCCCGGCAACTAAGCCATCTGCTAAACGCCTACGCTAAAGCATTTAACAACTGGAACTGCCGTACCGGCAGGCTTTTTCAGCAGCGGTTTAAGCGCAAACCCGTCACATCAGAAGCATACTTTAGCCGGTTAGTGTTCTACATTCATTTTAACCCGCAGCACCACAGCCTTCTACCTGATTTCAAAGACTGGCAACATTCTTCCTATCATAGCCTGCTATCGAAAAGCAAAACCGCCCTTTGCCGTGATGAGGTGCTAAGCTGGTTTGGCGGCCCAGAACCATTCCAACAGTTTCACGAGCAGATTCAGGCAGACTTTTCTAACCTCTACCACATGCTGGGCGAAGATGAACTATAATTTCCACCTCACAGCAGCACCTGACCGCGCATTTGCCCCCGACCTCGCAGCGTGCGCAGCTCCTGCGAGCGTCTTTTGAGTTAGAGAGTTAAAGAGTTAGAGAGTTAAAGAGTTAGAAAGTTAAAGAGTTTAAGATTTGCTCATGCACTCATCCACTCATTCAACATTTGCCTGTTTTAAATTTTTAGACGCTCGCAGGACCTTCGGACGCTGCGAGGTCGGGGAAGAGCTGCGAGGTTACTTATTTATGTGATGTTGTAACACTGAATAAATAAAAGTTTTGCTATCAAACTGCTTGTTTATTTCTGTTTGATTTTCATATATTTAGCGCCTGATTTTTCAGGCCATTCCATACTTGATCTCAAAACACAGACTTAATTTTTTGCAAGTGCATTTTCAGCATTTGATTCGTGCTGCATGTATGGTGTACTGTTAGCGATTTTTTTTTCTCAACCCTTTTAACTTCCGGTGTTTATCTGGTTCTAAGGGCGAACGACTTAAGTCTACTGGTAATTTGAAGAAACTTTTTACGCAATACATTCCCCTTATACTTTTACTTATTTGCTGCATCGCTTTGGAGGTGTCGGCGCAGAATACATCCAATAGTGGTACCAACTTCTGGGTGGGGTATACAGGGCATATCGATGGCACCAAATCGCAGATGAGTTTATACTTGACCTCGAGTGTAAACACAACGGCCACGGTTTCTATCCCGAAACTGGGAATCTCCAACACCTATACGGTAACGGCGAACAGCGTTACGGTTGCACCCATAAGCTCCGCTGCCTATGTAGGTACTTCAGAAGAACTCGAGGACAAAGGGATACAGGTTGTGTCGGAGCACCCGATCGTGGTGTACTCGCATATCTACGCGCAAGCACGTTCCGGTGCAACCCTCGTACTACCCACCAATACCTTAGGTCGCGAATATTTTGCCACTAGCTACCAACCCCACACCTCGGGCCAATATGCTGAGTTTATGGTAGTGGCTACTGAAGACAATACCCTGGTAGAGATCACTCCTAAAGCTGCAACCAGAGGCGGCAAGGCAGCAAACGTTCCTTTCCAGGTCAGCCTGAACAAGGGGCAGGTATACCAGGTGCAATCGGCCTCCGACCTGACAGGCAGCAAAATAATATCAGTAAGTAGCGGGGGAGGTGACTGTAAGAAGATCGCCGTTTTCTCGGGTAATAGCTTTGTTGCGCTTGGTTGTAACGGTGCCGGTAGCGGGGACAATCTGTATCAGCAGCTATACCCACTCAGTACCTGGGGCTCAAACTTTGTTACCGCACCACTCAAGACCAGAACCGGTGGAGATATTTTCAGGGTGCTTGCCTCACAACAAAATACAGTAGTTACGATAAATGGCAGCAACCAAACGTTAAATGCCGGCGAGTACTATGAGTTTAACAGCGCTACTGCCAATTACATCACAGCCACCCACCCGATCACGCTGCTGCAATATGCTCGTACCCAGGGCTGCGATAACGTTACCGGCGACCCGGAGATGATCATTCTTAACCCGGTAGAGCAAACCCTGACCGA
Source organism: Pontibacter sp. GD7 (assembly GCF_058216375.1). NCBI lineage: Bacteria > Pseudomonadati > Bacteroidota > Cytophagia > Cytophagales > Hymenobacteraceae > Pontibacter > Pontibacter sp. GD7. The sequence goes on along the minus strand of NZ_JBYZMP010000007.1, from coordinate 13,033 downwards.
CATTACACTCTATTCATCGCCATACTTTATGATCACGGGGCACTACATTAATGTGGTGATCAAAACGGAGGCTGTTTCCTCTTTCAGGCTGGATGGCCAACCGATAACGTTTACACCAGTAGCGGCAAACCCGGAGTACTCCTTTGCACAAGCCACGGTAGGAGCAGGTAACCACAGGTTAACCGCCGATATCGGTTTTAATGCCATGGCTTACGGGTTTGGCAACGTGGAGTCGTATGGCTACTCGGCGGGGGCAAACATCAAAAACCTGAACCAGAACATTACCTTCGGCAAGCCATCTTATTGCGACGGACAGACAGTTACTTTTACAGGATTCGCCAACTACGAGCCACAGAGCTGGTTGTGGGAGTTCGGAGACGGCAATACCTCCTCGCTGCAAAACCCTACCCATACTTATGCGGCACCGGGCACTTACATGGTTAAGCTGACCACTGTAAAAAACAACGGCAACGATTGCGATTCAAAAGATGAATCTACCGCAGAGCTGATCGTATACCCGAACCCGGTTTCGAACTTTACCTATAAGTCTGAATGCCTGAACGGGGCTTTGCTTTTTACTGATGCCTCTACGGTTGCCGGTAACAACAGCAAGGTAACCGAGTGGCTGTGGGAATTTGGTGACGGAAAAATCTCAACAGAACAGAATCCGAGACATGCTTACGCCAGTCCCGGTATCTATACAGTTAAGCTTACCACCAAAACCAGTGCCGGCTGTGTGAACGAGGTTAGCAAACAGGTAGAGATGCTGCCTAAACCTGTACTGGCCTTTGATGCGCCGGCAGTCTGCAATACATTTATTACCAATTTTACCGATAAATCTACCTCCGTGGTACCCATAACGGCCTGGGAATGGGACTTTGGAGATGGTAACAAGGCAAGCACACAGCATCCGCAGCATACCTATGCAGAGTCGGGTACTTATAATGTTACCCTCACATTTACCTTCGAGGAGGGTTGCAAAACATCCGTAACAAAACAGGTGGTGGTTTATCCGAAGCCACAAATGAAATTCGAGTTGCCTGATGTATGTATAAACGATGAGGCGCAGTTCGTGAACAAGACCACCATCAGCTCAGGTACTTTGACCTATGTATGGGATTTTGGTGATGGTACCACCTCTACGCAAACTAATCCGAAGCACAAGTATAAATCGGAAGGCGTGTACAAGGTAAAATTAACTGCCACTTCAGATAAAGGCTGTACCAGCACCATAGAAGAAGATTACATTGTGAGCGGGGCAAATCCACAGGCCGATTTTACCACGTCAGGTTCTTGCCAGCGGGATGGTATTCAGTTTCAGGATGCCTCTACTATTGCTTTTGGTAAGATCGTGAAATGGGAATGGACGTTCGGGGATGGCACCACATCGTCTGAGCAAAACCCGCTGCACATCTACAAAGCTCCTGGCACTTACCAGGTTAGCCTGAAAGCTTATTCCGGTATCATCTGTCATGGCTTTACTACTAAAACAATAACCGTGTTTGTTAGCCCAACAGCTGGCTTTGAAACGGGTAATGTATGTTTTGGGGAGACTACCAGCTTCAAAAGTACCTCTACGGTAGCGCAGGGTAGCATTGTATCACATGCCTGGAATTTTGGCGATGGCAATACGTCGAGTGCCGTGAACCCGACACACCGCTACGCCAGCGCAGGTACTTACGAAGTTATACTGGTGGTTACCACGGACAAAGGCTGCCAGCACACAGAAAAACAGAAAGTAGTAGTATACGCCAAGCCGACAGCAGCTTTCCTGCCAGTAATGGGATGTATTTCGGATGCCGTGGCTTTTCAGGATAAGAGCACGGTGGCGGCAGGGAGTAACATTATAGCATGGGCCTGGAACTTCGGGGATGGCAATACAGCTGACACACAGCACCCAACTCACAAGTATAGCCAACCGGGTACATACCAGGTTAGGCTGCTGGTTACAACTACGGATGGCTGCACAGCCGATCTGACACAAGCCCTGACCATAGTACACGCCCCTGTAGCGGATGCCGGGCCTGATCAAAAGCCAGTTTGCGGGTTAACTTATACTTTATTGCAAGCCAACACCCCGCCACACGGAACCGGCCTCTGGACAATTGTGGCAGGTGCAGGCGGACAACTGGCAGACCCTACCAACCCAAGATCAGGCTTTACGGGCAAAATGGAGGAAAACTACCGCCTTCGTTGGACAGTGAGTAACAGCCCTTGTGCCGCAACTACCGATGAGGTGGAGATCAAATTCAGTGCTTATCCTGAGGCAAAAGCAGGCCCAGACCTGGAGATCATCGAAGGCGAAAGTATAACCCTGGCAGGCAGCGGAACCGGCACCCTGAAATGGTCTCCGGCCATTAGCCTGGACAATGCTTCGGTTGCACGGCCAGTGGCAAACCCGGAAGTAACTACAACTTATACGTTAACAGCGACCTCGGCCGAAGGCTGTATAAGTACCGATGAGGTTACGGTGCGGGTATTACAGCGCCTACGCATCCCGAACGGCATTTCGCCTAACGGGGATGGTATTAACGATGTATGGCTGATAAAAGGCGTTGAGGATTATCCTGACATCACCATTGACATTTACAACCGCTGGGGAGATAAGATTTATTCAACCAAAGGGTACACCACGCCCTGGGACGGTTCACGAAACGGTTCGCCTCTGCCAGATGGGGCCTACTATTATGTGATCGACACCAACAAAGGGAGAAAAGCATTTACAGGCTCTATAACGGTACTTCGCAAATGAAAAAGCTATGTATACTTTCGATGTTGTTGTACTTTAGCCTGAAAGCTTTTTCGCAGCAGTTGCCGCATTTCAGCCAGTATATGCTGAACGGTTACCTGGTCAACCCTGCCCTGGCCGGCTCTGAGAACTACGGCGACGTGAGATCGGGTTACCGCAACCAGTGGGCCGGTATTGACGGGGCTCCGGAATCATACTACATTACGGCACACATGCCGATTGGTAAGATGAACCTGAACACAACGGCAACCTCAGTACCTTATAGGGGCCGTACGGGCAGCAACGCTTTGCTGCAGAACTATAAAAAAAGAGAAACGCAACAAGCCCGGCCGCATCATGGTGTCGGTTTATCGGTTATCTCGGATAGGGCAGGGGCTCTTAAGCGAACTGATGCCGGCGTGACCTATGCTTACCATTTGCCACTTACAAAAGAACTTAAAATGTCGGCTGGCTTATCGGGGGGCATTTCGATGTACAGGGTGGATGAGCAAGGTTTGCAGCTAACCGACCCTAACGACCCTACTTTTATGGGCGGCAATTACAACCGCGTGAAGCCAAACATAACAGCAGGCGTGTTGCTGTACACCAAGCGCTTCTTTGTAGGAACATCCAGCACGCAGCTTTTTCAGGATGAGCTTAGCACCAGGTTTAACGACGAGGAAAGCCACCTTGCCAGTTCCAGGGCGCACCATACTTTTATGGGAGGCTACAAACTGGTGGTTACGCCCAAATTTACGGTGTTGCCTTCGGTGCTGGTAAAGTATGCCAGTCCCGCACCCACTTCCGTTGACGTTAACCTGAAGCTGATGTATTATGATAAAGTATGGCTGGGAGGATCTTACAGGCAAAACCGTACTCCGGTTATACTTGGGGGCGTAAACGTGAGCAACCTGCTGCAGGTAGGCTATGCCTATGATGTGGCCTCCAATGGAATGGACAGGATAGGCGGCGGTGCCCATGAAGTGGTACTTGGAATCCTGGTAAATAACCGGGGCAAGATCTTCAGTCCTTCTGATTTCTGGTAATAGGCCGTAAGAAATAAAAAAAGCCTCATCAAGTATATAGATTTGATGGGGCTTTTTACTTCAGCGGCTGTTTTTGTTATAATATTAGCTCAAGTTGCGATTAATCCACCCCTCCCAATAGCCGTGCCGTTAAGTTTTAACAGAAATTGTCCCCTTGAGGGCAGGGCCGTTTCATTCTATTTTTTTCTGGCGCGGATCTCCAGATTCGTGACTAACAAGTAAGGTTGAGTCTTCCCGGGACTCCGCCCGGGACAGGCTTCCTCAACTGGCTCGGAGAGCCATAAATGCGATTTGAGTGCAAGATTATTTACAACCGAAATAGGGACTTCATTTTTCAAAAACAAGGTCATGGCGCGAGTGTCCTTGTCCCGAATCAAGTCCGGGATCTGCGACTCTTAATTGGCTATAGCTGGGCCTCTGGCCCAGTTGAGTTGAAAACTCAACGCCATGTCAAACCACAAGTTGAAAACTTGCGGTAGAAAAATAGAATGAAACGGCCCTGTTCCTAGAAGGAGAATTTTTTACAATTTTGTGATAATCCCCTCTTGGGAGGGGTAGGGGTGGGTAAATCCGTTTTGAATAAGAACCTCTTCTAGCTAAAGAACTTCCTTTGCAGCCTGCAGGCCGCCCTTCAGGTTAAAGATGGAGCGATTAAAGCTGTTGGCTACATACAAGCTGGCTGCAAACATACTTCTAAGCCCCGACTGGCAGCAGAACACGATCTTCTTGTCAACAGGGAAGGTTTGCATCTGGTCTTGCAAGGTGCTAAGCGGAATGTTCTCACCACCTATATTGAAGCTCTCAAATTCGTATGGTTCACGCACGTCCACCAGGTAAATGTCCCCTTTCTCTTCCAGCCAAGCTTTTAATTTCTGGTGTGTGATTTCCCGTACTGTAGATGCAGCGCTAGCACAAGCGGCAGCTGACACAGGAGTAGTATGAGTCGCAATGTCTGTGCGTTCAAAGGAGAAAATATTGGTGCTGTTCTCCAGTGTATTCAGTACAAGTAGTTTGCCCGCCAACACCTCTCCAACCTGGCAGATGATCTTGATCGCCTCGTTTGCCATGTATGAGCCAATTAATCCAGGCAATACACCCAGCACACCTACCTCAGAGCAATTAGGCATTTCACCGGGTTCCGGAGCGGCAGGGTAGATGCAGCGGTAAGTTGGCCCGTTCTGGAAGTTAAAGACCGATACCTGTCCTTCGAACCGAAGGATGGAGCCAAATACCAGCGGCTTGTCAAGCGCCACACAAACATCGTTCACCAGGTAGCGGGTAGGGAAGTTGTCAGAGCCGTCTATGATGACATCATACTCTTTGAATAGCACATTTGCATTATCAGTTGTGAGTCGCTCCGTGTAAGTATGAAATTGAACGAACGGATTTTGCTTTGCTAGTTTCTCTTCTGCTACTACGGCTTTTTTTCGTCCCACATCTTCTTGCCAGTAAAGTATCTGGCGCTGCAGGTTACTCTCGTCTACCACATCATCATCTATTATACCGATGGTGCCCACGCCAGCGGCCGTAAGGTATTGCAGAACAGGACAACCCAGGCCCCCGGCACCAATTATCAGTACCTTTGCCTGTTTTAGTAATTCCTGGCCTTCCAATCCGATCTCGGGGAGTATCAGGTGCCGGCTGTATCGCTTTATTTCTTCTGGTAGTAGCATGTTATATTTTATTCGTGATATAGCTCTCTAGATGTAACATTCTTTGTTCGATATTATCTGAAATACCGCCAGTTTGAGCGCAGCGGTAACTGGTGGTTGACAATGTTTGCAAGTTTGTAACTTGCGCAAGTTGCAAACTTGCGGTAAAGGCAGCCACAAGTTGCGCTATCGCTAAACTTGCGGCATGTGCGATCCAACAAATAATATCATACTAACTCCCCCCCTGGCTCTTTCGGACATCCATGTCCGAAAGAGCCAGGGGGGGGACTTCCTAGTCCCCGTTGATCAGCCTTTCCTTTTTGCGGACTTGGGAGTCCGCAGCAGAAAGAGTTCCGGGCATTCATGTCCGGAACAGCGGTTTGTTTAAGCGTTTCAGCTTCAGTTAAAACAACTCCAATAACAAACCACCTAAGTTGTCGTTTAAAAAGCCCTGTCCCAATCCTTCCAAACAGCCTCGTATCCCTGCGATTTCAGCATGGCGGCAATCTGTTCGGGGCTACGCTCATCCGAAATCTCAAATTGCTCCAAAGATTCCGGCTCCACGGCATAACCCCCTGGATTCGTCTTCGAGCCTGCACTCATGGATGTAACGCCAAGCTTTACCACGTTATTCCGGAACTTCTCCGACTCACGGGTAGAGAGCGATAATTCCACTTCTTCGTTACAGATGCGGTAAGCACAGATCAGTTGTACCAACTCACGATCCGACATTTCTACTTTTGGGGCCAGGCCACCACAGAAAGGCCGCAGTCTCGGGAACGAAAGGCTATACTTGGTCTGCCAGTATGTTTTCTCCAGGTAATTCAGGTGCAAGGCTGTAAAAAAGGAATCTGTGCGCCAATCTTCCAGGCCAATCAGCACGCCAAGTCCCATCTTATGAATACCTGCTTTACCCAGCCTGTCCGGGGTATCTAACCGGTAGTAGAAGTTTGATTTCTTGCCCTTAGTATGGTGTTTCTTGTAATCGTCTTTATGGTAGGTTTCCTGGTATACCAGCACGGTGTTCAGGCCATAAGGTATAAGCGCTTCATACTCGTCCTGGTCCAGGGGCTGCACTTCCATGGAGATGTGCGAAAAGTATGGCCGGATGAGCTGCAACGCATTTTTGAAGTAATCTACATGCACGGTGTTGTTAGCCTCGCCAGTAACCAGCAGCACGTGGTCGTAGCCTAGTTTTTTTATGGCCTGTACTTCCAGCAGGATCTCCTCATCGGTAAGTGTTTTGCGGCGCATTTTGTTGTCGTAGCTAAAGCCGCAATAGGTGCAGATGTTCTGGCACTCGTTGGACAAGTATAATGGCACGTACATCTGCATGGTATGGCCAAAGCGCTTGCGGGTAATCTGCTGACTCAACTGCGCCATCTGCTCTAGGTAGGGTGCGGCAGCCGGCGAGATCAGGGCCTTAAAATCTTCCAGTGTTTTCTTCTGGCTACCTAAGGCATGCTCCACATCGCGGGCAGTTTTGGCATAAATGCTTTCCTTTACCTGCTCCCAGGTATAGCTGTCAAAAATCTCTCTGAAATTACTCATCTAAAAAGGAAGTTAAAGGGCTGCTTGCTGCGGCATGTTGTACAGGTTTAGCCAGCTTTGCTTCAAATGCCATTCGTCCGGCTTCAACGGCCATTTTGAACGCTATTGCCATCTGCACCGGGTTTCCTGAAACCGCAATGGCCGTGTTCACGAGCACCGCATCGGCACCCAGTTCCATAGCCTTTGCCGCATCCGACGGACTGCCAATACCCGCATCCACTACCACGGGCACCTTGCTCTGCTCGATGATGATCTCCAGGAAATCAATAGTTTTAAGCCCCTTGTTGCTCCCAATAGGAGAGCCCAGTGGCATAACGGCGGCTGTTCCGGCTTCTTCCAGGCGTTTGCACAGTACCGGGTCCGCGTGGATGTAAGGCAGCACCACAAAGCCCAGTTTAGCCAGTTCTTCTGTAGCTTTCAGGGTTTCTATCGGGTCGGGTAAAAGGTACTTCGGGTCCGGGTGGATCTCCAGTTTTAACCAGTTTGTTTCCAGTGCCTCACAGGCCAGCTGCGCAGCAAACACGGCTTCCTTTGCGTTTCGAACCCCGGAAGTGTTTGGCAGCAGGTTGATGTGCGGGTGCTTCAGGTGAAAAAGTATATCATCTTCTTCGGCATGAATATCCACACGTTTTAAAGCAACAGTTACCAGCTCGGAACCTGATGCCAGTAAGGCTTCTTCCATCAAACCGGATGAACTGAACTTGCCCGTGCCGGTAAACAGGCGTGAATTGAAGGTTTTATCTGCTATCTGTAACATATTATAAGGCGATACTTGCGTGTGAAATTGCTTTTTGAATAGTTTGGACAAAGGCAGCAGGAGTAGGGCTATTGGTAATGGCCCCTGATATGGCAACGCCATGTACCCCCGCAAGCAGCAGTTCGGGCACATCGGCTGCCGCAATGCCACCGATAGCTATGATGGGAATGCTGATGTCTTCCAGAGTTAGCTGACGAAGTATGGAAGTATAGCCATTCAGGCCCAGCACAGGGCTCAGCTTTTCTTTGGTGGTTGTGAAGCGGTAAGGCCCCAACCCAACGTAGTCGGCACCATCTGATACGCGTTGCCTGATGTGCTGTAAAGTGTTGGCGGTGCCCCCAATGATCATACTTTCCCCGACAATACACCTGGCTTCCAGGATAGGCATGTCCTGCAGGCCCAGGTGCAAACCATCTGCTTCCACAGCTTTGGCTATGTGCGGGTAATCGTTGATGATAAGCTTCCCACCATACTTTGCGCATAGCTCTTTAGCCGCTTCTGCGTAATGGACAACCTTAGTTTCTGGCTTGTTTTTTACCCGCAGCTGCACCCAGTCACAGCCGGCATCCAGGGCTTTATGTATGGCCGTAAGATGGGTTAACGTGTTAGTTTCCTGCGATATGTAGTGTAGTTTAGCGATCATGTTTGTGATACCCGAGTAGGGAAGGGTTACTGCTTAAAAATGATTCGGTGTAGCGCTTGCCCCGGCGGCAGGCTTCTTCTAAAGTATGGCCCAATGCCAGGTTGGCCGCAATGGCAGCCGACAGCACACAGCCGGAACCATGCTTAGGAGAAATATTTGATAATGTTGGCTCTAATGCGGTGCAGGTGTCCTGATAGAAAAAGTAATCTGTACCTAAGGCTTCGGGATTATGGCCGCCTTTCAAAAGTATGGCGCAGTGCTTTGCCATTTCTCCGGCAGCGTCTGTTGGTGCTAACTCCGGATTGAGCTGCTGTATCTCGTTGTAGTTTGGAGTAGCCAGGGTTAGCTCCTGCAATACAGCGTTTAGTTGCTGCTCTTGTAAAGCATCATGAAAAGCAAAACCTGCACTGGCTTTTAAAACCGGGTCAAGAACAATCTGTATCTCAGGCTGCTGTCGCTTCAAGTATAAAATAATCTCCAGCAGCGCACCCATACTTTGCACAATCCCAATCTTGCATGAAAGTATAGGAAACTTGCTTACCAGTGGCTCCAGTTGGTCTATGATCTCCTGTGCAATTATCCATTGCAGCTTCAGGAATTCTGTGTCGTTTTGAACCGTTAGAGCAGAGCATACGCCAAAGCCATAAACACCATGCTGCTCAAACGTTTTGATGTCGGCAAGTATACCGGCCCCGCCACTCGGGTCGAAACCGGCAATGCTTAGTACGTAAGGTCTGGTGTCTGACATTTCTCTTTAATTTTCAGGTAAGAAGTAACTGCCTGCTCAGGTTGTTTCCAGACGCTGCCAAGTATAGCTGCTCCGTCGAAATTCATACTTCGGATCATGGCAACATTCTGCGCATCAATCCCACCCAGGGCGATCACCTGAATAGGTTTCTCTGCTGCAGTTAAGTAAAAGCCGTCTGCCACCTTAGAAGTATAACCTGGCTTTGAAATGCTGTCGAACACAGGCCCGAAGAAAGTATAGAAGAAACATGGACTTAGCCTTTGCAACGATGCTATTTCGTGCACAGAAGTGCTGAGCTGATATCCTGCGGTTTGCAGTTTAATCAGGTCTTCTGCCGTAGTCATACTTCTGTTGGCTTCGATAAAGTGTAAGCGGTTTATTTCAAACAAAGCTGCCAACTCGTGGTGCTGGTGCAATGCTATTTTTGCACAGTGCTCCGGCTTTATCTGCTGCAATAACTGCCTAAGTTCTTCTGTTGTAAAGTATGGCTTGCGTAAATGAAAGTACTCCAGCCCCGCCTCAAACAACTCGTTGATGCGCTGTGCCTCTTCGGCTATCGGTTCGGGACTGGAGATAACTATCAGCTTCATTTACAGGTATAGCTCGCTTCCTTTTTGGGCAAACTCTTTCGCTTTTTCTTCCATGCCTTTTTGCAGGGCAGCTGTTTCTTGCACACCCTGCTGGTCGGCATACTCACGTACTTCCTGCGTTATTTTCATAGAGCAGAAGTTTGGTCCGCACATAGAACAGAAGTGGGCAATTTTAGCACCTTCGGCAGGCAAGGTCTCATCATGGAATTCACGGGCTGTGTCCGGGTCCAGAGACAGGTTAAACTGGTCTTCCCAACGGAACTCGAAGCGTGCCTTGCTCAGGGCATTGTCGCGGTACTGTGCTCCCGGGTGTCCCTTGGCAAGGTCGGCGGCGTGTGCGGCAATCTTATAAGTAATCACACCATCCTTCACATCTTTTTTATTCGGAAGGCCCAGGTGCTCTTTTGGCGTTACATAGCAAAGCATGGCCGTTCCAAACCAGCCGATCATGGCCGCACCGATGGCAGATGTGATGTGGTCGTAACCAGGTGCGATGTCAGTAGTCAATGGTCCAAGCGTGTAGAACGGTGCTTCGTGGCACTCCTTCAGTTGCTTGTCCATGTTCTCCTTGATCAGGTGCATTGGCACGTGGCCCGGACCTTCAATAATCGTCTGTACATCGTGTTTCCAGGCAATCTTGGTGAGTTCGCCTAGCGTTTCCAGTTCGGCAAACTGCGCTGCATCGTTGGCATCGGCTATACTTCCAGGGCGTAACCCATCGCCCAGCGAGAAAGAAACGTCATAGGCTTTCATGATCTCGCAGATCTCTTCGAAGTGCGTATACAGGAAGTTCTCTTTATGATGTGCCAGGCACCACTTTGCCATAATAGAACCACCCCTGGATACGATACCGGTCAGACGCTTAGCCGTTAATGGCACATAACGCAGCAGCACACCGGCATGTATGGTAAAGTAGTCAACCCCTTGCTCAGCCTGCTCGATCAGTGTGTCGCGGAAGATTTCCCAGGTCAAGTTTTCGGCTTTACCGCCAACTTTCTCCAGGGCCTGGTAAATCGGCACGGTGCCAATCGGAACAGGGGAGTTGCGGATCACCCACTCGCGGGTTTCATGTATGTTCTTGCCCGTAGAAAGGTCCATGATGGTATCGGCTCCCCAACGGCAGGCCCATACGGCTTTCTCCACTTCTTCTTCAATGCTGGAAGTAACAGCAGAGTTGCCGATGTTGGCGTTGATCTTTACTAAGAAGTTTCGGCCAATGATCATCGGCTCACTTTCGGGGTGGTTGATATTGGCAGGAATAACAGCACGACCTGCGGCTACTTCCTGTCTTACAAACTCCGGGGTAATGTGGCTTTTTGGCGTGTTGGCACCAAAACTATGGCCGCTATGCTGGTGCGAAAGTATAGGATTCTGGTCTTTCAGCTGCTCGTTCAGTGTATCGATACGCTGGTTCTCACGGATGGCGATGTACTCCATCTCCGGCGTGATGATCCCTTTTTTAGCGTAGTGCAGCTGCGTTACATTCTGCCCATCTTTGGCACAAAGCGGCTTGCTCAGGTGCTGGAAACGCAGGTAATCCAGGCTGTTGTTAGCCAGGCGCTGCTTGCCATACTGCGATGTAACGCCATCCAACTGCTCTACATCACCGCGGTTCAGAATCCAGTCTTTGCGCAGGGCGGGCAAGCCTTGCTTTAAATCGATCTCGATGTTCGGATCAGTATAAGGTCCGCTGGTATCGTATACCGTTACAGAAGCGTTTTTCTCCACCTGGCCTTCTGAGCCAAAGATTTTGGTGTCGGTTAAGCTGATCTCGCGCATGGCCACAGAGATGTCGTGTAGCTGGCCTTTTACATACACCTTTTTCGATGCCGGAAACGGTGCGCGCGTTATGGTTTGTTGTTGGGGTATTTTTTCTTTCTTCATAAAAGTATAATTACAGATGAAAAGGCTAAGGCTTAACCGCCCTGCGTTGCTCTGATGATGGTGACTGAATCGTTTGGTTGTAAGGAGTGATCGTCCCAGTTGGATTTTGGAACAATGGCGTTATTGACCGCAACAGCAAATCCGTTTTGGTGCTGAGGCAATAGCGTTTGAAGCAACTGCTGTAAAGAGCAATTGTCGGCTACGGTTTGTGCTTTTTGGTTTACTGAAATTTCCATTCCTGTAGATTTGGTGCAATAGACCTTAGGAATGGACCTGGGGAGAGAAAGAAAAAAATCCCGGTATGTATTCGCTTTTCCCTACGGCAGTATGAACTGCATCAGGTTCAAAGGGTAAAATCTCAGCCCTGTTTAAAGGACACCCCTAAAGTCGATTCAAATATAGGTGAGAAAGTATAGATTCCAAAAGAGAAGGGAGATTAGTTTAAATATATAGCATGATACACCTGCACAGAAGCCTTATTAATTGAAGCCTACTTTTGGAATTTATGTAACAGATTGACCAAATGATGTAAAAGGACAGCTTCCATTAGCATATACCTTTGTGCAATAAGAAATAAGGGGAAAATGAAAATTGTAATATTGCTTTATGATGGGTTTACGGCTTTAGATGTAATAGGGCCATACGAAACACTCTGCCGTCTGCCTGGTGCCCAGGTGGTATTTGTTGCCAAAGAAAAGGGCATTATCGAAAGTGACTATAAACATGCCAGGCTCATTGCAGATTATTCCATTTCTGAGATCAGCAGTGCAGATATTCTAGTGTTGCCGGGCTCAACCATCACTTTTCTACAGGCTATACAAGACAAACAGCTTTTGGAATGGATTAGTGAAGTACATCAAAAGACAAAGTGGACATTGGCTGTGTGTTCAGGGGCTGTTATTTTAGCTGCTACGGGTATACTTAAAGATCAGCAAGCAACTACTCATTGGGCTTTATACGATCAGTTGGGAAAACTCGGAGCTCATCCGGTAGCAGAGCGGTTTGTGAGAAATGGTAAAGTCATTACTGCTGCAGGGGTCTCTGCTGGTATTGATGCAGCATTGTACCTGGCTTCACTGGAATTTGGAGAGGAAACTGCCAAGGCATTGCAGTTAATACAGGAATACGACCCACAGCCCCCATTCAATACCGGCTCCCTGCAAAATGCACCAGCTCATATTGTGGACAGAGCTAAGCGTGTATTGGTAAGAGATGTTAAAAGAATGACTGGAGGAACACTCTTTTCACTTATTAAAACCGTATTGAAGCTTAGGGTCATCCGCCACTTATGATGCTCACTTCTAGGATCAAAAAGCATGAGTCATCCCGAACTTTGTAATGGGATGAAAAAGGGAAGCCTCCTGTTTTAGGGATATAGCTATATGTATCACCTAAAGACAGGAGGCTTCTATGTGTTCTGCTTCTAAAAACGCC